>NZ_JTHP01000025.1 GCF_000943545.1 Paenibacillus terrae
TCCCCGCGGAACGTCGTTCCTCCCATATCCCAGCAGCATACGACATGCGTTGGATTATAGGTTTGTACCGCATCCCAAAAATATCGAATAAAACCATATATGGCGTTCGTTGGCACTCCGGCCTTTGTACGCCTTATATAACCGTTTGCAGCAGTTGCATAATAAGCGCGGAATAACAGAGCCATGCCGTCAACCAGCATTATGGATTGTTCTTTACGTTGTGTCACAGATTGTATTGCTCCCATTCATGATATTATTATTTAACCCCAACAGTATAACATATCGCGGAGCCGAATTGGACGTTATTGAGCGCCCCATGCTTCCTCAAATGTTTCCTCTTTGAAGCCTACCGTTACTTTGTTCCCGTCTGTTACAATCGGGCGCTTGATCAATCTTCCATTCGAGGATAAAAGCAAGATTTGCTCTTCACGGCTCATGTCTGCCAGCTTGTCCTTTAGCTTTAGCTCCTTATAAACCTCACCGCTCGTATTGAAAAACTTTTTCAGCTCCAGTCCACTTTTGCTTATTAAATCAGCTAATTCCTCCGGGCCGGGAGGTTGTTCAAAAATAGGAACCAATTCCGTTTCATGTTCCTTGCTTTGCAGCCATTTCACTGCATTGCGGCAAGTGCTGCATTTGGAGTACTGGTATACTTTCAACTGGCTCATCGTTATGTTAACCCTCCATTTTGATTTCTTAACAGCTCCTGCAACTTAGCCATATCGTCCGGCAAAGGAGCGCAAAACGTCAACTGCTCTCCGGTCACAGGATGCACCAAGGACAGCTCTGAGGCATGCAGTGCCTGTCGGGGCATCTGGGCATCCAGCTGATCATAACGCTCACGTTGCGCAGCGTCAGCAGGCGTATTTCGGTACATTTTATCTCCGATCAACGGACATCCGATAGAAGTCATGTGTACCCGGATTTGGTGCGTACGCCCGGATTCCAGCTTGATCCCGATGCGACTCCCCTCATTCCAGGCTTCCTCCAGCTTATACAGTGTAAGAGCCGGATAACCATCAGGGGTCACCATGCGCAAATGTAGATCATCCGGATTACGGTCAATCGGCCCATCCACCCTGCCTTCCTGTGGATCAGGGCAACCGTGCACCAGGGCAGTGTAACGCTTATCCACCGTTCCCATAGTCATTTGCTCGGAAATATGCTGGTGTACATATGGATTTTTAGCCACCACAAGAACTCCAGTCGTCTCCTGATCCAGACGATGAACGGGGCGAAACCGGAACAGCTCGCCTTTGGTCTGCCAATAATGCACAACCCCATTAGCCAGTGTTCCCGTGTAATGACCGTGAGTCGGATGGACAATCATACCCGCCGCCTTGTTGACAACCAATAAATGCTCATCCTCGAACAAAATGTCAAAAGGAATCGGTTCAGGCAAAATATCATCGGAACGCTCGCGCTCCATACGAATTTCCACCCGATCCCCGGACTGTACCTTTACACTGATATACACTCGTGTTCCGTTCAGCATAATGCCTTGTTCCGTCAGCTTGAGTTTGGATATCAGCTTGCGTGAAACATTCATACGTTTTTGCAAAATGGTCTTCAACAGCATTCCCTCCTCCTCAGGAGGGATCGTATACACGATAGGTTCATAGTACAAACTCATCACAAATTCCCGGTTGCCTCCTTATTTGCGGAACACTTTTTTGCTGCGCACATATTCGACATCCGGCACCCCTTGACGTACATTCGCGGTGCGGGCCACGACGAAGAAATAATCGGACAGACGGTTCAAATACCGACGTACCGCAGGATTGATTTCCGTATGCTTGCCCAGTGTGACAGCACGACGTTCCGCGCGGCGGCAAACCGTACGACAAACATGAAGCGCTGAGGACAACGTGCTGCCTCCCGGAATAATAAACCGCTCCACCTTCGGATTTTCCTCCTGACATGCGTCAATCCAGCCTTCCAGCCGCTCTGCCAGCTCATCCTTCACCTTGTATTTGCTTTCGTTGATTTTGATAAACGCCAAATCCGAGCCGCAATCAAACAGTTCCTGCTGTACTTCCTCCAATTGGGCCCGAATATCTGCAAACTTTTCTCCTTCGGCAAAGCTGATCGCTTGTCCTACAAAGCTGTTCAGTTCGTCAATCGTACCGTATGCCTCCACACGGTCATCATCCTTGGCCACCCGACCGCCGATCACCGAGGTTTGTCCCTCATCACCTGTTCTTGTATAAATCCCCATGGTATCTCATCCCCTCTATCATTCCGTCAGTGCTTTTAATACCTTAATGGCTTCTTCCTTATTACTCGTACGCGGTGGCACGGTAGCAAATAATGTTTTGGAGTTATATTTTACATCCTTGAACATCTTCATCTGCTCCACCGGAATCCCGAACAAATGAGTTTCCTTGATCATATCTGTTCCTTTTTCCCCCTGCTCCTTCTCCTTAAATACGCCGCCCTCGAACACACCCCGAGCATACGTTTTCTTGTCAAAAGCATCGTCTAAAGGCAAATTCGAACCATTCTGTCCATACAACTTCATATCCTCTTCCGGCAAAATAAACAGATCGTTTTCCCCAGCCGCATATTCAACGACCAGTTTCTGCTGGTTATACAATGGGCTAACTGCAATCTCGATGGTTGGAGCCTGTTCGCCCAGTTTATCCTTAAGCTTTTGCGCCAACTCATCACGAATAATTGAAGCATCCCCTTGCTTATCCATGATAAAAATGGTGAAACTGTCCTTGTCTCGCCCCCCGCATCCCGCCAACAGCACGAGTGCCAGCATTCCGATGATCCATGGCGACAGCCTTTTCAGCCCTGCTCTCATATGTACGCCCCCTCTTCCATGCCACTAATATATCATAAGTTGTGAACGCAAAAAAAGAAGGCCCTGCGGCCTTCTCTATACGTACGGCTGGCTTCACACGGTTACACCTTGCATTCCGTACCGTACAGCTTCATGTATTCATTAATTTTCAAATCGAGCTTGCAACTGATCTCAATGACAAGATCAGAGGTGAAGGACTTCTCTTCCTGAAACGTCCGCATCATCTCATTGCGCAGGAACAAAATTTCATCTTCCAGGGAAATGTCGTATCCTATTGAACCCGATGAATTATATCCAACATATGACATGAGCATTCCTCCTGCAATTGAAAAATTGAACTTCCTGCTTTCGATTTTATATTATAGCATATAAATTTAGAAATAAAATACTTTTTTCTATGAATTACCCATAAAAAAATAATTTTAACCTTCTTTTTTTACTTTTTCCACAAATTGACCGATCCGATCCAATGCTTCCGTCAGTTGAGACACAGAGGTCGCATATGAGCAACGAAGGTATCCTTCGCCCCCCAAACCGAATACGTTCCCCGGCACAGCCGCAACCTTGACCTCTGCCAAAAGACGCTGCGCAAACTCATCCGAGCTCAGCCCTGTGCTTTGAATACTTGGGAAAACATAAAAAGCCCCTCTCGGTTCGTGGCATTCCAGACCAATTTCCCGAAACCCCTCAACCATCAGACGGCGACGCTGATTGTAAGCTTCCACCATGCGATCCTTCTCGCCCAAACCATTGCGTAGACCCTCAAGAGCCGCAACCTGACCCATCGAAGGCGCACACATCACGGTATACTGGTGGATTTTAAGCATAGCGGCAATTAAATCAGGGTGCCCGCATGTATATCCAATACGCCAGCCCGTCATGGCGAAGGCTTTGGAGAAACCGCTGACGAGAATGGTACGATCCATCATGCCTGGCATAGCCGCGAAGCTGACATGCTTCTCACCATAGTTCAATTCTGCATAAATTTCATCAGAAATGACGATCAAATCATGCTTTTCTACAACTTTCGCAATCGGAAGCCAATCCTCATAGGTCATGGTCGCCCCAGTTGGATTGCTTGGATAGCATAAAATCAGCACTTTGGATTTAGGTGTGATTTTAGCCTCCAGCGCCTCTGCTGTCAGCTTGAATTCATCCTTGGCGAAGGTTTCAATCCCTACGGGAATACCGCCGCCAATCGAAGTGATCGGAGAATACGAAATGTAGCATGGCTCAGGAACGAGAATTTCGTCGCCAGGTACAATTAACGCACGCAAAGCTAGGTCAATCGCTTCACTGCCGCCTACCGTCACGATGATTTCACTTTTTGGATCATAGCGGACTGCAAATTGCTCATCCAGATATTCACTAATCGCCTCACGCAGTTCAGGCGTCCCCGCGTTGGAAGTATAGCTGGTAAAACCCCGCTCCAATGAATAGACGCAGGCTTCCCGCATATGCCAAGGGGTTGTAAAATCCGGTTCGCCTACCCCCAGAGTAATAATATCCTTGTTGCCGCCCACCAGATCAAAAAACTTACGAATACCCGAGGATGGAATCTCGCGCACCAATGGAGACAAATATGAGCTCATGGCTTTGTTACTGTCGGTCAATGCTTCAGGTTTGATATTCATCATGATCTTCCTTTACGGCGAAATCATCAGACGATTATCTTCCTGATGATCTTCGAAGATAATTCCGTCCTGTTTGTATTTTTTGAGCGTAAAATTGGTCTTGGTAGACAGGACCGAATCAATAGGCGACAGTTTTTCCGACACAAAGTTCGCTACCTCGCGAAGATTGCGTCCTTCTACTTCCACTAACAAGTCGTATGCACCAGACATGAGATATACCGATTTAACTTGTGGATACAAATAAATCCGTTCAGCAATGCCTTCAAATCCTCTTCCCCGCTCCGGTGTAATTTGCACCTCAATTAAAGCAGTAACCTTCTCGTCGTCAACTTTATCCCAATTGACCACAGCGGCGTATTTGACGATCACATGTTGGTCTTCAAGCTCTTTAATCGCGGTACATACATCCTGTTCGGCAACTCCCAGCAAGGTAGCAAGCAGAGTCGGCGTCCTTCTTGCATCTTCTTTTAACAATTCCAGCACTTTTAATTTCAAATCATTCAGTTCTGTCATTCTACATAAGGCCTCCATCAAAAGAGATTACTATACATCATACAATACGTGCTTTAAACCTGCAAAGAAAAACCGCCCGCCCCGGTGAACCCGGCAGACGGACGGCTTGTTATGAGAAAAAGCTTCAAAAGCGGAGTGCCCCATTTACATATAGTAAGGGTTGTTTTGGTGAGAAGGCTGGCCCTGTTGATGCATAGGCTGGCTATACACTCCCGCGGAGGACGATTTTTGCTGAATGAACTGCTGGCATTCCTGTTGGGTTTTTCGGGCTTCCTGAATCTGTTTGTCCAAATCGGTGCGCAGCGCTTTGGTCGTGGTGGAGTACATGTTGTTCTGACTCATCAAACGGTACAAATCACCTTGCAGACGCAGTGTATCGCTCGTAAGGTCGGTGAAAAGCTGGCGCACAGACGGACAATTGGATTCAGTTGTCGCCGTTGTATACTCTCCCACCGTGCGTTTCATATCGGCAAGAATGGTATAGAGCAAATCTTCTTCGGGCATAAATGACGTATTGTTCTGTGAAAACATCGTGATATTACCTCCTTTGTTGGTTAATCCATAGTTACTGCTGCGGTTGCATAGGGGCAATCTGCTGGTGCTGTTGAAGGGCATTTGAAAGCAGATTCAGGTGGTGCTCATGAGTTCTCGCGAATTGCAGACAAGCTTGCTGAATGGCAGGATGCTGAACGGATGCTGCCGTTGCCGCACATTGCTTGAGCAGCAGTTCTTCATTGGAAATGGAGTCCACGATGTACTCCAGTTCTTTGCCAGTCAAAGGTTGCATGTTCGTAGATTGCATGGTCTGTGCCTCCTTAAATGTTTTGTTGCACGCTGGTTAGCTTGTCCGTTTTGGCGGAATTATATGTATATGGGAAGAGGAGCCGAGTTTATCGAAATTTGACGATTTAGTGAGGGCGGTTCTGCTATCGAGGACGCTACGCGATCCATTTGATCTTACGATCGCTGTTGCCACGGGATTCAAAATAACTACACACATTGGATATTGCATATTACATTGCTTAATAAGGAGTATTTGTTATGGAATTGATTAGTGGGAATACGTATTGGCCTGGTACCCTGGAGCACAAACTGGATTTTCCTTCTTTAACAGAAGATTTGGCTTGTGATGTGCTTATTGTCGGGGGTGGGATGGGTGGATCACTCTGTGCCCGACTGCTGGGAGAACGACAGGTGGATACGGTGGTCATTGACAAGCGTAAGCTGGCGCACGGAAGTTCTTCGGCCAATACCGGATTGCTGCAATATAGCAATGATAAGACGCTGACCTCTTTTATCAACACTTTTGGCGAAGCTAATGGGGTGCTGTTTTATCGGATGTGTAAGGATGCTCTGGATCAGTTGGAAAAGCTGGCCAGCACAGTGGACATCGACCCGTCCTTTATCCGTCGCAGCAGCCTGTATTATGCGAGTACGCCGGAGGATGTGTCGGTGCTCCAAAAAGAATTCGAACAGTTAACCCGCTTTGGATTCCCAGTGGAATATTGGGATGAGCAACAGGTGGCTGCCCGTTTTCCTTTTCGAAAACCAGCTGCGCTGTATACACATGAAGATGCAGAGGTAAATCCGTTTCGTTTTGCACAGGGACTCCTGCAATCTGCCAGCCGTCTTGGTGTACACTTATATGAGCATACCGAAGCGAAACATTTTGAATTTGGCGACAATGAGGTCGTTTGTCATACCAGCGGTGGAACCATTCGGGCGAAAAAGGTTATTTTTGCGGCAGGCTATGAAACGCAGGAAATTAAAAAGGATCGTGGAGCCATACTGGAAAGCTCTTATGCGATTGCTACCCATCCGGTTGGAGATTCAGCCATGTGGCATGAGCAATGTCTGATCTGGGAAACCGCCCGTCCTTATCTGTATATACGCTCCACTACGGATGGACGCGTGATTATCGGGGGGCTGGATGAACCTGTACTCGACCCGGACCAACGTGAAGTCAGGCTACTACACCAACAGAAAAAGCTGCTGCAAGCATTACAGGAGCATTTTCCGGATATACCCTTCAAGATTGATTATTCGTGGGCTGCCGTCTTTGGTTCCTCCCATGATGGCTTACCGTATATTGGCCCGCACCCGCGCTTTCCGAACTGCTACTTTCTGGAGGGCTACGGGGGAAACGGCACAGTCACCAGCATGATGGCTGCACAGCTGTTGGCCGATGAACTAACGGGCACACACCGACCTGAGATGGAGATTTTTTCACTAACACGTACCACCAAGCCTTCACCCGAAATCACGGAGCCGCTGGCTTAATAAATACGAAATACGAAGTACGATAGAGCCTCCCATTCCCATTTCCGTGGGTTTGGAGGCTCTTTTTTGAATATATTTCAAGCTACTCGGTTTGCCTGTGCCAGCGTCGTGCCTTGGAATGAGACTTGCTCTGTTTCGTTGTTTGCTCCTTCTTTAGCACATTGCGCATAAATACCCATCCCGCCACGGGCATTAATGCAAGCCCAATCAACAGCCAAATCATGGCTATAGGTGCCTTACTCATACTCAACACACTTAGAAAGATAAGCATTCCGGTCAATCGACCTACCATTAGACACAACTCGCGCAGTACGACCAGTTCCACCCTCTGATTAGCATCCTCTTCACTCACGCCCATCAGGTCAAAGCTCGCAGAAATCATCGGGATTAAATATAACGGCAAAAACAAGGCGGTCCCGATGCCCATAATCAGCAACGTGCTATACTCCATACGCCACAGTAACGGCAAAAGCGCAATCACCAGCAACACGGCACCCAACAGCATGCCAACCGAGCGATAATGTGGCTTGAGCCATTTGCCAACAGCCCAAAAGCTGAAAAATGAAACTGCGGATGTAATAAGCGAAAACTGCGCCAGCTTCCACTCCTGCTGAGTAGCGACGTACACAAGCAGCGTAATCAGGAAGGCAAAAACTCCTTCACGGATGCCCTGTGTAACAAGCGACAACGACAATGGCCGCCACATACTTCCTTTTTGCGACAAACGCTGCTTGGGCTCCAGCCAATTGTAACTTCCTGTCGTCTTACGCTTGTGAAGAAAGAAACTCAGCACTACCCCTACCACATAAAGTGCCAGAGAGATACTAAATATCACGCGGTATCCCGCATCATCCTCCATACGGGCGATAATCCAGCCGGACAGCCAAGGACCGACAATGCCCGAAAACGAGCCCAGCAGGCCCACCCATCCGTTAAAATGATCCCGGCTTACCCGATCTGTGACCTCAAAAAAAATCACATTAAAAGCTAGCCAAAACAAACCCAATGCTGCACCCAAAAGCATCCCTAACGGCCATATGTAGTTTACAGCCTGCGATCCCGTATATAAAACCACTAGATAAAATAACCCGGACAATGCGGTCCCTACGCGCAGAGCATTCATTTTGTTATGCTCCTTGACCCATTTTCCAGCTACCCAAACCATGATTCCCAGCGCAATTTGCTGGCTGACATTAAACCAGCCAATCATCGCGTAATCCTGCCTGCTTTTCCACAGATATACGTTAAGAAAAGTACCTGACAGAGCTGCTGCAAACACAAACAATCCATTCAGGCTTAGTAGCAGAATGGATTGTCCGTTCAGGTTTGATTTCAATGTAGTTCCCCCTAACCGAAAATCACCATTCAGCTCCTTTTATCTCAGCTTGCTTCAGAGCTTCTTCGGTTTAAGATGCCCAAGTTCAACTTGGGCTTATCCGGGGGAATATAATTTAATTGTTGGAAATACCACTCAGCTTCTCTAACAAACGCAATCGGTCATCCTCTGACAACGTCTGCTGAACATGGAAGCAGCTTGGACATACATATACATTTAAGACAAACGGCAAATCCAGAACAGGTCTGCCAAGCGCAGGAGACATCGACGGTACAAAGCCTTCTCCGGTCACGGTTTGCGAACCTGCATGCAGCATATATTCACCGCATTGGGAACATTCGAGAACCTCATCTTGTCTGTCGAGTATTTGTTCAGCGCCTTGTTCATAAGCCATCAGATCCGCACCGCTTTCTTCGAATTTTTGCAGGGTATGCAGCACAGGCAGCTTGTGAAGCTCGTTGTCCTGTAACAGCGGAGCGTCAGCCGGCTTTTCAACTACGGCTTCATCCTCTGCTTCATATAAAATATCCTGCTCATCCTCATCCCCAAGCTGAATGCTCAACGTACGATAGCCCTTTAGGTCACCCTTTTCAGGGGAAAGCGCTGCTTGACCCACAGAAGTCGCATCATCATGGCTGTGGTCATGTGCATGAGTATGCATGTGTTCACTTTCTCCATGTTGGTGCTCATCCGTATGCCCATCAACATGTGCAGAATCAGATTCCGTTTCATCTTCATCATCGGTGATATCCGAATACCCTTTCAGGTCATTATGGCAATAAGGGCACTCTTCTTCAGGTCCCAATTCTTCATCCCAAATAATTTCCATGTTACACCATGGACAAATAGTCATTTCCAAGCTTCATCATCCTTCCGTTCCATGCGTATACCAAGCTCTAGTATACAGGATGTGTCAAGTTACACTGGCACCAATCACATAAGATAACGATATCGAGATAATCATCGAGAACAAGCCGACAGCGCGGTTGTCCTCCTTAATTTCCTGATCGATTGAGAATACCGGTGTCAGAAACTCAAACAGAAAGTACGCCGCAAGCAGCAGTAAAAAGCCAACGAACGACCAAATCATCGTATCGTACACGCTCGATTTGGCCTCCATCGCAAAGCGGAGCACATTGCAAATGCCAAACATTTTCCCGCCCGTAGCCATCGCTACCGAAATATTGCCGCGTTTGATCTCTTCCCAGCATTTATACCGGGTTACCAGCTCAAAGCAAGACAAAAATACAATCAGCTCCAGCACCGCCACCGAGAAATAGCCCAGCATCATTCCTAACGGATGTGACAGCAATTCATCAATCGCCATCTTCACTTTGTCCCTCCCGTTCTACAAAGCGTTCCCGGCCTTAGCCGGTAACCCGTAGCTCATTCCAATTCAGCAACTGTCACGCCTGTGCCACCTTCATTGTAATTTCCGATACGGTAGCTTTTCACATGCTTATGCTTGCGAAGGTACTCCTGAATACCGGTCCGAAGAACCCCTGTACCTTTGCCATGAATAATGTGTACCTGCCCCAGATTGGCCAGAAATGCTTCATCCATGAAGCGATCTACCTCCATCAGTGCTTCCTCTACGTTCGCACCACGCAGATCAAGCTCGTTTCGCACATTATCATCCCGTGTTCGCTTAATGCTGGTTACCGATTTCTGGGCTCTAGGTGTAGTTGTTTGGGCGGGTTGCAGCAGCTCCAGATCGTCCAGACTGACCTTCATTTTCATGATGCCCAACTGCACCACGGCTTCCTTGCTGCCAGACAGTTCCACCACATGGCCTTTTTTATTCAGGCTGTGAACGGATACCTCATCACCCGCTACGATAGAGCGAGTACGTGTAGCCGCCGGGCGCTTGACTGCGCTTTTCTTACGCTGTTTCGGTTCCGCTTCATCCAGCTCTTTGCGGGCTGCAATTAACCTATGTTCCTTAACAGAAGCCCCTTCTTCCTGAGCCAACTTACGCAGATCAGCAATGATTATCTCCGCTTCACTGCGAGCTTTGTCCACGAGACTTCTCGCTTCGTCCGCAGCTTTCTCCAGCAAACGCTCCCGCTGTGCTTCCAACTTCTCCAGTTCATTCTGGTGACGGGTGCGCAGTTCTTCCATTTCACCGCGCAATTGTTCCGCCTTTTCCCGCTCTTGCTCGGCTGTCAAACGGTTCTGTTCCAGTGACGCAATCATGTGCTCTACGCGCTGATCTTCTTCCGTCACCTCACCACGTGCATAATCCAAAATACGGCCCGGCAATCCCAAGCGCTCAGCAATGGCAAAAGCGTTACTTCGACCAGGTACACCCACGAGCAGGCGGTATGTCGGACTTAATGTAGCAACATCGAACTCCATGCTCGCATTAATGATTCCTTTGCGCTCATAGGCATAGGCCTTCAATTCACTGTAGTGAGTCGTCGCAACCATACGGCAACCCAAAGCATGCATATGCTCCAGAATGGATACAGCCAAAGCCGAGCCTTCCGCAGGATCGGTTCCTGCACCTACCTCATCAAGCAACACAAGGCTTTTCGGCGTCATATTTTTCAGAATGCTGATAATATTGGTCATATGACTGGAAAAAGTACTCAAGTTTTGCTCAATACTTTGCTCGTCACCAATATCTGCATAGATAGCATCAAATACGCACAGTTGGCTTTCGTCCTCTACAGGCACAAAAAGTCCAGACATCGCCATCAGACTAAGCAAGCCGATGGTTTTCAGCGTAACGGTTTTCCCCCCAGTATTCGGTCCGGTTACGATAATGGAAGTGTACGAATTGCCCAACTCCACATCAATCGGAACGACCTGCTCCAACGGAATAAGAGGGTGTCTGCCTTTTTTCAGCTTCAAGTAACCACGATCATTCATCAAAGGCAAGGTTGCCTTCATCTCACGAGCAAGACGCGCTTTGGCAAAAATAAAATCAAGCGTCCCCAAAACATCTACATCGTATAGCAGCATATCCGCTTGTTCTGCGACAAGTGCAGTCAGCTTTTGTAAAATCACTTCGATTTCGCGTTCTTCTCTCAACCGTGTTTCCCGCAGCTTGTTGTTCATGGCCACGATGGATTCAGGCTCGATAAACAGCGTTGCCCCGGACCCGGATTGATCATGCACAATTCCGCCAAAATAAGAACGATACTCGGCTTTAACCGGAATTACAAAACGGTCTCCACGGATTGTAATCAACTGATCCTGAAGCATTTTGGATACGGTGGAGGAACGAATCATGGAATCCAGCTTTTCCCGAATACGCACTTCACCCGAGCGCAGCTCTCTGCGGATCTGTGAAAGCTCTGTACTGGCAGAATCCAGCACCTCTGCATTTTCGTCGATACAGCCTTTAATCGAGTTTTCCAGACCTCTCTGTTCTGAAAGCTGTTCACTCCAATACAGCAGTGTTTCCACTGGATTTTCCTCATGCAAGCTTGCCACGTACACCTGTACACGGCGTGCTGCCTGGACTGTTGTCCGAATGCCAAGCAGCTCTTGCGGACTCAGTGTTCCGCCGATACGTGCGCGCTTGACCGCTGGAGTAATATCCACAACTCCGTTAAAAGAGGGTACTCCTTTAAGTCGATCGGCAGCATAGGCCTCATCCGTGCCTTTCAGCAATTTCTTGATATGTTCCAAATCATCGCTGGGCTGTAGCCGCTGGGCTGTCTGCTGACCAATCGCCGTTTGAGCATAGTGACTTAGTTTATTTAAAATTTTTTGATATTCTAGGGTTTTGAAAATTTTAGAGTCCAACTTCACTACTCCTTTCACTTATATCTATATTATAACGAAAGCCGTGCACTTACGCTATTTGCCAACTCCGTTTTACACATAAGAAAGCCCTTCATGCCACACAATAACCTTTGTATAACCCTGTACATTCAAAAAACAAAGGAGGTTATTCCGTGAGCATTCTCGGGCACATTGTGCGTTTCATCGTCGCCGCTTTGGTTCTGATGGTCGTAAGCTGGATCGTTCCCGGCTTTAGTGTAGGCGGCTTTTGGAGCGCGCTGATCCTTGCCATTGTCATTGCCTTGATCGGTTACATCATTGAGGCTATGTTTGGCCGACGCGTTTCACCATTCGGACGCGGTATCGTAGGCTTCCTGGTGAGCGCTCTGGTTATCTGGATCGCTCAATATATCGTAACCAGTGTCAGTGTTTCCTTTTTGGGCGCATTGCTCGCTGCATTGGTTATCGGGATTATCGACCTGTTCATTCCGGTATCTACACCGTTTGAAGCTGGCCGCAAGAGCGAGAAATAATTTGGGGTCACATTCCCGACAAGGCTGTTCCACAGCAGATTTCTTCTGCCGCTGGACAGCCTTTTGTCATCCGAGAACCGAATAGGATACAGCATACAAATAATCCCCGGCGATAAGCAGCCGGGGATTGCATTACATTGCATTTATAATCCGTATCTACTGATCCTGTTCAATTAATTCAATCCACTCATTGTACTCGGATTGAAGCTTGGTATATTCTTCTTGCAATTGACGTAATTCCATCGATATCTTCTCCGTATTTTCCCGATCCACACCCTGTTGAACCTGTAAAAGACGAAGCTGATGAGCCGCCAGCTCATACTTCTGACCGACTTCCTCCAGCTCGGACTGTAAAGCCATCCGTTCCTGATCTACAGATTGCTGTTCAGCCTTCGCCGCCTCGGCAGCTTCAACGGCCAGACGAATTTCCTCTTGAAGCTGTTCCTTTTGTTCAACAGTTACGGCTATTTCCCGTTCCCACGAGGCGAATTCTTTCTTACGGGCAGCATCTTCGGCTTCCAAACGTTCCGCTTCGGCCTTCAACTGCTCATATTTAAGCTGCCATTCCAGTGATTCTTCTTCGGCGCGCTCCAGTTCCTTCCGCCGTTCGCTATCTTCACGCTGGAGCTGCTTGATATTCTGTCCCAGTTGCTCTGCCCGGCTCTTCATGCTTCCATACTGCTCCTGAAGGGTTTTGTAAGCCTTTGTTCCTTCTTGCTCACGCAGGATTGCCTTCTCCAGCTCATCCTGAGCGCGAATCAGCTCAGGTGAAAGCTCCTTGATTCTCGCTTCCAACTGCAACAGACGTTGCTGCTGTGCAGCAAATTTATGGTTTACAGCTTCAACCTCAGCCACGGCATGCTGTAATTGCTCCTGTACAGTATCCTTCTGTTCACGTACTTCCAATATCGAAAGCTCCAGCTCATCTACTGCGAGCTGGCGTTCCTCTGCAAGCTTCTTCCAAGATTTCTCGCTTTCGCCCAGTGTGGCCAACTCACTTTGCAGTTTGCGGGAGGACACATGCGCCTGCTCCAGCAACTTCTGCATCCGGCGCTGTTCTTCCTCCAGCTTGGCCGCTTGCTGCTGCGTTGCCTTGGCTTCCGCTGTCAATTCATCGTAACGGCTTTGCAGCTCTTCACGAGCAAGCGTATCCGCCTGCTCGCGTTCTGTCGCAGCCTGTCGCTGCGTTTCTAGCATAGACTCCAGCTCGGACTGCTGTTGCTTCAATGCTGCAAGCTGCTCTTGCGCCTCTCCCAGACGGGAAGACAGCTCTGTACTGCCTGCTTGTACCTGCTCCAATTGCTCTTGAAGCTCCTCGATCCGAATTTCCTGCTCCAGTGCAGCTTCCTCGGCCCGTTTCTCCGCTTCTTGATGCTGGAGCTTTTCTTCATTCAACGCCAGTTCCGCCTGTTTACGCTCCTGCTCCAACTGCTCGTTTAGCCCGGACCACTTGCCCTGCCATTCGGTGACCTTCCGGCTATGCTCCTGCTGCAAAGCAGAACGCAGCTTGTCCAGCTCTGTACGCTGACGCTCCTGATGAGCCTTTTCCGCAGCCGACAGCTTGGCTTCCGCCTGCTTGACCGCTTCGGCCAGCTCCTTCTTGGTTTGCTCCTCCATCTGGCGGATACGGGCATTTGCCGCCTCCTGCTGCTCTTTCAGCTTACGGGAAGCTTCCTGACGGGACTCCTCCAATTGACGTTCAGCCTGCTTTTGTCCATTTTCGAGTTCTGCCGCTTTTTTCTCCTGCTGTTCCAGCTTCGCCTTTAATTCGGCAACTTCCCTGGCTGATGTGGATTCGGTCTCCTTCCATTTTTTCAGAACCGTTTCCTTCTCTTCCTTCAATTGGGCAAAAGACTGCTGCATATCCGTATTTTTTTGCTGCTGTTCTCCAAGAGCTGTCTGGAGTTGAGCCAGTTCGCCCCGAAGCTCCGCCCGCTCCCCGGCCAACCGGTTCATATGACTCTGAATTTCCTGAATTTGTACAGCTTCTTCTGCCATATGAACCGCAGCCAGTACGGCAATTCGGGGCATATCAAGACGCGAATGAGCCTGAGAAATGCTATGCATGCGCTCATCCACGTAATTGGCAACCTGCTTCATATAATCGGTATTACTGCCGACGAGTTTATAAGAAGTACCGTAGATCTCTACAGTGACGCGAGTACGATCTGGTGTAGTCACAATTAAGCCCTCCTTCAATACTACTGTATGTTGATTCTAAGTTGTGTCCGGTACTATGGTAACCCGCCCTTCGTGAAGCGTTCAACCCCATTAGTCCGGCTTCCCCGCAGCGGGTGAATATCAGAGTAGAGAGCTTCAATGATGATAGGCCAAAAAGCCGTATCGAACCTCTGTCACTAAGATTCGATACGGCTCCCCGCATTTCCTGCTACTTTCTTAATTCCGCTCCAAAAGTTTGTTCCAGAGACGTAACGACAGGAATATGTGCCGCATTAATCTCTTCATCCGTCAACGTATGCTCCCAGTGACGGTAGGTCAGGGAGATAGCTACGCTCTTCTTGTCTTCGCCAAGCTTGCTGCCTGTAAATACATCAAACACTCGTGCATCCTGCAATAGCTCTCCGCCCGCCGCATGAATCACACGCAGCAGTTCGCCTGCTTCTACGTCCTTATCCACCACGAGGGCAATGTCACGTTCCACGGACGGGAAGCGAGCCAGCTCTCTGAACTGAATATGGCTGTTGGCGTGTTCGATCAGCTGTTGCAACGCAATTTCCGCTACGTACGTATCATTCAGCCCATAAGACTGTTGCAGCTCCGGATGGATCTGCCCGATGGTGCCGATTCGTTGGGAGGTTCCATTCACATCCAGCCATACGGAGGCAGAACGTCCCGGGTGATAGCTTTGCGGCTGGTCAGCCACATAACGGATGCTTGCACTCAATCCGAAATAGCCGAACACGGTTTCCAATGCACCTTTAATATCAAAGAAATCGACCTTCTCAGCGCCGATATTCCATTGTTTTTCACGGCGTACTCCAGTCAGCAGCAGACTGAGCACTTGAATTTCCTGCGGCTGGCGAGTCAACGTTTGTTCCCCGGTATAAAATACAGTTCCTATTTCGAAAATCGCCAGATTTTCCTGCTTCCGGTTCATGTTATACACTGCTGTATCCAGCATTTGCGGAATAATGCTCGTACGCAGCACACTGCGGTCTTCGCTCATAGGCATCGCCAAACGTACAGGATGGCTTCCCTCTGTCAGCGCATTAAACAAACCTGCACTTTCCGGATGCACAAACGAGTAACTAATCGTCTCTTGCCAGCCGCCATGGGCCAGCAATTTACGCAGCGAACGGCGCAGTGATTGCGATGCTGTCAAAGCACCCGGCGTCGTCGGTCCTTCAATCGGTGTCGTCGGAATGTTGTCGTAACCATACAGGCGGGCCACCTCTTCAATCAAATCTACATCTATGGTAATATCCCCGCGACGTGTAGGCACTTCCACTTCCAACACACCTTGCTCTACGTCACCGCATCCGAAATGGAGCTTGCCGAAAATCGTTTTCACCTCAAGCAACGACAATTCTGTTCCCAAATACCGGTTCACTTTATCTAGCGACAACTTGATAATCCGGCTTTCGGCCTTCGCAGAAACAGCTTCCACGATGCCTTGATGCACGGTGCCTCCTGCATAACGCTGAATCAGTGCAGCCGCACGGTTCACCGCAGGTACAACAGCACCCGGATCAACCTCTTTTTCAAAACGCAGGCTTGCTTCGGAACGAAGTCCAAGCTGACGGGACGTTTTGCGAACTGTACCGCCGTCAAACTTCGCGGATTCCAGCGCAATGCTGACCGTTGCATCCGTAACTTCGGAATTCGCTCCGCCCATCACCCCTGCCAACGCAATTGGCTTTACGCCGTCTGTAATCAGCAGCATATGCGGCTCCAGCTTCCGCTCCTGATCGTCCAGCGTAACCAATGTTTCGCCTGCACGAGCAAGACGCACTTCAATGTTGCCATTTTCCAGCTTATCCGCATCAAAAGCATGCAACGGCTGACCGTATTCCAGCATGACATAGTTCGTAATATCCACGATGTTGTTGATCGGACGAACTCCCGCCGCCATCAGGCGGTTTTGAATCCACAGTGGAGAAGCCCCCACTTTCACACCCGTGATATAGCGAGCCGCATAGTGCGTACACAGTTCAGGTGTATCCACCTTTACCAACAGATGATCTGCCGCCGCATCGCTGATTTCCACCAAATCCTTAGCCGGTTCAGCCAGCGAAATGTCACGCCCCAGAATCGCGCTCACTTCATAAGCCGCACCATGCATACTCAAACAATCCGAACGGTTTGGTGTCAGATCAAAATCCAGCACCTGATCATCCAGCGCCAGCAGCTTCGTAATCGGCGTACCGATTTCAGCATCCTCAGGCAGCACCAGAATACCTTCCTGCAACTCTTTGGGCAACAGCTTGTCATTCATACCCAGTTCCTTAGCCGAGCAGATCATGCCCATGGATACGACACCGCGCAGCTTGGCCTTTTTAATCTGAAAATCTCCCGGCAGCTTCGCGCCCACAACTGCAACAGGAACCTTTTGCCCTGCATCCACATTTTTGGCGCCACACACGATTTGCAGATCTTCCTCTTGGCCCGCATCGACGATACACACATTCAGCTTATCCGCATCAGGGTGTTTTTCCTTGCTTTTGACATAGCCGACCACGACGCCTGTAATCCCTTTGTTGCGATGTTCGACCTCATCAATTTCAATGCCCGAACGGGTAATTTTCTCTGCCAGATCCTCCGCGCTCACCTGATCCAGCGATACATACTCGGATAGCCAATCGAATGATACTTTCATATGGGTTCACTTCCCTCGATATAGTTGTTTATTGACGCGCAAACTGCTTCAAGAATGACAGGTCGCTGTTATAAAAATGACGAATATCGTCAATACCGTATTTCAAAATGGCTATCCGCTCTACGCCCATGCCGAACGCAAAGCCGCTATACACTTCAGGATCATAGCCTCCCATTTCCAGCACTTTCGGATGCATCATGCCGCAGCCCAAAATTTCGATCCATACCCTTTCGCCATTTTTCTTCACAAAAGTTACATCCACTTCGGCACTCGGCTCTGTGAACGGGAAGAAGCTTGGACGTAGGCGGATTTCGGTCGATTCCCCGAACATTTCGCGCGCGAATTGCAGCAGCGTTCCCTTGAGATCGCTCATGCGGATGTCTTTTCCAATTACGATCCCTTCAATTTGGTGGAATTGGAAGGAATGCGTTGCATCGTCATCATCACGTCGGAAAACCGTACCCGGACAAATGACCTTAATAGGTGTTTCGCCCTTCATCGCCTCCATTGCGCGAATCTGAACGGGTGACGTATGAGTACGCATCAACAGATCCTCGGTCAGATAAAACGAATCCTGCATATCCCGCGCCGGGTGATTTTTAGGCAGGTTCAACGCTTCAAAGTTATAATAATCGGTCTCAGCCTGTGGACCTTCTGCAACCCGGTAGCCCATACCTGTAAAAATATCCTCGATCTGCTCAATTACTTTATTAAGCGGGTGCAGCCCACCTTGCGGCAATGTGCGTCCAGGCAGCGTAACGTCGATCTTTTCCGCTTGCAGACGCTCATTCGTCTCCGCTTTCGTGAACTCATCCTGTTTACAGTTAACGACTTCTTCAATCGCCTCGCGAACTTCATTAGCTACTTGTCCGACAACCGGACGCTCTTCCGCACTGAGCTTGCCCATACCGCGCAAAATTTCAGTCAGCGCACCCTTTTTACCCGAATATTTAACCCGCAGATCAGCTAGCTCTTTGGGCGTTGCCACCTTCTCCAATACTTCCAGTGCTTCTTCCTTCAAGGCCAGCAAATGTTCCTTCATTTGGATGGTTTCGCTCATCGCCTGTTCAGTCCCCTTTCTTCATATCCAGCTTTTCAGACAACAAAAAAAGGTCCTTTCTCCCGGTAAAGGGACGAAAAGACCGTGGTACCACCCTCGTTAGACAATCCTGCTCAGCTCATCCCGCGCTTTGTCTTTCGACAATTTCTGCCATTCGACAGTACAGGTTTATGCATGCTTTGCATGATCATCTCGCTCTGCACGTTGTAACGGTCGTGAACCGGTATCCCCTACTTGCCCGCTTGCCATCTACAGATGGCATACGAGGTTCAAGGAACTGCTCCGGAGCGAACTTCAACAGCCTTGTTTTGCAGAAACGCTCTCAATCCTACGGCGCTTCCTCCCTGTTCAATCAGACACTGCCTACTCTTCTCCATCAAGACATTTTCAAATTTCGAACTATTGCTCATTATTATATGCAAACCCTAGCGCTTTGGCAAGCCGGGCATACGGTTTTACCCATTCTGACGCAGCCGTTTAATCCGACTGATCCAGTTTGGCACGAATACGCCTGATTTCTGACAACAGTTCCTCATTTTCATCGTCCAGCCCGACCGTACCCATCAGCTCCGTAAGACGCAACTGCAATCGCAGACGCTCCTCACGCTGCTCCTGATCCTCTGGTTCCTGTTGACGGTTCCGCTGTTCTACCTGCTTTTCGCCGGCTGTCCCTTCATAGATTTCATAGGTGCCTCCAGGCTGCATATCAAGCAAACGGGTTGCCGTCCGGCGCACCAGCTCCCGGTCATGTGAGACAAGCACCAGCGCCCCATCGTAACTGCGCAAAGACTCCTCTACGATTTCACGGGTTTCAATGTCAAAATAATTGGTTGGCTCATCCAGCACCAGCAGGTTGGCTCCACTAAAGTACAAACGTAGAAAGGCCACTCTGCATTTCTCACCCATACTGAGCGTCCCGATTCTCTTGAACACATCTTCTCTGGCAAAAAGAAAGCATCCCAGCACCGTTCTCGCTTCCGTCTGCGTCATGGTGGGGAGCGCAAGCAAACTATCCAGCAATGTCTGATCCTCTGGAAGCTGCTCCAGTTCCTGTGAAAAATATCCGATTTTCAGCTGTGGATTCGCTGTGATCTTACCCTTATACGGCTCCAGCTGACCCGTCAACAGCCGTAGCAGCGTTGTTTTGCCAATCCCATTGGGTCCCCGAACAGCCAGACGATCGCCACGAGCAATGTTCAGGTTGAGATCCTGCACAATGGTATGGTCGTCGTAGCTAAAATAGACATGCTCGGCGCGCAACAGATATTTGGCCTGAAACCCGCTGTCACTTAATTTCATTTGCAAAGATGCTACTTCACGCGGCTGCTCAACCCGGTTGGCCTTCAGCCGTTCCAGCTCCTTCTCCTTCGCATGATAACGGGAAATATTTTTATTAGCCTTGGCTTTATAAAAGCTTTTCGTAATGCCTATTTCCACATTAGAAGCTGCCCGGTGCGCCTGATGGAACCATTCCCGGTAATTTCGGATAGTCTCCTCCAATGCCTGCCGTGCCAGTTCCTGCTTCCGATAGTTGGCTTCCTGCTCCCGCAGCTCCCTTTCCTTATGCTCCTTATATTCCGTATAGACGCCCTTATAGCGCCGAATGCCCGTTAACGTCAGCTCGCATATGCCTGTGGCTACCCGATCCAAAAAGGCTCTGTCATGCGATACAAACAACAACGTCCCATGATATGTGGACAGCCACTGCTCTAGCCAGAGCAAACTTTCGGCATCCAGATGGTTGGTCGGTTCATCCAGAACCAGCAGCTTCGGCTGTCTGACCATCAGTCCGGCTAACCGCACTCTTGTCTTCTGCCCTCCGCTCAGGTCACCATAGGCAATAGACCACGTCTCAGCAGGCATGCCCATCCGGGTCAGCGCCTTTTCCACTTCGGACTCCCACGCAAAACCTTGCAGCCGCTCATACTCATCCATCAGCTCGCCGTATTGCTCCAGCTGACGCTCTGCTTCCTCTCCCCTATGGGCAATTTCAGCCTCCAGTTGCTTCAGCGTCGTCTTCACTCGCCAATGCTCAGGACTGGCCTGCTGTGCCGCCTCCAGTGCAGTTCGCGCGGATTGAATGGTATCCTGCTGCTTCAGCCAGCCCCGCTCCTCCAGCGGCAATTCATGCTCAACCTTACCTGAAGTCGGCGCCTCGTCGCCCAACAGTATCCGCAATAGCGTCGTTTTGCCTGCTCCATTTCTTCCGAACAGGGCGAGCCGCTCCCCCTCCGTCACATCCATGGACACATCCTCAAACAAAGACGTTCCGTTCCAATCCTTTATGACATTGCGAATACGCAAAATGGTTTTCATATGGTAATCATCCTTTCCCTGTCGGTTCCATACCCGGAAGCAATAAAAAAAGCCGCAGAAGGCTGCGGCTTGCATGCAAGGAATATAGAATGACTGCTATGAATCGTTTCAGAACATACGTTTATGAGAAAGAGAACCGTAAACGGAAAAAAGCATAATCCCGTTTCGGAGCAAACGTATACGTCCCAAACCTCATTTTCAGACACACCTCTCCCGTTGCAGCATACAGCCGCCTGCCAGTAACTGTGCAGTTTATGGGGAAAATCAGTGTGCTTACTTCATCGGACGTATCGTTACCTTTCTTTTCACGGAATACTTGCTTGCAGCCAGTATAGCAGATCAGAACGTATTTGCAAATCCGTTGTACATCAAAATTATTTTCCGAATACCAGGGTTGTATTGGACGAGCCTGCATATTTAGTTACAAATTCCTTGTATATTCAGGAGTTTGAACTTGATAACTGTAGTTTTTGCTCGGATTCCAGTTGGTTACCCGCGACTTTTGGTTGGTGATGGCTTGAAAGCTGCCCACGTCTTTAAATTCGCCATTTGCTTTATCATCCAGAATGCCGCCCTTTTCGCTACCTTTTCCAAAATAGTTGTACTCTGAGTAGATTCTTGCAGGCCATCATAACTTTTATTGCTATCATCAGGATAACCCAGAATGAGGCCGTACTCATGATTAGCAAATTTGGAATTACTGATGGTTACATAATCAGCCGATTGCCCTACATACAAAAGCTTGTCCAGATCTGAGCCATTGAATTTATAATTGTGACCTGCAAAAGTGACATGATCAATCCAATAGTTCGTGCCCGCAGTAAGATAAAGCTGAATATCATCATTATCGTTAATGTTGGCACTATGTTCAAAAGTCAAGTTTTGGAAGATCACATTACCGGAATTAGCTGTTGTTTTCAATTGAATATTAACCAATTTGTTTTGCGCGTATGAACCAATAAGCGATTTGTTGGAACCAATATTGACGACGGTTTTAGAGGAGGCAGAAATATTTTTTCAATTACCAGGATTTTGGGAGTGGAATCCCCTAACTGGTTTTTCAAATCGTTGAGATTGTTGATATAGATCACCTGACCGTTTTTGCCCCCGGTTGTGCTGGGCTTGGAAACTCCTCTTTCATTTTTGGCCTGTCCGGCAAAACCTGTAAGTCCATTCGTCGACGTATTCGGGAAATCAGCCGCAGCGAACGTAAAGGTTGCTGGAAAAGCGAAACAATTGGTTTCAATTTTGTATAATAGTGTAAAAAAGTTCGTAAGAACGCAAACAAGCCGGGACACCCGATTGGCGTCCCGGCTAATCTATATGTAATCCAATTGCCCCATTTAAAAAAGAGTCTGTCATACTGTCGAACTATGGTCAAAATAAAAAACCCTTGCATCGCAAGGGTTTTTAACTTTTTTACGGCAAAGCGGGTGATGGGAATCGAACCCACGCTATCAGCTTGGAAGGCTGAAGTTCTACCATTGAACTACACCCGCATTTTACAATATCGCAATTCTTATGAATGACATAATCGAACTGTTGTCAACCAGCAGAATCAGGATGTTATCTAGTATAACTTACCTGCCTGTAAATTGCAAGCAAACTACATACCATCCTGAACCAGCCAATTCATAGGTTTGCGTAAAAACAGGTTTTCAAAGGATTCTGCCGGAATGGGCCGACTGAAATAATAGCCTTGTCCCTCATGGCAATCCTGAGCCTGTAAAAATTGGAGCTGACCCTCATTTTCCACTCCTTCAGCCGTAACCTTCAGCTTCAAATGGTGGGCCATGGAGGCAATGGTCGACACAATAGCCGCATTTTTGCTGTCGACCAGCACCTCATTGACAAAGGAACGGTCAATTTTAAGTCGGTCAATCGGAAGATTTTTCAAATAATGCAACGAGCTATAGCCTGTTCCAAAATCGTCGATACTGATTGCAACGCCAATGGCCTTTATGTTTTTCAGTTGCTCAAAGGCCCGATCCTTATCAAAAGTCATACTCTCTGTAATCTCCAGCTCCAGGTAGCACGGCTCCAGTTCCGTGTAGGTCAAAATGCCCCGTACCACATCCACGAGCTTTTTTTGCTGAAATTGGCGCATGGATAAATTCACTGATATCGGGATCGGCTGGTACCCTGCCTTCTGCCAACTCTTGTTTTGCAGGCAAGCTTCCCGCAGCACCCATTCCCCCAAAGGCACGATCAGACCGCTTTCTTCGGCCACCGGAATAAAATCTCCCGGCATCACCATTCCGCGATGAGGATGATTCCAGCGCACTAGTGCCTCCAAGCTCGTCAGTTCACCGCTCTGCAAATGAACACGCGGTTGATACACCAGTGAAAATTCTTCATTTTCAAGCCCACGCCGCAAATCATTTTCCAATTGGAGCCTTTCCTGCGCACGCATCTGCATGACACTGGTATACCGCTGAAAATTCACTCCCTGCTCCTTGGCATTATGGACAGCGGTATCCGCATGCTGAATGAGCTGCTCACCCTGAGTGGCATCCAGTGGGTACAAAGCTATTCCCATACTCACCATCACATGATAATATTCACCATTAATATCAAAAGGCTGCTCAAATAACTTTACCATATCATCAATACGATTTTTCATGGCATCTATATCCTTGTAGCCCGTGAGAAGAAACGCAAACTCATCTCCGCCCATGCTGAAAACATCCTCGCCTTCACGGCAAAAATGCTCCAAGCGTTCGCCTACAACATAGAGCAAATAATTCCCTGCCGTATGCCCCAGCGAATCGTTAATAGTTTTGAATCGGTCAATATTCAGTATCAAAAGAGTTACCGTTTCATCGGGTTTTAATGAATTGCGCAGAGATTGCTCGAGACGTTGTGAAAGACGCCGACGATTCGGCAGCCCTGTGATATCGTCATAATAGGCTATGTAATTAAATTCAGATTCTGCCGCCTTCTTTTCCTGATATGGAACCAGGACCATTAGCCGAACCAAGCCGTTCAGCAGATCATAAAACGCAATAGCATTCATCAAAAGTCCCATAAGGTGATTTATATCACTCATTTGCCGGGAGGACAAATAAAACAACTGGCTCACGATACACAGCCCAATCCCGCGAAGCATAAGCAACATACCAAATTCCACTGGGAGATGTCGGGAATATTTTCGTGCACCCAAAATAAAATTGGATACAAGCAGAAACAGGATAACCCAGTTCAACATCCACCCCAGGTTGTCCATCTCATGTCTTACCCCCAGATCCGGTAAGTGCGACCCATATATCTGAATGGTCCCCAGGATCAGCAAAGTAAAACTTATACCTGTCCATAAAGCGGTTTTCTTGTATCCTGATTTGGCTTTTCTAAAGGGGAAGGAGCAAATGACTATAAGCATAATGGAGGTAAAGACACGGTTCACATAAAGAATCCACAGCGAAATACCCGGAGACAAAACAAAATCTGTCAGGCTAATAAAACTAAACGAGACGATATGAATAAGGTAAAGAAGACCAGTCACCAGAAATGTGGGCGCAATGAGAAGTCTCTGCCAGGATAACTGCTCCAGCAAAACCGACCAGGATTGATAAAAAATAGAGAAACAGATCGCCGCACAGACGAATCCTGCAATGGGGTATAGCAAGAAAAAAACATTATGGGAGTATAGCTTATTCAAAGTTACATGAAATAACTGAACCAAGACAAACAGAACTAGCGCAGCAATGCCGATGCCTATCGTTTTCTTTACTTCCAGCCGTGTACTCATTCAGCCTCTTCAGCCCCCTGCATATCGGAAATTCCGATCATCTAAGACGTTTGACAGCTTTGGAAGCCGTTTTTTAAGTCTTTAGTATCAAAAATAAATACGGATTATGGTACATAATAACATTTAATCTGTGAAAGGTGAATCATTTTTTAGTCTTATATTCATTATTTCATTTTCATATTTACGCAAATAAATAAGCTTACAGCACCAAAAAAGCGCATCATCTTTTCAGATCCTGCGCTCTATCCGGTCTTTTTCAAATGAGTGATACCTATACTCCAGTACTGTAGAACACAAAAGAATCAGTACATATCGCCCTCCTTTGTGAAAGGTCCAAAACACTAAACTACAGGAAGCGTGATTTTAAACTGTGTCCCCTTTCCATGTGTACTATCTACATGAATAAAGCCTCCGTGATTTTTGATGATCCGATAGCTCACTGCCAGTCCCAAGCCGGTACCGCTTTCTTTCGTTGTAAAAAATGGATCAAATAAACGTGATAATGTATTGTGATCCATTCCCAAACCGTTATCTTCAATGCAAATATGAACATACGAGCCTTCCAGCACTGTATGGATATCAATGCATCCCTTACGGTCTTCTCCGATACCTTCGATGGCATCCATTGCATTTTTGATCATATTGAGAATGACCTGCTTAATTTGCTTTACATCAATGGAAACCTTCATGAGCGTACTATTTTCATCCAGCGCGATCTGGCAACCCTTCATCAGCGCCTCGCTTTCGGTCAGCATCACAACCTCTTTCAGCAGACCCATCACAGGTACAGCGGTTTTTTGCGGAGCTGAAGGCTTGGACGAATTCAGAAACTCATAAATAATGTCATTCGCGCGATCTATCTCTGTCAAAATAATACGAGCATACTCATCTCTTCCCAGCTCCACCAGATGCGGCCGCAGTAATTGAATAAAACCCCGGATGGCGGTAAGCGGGTTACGGATTTCATGAGCAATCGAGGCGGAAATGCGTCCTAACATCGCGAGCTTGTCATTTTGATACGCCGTCTGCTCAATTTGCTTATAATCCGACACATCCTTGACACTGAACAAAAAATCGCCATCCATCTGATCCCCGTAGGTCACCGTAATCAACCAATGCCGGCCATACTCATCAATCAATTCATGATAGCGCTTTCTATGAAAGATGGTCTCTTTGTATATTCGCATAATTTTCTTCTTCTTAAATCGGCTTAACTCGGGATGATGCAAAATTTGCATCAAGTTGCGGCCTGCCAGCGAACTACGCGGCAGTTCCAGCAGTTTGGCCATTTGCACGTTAATAAAGGTCAGTACCCCGTCACTGTCAAACAGCATGATACCACTATCCAGGTTCTCCAGCACATTTTCATACTTGTTATTGGCGATCTGTGTGGAAGGACAAGCTCCCACGGTATCAAGCAAGGCTTCTTGGAATTCACTGATCATGCCAGGCTTCCCCCTTGTTTCGGAATGATAAACTGGCCGTATCGGACGCTTAACATTTTTTGAAGAAGAGAAAGACATCATCTATCGACTACCCTTCAACGGTTAGAAAACAGATTCACAAAATCCCGGTCATCTCTTTCCAATTGAGAGTCTAATTTTATGATAGACAAGACTTAGGATTCCAGTCAATCGGAAAAAGTGTCGAATTAACATTTTTATCCTGTTTTCTTTCGTCATAATATCTGCGCAACATAACCAAAAACGAAATAATAAGTTAGGAATAAGCGCCCTACACACCAAAGAAGCTCTCTAGGTGTGAGAGCTTCTTTGGTGTGTAGGATGTCAACTGCCGCTCTTATTATGCTGAAGCCGAGAGCGTCTCTGGCTCATAACAGCCAGTCTTCTCTTGAGCTCTCCCTGCCATTTTTCATCGTTCATCTGTTTTGCTACCATCAATAAATCCAGAGACATGTCAATTTGGCGCTTCACAATTTCAAACGCATCTTCACTCTCTCGATTCACACAATTCTCAAATATCGTATCATCATCTTCCATGACGTAGTCCTGAAAATCAATCTCGCTTGCCCCGTCTCCATGTGCATACTCCGCCAAAATTTCATACTCATTCTCGACTTTATAATGGACCTCAATGCGACGACATACCGGGCAAAACAGCAAAGGAACATTATGAACTTGGGTGCGGTAATGCTTCAGCGTTCCCTTGGTTCCTACCATGCTTGCTCCACAGCAATAACTCATCCGGGCTCAGCCTCCTCTGAACAAAACCTGTTCCGCCTTGTTTATCCTCTATGTTACCTTATTCGCTTTCACCAGTCGAAATTCCTCCAAAACACAGTAACATTTCCACAATTATTTCTTATTTCACCCTGTACTGTTCACTTCAAGCACACATAATATAAAATCTTTTCCTGCACAACATAGGCAAGCAAGCCCCCAATGTCGGTAAAAAACCGCTTGTTGGGGGCTTGCAAGTTTAATGTTCAACTTCTTCTGAAGTTTGTATTACAGATTCTTGTCGCCTGGTTTCCAGTTCATTGCGCACAAGCCGCCAGATTGCAAAGCTTGCAGTACACGCAATGTTTCTTCTACACTACGACCTACGTCGTTGTGGTTAACCACTTGATATTTCAATTCGCCTTCAGGATCAATGATGAACAAGCCGCGCAATGCAACTCCTTCTTCTTCGATCAGAACGCCATAATCGCTTGCTGTTTTTTTAGTGATATCAGAAGCCAACGGGAAGTTCAGTTTGCCCAATCCGTTGTTTTCTTTAGCTGTGTTGATCCATGCTTTGTGGCTGTGTACGGAGTCTACACTGATACCCAGAATTTCAGTATCCAGCTCTTTAAATTGGTCAGCAGCATCGCTCAATGCTGTGATTTCTGTTGGGCACACAAAAGTGAAATCCAGTGGATAGAAGAAGAATACGAGCCATTTGCCACGGTAATCAGAAAGCTTCACCGAACCAAATTCTTGACCGTCTCCAGTCACTGTTTCCAATGCAAAATCAGGTGCGGGTCTTCCTACCAATCTTTCTGCCATAATATGAAATCCTCCTTTTAAAATATGTAAGAAAAACATCAAATGTGTTTTCCTCAATCATCTGTATTGTATTAAAACAACCTACTTGATAAATGTTATCATTCGCAGAAATCAAAGTCAATATTGTAACCATTACTTTTTTAGAATTACTTTAAACTAGCTTTTAAAAAATTCACAATTTATACACATTCATCAGGTTGTACACTTCCGGATATAACAGCAGCCCCTGATGGCTCAGGAGCTGCTATATCATGCACTTGCTGTATAATCAGCTACCTTATTTCAAGGAAGCCGCTAAGCTTTTATCGAATAGCCGCTGCGATCAAATCACCCATTTGTGTTGTCGAGATGGCCTTGGATTTATCCACCGCGATATCGGCTGTGCGATGTCCGGCATCCAGTACCTCTGCTACCGCCTTCTCAATGGCGTCAGCAGCTTTCTCATATCCGAAAGTCATACGGAACATTAAAGCAACGGACAGGATCGTAGCAATCGGATTAGCAAGTCCTTGACCCGCAATGTCCGGTGCTGAGCCGTGAACCGGCTCGTACAGACCGAAGCTGCCTTCTCCGAGAGAAGCAGAGGACAGCATACCAATGGAACCAGTCAGCATAGCCGCTTCGTCACTAAGGATATCGCCGAACATATTTTCCGTCACGATGACGTCAAAGCTGGACGGGCGACGCAGCAATTGCATTGCGCAGTTATCAACCAGCACATGCTCCAGCTCAACATCCGGATAGTCCACAGCGACCCGGTTAACCACTTCGCGCCACAAACGGGAAGTTTCCAGCACATTGGCCTTGTCGACTGATGCAAGCTTTTTGCGACGCTTCTGTGCAATTTCGAAAGATTGGCGAACAATGCGCTCCACTTCCGTTACATTATATGCGCATGTATCGACAGCTTCCTCACCCTGTGGGCTTTCACGTCTGAACTTCTCACCGAAGTAGATGCCACCTGTCAGCTCGCGCACAACGATGAGATCCGTACCTTCCAGCACTTCAGGTTTCAGTGTCGATGCGTCCTTGAGACAATCGAAGACGACAGCCGGACGAAGATTCGAGAACAGGCCCAGCTCTTTGCGTATACCCAGCAGTCCTGTTTCAGGGCGAAGCTCCTTCGGATTGTTATCCCACTTGGGACCACCTACGGCTCCCAACAGTACGGCATCTGCAGATTGGCAGACAGCCAGCGTTTCTTGCGGCAATGGTGTACCCTTCTCATCAATGGCGATTCCACCGAACAGTGCATGCTCCGTTTCAAATGAATGGCCAAACACTTCCTCCGTACGCTTCAAAATTTTCTCTGCCTCAGCGACCACTTCCGGTCCGATTCCGTCCCCAGCTATTACCGCAATCTTTTTCACGTCTGCCATCACGTACACTCCTCTTGTTTTACAGCCTTACGGGCGTATTATTCATACCTTCTTTGTAACATACATGACAGGGCTTTGACCAAGATATAGAATCTATCAATTTAATAGGCTTAGCCTATAAGCTAAAAATCTGTAGTAAGACAAAACAAAACAGGACCGGAAATACCCGATCCTGTAAACTCCAAATTGCTTGATTCGCAACCCTTAGGACTTGTAATCTACACGATTGCTGTAGTTTTTACGCTTGTCGATCAAGCCATTCAATGCATCCACATAAGCGCGGGCACTTGCTTCCAGAATGTCAGTGCTTACCCCACGTCCCTGTACAGACAGATCGTTTTGGGTCAACACGACATGCACTTCACCCAGAGCATCCTTACCTTGGGTAACAGACTTGATCGAGTAATCCGAAAGAACGACTACCTCGCTGCTGGCTTGGTCAATCGCATTGTAAATCGCATCGACCGAGCCGTTCCCTTCAGCTTCCGTCTCAATAACCTGACCTTCGTCGGTAACCAAACGTACCTTGGCGGAAGGTGTAGCCTCGTTGCCATAGGTTACGAAAATCGTTTCCAGCTTGAAGACTTCCGGTGAATCGGCCAGTTTTTCTTCCAGTAGCGCCAGAATATCATCATCCGATACTTCTTTCTTCCTGTCAGCCAAATCCTTGAACTGTCCGAAAGAGCGGTTCAGCTCCTCTTCGCTCAATTCATAGCCCAGTTCGATCAAACGTTCGCGGAAAGCATGGCGACCGGAATGCTTGCCCAGTACCAGCTTGCTTTCCTTCAGACCAATACTTTCCGGTGTCATGATTTCGTAGGTCGTTTTTTCCTTCAACATGCCATCCTGGTGAATACCCGATTCATGCGCAAAAGCATTCGCTCCAACAATCGCCTTGTTGCCTGGCACGACCATACCCGTCAGACGGCTGACCAACCGGCTCGTACGTGCAATCTCGGACAGTTGCAGAGACGTTTTGGCCTGGAAAAATTCCTGTCTCGTCTCCAGCGCCATTGCAATTTCCTCAATAGCGGTATTTCCGGCGCGTTCACCGATACCGTTAATGGTGCCCTCAATCTGATCCGCCCCGTTCAGGATCGCAGCCAGTGTATTGGCCGTAGCCATTCCCAGGTCGTTGTGGCAATGTGCGCTCAGTTGAACCTTTTCCACATCAACCACATTTTCCTTAATATGCTTGAAAATGTTGCCGTATTCATAAGGTGTCAAGTAACCCACGGTATCCGGAATATTGACGACAGACGCGCCTTCCTGTACAGCCATGGTGACCATTTCCACTACAAAATCAAGCTCTGTACGACCTGCATCCTCCAGAGAAAACTCTACCTTGGGCAAATATTTTAACCCGTAACGAATGGCTGAACGGGCAGTCTCCAATACCTGTGCCTTCTCCATCCGCAGCTTATGCTGACGGTGAATCGGAGAAGTTGCCAAAAAAATATGGATACATGGGTCCTGAGCTCCCTTAAGTGCCTCGCGGACCGCATCAATATCCTGTTCCCTCGCACGTGAAAGGCCAATAACCGTTGAATTTTTGACAGCCTTGGCGACTGCATTGACAGCAGCCAGGTCACCCGGAGAAGCAGCCGGAAAGCCAGCTTCCATACGGTCAATTCCCAGTTTCTCCAACTGGTAGGCGATCTCTACTTTCTCACGGGTATTCAAGTTCACACCTGGTGACTGTTCTCCGTCTCTCAACGTTGTGTCAAATATATATATTTTGCGCAACCTAACGCACCTCCCTCAGGATAGAAGCATTAAATTACAATGCGGCTCACGCAATAAGCAGGGCCGCATTGTAAGATTACCTTATAAATGAATCATGTTTTCGAACTCGTTTCACAAAAAAATCTTATTTTTTGATCCAGTGCATCATTTCGCGCAATTGTCCGCCCACCACTTCAATCGGATGGTTAGCTTCATTACGGCGAGTAGCCGTCAGGAATGCACGTCCGGATTGATTTTCAAGGATAAAGTCACGAGCAAATTTACCTTGTTGAATGTCAGTCAATACGTCTTTCATTGCTTTCTTCGTATCTTCTGTTACGATACGTGGTCCAGTTACATAGTCGCCATATTCCGCTGTGTTACTGATGGAATCGCGCATTGTTGCCAATCCGCCTTCATACATCAGGTCAACGATCAGTTTTAGCTCATGCAAGCATTCGAAGTAAGCCATCTCAGGAGCATATCCTGCTTCAGTCAGCGTTTCAAAACCTGCTTTAACGAGTGCGCTCACGCCGCCACACAATACCGCTTGCTCACCGAACAGATCCGTTTCCGTTTCTTCACGGAAGGAGGTTTCGATCACGCCTGCACGTGTACAGCCAATACCCTTGGCATAAGCAAGACCGATTTCTTTCGCTTGACCTGTTGCATCCTGCTCGATTGCGATCAGACCTGGTACGCCAAAGCCTTCTACATAGGTACGACGTACCATATGTCCTGGGGATTTTGGAGCAACCAGCAATACATCGCTATCTTTAGGAGCAACGATTTGTCCGAAATGAACGTTGAAACCATGGGAGAATAAAAGAGCTGCGCCTTTTTTCAGGTTAGGTTCAATTTCATTTTTGTACACAGAAGCTTGTGTTTCATCCGGCAACAAAATTTGAACCACATCTGCACGGCTCGTTGCATCAGCCACGTTCAGAACTTCAAAACCGTCGTTTCTTGCAACATCTGCCGATTTGCCTTCACGCAAACCGATAACAACATTCAGACCACTATCACGCAAGTTTTGTGCTTGAGCATGTCCTTGGCTACCGTAACCGATAACGGCAACCGTTTTTCCTTTCAATACGCTGAGCTCTGCATCTTTTTCGTAGTACGTTGTAACTGCCATGGTTAATTTCCTCCTTTTAATTGGACCCTTCATAATGAGCGGGTACTCCAAGAGACTCTGCCTCGTTACCAAAACTTGAAAATCTCTTCGAGCCCCCGCTCTTATGAGGGCGGTTCTTTATTGATGTAATGCGCTATAAGCGGTAATTCGTTAAAGCTCCGTATTAAGCATTGCCACGTATCATGGCTGTAACCCCGGTTCGGGTCAGCTCACGAATACCGTAAGGCTTCAATAACTCGATCATGGCATCAATTTTTCCGGTATCACCAATGACCTGAACAATCAAGCTCGTCGTTCCAACATCAACTACGGCTGCTCTGAACGTTTCCACGACGCCCATAATTTCTGGCCGCTGAGGTGGTTCTGCCTTCACCTTAATCATCGCCAACTCCCGCGCAACCATCGGCTTGGAGCTAAGATCAATAACCTTGATTACATCAACCAACTTGTAAAGCTGCTTCTCGATCTGCTCCAGATTGTTCTTATCTCCTATAGTCACAATGACCATACGGGATAATCCAGCTTCCTCCGATTGACCCACGGTAATGCTCTCAATGTTAAAACCACGGCGACCGAACAGGCCGGACACACGCTGCAAAACGCCGGGATGATCATTTACCAGTACAGCAATGGTATTTTTAATCGTCATTTTACTCGTCCCCCATCAGCATTTGATCAATCGTCGAACCTTGCGTCACCATCGGATATACATTCTCTTCCTTGCTGACCACAAACTCGACAACGACCGGTCCGGGTGTATCAAGCGCCTCCTGCCAAGCCCGACGTGCCTCTTCCTTATTCGTAGCACGCAGTCCTTTTACGCCGTATGCCTCAGCCAGTTTCACAAAATCCGGGCTTCCGGCCAGATCAATATGGCTATAGCGATTGTCATAGATCAATTCCTGCCATTGTCGAACCATTCCCAGCACCTGATTGTTGATGATTACGATTTTGACCGGGATGTTATTGATTGCACAAATGGCCAGCTCCTGCGAACACATCTGCATGCCGCCGTCTCCGTTAATCGAGATAACCAGTCTGTCGGGATTTGCCATCTGAGCGCCGATCGCGGAAGGGAAACCAAATCCCATCGTGCCCAGCCCACCGGAAGTTACCCATGAGCGCGGCTGATTAAATTTATAATACTGCGCCGCCCACATTTGATGCTGACCCACGTCCGTCGTTACGATTGCGCCGCCTTTGGTCGTTTCATCCAGCAGCTCGACAACCCATTGTGGCTTAAGCACTGTATCCGAATCCTTATAAGAATAAGGCTTCTCATTTTTCCATTGTTGAATTTGCGCTCTCCATGCATCCGCTCGATTCGTGCGTTTCACATCCTGATTCAGCAATTCCAGTACCGCTTTCACATCGCCTACAATCGGAATGTCTGTCGGTACGTTTTTACCGATTTCAGCAGGATCGATATCAATATGGACGATTTTGGCGTGAGGAGCAAAGCCGTCCAGCTTGCCTGTCACCCGGTCATCAAAGCGGGCACCGATACAGATTAGCAAATCCGACTGTTGAATCGCCAGATTGGAGGTGTACGTTCCGTGCATCCCCGGCATTCCCGTCCACAGTTCATGACCACTTGGGAAACCGCCCAATCCCAGCAATGTTGTCGTAATCGGAATTTCCGTTTTGCGAACAAACTCGTAAAGTGCCTCGTGTCCGCCGGAGTATACAACCCCACCACCTGCCAGAATAAATGGGCGTTCCGCTTCAGTAATAGCCTGAGTCAGCTTGTCTAGCTGAATTTTGTTTGGTAATACCTTCGGGTTATAACCTCGCATGGTCACAGGTCCCGTTTGCGGAACAAATAGCGTTTGGGCTGCCGATATATCCTTCGGAATATCAATCAGTACCGGACCCTTGCGGCCCGTGTTGGCAATATGGAACGCCTCATGAATGATTCGCGGCAGATCCTCTACATCTCTTACTAGATAGCTGTGCTTCGTAATCGGCATCGTGATTCCCGTGATATCGGCTTCCTGGAAAGCGTCCGTGCCGATCAGGGAAGATACAACGTTACCCGTGATGACCACTAACGGCACCGAATCCATAAAAGCCGTCGCAATGCCGGTTACCAGGTTGGTTGCTCCAGGTCCGGAAGTCGCGATACAGACGCCGACTTTACCGCTGGCACGTGCGTAACCATCTGCCGCGTGAATGGCTCCCTGCTCGTGACGGGTGAGGACATGCTTGAAATCCTCAAAGCCGTACATGGCATCATAAATGTAAAGCACTGCACCACCGGGGTATCCGAAGACACAATCTACTCCCTCCAGCAACAGGCTACGAAGCAAAATTTCCGAACCTGTAATCACTTCAGGTTTCATCCACTTTTCACGTAATTCATCGGTTGACCGAACTTCAGGAATTTGTGCACTCATTGGTCATCCTCCTTTACAAAATTTACATACATCTGACATTTGTAAAAACAAAAAAACCTTCCATCCCTAGAACAGACTTGCTGTTACTGAGGGACGAAAGGCTATAGCTTCCGTGGTACCACCCGTATTTGCCCGATATTTCGCAATATCGAACCTTGGCAGGTACAGAAATCACAAAGGATCTCCATATCTGGCGTCTGTAACGTAGACCGTACGATTTTCCCTAATAGGTGATTCAGCGCACCGCTAAATATCATCGGGCCCAAATACTTTTCAGGAAAACAGCTCCAAGGTGAGCTCGTTAAAAAGGGATTTTGGTGAAGCTTGCAGCTAATGCCTCACTCTCTGAACAAAAGAGCCCTAATCACTTCGTCCTTTTCATTGCCGTTGAGTTCATGTCATTCTTTCAAATGTTTAGACACATTATATGTCCCCCATCTGGGATAGTCAATACCCAGATTTCATAAAAATTTATGTTTTTTCTCCGGGGTACCTCTGAGTCGCACGCTTCCATGAGGTATCCGCATATTATAAAAAAGACCACACAGCGAGACTGTGCGCACCTCCAAAGCTGCGTCTTGCCTTGCTAAAAGGGTGGAAAAGGAGGCCCGCTTATGATCCGCAAACGCAGCGCTCAGGATGACCGCATGATCCTTCGACTGATCGAGCAAGAGCTTGTTCCCCTATCGCATTTAAGCGCACAAGAAATGGATCAAATTCGTAAAGAATTACCCCGGCGCTTAAACCGGGGCATCACTTTTGTCGCTTGCAGGCCGGATAATGCACAGCCTGTCGGCTTCATTCATGTCATGCTGCATGGAGAGCTGCTGTATATTGATTTAATCGCAATCTCTTCGTCTCATCAAGGCCAGCGCTACGGAATAAAACTGCTGGAGCATGCCGAGCAATATGGGCGACTACGACGCTGCAAGCGGGCAAAAGTCATGGTAGACGAAGACAATATCCGTGGAATCCGCTTTTATCTGCGCAACCAGTACCAAATGCTACGATACGTCTCCCTGAGCCGATGCCATGAACTTGAAAAGGCATTGTGAAAATGTACCTCCTACATCTCAAAATTCCATTAACCTAGAATACATTGGGGTAAGACGGATAACCTGCTCCGGGGTATCCCCCATCTGTATATGGGCCGTACTGAGGGGCACCGTATCCCGGACCGCCATATCCTGGTCCCCCATAACCTGCTCCGTAACCGCCATATGCACCAACGTAAGGAGCTGTGCCGATGGCAAGCAAATCGAACAGCACCAAGGGAATAATTGCCTTTGTCTTTACCTTTTTCTTGCGATCGGGCTGAAGAATCAGTCGGTTACCCGAAATGCGAATCAGCTTGCCGCTGACCTGGGAACCATCCTTGCGAGTAGCCAGAATGACTTTGCCGACAAGCTTCTCCACCTGCTTTCTGGTTACTGCCTGTTTCATCGTATTTCCTCCTTCTTTCTCAACGGATGGACAGATTGAACGGCTCCTTGGTAGCTCACCGCCACCACAAAATAGACTGGAGCTGACAGGGGCCGAGCGTTCGTCCAATCTGCATAGCACAGTCTATTCCATCCATGCCAGAAGCGTATGTTTGAATGCCTGCACAACCTAAAAAAATCCGGCACCTGCGAATGCAGATACCGGATTTGCGAACAAATGCAATTTTCAGATTTCAAGACAAACAGCTTTTAACTGCCCATGTAAAATTAGCGCTTGCTTGGATCATAGAGCTGACCCAAAGCAGCGGGAGCACGCGAGCGCCCTACAGCCACTACCAGCACAATAATCGTCAGCAGATACGGCAGCATAAAAATAATTTCCTGGGGAATACTTTGCGACCATGCGAACAACTGCACATAGTTGCGAATGGCCTGAGAAAAGCCGAAAAACACAGCTGCGCCAAAAGCGCCGAGCGGGTTCCATTTTCCAAAAATCATAGCAGCAATGGCAATATATCCTTGACCAGATACCGTATTATGCGAAAACATATTTGTAGTCGTCAAGGTGATCGTAGCTCCGCCAATACCAGCCAACGCACCGCTGATCATGACCCCGATATAACGCAGTCGATTTACCTTGATACCAACGGTATCCGCAGCGCCCGGATGCTCTCCGACAGAACGCAAACGCAAGCCGAACGGCGTTTTATACAATGTAAAATATCCAATAATGACTAATAATATGGCCAAATAGGTCGTTGGATAGGCTTGGAAAAAGGCTTTTCCTAAAATCGGAATATCTACTAGATAGGGAATGGATATTTCGCTAAACCCCTGAATTCGCCCAGTATCACCATCACCCTCAAATAAAAGCTTAACCATGTATAGCGTACTGCCTGCCGCCAAAAAGTTGATAACAATCCCGCTAATGACCTGATCGGCTTTAAACGTAATCGAGGCTACAGCATGAATCAGCGAAACCAGAATGCCGAATACCGCCGCCGACAGCACACCTACCCAAGCGGCAGAGGTTCCCCCCAGCCCTGCTTGTTCCGCATAAAATCCGCCTACACCCGCCGCAAACGCCCCGAACACCATAAGACCTTCCAGCCCGAGGTTCGTCACACCGGATTTTTCCGAAAAAACTCCGCCGAGAGACGCAAATATAATCGCCGTCGCAAAAACGAGCGTTGTATGGATTAATTCACCTAGTGTTAACCAACTCATTTTACAACACCTTCTCTTTCTTCCGCTTGGAGTAGAGCGGCTTCACAACCCAACGTACAATTCCCTGGGCTGCAATAAAGAAAATAATCGAGCCGATGACAATCCGAATAATTTCGGGCGGCACATCCGCGCTAAAGCTCATCCCCGCAGAACCATACGTAAGCGTTCCGAACAAAACAGAGCCAAGCAGCACACCGAACGGATTATTCATCCCAATGAGCGCCACCGCGATACCATCAAAGCCGGTTCCCGGCGATCCTGCCATGACGGATTGATAATGGAATACCCCCAGCACTTCAAAGGCACCCGCCAGTCCGGCAAAAACACCACTAATGAACATCGCTTTTACGATGTTGCGATTCACATTCATACCTGCATAGCGGGATGCATCCTGATTAAATCCGACAGCACGCAACTCGTAGCCCTGCTTGGTTTTCCACATGAAAATATAGAAAAACACCGCCGCCAGCACAGCAATGACCGTCCCCCAATGAACCCGGGCATTTCCCATCATCTGTGACAGCCATTCAATCGAAATCGAAGCGGAAGGCTGAATATCCACGGAACGATTTTCACCCTGCAGGAGTGCAAACTGGTTAATCACCAGGTTAGCCAAATACAGACCAATCCAGTTCATCATAATACAGGTGATAACCTCATTAACGCCACGCTTGGCCTTCAAATAGCCAGCAATTGCAGCCCATAGACCACCGAATACCGCCCCGGCAATGATCGCCAGTGGCGCATGTATAATAGCAGGCAGTCCATGCAGCTTGATGCCCACAATCGAAGCAGCCGTCATACCCACCAGAAATTGACCTTCGCCGCCGATGTTAAACAATCCGGCACGGGCAGCAAAAGCAAATGCCAATCCCGTCAAGATTAGTGGAGTCATCTCACGGATTGCCTCACCAAAGTTGTATGAGTCTCCGTACACACGGCTAAATAGTGCAGAATACGCAACAATGGGATCGTAGCCGCCAATCAGCATCACGACAGCACCCAGAAGAAGACCCAAAATAATAGAGACCAGCGCCAGAACAAAGGAGTCTTTTGTAAATATTTTCAATAGGTTAGCCATTCTCTACTCCTTTCTTCACTGCACTTCCGGCCATCATCAGTCCCAATTCCTGATCATTCGTTTCTTCCGGTAGCACTTCCCCGACAATCTTGCCCTCATAGATAACAGCAATTCGGTCGGAAACATTCATAATTTCATCCAACTCAAAAGAAATGAGCAATACCGCTTTGCCTTGATCCCGCTGGGCAATCAGTTGCTGCTGGACAAATTCAATCGCTCCAACATCCAGCCCTCGTGTAGGTTGCGCCGCAATGAGAAGGTCTGGATTTTTATCTATTTCACGCGCAATGATTGCCTTTTGCTGATTACCGCCAGATAATGCTCTCGCCTTGGTATGAATATCCGGCGTTCTCACATCAAATTTCTCAATGAGACTTTTCGCCTGCTTATCAATAGCCTCTTTGTTCAAAAAGCCGTTTTTACTGTAAGGAGCCTGATAGTACGTCTCCAGAACCATGTTTTCGCTCATGGAAAAATCGAGTACCAACCCGTGCTTATGCCGGTCCTCCGGGATATGCGAAACGCCTGCCTCTGAAATTTTACGTGGCGACTGATTCGTCATCTCTTGTCCAAGCAATCGGATGTGTCCGCCATCGACCTTGCGTAAACCGGTCAAAGCTTCAATCAGCTCACTCTGTCCGTTGCCGTCCACTCCGGCGATTCCCAAAATCTCACCTGCCTTGACTTGCAGGTTCAGCTCATTCAGAACGCTAATGCCATCCTTGTTTTTAGAGACCACATGGCTCATTTCCAGAACGGTTTGTCCCGGCTGGGCAGGCTGCTTGTCCACTTTAAAGGACACACGGCGGCCTACCATTTTCTCCGCCAGATCATTTGGAGTCGTTTCCGATGTCTTGACCGTATCAATGACCTGACCCCGGCGAATAATCGTAACTGTATCTGCAATTTTCATGATTTCTTTAAGTTTATGAGTGATCAGAATAATGGACTTGCCTTCAGCTACCAGACGCTTCATAATGTCCAGCAGCTCAATGATTTCCTGTGGAGTCAACACCGCTGTTGGCTCGTCGAAAATCAGGATATCTGCGCCACGGTAGAGCGTTTTGATAATTTCCACACGCTGCTGCATGCCGACAGATATATCTTCAATTTTGGCATTCGGATTCACCTGAAGGCCGTACTGCTCAGACAACCGCTGTACTTCGGCGGCAGCCTTTTTATAATTGATTTTCAGACCTTTGCGTGGCTCCGAGCCCAGGACAATATTTTCGGTGACAGTAAACGGCTGCACGAGCTTAAAATGCTGATGCACCATGCCAATCCCCAAATCAATCGCCTTATTTGGGCTATCAATCTGTACTGGTTTTCCACCGATTTCTATCGATCCTTCATCCGGCTGATACAGTCCGAAAAGAATATTCATAAGCGTAGATTTACCCGCACCATTCTCACCCAAAAGGGCATGAATTTCTCCCTTATGCAGCTTGATGCTGATGGAGTCGTTGGCAACGATGCCGGGGAATCGTTTTGTAATTTGCTTTAACTCAACGACGGGGGTCGCTGCATCCATGAGATCACCCTTATATACTTTATAGTATGTGCTTCAATGAGCTGATTTACCGTTATGATCTGTATAACTCCAGACGTAAGAACAAGGCTAGTCTTGTGAACCAGCCTTGTCGCCACCTTTATTTATCTTGCAAGCCAAATCTTATTTCGAAGGAACTGTAATTTCGCCCTTAATAATTTTTTGCTTGTATTGTTCTACGAGATCAAGCACGTCTTTAGGAACGTTTTTACTGGATGTATCCGCCAAGCCAATTCCGTTATCTTTCAGAGCCAGCGTTTCGATACCGCCCTTAAATTTACCGTCGATAACTTCCTGGGATACGCGTTTTACGGCTTCATCCACACGTTTGACCATTGAAGTCAAAGTTACGTCATCACCAAACTCAAGCGATTGGTCTTTATCTACACCGATAACCCATACTTGCTGACCTTGTTGCTTCCGTGCGAGCGCTTCGTTAAATACGCCTGTACCTGATCCGCCAGCTGCGTGGAAAATAATGTCCGCACCGCTGTTGTAGATCGTTGCAGCCGCTGCTTTACCCAGATCCGGCTTATCAAACGCACCTGTGTAGTTTACTTCCAATTTTGCATTTGGATTTACTGCTTTAATACCCGCTTCGAAGCCTTTTTCAAAACGTTTGATCAGCGGGCTATCTTGTCCACCCACAAAACCGATTTTGTTTGTTTTGGTGAGTTTACCAGCTACAACCCCCACCAGGAAGGAACCTTCGTTTTCAGCAAAAACAACCGATTTTACATTAGGCGCATCTACAACACTGTCGATGATCGCCAGATTTTTGTCCGGGTTGTCTTTCGCTACTTGTCCAATCGCATTCGCCAGATTAAAACCAATACCCCAAGTCAGGTTAAAACCGCCCTTAACAAATTGGTTCAGGTTAGGAATATAATCTTGATCCGATTTACTTTGCAGGTATTTAGCCTTGGTACCTGTTTCTTTTTCAATGGCTTGCAATGCTTCCCATGCAGATTGGTTAAACGATTTGTCATTTACTCCACCCACATCTGTAACCATGCCGATTTGGACATTCGATGTTTTGGCAGAACCACCTGTATCTCCGCCACTTGCGTTGGACGCGCCTTGATTTTTGTTACCGCAGCCTGCGAGAATGACCGAGATCGCTAGCAGCATAACCAAAGACATACTAAACATTTTCTTCATGCTGATACTGTTCCCCCTTAGTGTTAGATCCCTGGACTGTCTCTTTTCTCTGAAAATGGACACGTCATACATGCCATTTACTGTCGAGACAGATCCTATAGAAGACTTACTTTAGAGATTATACAATTATGATCGACTAAAATCCAGATGATTAATAACCTTGGGTCAATTTTTTTTGAAAATTGATTAATGTAAGCGCTACACCTATTGCGAAATCCATACATTCTGTCATCACACGTTATGTTTATTCGTATTTTGAATAATTTGGGGCCTTTTCATTTCGTTAAGTATGTACAAAAAAAGGCATCCCTAAACAGCATACTGCTCGGGATACCTTTTCAACCACTTTCGCGGTTTCCACGCCTTCATTTCAATAATTAAGCGTTGATTTTGCCTTTAGCAACAATTGCCAAAGAGTTGAACGCATTGATATCGTTGACTGCAAGATCAGCCAAGATTTTGCGGTTAATGTCCACACCAGCCAATTTCAGGCCGTGCATCAGTTTGCTGTAAGACAAACCGTTCAAACGAGCTGCTGCATTGATACGCACGATCCACAGTCTGCGGAAGTTACGTTTCGTCTGACGACGGTCACGGTATGCGTAAACAAGCGATTTCATTACCTGCTCGTTAGCTGTTTTAAAAATGCGGTGTTTGGAACCAAAATAACCTTTAGCAAGCTTCAATACTTTTTTATGACGACGACGAACGACGAATCCGCCCTTTACTCTTGCCATATCAAAAGACCTCCCAAATAATGTTTATGCTTAATTCATTGCCGTGCTGTGTGCTATTTCAGGTTAGCAAGGCCTTGTTTCAGACGCTTAACGTCCCCAGGTGCCATCTCAGGGTTAGTACCCAGAACGCGTTTTGCACGTTTGGATTTGTGGGAAAGCAAGTGGTTTTTGTAAGCTTTGTAACGCATTACTTTACCAGTACCAGTAATCTTGAAGCGGCCTTTGAGGCTGCTATGTGTTTTCATTTTAGGCATTGAACTTCCTCCTTAATTTGTCATTGACTCTTTGGAGCCAATATCATAATCATGCTGCGTCCTTCGAGCTTGGGTTGGCGCTCCACGGTACAAAGATCAGCAACTTCCACTTTCACACGCTCGAGAATTTTTTGACCCACATTAGCATGGGTAATTTCCCGACCGCGGAAACGAACGGAGCATTTCACCTTGTCCCCTTCATTCAGGAACTTAACCACATTGCGAAACTTGGTCTGGTAGTCATGCTCCTCGATGTTGGAACGGAACCATACCTCTTTGATGTCAACGATCTTCTGGTTTTTACGGGCTTCCTTTTCTTTCTTCTGTTGCTCATAGCGGAATTTTCCGTAATCCATAATCCGACACACGGGCGGCTTCGCTTGAGGCGCCACGTTCACGAGATCCAAGTTTGCGTCAATCGCCATTTGCAGAGCTTCACGAGTCGGTGTAATCCCGATTTGTTCCCCGTTAGCACCAACCAGACGTACTTCTCTCACCCGAATCTCATCATTGATCATATGTTCCTTACTAATAACCCTCCACCTCCAGAACCTGTTATTGTTGTATTGTGTTAAAGCACAAAAAAGGGATGACGACTATGCAGCCGACATCCCTGTCTGATACTCAATTCATCATGAAAGTTCAATTCACAAATCATTGGACCAAGACCAGCCGGCAATACCGGACAGGTGAGAAGTCGGACCTTCTACTTATAATCCATACTTTTCTATTAACATACTTGAAAATCTTATCACACAACTCACCAGAGTGTCAACACATTTATTCAAAATAGCTGACACTTAGGATCTGCGATACACTCATGCCCTTCTGCATTTAGCCCTGCTTACTTTGAACTTCTTCCAGCCGAACGACACGCGTGTGCTGGGTGTGGCTCCATTGCTTATTGTTTTGCGTGAAGAACGCATAGAACGTAATCGGATACCACGAAATCAGATAGACAGGGAACAGCAGCAAATAAAGATACACTTTTTTGAACGTGACCTTCTCCAGAATCATCGCAATCACAAAGGTTGAAATATTCAACCCAACTGCTATAACACCGGTCCAGGCCGGAAATTGCACATAGATATTTTCGATATTAGGTCCCCCGAAGAACGCAATATCCACCCACATCGCTGCTGTCATCAAGAAAGTGAACAGTACGATATACACATTCAGACCATAGAGAGCCATATCGAATTTAATCAGACTTCTATGCTTGATGCTCTGCCACAGCAGTGGGAAGAAATAACGGCGAGCGACTGTAAAGTGACCCTGCATCCAGCGCAGACGTTGTCTGGAGGAAGCTTTAAAAGTCAACGGCTTCTCGTCATATACCTTGGCATCATAATTAAATCTTGGATATACATTACGTTGCGTACAGCGCATGGTGAACTCCAAATCCTCTACCAGACTCGTCGCACCCCAGCCCATTTCCTTGAGCAGGTTCGTTTCAAAACACATGCCTGTACCACCAAGGAAGTTAGCCATGTTCAGGTTGTGACGTGACAGCTGCCACAAACGGTTGATGTACCAGTAAGATACTCCGTATGCCGCAGTAATCCATGAATCCTCAGGATTCTTCGTATCAATGTATCCCTGAATAACACGGGCACCTGTGCACAAATCGTTGTTCATTTCACTCAAGAAATTCGTATGTGCCAAATTGTCAGCATCAAACATGACAATCGCATCATATTGACGTGGCATAGCCCACAACTCCTTGAGCATCCACTCAATGGCATAGCCTTTACCACGCAAATTCGGATTCGTACGTTCACAAGCATTCATGCCGTGAGCGCGAACGATGTCCGCCGTCTTGTCCGTGCAGTTATCACAAATAACGAATACATCGTACAGTTCCTTTGGATAATCAAGTTGCTTCAAGTTCTCCATCAATGCTCCAACAACCTGTTCCTCGTTGTGGGCAGCGACCAAAATGGCAAATGATTTTTCTGGAGCTGCATGCTCTTTTCTTTTTTTGCGAACCAGACCGAACAAGGAGAATGAAAATTGATAGGCCGCGATCAGCGCCAGTATAATCTGGAACGTCACGAAAATGGCGTCTAACATAATCTCTTGTTACCCCCTTTTTTTATACCCCTTTAAAAATCTTGCGTTTATTTGTTTTCTATCTGTGTAGCGCAAGTTGCGGCGCTTTGCGCGCCTTTTTTGTAGTTTTTGACCCGACCCTTGCTTTTTTCATTAGCTGTGCGCAGCCCCCTTTTGGCTGACACAGGAATGCCATTACGATTTTCGTTGGTTTTCAATCTTTTGTCAAAGCCTTTAAACTGGTCTCAGCAGCAAAAAAACACGACTAACTCCCGTTTAAACCAGGAATGCGACGCTGAGCCTTTCATTCATGACGGTAGGTCTTATTTTCATCCATTTGCTAACTTTTTATTTCTTTAGTCCCTCCTTTTTGTGGGCCATTTAACAGCCACTTCTAAATACTCTATCGTATTAGACGGATGAACGCAAAGAAAGTTATACAATTTAACTTATATTCCATTAACATTTTTGTGTAGAATTGAACCAGACAAGTGGTGATTCTTGAAATGAGCAGCGTTTAAAAATATGATGAGAGCAAGAGAATAATTACTTATCGCCTGATTCTGTCCAAGTGATTCAAAATATTTGCCGACCAACCCGGCCGGCAACCGGAGGAAACCAAATGCAACGTCTAGTCGTAAAGCTTGTAAATCTGGAGAAGCAGTTGTTCAAATGGATCAACGGGCGCTTACACAATCGTTTTTTGAACTTCTGGCTTTATTATCTTACACATCTGGGTGGGGCGACCTTTACAATCACCTCCACACTGCTTGTATGGCTGCTCGCTCCGCTTCCATGGAAGGAATCCGGTATGAAGGGGGCTATCGCGCTCGGAGTCAGCCACATCCCTGTAGCCATCGCCAAGAAGCTATACCCGCGGATTCGTCCGTACCTGGCACTGCCAGATACGAATACGTTCCGTAATCCCCTGTCGGATCATTCTTTTCCTTCAGGGCATACAACCGCAATTTTTTCAGTGACCGTTCCTTTTATGTTACAGTCGCCCATACTAACACTTCTTTTGCTGCCTGTCGCGCTGATTGTGGGATTTTCAAGAATTTACTTGGGGCTCCACTATCCTACGGACGTACTCGCAGGAGCGGTCATCGGCACATCTGCGGCAATAGGGACGGTTGCATTCTGGCCTTAAAGCCGATATGGTATGATTGAGAACATCCCAGCAGGAACAGGTGAAATGAGAGTGGCTAAAAAACGAGTGTTATTATTATCGGAAGGTTTCGGTGCCGGACATACTCAAGCTGCGTACGCGCTCTCAAGCAGTTTGCGCAAGCTTTCTCCGAATGTGCAGACCAGAGTGCTGGAATTGGGGAGCTTTTTGAATCCGAGAATGGCTCCGCTCATTATTACAGCGTACAAGAAGACTATCATATCGCAGCCTCGCCTGATCGGAATGGTTTACCGTCATCAGTATAAAAAATCATTAAACCGTCTTACAACGCTCGCTTTGCATCGTCTGTTCTACACACAGACCCGTAACATTCTCCGGCAGCTTCGTCCTGATTTGGTGGTATGCACTCATCCCATCCCAAGTGCGGTGATTTCACGTTTGAAGCGCTTGGGCGTTCATGTCCCGCTTTGTACCGTCATTACAGATTACGATGCGCATGGAACATGGATCAGTCCCGAGGTTGACCGGTATTTTGTATCTACGCCTGAGGTCATGCGCAAATTGCGCGTACGTGGAGTGCCTATGTCGAAAATTCAAGTCACGGGTATTCCGGTTCATCCAAATTTCTGGGAGCATCCGGGGCACGACGAAATACGGGACCAATTCGGTCTTAAGCCGATACCCACCGTGCTCGTTATGGGCGGCGGCTGGGGTCTGATGAACGATGAAGTCATTCATCGCTCGCTTACCCATTGGAGAGAAAACATTCAATTTATTTTTTGTCTGGGTCATAATGATAAAATTCGTCGTAAAATGCAGATGGACCCCCGCTTCGATCATTCGAATATTCATATTTTCGGGTTTACGCGGGAAATCGACAAATTAATGGAGGTATCGAATCTGCTTATTACCAAGCCCGGCGGAATGACATGCACCGAGGGGCTGGCAAAAGGGATTCCGATGTTGTTTCACAAACCTCTCCCCGGACAGGAAGAAGAAAATTGCCAATACTTTACGGCTCAAGGCTTCGGAGAACCGATTACTTCGCTGGATGTTGTCGTTAAATGGATGAACCGGCTGTTACACGAATTTCCGGAAATCGTTCGCAAGCGACAGGATCACGTTCATAATGTAGCGCGATATTATCCTCTTCAGAGTGCACAAAGTATTTTGGATATACTGGAACCAAACAGGGTGCTTTCCTAAAAAGGAAGCACCCTGTTTTATATTTATCATTTTCCATACTTCTCAAGGCGGATTTTCTCATACTGTTCCAATGCATCTTTGCCGATCAGCACCTCGACACGATGGATGTTCATACCTTTGCCCATAAATTTATTTTCATATTCGGTCATGACATGCTCTTCATTGATACCATCACGATGAAGGTTCAACGATATATTCGTCATTTGCAGACCACTATCAGCAAACGAATTCAGTGAGAACTCAAACAGCGTCTCCGAATCGGTTTTGAAATGAATTTGCCCCTTGCTGTTTAAAAGTTGCCGGTAATTGTCCAAAAAGCGCGGATGTGTCAAACGACGACGTGCGTGCTTGGCTTTAGGCCACGGATCGCTAAAATTCAAATAAATGCGTTCAATTTCCCCAGGTTCAAAAACATTTTCAATCTGTTCAATGTTCGCCAGCGCCAATTTGATATTAGGCGGCGTATCAACCTCTGTATCACTCCAGGCCAGACGCGACTTTTCCGCTGCGCGACGCACCAGTTCATCATACATATCAAAGCCAATATAGTTGATTTCCGGATTCCGATAGCTCATTTGACTGATGAACCGACCTTTGCCCATACCGAATTCCACATGAATCGGACGATCATTGCCAAAAAGCTGCTGCCACTTTCCTTTATACTGTCCCGGCTCCAAGATAACCAGGTCCTGCTGCTCTTCCAGACTTTCCCGTATTCCTTTTCTTCCGCGTAAACGCATGTTACTCCTCCATATACTCTGTTATCAAGGAAAAAGGAATCTCACCCCCGCTTGAAGATACGGAAATGAAATTCCTTTTTCAATATATTTGGATTGGGGTCCAACTAATTTAATTGTTCATAGTCTACCCCATCAGCAGGTGAAAAATCAATCGTCTTTTGGCAAGCGGCTCTGATTTTTTGACGTGCGGCCGTTCCAATTTGGCGGTCTTGCCCAAAACGGACACCAGTCAGCGCCAATGCCTCGTCAAAGGTTAACTCAACAGTAACTTTATCCATACGCGTTTTATCCTGCGTATTCATAAAAGATCACCTCACGGGTTATTAGTGATGGAACCGACGTGCATTTACCCTAAAGCAGGCGATAGAAGCAGCATAGCTGCCCTGAAAAATAATCATTAGCCGATGGTTAACTTTTATTTTCAGGATCGAAAACAGTCCTTTTATAATATGTCTGGTACCGCTTACAATATAACACATGGTGTAACCTTTTTCAATCCTGAATCCAATAAAATCCGCACTTTCTCTTGCCTTTCGCTCTCAAGTGATTCCCAATTCCGACTGATTTTTGTTACAATAGGGTGATCGCAAAAAAAAGGAGTACACCCATGAAAACAGATTTGTTGCCTGCTTCTCTCCTGTGGGGAGATAAACGGTTCCATACGTGGAATTACGAAATGCGCGAGCAATTTCAAAATAAAGTGTTCAAAGTCATGCTGGATGCAGGCTTTACCTGTCCGAACCGGGATGGTTCCATTGCCAAAGGAGGCTGCACCTTTTGCAGCGCACGGGGATCTGGTGATTTTGCCGGACGCCGCCGGGACGATCTGGTCACCCAATTCAATACGATTCGGGACCGTCAGCATCTAAAATGGCCAAACGCCCAATATATCGGCTATTTTCAAGCCTATACGAATACGTATGCTCCGGTTGAGGAGCTACGCGAATACTTCGAGGTCATTCTGGAGCAGCCCGGCGTTGTCGGTCTGTCCATCGCTACACGTCCCGATTGCCTGCCTGACGATGTAGTGGATTACCTTGCCGAGCTGAACGAGCGCACATACCTGTGGATCGAAATGGGCCTGCAAACTGTCCATGAATCCACCTCGGAGCTGATTAACCGCGCCCATGACACTCAATGCTATCTGGAAGCGGTGGAAAAGCTGCGCAAGCGCAATATCCGCGTGTGCGCGCACATCATTTACGGACTGCCGCAGGAAACGCATGAAATGATGCTGGACACAGGTCGTGCAGTGGCGGCTATGGATGTGCAGGGCATCAAAATCCACCTGTTGCATCTCATGCGCAAAACGCCCATGGTCAAGCAGTATGAAGCCGGATTGCTACGCTTTCTGGAAAAAGATGAATACGTCAAGCTGATCGTCGATACGCTGGAATTTTTGCCGCCCGAAATGATCGTTCATCGGTTGACCGGGGATGCACCACGCGATTTGCTGATGGGTCCGATGTGGTCGCTCAAAAAATGGGAAGTACTTAACGCCATTGACGATGAGCTAAAATCACGTGAAACGTGGCAAGGCAAGTATTGGAGGCAGCCTTAAATGGGCTTCCTGTCTGTACTGAGCTACGCACATCAATTGGTAGCTGCGCGAGTCCAGCCGGGCGATACGGCTATAGATGCTACAGTCGGCACTGGAGCGGATACGCTTTTCCTGGCTAAGGCTGCCGGAAGACGGGGACGTGTCTATGGCTTCGATATCCAGCAGGAGGCGTTGCAGCTCGCTCGTCGTCGGCTGGACGAAGACGAATCCCCCTCACTGGCGGAGGTATCGCTATTGCTGCAAGGTCATGAGCAGATGCGGGAAGCCGTTCCCGACAAGCTGCATGGCAAAGTCGCTGCGGTCATGTTTAATCTCGGCTACTTGCCCTCTGAAGGCGCTGATCCATCTGTTATCACGCATACGGACAGTACACTCACCGCTCTTGATGCGGCACTGTATCTGCTGCGTCCGCGCGGTATTCTGACCGCCGTACTGTATCCGGGACACGCTGGAGGCGGCGAGGAAGCCAAAGCTGTCCTTCAATGGGCCTCCACCCTCCCGGTATCCAGTGGTCAAAGCATTATTTACCGCCAATTACAACGAGCCGCTTCTCCCTACGTAGTGGCGGTTGAAAAGAAATAATGTCGGCTTTTTTAATTCGCATATTCAGGTTATGAGCGGCTTTTTTAGTCGCCTTACATATATCTTTTTTGAGCGTCGTACGGGCTATTCATCCCAGTTTTATGCCCCTCGGCACATTTCTGATTTCCCTATTCTGTTAGGTTGTACTCATTACTCATTATGGAGGAGAGAAATTATGCTAAAGCCATACCCGCTGCAATTTCAACCTGAGTTCAAAGAGAGAGTTTGGGGAGGACGAGCCTTGGAGCAATTCGGTTTAACCCCGCCGGAAGGGCATATTGGGGAAGGATGGATGATTGCTGATCATCCGAATGGAACCACAACGGTCATCAATGGCGAGCTGGCTGGCAAGGGGCTAGATGAAATTCGCCAAACCTACGGGCAGGACTGGCTCGGGGCCAAGGGTGTATCGGAAAAAGGCGGACGTTTTCCGCTTCTGATCAAGCTGCTGGATTGCAATGACGATCTGTCCGTGCAAGTGCATCCGACAGACGATTATGCAGGACTTCCAGCCGGAGAGCTGGGAAAAACCGAAATGTGGTACGTGCTTGATGCCAAGCCGGATGCCAAAATTATTTACGGTTTGACCGAGGGCGTGACCCGGGACAGTCTGCGTACCGCTCTTGAAAGCGGAGACATCCTGGGTAGCTTGCGTCAGGTTCCTGTTGAGGCAGGCGACACATTCTTCATCCCTGCTGGAACCGTACATGCGTTGTGTGCAGGCGTTGTTGTTGCTGAAATTCAGCAAAATTCAGATACCACCTATCGGTTATATGACTACAACCGTCCTGGTCTGGATGGCAAGCCCCGTGAACTGCATATCGAGGATTCCCTCAATGTGACCTCTTACGAGGGGGCTGGTGCAACAACAATGAAGACAGGCGGTTTACAGCCGGGTGAATGGCTTCAACTCGCAGCCTGTGATTATTTTGTCGTGGAAAAGGGTATCGTAGAGGGAAGCTGGGCGCTTTCCACAACCGATGACAGCTTTACCATTCTCGTGATTTGCGAAGGCAGTGGTACATTAACGTGGGACAATCATTCGTCGTCTCTGTCCTGCAAAGCTGGAGATTGCTTCCTGCTCCCCGCTAATCTGGGTGGTTACACGCTGAATGACGGAATGACTGTCCTTAGATCTTATCTTCCTTAAAGCTTAAAGGGTGTGTTGTCTAACTTATGCGGGAATATACCTTCACCATCGCTGAAAATGACGGAACGGAGCTTTTTGCCTACCGCTGGCTACCGGATCAGCATACGCCCGTGCGGGGAATCGTTCAGATTTCGCACGGGATGTGCGAGACATCCTACCGCTATATTCGCTTGGCTGAGAAGCTTACAGCTTCCGGCTATGGTGTATATGCCAACGATCATATTGGCCACGGACGTACCGCCGGTGATTCTGAGAAGCTTGGCATGCCAGGGGCGAATGCATTCCAACGAATGGCAAGCGGTATGCTGGGTCTGGGCGAAATTGCGGCCAAGGAGTTTCCGGATCAGCCTCGTTTTTTGCTCGGTCACAGTATGGGATCCTTTTTAGCCCAGAAAATCATGTATGATGATAAGCAACAGTATCACGGATTTATTTTATCGGGAACGAACGGACGGCGTGGCCTGCTGAAACTTGGAGAACAAGTTGCCCTGCTGCAAGCCAAACTGCAAGGAATGGATCACCGCAGCATACTGCTCAACGCTATGGTCTTCGGCGGGTTTAATCGAGCCTTTCGTCCGGTGCGTACAGCGTTCGACTGGTTATCCCGCGATCCCGAGGAAGTAGATCAATTCGTGCATGATCCGTTATGCGGAGCCATCTGCACGACAGGCTTTTTTCTAGATTTTTTCCGGCTTTTGCAGGAAATCCATTGGCCCTCCTCACTCGAAAAAATCAATCCCAAGCTGCCAGTCTATATTTTTGCCGGGGACCGTGATCCGGTGGGGTTGTTCGGTAAAGGCGTTCTATCGCTGGTGGATATGTACAGGAGTTTGAAGCTTCAGGATGTAGAATATCGTCTCTATCCTGACGGCCGACATGAGATGCTGCATGAAACGAACCGCCATGAGGTCATGACTGATATCGTGGATTGGCTGGATCGCCATGTCAACACAGCAGCGACCTCCGTTTCTGTTTTGTCTGGAGGCTCTGAGACATCCGGTTGATCCGCTTTGTCCAAAAATCATCCTCGCTGGAATAAAAAAGGAACCTTCAAAACCACGATTACAGTGGACTTGAAGGTTTCTTTTTTGTGTTTACTTTTTACTTTGAGGTTATGTTCAAAATTACCATGCATTCCGTTCTCTTAGGGAAGTAATATGAGCTATATGATGTTTGCCATGCCAGGCATAGATGCCGATGTTTCGTTCCAGTCGAATCGTCTGACCCGATTCCGGATGGATAAACGTTCGGTGTAATTGATCAGCCCCCAGCGAACGCAACACAACCACCCACCGTTCATGCAGCCCTTCCAGCAATTGCAGAGAAGGCTCCAGCGGAAGCTCCCTTGCATCCGGTATTTCGGCCCAACGCCCCTCATCATATGGCTTAATCGTGGGTGTATCCTCTGTTAGCGCCAGCTTGAAGCGAATATAACCGTTCATATGACTGTCTGCCAAATGATGGACAACCTGCCTAACCGTCCAGCCTCCTTCGCGATAAGGCGTGTTCATCTGTTGCTCGTCCAGCCCTTCGACCGCCTGACGAAGCTGAGAAGGCAGTTCAGCAATATCTTGAGTCCATGCCACAAGCTGTTCTTCTGTAATCGTATCTGGAACGACAAATGGCCCAATCGGGTAGCGCAAATCATGATCCAAAACAGTCCCCCACCCTTCTTTCGCATCTGAGTATCCTGTTACCTGTAATCTTATGTTTTAACTATGCAGGAAAAAAAGCAGACCCGCAAGAGCCTGCTTTTTCATAGACGTAAAAATTAAATACAACTGTTGATGTATTTTATCCTTCCAGCAACAGCGATTCCGGATCTTCCAGCAATTCTTTGACCGTTACCAGGAAGCGAACCGCTTCGCTGCCATCAATAATCCGGTGATCGTAGGACAACGCGATATACATCATCGGACGATTTTCCATACGTTCCTCGTCAATGGCAATGGGGCGAAGCTGGATTTTATGCATTCCCAAAATACCCACTTGCGGTGTATTCAGGATCGGCGTAGACAGCAGGGAACCGAAAATACCTCCGTTGGTAATGGTAAAGGTTCCACCTTGCAGATCCGCCAGAGAAAGCGAATTGGAACGTGCTTTACCAGCCAGCTCTGCAATGCTCTTCTCAATTTCGGCAAAGCCGAGACGATCAGCATCCCGTACAACGGGTACAACCAGCCCTTCCTTCGCAGATACGGCAATCCCGATATCATAGTATTTTTTCAGTACGATATCATCGCCGTTAATTTCCGCATTCACAGTAGGGAATCGCTTGAGCGCACCGACCACTGCCTTCGTAAAGAAGGACATAAAGCCCAGCCCAACATCGTGCTTCTCCTTGAACTTATCTTTGCGGCGTTTGCGAACATCAAGGATGGCGGTCATATCCACTTCATTAAAGGTCGTAAGCATAGCGGCCGTTTGCTGTGCCTCAACGAGACGTTTGGCAATGGTCGCTCTGCGGCGGGACATGCGCTGACGTTCTACCGGCTTGCTGTACTCTGTCTGAGACGGAGACGCAGCAGCAGGCTTATTCGCAGCGGGAGAAGCAGGTGCAGGTGATGCAGCACGCGAAACATCGGCGCTGTTTGCATGCGTTTTAACGTCCTCCTGGAACACGCGTCCGAGCGGGTCCTTCCCCTGTACCTGCTCCAGATCAATTCCACGCTCACGTGCCAGCTTCCGGGCAGAGGGAGATGCCGTTTGACCGTTCCCGTCACCGTTGGATGCAATAGGCTGTGCGGCCTGTTCCGCTGCTGATTTGCCACCGCCTTCTATGGAAGCAGGCGAAGTGGCTACAGGCGGTGCCTCCGGCGCTTTGGTCGCTGCTGCTTCTCCGACACCGGATGATCCTGCGCTAACGCTCCCACTGCCGCTTCCGATCAAGCCTACAGCTTCACCAATAACCACCGTTTCCCCTTCCTGACGAAGGATTTTCTGGACTACGCCCGCTTCCTCTGCGCTAATTTCCAGATTGACCTTATCGGTTTCCAGTTCCAGTAGAACATCTCCCTGTCCTACGGAATCCCCTTCCTTCACAAGCCATTTGGAGATTGTTCCTTCCGTGATGGATTCTCCCATTGCTGGCACTAAAATATCGCTCACAGCCGCTACCTCCCCAGTGTAATATTGTTTTTGGAATCCTGCTTCAACGCTGATTGAATAATTCGCTGCTGCTCTAGGCTGTGTACTTGCTGATAACCACTCGCCGGGCTGGAACGATCCGGTCTGCCTGCGTAGCGAATTTCCGCTCCTTGTGGCACTACATTCCGCAGACGAGGCTCGATGTAACTCCAGGCACCCATGTTTTTCGGTTCTTCCTGTGCCCATACGAATTCCTTAACATGTTGAAAGCGGCTAAAAATATTCCGAATTTCCTCTTCCGGGAAAGGATATAACTGCTCGACGCGAATGATGTGCAGACGGTCCTCCGCTTCAGCCTTATCCTTATCCAAAGCCTCTTCCAGATCAATAGCAATCTTGCCACTGCACAGTACAATCCGCTCGACACGATCCGGGCGCGCACCCAATCCGGGCTGCTCCAGCACGGGACGGAATGTTCCTTCGCTGAACTCCGAAGCAGGCGAAGCGACACGGTTGTTACGAATGAGACTCTTCGGCGACATCATCACAAGCGGACGAGCTTCCTCACTCTCGCTTAATGCAGCCTGACGGCGCAGCAGATGGAAATACTGCGAGGCACTGCTCAAGTTAGCGACAGTCCAGTTATTTTGTGCAGACAGTTGGAGGAAACGCTCCAGACGTGCGCTTGTATGCTCCGGTCCTTGTCCTTCACTACCATGAGGCAACAGCATCACCAGACTGGATTTCTGTCTCCATTTGGCGCGGCCAGCGGAAATGAACTGGTCGAAAATAACCTGCGCACAGTTGGCAAAATCACCGAATTGCGCTTCCCAAATCACTAACGTTTCAGGAGAGTACACGTTATAGCCATATTCAAAGCCAAGAACAGACGCCTCGGACAACGGGCTGTTATGAATACTGAACGAAGCACGTGCTTCCGGCAAAGTATGCAGAGGGCAATGCGTATTGCCCGTTTCAGGCTCATGCAGCACGAGGTTACGGTGAGCAAAGGTTGCCCGCTCTGCATCCTGACCTGTCATACGAATCGGTTTTCCATCGGCCAGAATTGTAGCCAAAGCCAGCGTTTCCGCCAAGCTCCAATCTACCTTTTCGCCATCGTTCAGAGCCGTTTTTCTGCGCTGTAGAATACGGTCCAGCTTCGGATATACCTGAAAGTCTTTCGGCCATTTCAGCAGGTTTTCATTGATCTGGCGCAGCTTTTTCAACTCTACAGCCGTAGGGACCACAGAATCCTGACCCCGTTTTGCCTTGGCAGGAGCAATTTTCGGCTCCTCTTCCGGGTTATTCTTCACATGCTCGTGTGCTTCCTTCAGTCGATTTTGCACCTTTTCGATAAGCCCAGCATTATACGCTTCATCCACAATTCCTTGCTTAATCAGGATTTGAGCGTACAATTTGCTAACCGTTGGATGGTTTTTCACCTTGCTGTATACCAGCGGCTGCGTTGTTTCCGGATCATCGGATTCATTATGACCGTAACGGCGGTAGCCAATCAGATCAATCAGGAAATCCTTCTTGAAACGGTTGCGATATTCACCAGCCATTCGAGCTGCTGCAATACACGCCTCGGGATTGTCCGCGTTCACGTGTACGATCGGAATTTCATAGCCTTTGGCCAGATCGCTTGCATAGCGGGTCGAACGTGAGTCCACGCTTTCCGTTGTAAAGCCCAAACGATTGTTAACAATAATATGAACCGAGCCGCCATTACGGAAACCGCGCAAATTCGTGAAATTGAGTGATTCGGCCACGATGCCTTCACCTGGAAAAGCCGCATCGCCATGCATGATAATCGTTGCCGCCTTGCTGACATCCAGCTTCGGATAGCCTGCTTCCCTGCGATCCTCCTGCGCTGCGCGGGAAAAGCCCTGCACGACCGGATTCACGTATTCCAGATGACTCGGGTTATTCGCCAATGTCAGACGGGCCTGTACCGCTTCCCCATCCTTTACAAAACGATCGGCACCCAGATGGTATTTTACATCTCCGGTCCAGCCGTAATTAATTCCTGTTGAGCCTTCCGACGGAATCAGATCCTTATTCGGAGAATGATGAAATTCAGAGAAAATCTTGCTGTAAGGCTTGCCCAGCACATGGGCCAGTACATTCAGACGACCACGATGCGCCATCCCCATCAAGACGTGGCTTGCACCTGCATTCGTCGTAAGACGGATAATTTCGTCGAGTACCGGTACAAGGACATCATTACCCTCGATGGAAAAACGTTTCTGTCCGACAAACGTTTTATGCAAAAACTCTTCGAATTGCTCCACCTCTACCAGTCTGCCTAGCAATGCCTTGCGTTCCTGTGTGGTGAGTGGTTTGGAGGACCAGCCGGATTCAGCATAGCTGTTCAGCCAGCGGCGTTCCTCCTCATTATGAATGTGACTAAATTCATAGGCAATCGGGCCTGTGTATGCCACACGAAGACGTTGGATGGCTTCCCAGCCGTTAAGTGTTCCAGCAGGAGCGTTATCCCATATTAAAGAGGCCGGAAAAGCCTTTAGGTCCTGTTCAGTTAAACCGTAGGATGCCGGATCAAGCAAGCGAGTATCCTGCTCCGCATCCAGTCCCAGCGGGTCTATTTGTGCAGCCAAATGTCCGTATTCACGGATGTTCCACACCATTTTCCCGGCTGTAACCGCTTTCTGTAATGTGTTCGAGTCAAGATGTCCCTGAGCGCTTGCCGGGGGGCCTTGCAATTTGTAGTCTATCATGGAAGCAGCCGAGTATTCGGATTGCGGCGGCTCACCCCATTGATCAAACAGCTCGCGGTAAGCCGGATCAACTGTTCCGGGGTCCGCTACATACTTTTCATACTGGTCCTGCACATAACCTAGATTAGGTCCATAATAACTCTGCCAAGGTACCTGTCTGCTGCTCTCTTCCATTGTCATCTCGTTCCCTCCGTCAAATTTTGAAATTCATAGCTGGACGGAAATCATTTTCATTTCAGTTTTTGCAAAATTCTCAATTTAAGTTGTTCACAATATGCTCACATTATATGAAATCCTTCATCAAAAGTCGAATTTCACAGTTCTTATCCTTCTTCCATTGTATAAACTTTTCCGTCAATGAGCATTTCCTTTTTCTCAACATACCAATGCATAAATTAGATGAATCGGGATATTTCGTATGAAAACAAGCGCCATAGGTGGGTTTGTCCCCCAGCCTTGGCGCTTTTATCGTACAAATCATAGTATCAGGAACCAAATTAGGCAGTATGCAGACGAATGTACACCCCACCCCCGCCATTTGAATTAGAATCGGAGTAATTATCATATTTCCTTCAATTTCATTTTCTAAAAATCACGCAGTTGATCAAAAAGCTCAAACAACGGATCTCTGTCAATGAGAGTTTTTCTTTGTTCACCAAGCTGCTGCTCTACTTGATCCAATAGACCTGCCAGCACCATATAAATTTCTTCGCGTTCTACCGTTTCGATAAAACCGGTACGTCGATCCATTTTGTTAAAAGCTTCAGTGTATTCCGTCACCAGCGATTTCAATGTTGCATTCACTGTATCGATGCCCATTTGTTCATCCAGTGTTCGTACAGTTGCCAGCATTTTTTTATACAGTTGGGCGGATTTTTTGGCATTGGCTGCTGTGATCTGCTCGCGTCCATCCCAATCCCGAAACGGATTGTCCAGATTTTCAGCCAGCCATTCCGGTTTACGTGCTTTGGTAATGGAGAGGTCTAGTCCACGTGGGACTTCTTTTTTGTAAGCAGCCTTAATCAACTTGCCTGCGTCTGTTGGTAAGCTGGTCATCCACAACATGGACAAATGCGGCAATCGGTCTGGAGCAGGAAATTCTTCACCCGTGAATCCGAACAGGTCGTATGTAGTGAATCGGTGCAGCTCCTTGAGTTGCTCTAAGCTATGCAGATTAGAGATGATTCCCGGCTTGCCCCAGATCCGTAATTCATACAGATGAGGAAAACGAACGACAATTTGCTGCATATTGATTTCTTTAACATTGGTCAAAGAAAGCGCATTTAAACGATCAAGTCCGTGAAATGTCGGAACATCGGCAGAATATTGAACACCCATCCATCGTCCATCCTCATGAGCATGAATCGCCAGACCGAGTGAAAGGGTGCCGCTTAACATGAGTTGTTCCAGATCCTCGTTCAGATAAAGTTCTTCGATACCTTCTGCATTTAAAATAAGCCGACTCACATGACTATTTCTGAGATCCAGTTGGCTTGAGCTACATGATGCGAGCTGAAGTTCATGAATCAATGGATTGCTATTTACATAATGAATCAGTGCTTGATCTGCGTTATCAGTGTGTATCGTCATCAGGCAAGGAAGCTTGTCCAATTCAGACATATCGTCTATCACTTGCAGGATCGTATCGTTAATTTTACTGGTATCCCGGCGTATGCTCTGACCCCCGATCTCAATCAAGGTGTCATCGTTTGCAGCAGCTTTAAATTGTTCCCGTTTACCCGGATCAATCTTTTCCCAATTACGCTGACGATGCAGGCTTCCTCCAACATGCCACCCGCCACTGTAACTGTTCGTTTCCTCCTGAACTAAGGGTGGAATATTGCCGACCAAAGTATAGTTAGGCGGGACATTGGCTCCGACAAAACTATGATCTAAGCGATGGTTCCAGAAATAAAAATCGCAAACGAGAGGTTTCATCGTATGTAGTTCTGCCCCATCCGGTAGACGATCTCCTGTCCAATCCAGTTCAAGTACAGCAGCAAGCTGTGGGTTTCTTTTAGAATCAGTCTCTCTAAGCATGGTGATCTGACAGGCTACATATTGCTGCAATTTGTCCGAGTACACACAATAAATATCTCCAACGGATGGTATCATCGTAATCTCCTTTATGTAACATGATTCTGTAAAATTTTATTTTTTTAGTATAGCAAAAGATTCTACTGGTGGTTCACTTCTAATCTCAAAAAAAGTTGACAACGTTTTCAGATCATGATAACTTATCCGTGAGGCTTGTTACCGGTAATGCGGGCAAAACCACAACGGAGATGATGATGTTTATTTCTGTTGTAGTTTTGCTCTTTTTTATTCCTCAAAATGGGTGGTTCAATGTGATAATTAAACAAATCTTCAACAATAATATTGTCAGTACGGTGGATGATAAAAATCAGGAGCTGCTTATCCTCGGCCGGGGTATCGGCTTTAACTTCCGTGCGGGTGACCCGATTGATGAAAATCGGATCGAGAAAATTTTCCGTCTTCAGGATGCAAATATTTATGAGAAGTTTAAAGCGACTGTCATGGAAGTTCCGATTGATATTTTACAAGTCACCGATGACATTGTTAGTCTGGCGCGCACACAGTTGAACAAAAAAATAAGTGACGGTATCTATGTATCCCTATCCGATCATATTCATTTTGCCATACAGCGTATGGAGCATGACATGATCGTACGCAACCCACTATCATGGGAAATTCAGCATTTTTATAAGGCTGAATATGACGCTGCCAAAGAATCGTTGACGCTTTTGCGCGAACGTCTGGGCATTGAATTCCCTAAGGAAGAGATTTGTAATATTGCCCTTCATTTCGTGAATGCTGAAATTAATGATTCGATGAATGATGTCACTCATATGATGCAGTTGCTTCAGGAGATCATGAACATTATCAAATATCATTTTAATGTGGAATTTGATGAGGACAGTGTGAATTACTTCCGTTTTATTACACATCTCAAATATTTTTGCCAGCGCGTTATTACACATTCAAGCCATGATGATGCAGAAGAATATTTGTATGAAGTCGTGAAGAAAAATTATGCGGACACTTTTAAATGCATTGGTAAAATCGAAAGATTTATTCAAAAGAATTACGAGTATACCATGACGCATTCTGAGCAGTTGTATCTGACACTGCATTTGGAGCGTCTCATCAAAAGAAAATAAATATTTTCAAGGCTTGTCACTGTTAAATCAGGCAAAACCTGAATGAAAAAGGCTCACGATACGTGGGTCTGCTCATTCGGGTATTTTTTTACCTAAAAATGGGGGAATTCAAGATGAATCAACAGGAAACAGCCAAAAAAATTGTGGCCTCCGTTGGTGGAACAGACAATATTAATTCTGTATATCATTGCGTTACACGCTTACGCTTTGATCTCAAGGATAACGGCAAGGTAAATCAGGATGAATTAAAGAAGCTGGACAAGGTTATGGGCACAAATGTATCTGGTGATCAATTTCAGGTCATTATCGGCAATGAAGTGGCCAAAGTATTCAATGCGATGGCACAGCTATATCCTGTTTTAAAGAGCGACTCCAGCGAAAAGAAACCTTCTGAAAAAAAGAAACAAAATGCTATCTCCAGATTGTTTGAGTTCATTGCAGGTGTATTTGCTCCTATTTTGCCTGCCATTGCCGGTGCGGGTTTGCTCAAAGGTTTGATTGCTTTGCTCGTATCCGTGGGCTGGCTTACAGCGGGCACGGATACGTATCGAATTATCTCAGCGATCGGAGACGGAGTCTTTTATTTTCTGCCGCTGCTTATTGCTGTAAGTGCCGCCCGAAAATTCGGTTGTAACCCTTATGTCGCCGTTGCCGTCAGTGCAGCACTCATGTACCCGGACATGGGAACGTTATTATCGAGTGGTCAAGCTGTTTCTTTTATCGGTATTCCGGTTACTGCCGTTACCTATGCGTCCTCCGTTATCCCTATACTTCTGGCCATTTGGCTGATGTCTTATATCGAAAAAGGCGTAGACCGTATCATTCCTTCTTCTTTTAAGCTATTACTTGTCCCATTGATTACGATGCTCATTGTCGTTCCGGTTACATTGATCGCTATTGGACCGCTGGGTACTCTGATCGGTAATGGATTGTCAGGCGGTATTAATTGGCTGATTTCCGAAGGCGGCTTGTTCGCAGGTATTATTTTGGGCGGAGCTATGGCGCTGATCGTGATGACAGGCATGCACTATGCACTCGTTCCAGTCATGATCGGCAATTTGGCAAAACTGGGTTTCGACAAGTTTCTGCCGCTAACGTACATCTCCAATATGGGTCAGGCAGGAGCAACTATGGGAGTATTCTTCCGTGCCAAGGATAAGAAGCTGAAATCTGTAGCATTTTCTACAAGCCTGACAGCACTTATGGGTGTCACCGAGCCTGCTATGTATGGAGTTAATATGAGATATAAACGACCTTTTGTAGCAGGTATGATCGGTAGTGCCGCAGGTGGTGGCTTCTCCCTTGCCTTTGGTGCGAATGCCTATGTACTGGCGGGCAACGGGGGGATTCCGGGGCTACCTGCCCTGATTGGACCGACGTTCTGGTATGCATTTGGCGGTATGGTAATCGCATTTGTTGTGGCCACCATCGCTGCTATTCTACTTGGTATTAACGAAGAACAGAACGACGAAGATGTGCAAACCACGAGCGAAACGGCCGTCTCTCCAGCAAACCGTGACAGCTCAACGGATTCCTCTAATGAGATACAGGAAGATGTAAATATTCCCGCTTCGAATGAGACGATTTATGCTCCTATGACAGGTCGGTCGATTCTACTAAAGGAAGTGAATGATCCGACATTTGGTGACGAATTGATGGGTAAAGGCGTGGCCTTTGTTCCTTCCATTGGCGAGTTGTCCTCACCTGTAAGCGGCACCGTGCTGAATGTGTTCAAAACGAAGCACGCCATGGTTATTCGCAGCAACGACGGTGCAGAGCTGCTCATCCACGTAGGCATCAATACCGTTAAACTTCGCGGGCAGTTTTTTGAGGCTCATGTTCAGGCTGGTGATGTAGTTCAAGCAGGCGATAAGCTGCTCACGTTTGATCTGGAGCATATCGCAAAAGAATATGATATCACAACAGCCATGGTTGTCACCAATACAAGCGATTATCAATCTGTTTTTCCAATCAAGCTGGGGGATATCATCATGAAGGAACCCGTACTGAAGGTAGAAATCTAAAAAACGATAAAGGAGCACACACTTATGAGTAAAGCACAAGTATTTCCCGAGAACTTTCTATGGGGAGGCGCTATCGCCGCCAATCAAGCTGAGGGCGCATTTGACGCAGACGGCAAAGGCTTGTCTACCGCAGATATGGTTCCTTATTATAAGAAAAAAGATTATGCCAATCTTAGTGCCCTAATGCACGTATCCAGTGAAACGATTGCAGAGGCCATGGAAACAAAAACAGCCGAGGGTTATCCGAAGCGTTATGGAATTGATTTTTATCATCATTTTAGAGAAGATATTGCGTTATTTGCTGAGATGGGCTTCAAAACATTCCGTCTTTCCATTAACTGGAGCCGCATTTTCCCTAATGGAGACGATCAGGAGCCAAATGAGGCTGGCCTACAATTTTATGACAATGTTTTTGACGAGCTACGTAAATGCGACATTGAACCTCTGGTTACTCTATCGCATTATGAAATGCCGATGACGCTGGTATTGAATTATGGCGGATGGAAAAACAGAAAGGTCATTTCGTTCTTTGTGAAGTATGCCGAGACCGTTATGAACAGATATCAGAATAAAGTGAAATACTGGCTGACGTTCAATGAAATCAATACAACCCTTATTGAACCGTTCACAGGCGGCGGAATTGTCGGGGACAAGGAAAATAATCTGCTGCAAGCGTCCTATCAGGCATTACACCATCAGTTCGTCGCCAGCAGCCTGGTAACCAAAAGAGCACGTGAAATCAATCCGGCGTTCCAAATCGGCTGTATGTTAGCCAGAATGATCCATTATCCTGCTACGAGCAGCCCGGAAGATGTGCAGCAAGCTCAAATCGACAACCAGATGAACCTGCTTCACACCGACGTCCAAGTACGTGGCAGCTACCCGCCAATCATCAAGCGTTATTTTGAGGATCATCAAATTCATATCGTAAAAGAAGCAGAAGACGATCAGACTTTGAAAGAAAATACTGTCGACTTTATTTCCTTCAGCTATTATACATCCCTCGTCTCCACTACAACGCCGGAGAAGTATGGAGTTACTGGAGGTAACCTGTACAGTACCGTCAAAAATCCAAATCTGAAGGTGACGGAATGGGGCTGGCAGTTGGACCCGATTGGCTTGAGAACGGTTTTGAAAGAATTATATGATCGCTATCAATTGCCTTTGTTTGTGGTAGAAAACGGGCTGGGAGCCAAGGATACTGTCGAAGAAGACGGCTCCATTATAGATGATTACCGGATTGACTATTTTAGACAGCATATTGAACAACTAAAAGAAGCTATCCTGGATGGCGTTGAGGTGATTGGCTATACCAGTTGGGGAGCAATTGATATCATCAGTGCATCCACTTCAGAAATGTCCAAACGCTACGGATTTATTTATGTGGATCAGGACGACGAAGGCCACGGAACCCTTAACCGCAAAAAAAAGAAAAGCTTCGACTGGTATAAAAAAGTGATTGCTACGAATGGCGAGGATTTGGGTTAATTTAGATTAGAGACTGCCCCCCATTTGTGAGTCAGGAATCAAACACCTGGCAAGTTAACCAGCCAGTCGTCGGATATCAACCGACGGCTGGTTATTTAGTTTATGTTGCACCTCATACTACGCCAAACGAGTTTAAAAACAACTCCCCAGTCCACCCTACTATGTTTATCGTTAATAGCAGAATTTAAAAGACAGAGGGTCCGATACGATGCAAACTCAAATTTTAATATGACATTAAAGTCACTTTTCTGTACAAAATTCCTACTTTTCACTATTATTTTAATTAGGCATCTAAAAACCGCTTTGAAAGCGAAAGGGATGGAACTGTGACTGGATTAAAACAAGTACTCAGAAACAAGAATTATGTCAGGCTTTTTCTGGCAACGTTCGCCTCACAAATGGGAGGAATTATTGGGGTTACTGCATTCATGTTTTATTTGTTGAAACGGTTTACGAATCAGCCATACTATGCAACGCTTGCCGAGTTAATGTATTCGCTCCCGATGCTGGCAGTATTTCTCGTGGTTGGAGTGCTGGCAGATCGGATGGACCGACAAAAAATTGCTGTTAATTGTGATTGGATCAGCGCTTTTTTATCCTTATGTTTGCTTATTTTTGTTTGGGTTGATTCGATTCCTCTGATATTTGCCTGCCTCTTCATCCGTAGTGCTGCTTCCAAATTTTTTTTCCCAGCCGAAAGTGCCATTATACAGGGAATCTTAAACAAAGATGATTACACCATTGCCGCAGGCCTCAATCAAATGATGGGGAGTCTTTTCATGTTGTTTGGAGGAACTCTGGGGGCCGTCGTTTACTGGCATTTTGGAATTACTGGAGCGATCCTAATTGATGCTGTTTCTTTTATTGTGTCTGCACTGCTTATCCGTTCCTGCAAAATTCCAAAGGAAGTACGCCTTCCAAACGGGGCACATCAATTTAAGCAATTAAAATTTAAACTGGTCATGCATGACTTTAAACAAGGGTTTCTTTACATATTACGCAACAGACTATTGATTTGGTTGGTTTCAGGCTTTTTTATGTTCGGTATTTTAAATGGTGGATTTAGCGTTTTACCGATGTTTATTCTTAAATATAAGCTAGCTCCAGGCAACTATGAGCAGTATATGGTATGGGCAGGTATTATTTTTGGGTCAGGTGTGTTGCTTGGCACCTTAATCGCTTCTCTTATCTCCACCAAGCTAAAGCTACACCAAATGATTGCAGCGGGAGTTCTGGTAGCCGGAATTGGTATATGCACACTTGGATTTGTTAATCACCTCTATGTATTTTTGATTATCAACTTCGCCATTGCACTGGTACTTCCGTTCATTAATATTGGCATAGGAGGATGGCTGCCTTGTATTGTAGATCCTCAAATGATGGGACGTGTGCAAGGTTTAATTAATCCGCTAATGATGCTGTCCCAATCTCTTACATTGGGTTTCATTGCTGTAAGCTTTCCTTCATTTATTTCAATTGAAGTCTTGTTTTTATTAGTTGGGGTCTGTACCGTTATTGTAGGAATATACTACACTATTGTGCTCCCTCGTTATGCTGATTACGGCACTTCTTCTAAAGCCCTTCAGGAATCTTTATAGGCAAATTAAAAGAGTCCTAAGTTGAATTGCCACTTCTGTCTCCGTATCTAGTGCAGAGGTGGCTTCATCATATCTCCCCTCAAATGCTCGACAAGTACATGCAATTATGGTAGATACAAAAGTTAAGAGGTCAAAAACAGAGGTCATAGGAGCTAACCATGCAAAGCAAAAAAGTGCTTATACCAGTTACATTACTTCTTTTAATACAATTAAGCGTTCCTGTCTGCTATACCTTTGCACAGGAGATCCTTGTCATAGATCATGAAACGAAAGAGAGACTCTTAGAGCAATATGGCTTGGAAGAGCCTCAGCCACCTATACCTATATTAGAGCAGCAGCAGAACATATTATTGGGGGGTGATTGGGGTTTTACTCCTTCTGTTGGTGCTGTTGTGCTGGAATTGACCATATTGGCTCGCAATCCACTCGTATTTATCAGTCAGCAACTGATATATTCGCTGAAATGATAAGCTTTTTTTCTATTCGGTAAGTTCAATGATATAGAGCATAAGGATCACTTTTTTCGTAGCAAGTTGTCTGTCGCTGGAGTCACTTCATCCTTCTTATTGAAAAGGTTTAATTCAATGGGTCCCCTACCATGTAGCCACAGCAGTTCATCGAATAAAAATGTCAGCCCATCCTTGGCGCGTAAGCGTTCGATGATCTCCGTGACAACTTGCAGAACTTCCCCTTCTACGCCCTCTGCCAGTTGCAGCCCTCCGCTCTCTCCATCCAAGTAAAGATGTGTATGATACGTTTGTTCAACCTTTTTTACATGGCGCAAGCATAGTATGCCATCTTCGAGGTAAAAGAAATATTGACGGTTATAAAGAACGCCTTCACATATCTCATACATATGAGGGAAATCATACGGCCCCTGCACCCATTGAGACCCGCTCCAATCCCATTACTGATTCTGTCATACATCCTCGCTCCATTCGTCTATTCATTTATCCAATGATATTAAAGACTAAAGAATTCATTAAAATATTTAAAACGTTGTTATGAGCATTACTACTTATTGTATTTGTGTCAATATCCTTTCTTCTACAGATGGTTTGTTCTAAACTAGGTGTCTGGACGATAATTTATTGCTAATTGTAAAACGTTTTGGTACGATAAGCATATTACTACAACGTTCACAAATAACATCCCAATAAACTCAATGCACATTACAGTGTTACTTTTATTGTTTTTAGTATATATTCAACAGCGTATATTGCCAATACTTCGATGTTACTTTTTAACACTATAGAATGCATTTAGCTGGAGGAAAATATGATAAAGATTCATCTTTCCCGTATTATGGGCGAAAAACGAGTAAATATTGCCGAGCTTTCCCGCATGACTGGATTACATAGAAACGGAATCACCAAACTTTACAACGAAGAAACAGACGGTGTGAAATTTGATACGCTAGATAAAATTTGTAAAGCTCTAGACTGCCATGTTCAAGATGTAATCGAGTATGTTGAGAATGATACAGACTAGATTCCTTCCGTTTATTTAACCCCTCCTCACGCATTATTTGTTTAGGATTAGCAACATAGTGACTGTTGCTAATTTCAAAGCATTTTGATCCTATGAAGGCATCAATCTAGATTACTTATAATCTTGTTAGCTAGGTTACTTAATTGCATGTATAGACTTCGCTTTTATTTATGTCAACTAGTTTACTTAATTACTTTGGAGGAATTGTTGTGATTAGATTTTCTCTTGATAAAATCATGAAGGATCGTGGACTCGAACAAAAAGATATTGTTTCTATTACGGGAATTAATTGAAATACGGTTAAAGCTTTGGCCTCCAACGCAAACGCCCGAATTGACTTTCCAACCTTGAATACACTTTGTAGAACCCTTGGCGTACTCCCTGGTGAACTAATCGAATACTTGCCGGAAGACGATGAAGAGAGCCGTTAACATGCTTACGGCTCTCTGTTCTTTGTATAATATTCAAAATACTTTTTTACCGATCTTCCCACTCAATTAGATTCGAACATCGTAATCCCTTTCTATCAGGCAACTTTAAATATATTTCTTCCACGTATTATAAATGTCGAATAAAGCATTGGGGTTACGCTCTCCGTCTAGAACCAGATACATTTTATTCGTTACGATCATGATCACATCCATATCTGTTTCCTTAGTCAAACCAGTGATAACAGGACGATTTACGCTAACATACGACTTAGGTTTAAAAACAACTCCCCAATCCAACCCACTATGATTACTTTTTACAACTTCCCCCAGATAAATTCCGATGTCCAGTGTAAATGCTTGGGATTGGGTACTAAGCTTTTTGTCATTAATATACTTTCATCCATTTAGAAGTTCTTGAATACTCCTCTTCTAATTCTGACGTACTTTTGTTTTGAATCTGTACATTTCTTAGATACCATTCCCAAATATCTATAAGTGAGCGATGACTATATTCCAGATGTATCTGTGAAAATGCGCCAAGTTGTTCTAAACGCGAAGGCATTTGTTGTTTAAACCAATTAAAATGTTCTTTCGCTTCATTTTTACTCATTTCTGAGTATTCTCTCATATCAAAAGGTGGTTGCATTAATTTATAGTTCATTTCAAAAAAATTCCCTTCTTGCTTTGCTATCTTAATTCGAAGAAAAATTCACGGTAACATACCTGATACCAAGATCGTTAAAAGATCCATAAAATATTGCTGTGGTGAAAATCCATAACATCTCTCTTCTTGGTCCCATTCTTCCTCGAATCTTTCCAAGAAATAATGTGCGTTTTTCCAATGGATCGTGAACGGTCCTAATGCCCCAAAACCTCCACAGAGACAGTCCGATATACTGTCCAAGCTAAATCCATAGTACCCTCCGGGCCCATTAATCGCTTCACCCAATGCTATAAAAAATGTTGTAAAATCAGATATGTATTCGCCTTCTATAGTATAAATTTCTCCTCGTTCGTCTCGTTTGGAAGATAGATGAGGTGCAGAATATAGTCTAATTACCGTTAGCCAGCTAGCCTGTTCTTGTTTAGAGAAACCTCTCCATATATGACTTTCAACGGGATGAGTTCCTTTTAGAAACTCCCATAGTCTTAATTCAACAGGAGTTGGTTTATTTTCAATTGTACCTGTTAATTCTAAATTGAATACTCCTTTATTATAACTAAACTTATGGATTACATAGGATTTTGACAGATGATAAAAATAGCTGCCAATCACTTTTTCATCATCGTTTAAAATAGAAATATTCAAATTATATATGGACTGTTTGGTAGTTTTCATGTTTTGTATGAAATCCTCATTAAATACAAACTGTTCGAAAATCACATTTTCATACGCTTCAATAGAAATGTCACCTGTTAGGCCTAGTACATCTCTACAAAAACCTGAATCCCTTTTTTGAACATAATATATATCCCGTTTATAAGTATCATTATTTAATACATATCATCCATTGATTTTATATAAACAAAATGTTATATTGTCTATAAAATAATCATCATTTAATCGAGGTGTTTGTTAAAATGGATCATTCTGAACTATTCTGGAATGCTGGAATTGAGGAACTGAAGCGTGGGTATATCCGTCAGGAAGAACAGGTGGTTTGTCTACTGGACGGACAGCGCTACGAGCAGGGAATCATATATCAGGATGAAGGGGTATTTTATGACGCGGAGCGGTATATGCGTCTTCATATTGAGCGGACGTACGGTTCGGTCTTTGACTATTTGATCGGCCTGGACAAAAAGCTGACCGGACTGACGGATCATCAGAATCGATTGCTCCAGTTGTTTTATCAAGGCATGGGCGATGCGGATATTCAAAAGGAAACCGGAATCGGCAGCGCATCCACCATCCGCAATCATCGCTTTGGCCTCAAAGAAAAGGAACGGCAGGCCAAGGTATTTCTGACCTTGATGGAGCTGCTAAAAGAAAAAGACCGCCACGCTCCCGTTATCGTCGAGGTGCCGGTACGGGCACGGATGGTGGATGAACGCTACAACATTACCGAAGACGAAAGACAAAAGGTACTGGCAAAGTATTTTCCAGATGGCACACAGGATCGCCTGAAAACCTTCAAAATGCAGGAAAAGCATAAGTTGATTGTGCTGCGTGAAATTGCGGGACGTTTTGAGATAGGAAAGACGTATCATGAGAAGGATATTAATGCCATTTTGCAGGAAGTGTATGACGATTATGTCACGGTGCGAAGATATATGATTGAATATAGTCTGTTGGATCGCAAGCGGGATGGCAGTGAATATTGGTTGAAGGAATCTTGAAGCACGATATTTGTAAAATAAGGAGGACTCAAAATGAATCGAAGAAAAGAACTGGTGCAGCAGTATATGGAGATCAAGACAGAGGCCGGAATCTACTGCATTCGCAATACACACAACGGGAAAATTTTTGTCGCTGGCACACCAAATTTAAAATCATTGAACGGTCGTCGGTTTGAGTTACAAATGGGAACTTGTCAGAACCAACAATTGCAACAGGAATGGAATGAGTATGGCGAAGATGCGTTTGAGTTTGAGGTGCTGGAACTTTTGAAGAAAAAAGATTCGGAATTCTTCGATGTCAAAGATGCACTGGCCAAGCTGGAGCAGACCTGGCTTGATCGGCTCCAGCCTTACGGAGAAAAAGGATATTTGTAAAATTACCAGTCCGCACGATATTCTTCTCGAAGAATAGCAAAAATAACAGCATCGACAAACTGGCCTTTTTCATAAAAATAGTCTCTCAAGTGCCCTTCTTGGGTAAAACCACTTTTGAGCAATAACCGTCTGGAGCCTTCGTTATCTGGATCAATGAAGGCTTCGATACGGTGAACCTGCGGCAAATGAAATCCATAATGAATCACTGCCTTCATCGCTTCTGTCATCAGGCCCTGTCGCCAGTATTCGGGTGCCAGCTCATAGCCGATTTCAATACGGGAGTGCTTCTTGTGCCAGTTATGAAATCCAATAGTACCAACTACACGTTCAGGAGCTTCTCTTAACGTAATCCCCCAACGAAAGCCCTCTTGCTTTTCATATTTGGATTGCATAGAACGAATAAAATGTTCTGCTTGCTTTACCTCTGTAAAGCTTTCCAGATCATAATATTTCGTAACCTCATCTTTGGAGAAATAGGCGAACACATCCTCCGCGTCTCCCAACGTAAGCTGTCTTAAATGCAAGCGGCTGGTTTCCATAACAGGAAATATTTCCCTTGTCATCATCTATCTCCTTCCTCATATATGAAGATACTAATTCATCAGCCACCAGCCGATTCCGACCATCACCCCATTGATTAAAAATAATAAAATACATGCCTTCCACTTATTTATACCACTTGTTTGAAAAAATCCAGTCACTGTACTACGGCACATAAACACCATAAACAGCAAATTCCAAACAATACGCATACCATACTTTACGTAGTACAGGGCAGGACTTAGATGTACGCCCCCCAACATTGGAGGTACATCCGGAATAAACAAGATCGCACACGCATAACGCATCGTTTCATATGTAAAATAAAATACAGCAAGCCACCAGGCCCACTTCTTACCAAATAACATGCCGACACCGGCAGTTGCCCCTGACAAACCGAGCAAAGCGATGAACCCTTGGAACATCCCCCTGCAAATTCCCACCAACGTAGAAGCCTCATTCAACGCATTAAGCGTCAACAGCTGTGTCACCAGCAGAAGAGCTCCATTAAAAATCAGTAAAATAGCTGCAATACTTACACCTAAAGGCCGCTCAAAAACTACATTCGTTACATAATCCTCTACTTCTTTTTTCGTATACAGATCCGACACTTCTTCTACTCTCCTAACCCAATCATATACTTCCTATTTATGGACGGGTACAATAACAGTGTGTTTTCGCCTCATTCAGATATATCGGCATTTAGGAAAATATGGTTTAATCTATTCTGAAAATTGCGGTTATCCGCAGGCTAATCGTTATGATTCAGAGCAGCTATGCTGCTGGTTCCTCTTTTCCTGAAAATTGCGGTTATCCGTAGGCTAATCATTGTTAATAGAATCCCAAATAGAGTAATATCTACCCTTATACTACCATTCCAAGATGAACTCTGACAAATAAAAGGACTAAAGTCCCGCCTTTCTCCGTGGTAATTCTTCAATTATACATACCTGGATTGCCAAACATTTGGGTGTGCCCAATTTAAAATAATGTCATTCATGTATATTTCCGATTAAGCCCTTATATAGATGAAGCAAAATATCTTCCTTTTTCTTAAAATAATAGTACAGATGGCCTCACCCAATCTGCGCCGCTTCTGCAATTTGCCGAATGGTGGTGATGCTGCAGACTTGGGACATGAATAATTCAGTTGCTTTTCTTTAAAATGGGTTCAATCCAGAAGCTCTTGCAGCGCCTGCTTATACTTTTCGATTCGTGCTGTATCCTTCTCCGTGAGATGAGGGATGCGATCCAGATTCATATTTTCCTGAATATCCGCTATTTTCACTGCTCTGGACAATGGATTGTTTTTGGCTCGGCGTATAAAATCGCTGTACTCCTCTCCCTTGTTCCGAGTGAGTCCTTCCACCGCTTCAATGATGTGTTTGCCAAAGCCCGCTTCTTTCAGTTGATCCGCTGTGACCTCTGTATCCTCCAGCACATCATGCAGCACGGCTACTATTTTTTCGTCCATATGCTCTACTCGGTTCATGACCTGAAGGGGGTGGAAAATATAAGGCTGACCGCCCTTGTCCGTCTGTCCCTGGTGAGCCTGTGCGGCAGTCGCAATCGCTGTTTCTATGTTCATTGTGCACCCCTCCATACTCTGCTTTTTACCTTTCAACACCCTTAGCCATTATGAACGTAATCGTGTTATTTTCGTGGCTTCATAACCTTTAGATGACTGGATATGCTCTACTCGATAACCAGCTTGGATATCCAAAAGCTTTTCCATAAAAGGAAGGCACGGACTGTAAATAAAGCTCCCTCCCGGCCGGATTGCCCTAAGCAATTCCATATATTTGTGGGCGTATTCGTGAATATGGCCGTCAGCTTTCAGATGATGATGTATAAAATGATTGGAGAACGCCATATGAGAGATAATCGTTCCCCATGCACCTTCCTTGAAGGTTGTCTCCAGCCAATCTCCCTGAGTAACACCTGTTCCCTTTTCAGCCAACCGATCTGTTCCATAAGCCTCAATCCCAAGGGAACGCAAATAGCCTACCAGCCGTGCCCCTGCTCCGCAGCCCACATCAAGAACAGGCTCCTGCAAGCGGGCAATGTCCAATCCTAGCAGCTTTGCTTGCAATTCAGGCGTATATTCCTCACAAGGTATCCAAAAGGTAAACTCACTCTCTGCATACTTGGCAAACATCGTCCGTCCGTTGGTACGAATTAGAAAATCTCTTAAATGCCCGTAGTGCTGCTGTAGCAGTATGTTTAGTATACTCTCGCTCATAGTTTGGTTTTGGAACAGCTTTTGAATCCGGGTGAAAAGTCGATCATACAATTGCGTAAGCTCACCAAGATGATCTGATTGAAAATGAATATACTGATTGACGCTCACAAACTGGTGCAGCGTTTTTGCCGCTACTCCAGTGACAAAAGCGGTATATTCATGCTGCCGTTTCAAGCTTTGGAGCATAAGGAGCAGTTCCGGGCTTCTCTGTGTCAGCCAATACGTCATTTCCGGTGAAGGTCCCCTCAGGGCGTTCCCCTCATGCATATAAAACAAACTCCGATGCTGATTATAGAGTATTTGACCGTCAATGAGTCTGTTCAACTGGGCAACCGTCATTAGCCTTTCCTCCCGTGGCTCAAGTTAAATGAAGATCTTATTTTGCCAATGAATGCTCAAACTGCTCGGAACGTTAAAGCCCTACCCAAGCCAGAACAGAGCCATCTTTGGGTAGGGCCAGCTTATTTTCTAAGTATACCATGCGTATGGAAATAGCGTTTTATGGTGAATTATTCGTCCGTACATAAGAGGATAAAGGGATATTCAGCTCACGGATTCCCTGGGCTACCAGACGGGCTATTTGCTCCGCGCCATACTCCTGAAAATGCGTATCGTCCTTCACCCCATCAGGGAACGCAGGGTATACTCCCGGCTCCAGATGTAAAAATAACGGAAGTGTCCCTTCCGGACCAAGTGTATTATAATATGCCACACTTAACTGGCTTAGATCGACCAGTGCAACGCCTGTCTCGGATGCCGTTTCCTTCATAGCCTGCACGTATTCCGGAAAACTGATTCGATAGGAAGCACTTGCGGCGTCATAATCCCTGCGACCAACAGGGGTTATCAGCACAGGTGTGGCCCCGCGATGTGTCACTCCCTGAATGTAGGTTTTCAAATAGACTTTATAATCCGCTGGGGAAACATAACGCTCTTGGTTGTTGATTGCCGCATCATTATGACCAAACTGGATGAGCAAATAATCACCCGGTCGGATGGTCCGCAAAATATCATCCAGTCTTCCTTGTACAAGGAAAGTCTTCGTGCTGCGTCCACCAATGGAACGGTTCACAAAAGTCGCCTCGTCTGTGAAGAACGGCGCAATCATCTGTCCCCAACCAGCCTGAGGTTTCATAGAGGATTTATAGGTTTGGACCGTGGAATCCCCCGCAAGATATACGGAAGGATGCTCACTCTGCGTTCGAGTCTCTTTTGGCGTAATAACCAGCGCGTTAATCTTCGGGTCATTTCCCGAGAAATACAATTCCAGCTGACCGTCGATGAGCGCAAGCTCAAATGTGGCCTCCACAAATTGTCCCGCTGTTTTGGTGGTAGGCTCTACCTTGACGATGGACTCGGCCTTTACCGTAATATCTGTGCTTCCGTCTGTATCCCCGGCGATCAGGGAAAGCGTATAATCCGCAGGCGGCAAGTTGACGACAAAGGATGAGCCCTGAACACGAACGAAATCCGAACGAAGAGCGTCATTTCCACCACGATCCTCTTCTTTCACCTTGGAAAGATCGGTAAATCCATAGCCTCGTTCGGGCGTGTATGCATCCTTGGCGGTGACCTGAGTGTAGCCTGTAGCAACGCTACCTGGGCCAAAGTCAAAACGAAGAGGCCCCGCAAGCTGTTTATCAGCCAATGCCTGCCCCGGAACAATTATGGTCGCAAACAACAAGCTGAACCCTGCGCATAATCCGATCATTTTACCGAACAACCTGTGACGCTTTCCCTTTTGTCTCAAGCGCAACCCTCACTTTTCAGGTTATTTGAATGACTCGTCATCGTCTATATGTGTAGTGCGTGTTGTGATACCCGCCAGCCTTTGGCAGCCTTGGTCCAACGCCCAGGATACCGCAATACCCACCGTGTACCGGACCAGATCGGCGGTCAGGAACCCTTTTCCCAACACAAGCCCGCCCAATGTCGTCGCCCGGATACTGTTAATCCAGGGAGCCTGGTACATCTGACTGAACTCAATGGCGAAACAAAACAGCAAACTGCCCCACAGCGCTACAGACAACCGACGATCCACCCACAACATCCTCAGCCCAAAGTAAATCATGCACGCCCACAAGGCATCCCCAAAATGATTGGCAACGAATTCAGGCAACCGGGAGGAAAAGGTCCGGCTTCCCAAGCCCAACAGGATAGCGACCAGCACCGCAGCCAGATACACAGCTCGGGCCTTCCAGCAGGATTTCACACCTGTGTTCCGATTCGTCTTCCTGTCGACGTCGACGCTTTTACGAGTTCTTCCCATGCTAAATCACCTGACCTAACGTTGGAAAAGCTTCGCCAAGCTGCTGGAATCTCGTCGAGTATCCCCTTAGGTTAGCGCTTGCAAGAGTGCTGATATTCCTGCTGATGTCATATTGTATGCACACTAGCCTGTCTGTATTTTTCGTGATCCAATTCATCATAACGAGCCTCCGCAATATCGTACAAACGTAGCTTGTAAATATGGTTATCTTCCTGTAGTAACAACGTATTCCCTCTGAAATCCTTGTCCACCGCCTTGATCGCTTTGCCCGCTTATTTACAAACCGGACCGTATGCTGTTCCTTGAATCCGCGCTCAGGCTTGAGTCAGGTTAAAATATATTGTTCTGATGCTAAAATTCAATACCGCGCACCTTGGCAAAAATCATTTGGCTGGCTAATGTGCCTTCTTCATCATACTCGACATTCCGCAAAACACCCTCCAGCGTAAAACCTGCCCGCTCTGCTACCTTGGCGCTGCGCGTATTTCTGGAATCACAGCGGATCTCCAGCCGATTCGCCTCCAAATGCTGTATGGCAAAATCCGTGATACCGTGTACTGCCTCTGTTATCATGCCTTTCCCTGTGCAAGACGTTCTAACCCAGTATCCGATTTCAAACTTGCGTGCAGCCCAGTCGATCCGGTGCAAGCCACTGCTGGCTACAAAAGCTCCCGATGCCGTATCAAATACGTACAACATCATGTCAGTTCGGTCCAGAAATTGAAGTCTGGCTTGGCGTGAACGGATTTCAGATTCCTCTGGCGTAGGAAGATTTCTCGCAAAAGGCAGCCAAGGACGCAATTCATCCACACTCTCTCGTATGGCTTCATTGACCATCGCCCCATCACCCCACTGTGGAGCGCGAAGCGTCAACCGTTCTGTCTGGAATTGCTCCGGGAATAAGAATAAGATGGGGCTGGGCTGATCCGTCTTCTCCTTACTCATGATGCTCCCTCCCCCATATTCCCCGAATAGCTGGCATGATCCAGCCAACCGATGATTTCGCGCAAACTGCCAATCCTGCAATCCGGTACAATGCCCGTTTCCTGCCACGGCATAAAGCCCTCCAGCCAGATTGTATGCAATCCTGCGCTTTGAGCACCGCGAATATCATTCGTCGGGTGATCTCCTACATACCAGACGTTGCCTGCGTCTGTTATCCCAAGCTCATTTAACGCCAACTCAAATATGCGAGGATTAGGCTTCTCGACGCGGACGCCTCCCGAAACGATAATGGAATCAAAATAGTCCTTCAGCATCACGCGATTGATCTTTGCTTGTTGCGTGCGGAGTGAGCCATTGGTGATGATACCAAGCTTCAAGCCCCGCGACCGCAGCTCGGACAGCACTTCCTTGGATCCGTCCATCAGTACCGTAAACTTATGAAATTCACCATACCAAAAGCCCAGCATTTCCTGTACCGTCGTATCCGGATTTTTCAGTTTCAAATCTGCATGCAGCTCCGTATACAGCTCCCTTTTGTCACGGTATCCATCCTGATCTGCCAGGCGTATGTGCTCGACTATTGCTGCCCTGCTCGCCGGATCTTCCGCCACAATGAAGCGTTCCACAAAACGTTCCGTATATGCCGCAAACGCCTGTTTACGATGAATCAGCGTATTATCCAGATCAAAAATGATCGCTTCTATGGACATCATGAACTCCCTTCTTCCGGTTCGTTATACCGATGAGTTGGAAACAAATTGAATAACGCCGATCACCAAAAGCAAGAAAAAAACAGACAAGAAAATGATAAACATCGTTTTCAGTATTCTTCCGGAATTTGACCTTTGTTCCAGCTTCGCCTCGATCTGGGTCAGTCTGTCCTTGATGTCTTCCAAATCCTGTTCCACCTTCACTTCATTCTCCCTTTCTTCGTTCTAATTTAACGGTTCAAAATGCTTAAAAAATGAAATAGTCTCTTCCAGATCCTGCTCATTTTCGTAAATGTCCATGAGCTTTCCCAATTCAATACCAAAATCTACATAGGCGTTGGCTTTGGCTGTAACGATCTGTCGGTCTCTCACCCCATTCGGGGGGCCAGAATACATGTTGCTCCCCATTGAAAATCATGCCTTCCAGCGGCCAGTTGTATCCTAGTATTCCATTCGAATCTATTTGAGTTGTCTCAGGCCCTTCCAAAAATATGTACTTCGTA
>NZ_JTHP01000026.1 GCF_000943545.1 Paenibacillus terrae
CTTCGCGGAACTCTCTTTTTTTGTATTGTCTAGGGGGCAGGCCAAGTTAAATCACTTGTCCTACCCCTCTTTCCACCTTACACACCACTAAAACGTATAGAAGCTCTACGGCGGTTGCCAGCGGAGCGGGCAGAATTGTTCTGAAGAAGCGAAGCGTTCGGTTGAAAGCTTTCCGAAGGAAAGCTCGCATCGTAAGCATACGCTGTCCCCGGATTTTAACCTTTACAGGTTGTATACAATAATAAAAATCCGAGGGCGGTGGCGATCGGAAGAACAATCTGCACGCGCAGCGCCTACCAACCGCAAGAAAGCTTCTCATACGTCTAACTTATTCCCATTAAAACCAGCGAGCAAAGCACAAGCCCCGTACCGCATCCCGAGGTGTACACCTTGAGGTGACGGAACACAGACGTTTTCCAGGCAGTTAGAGATTCATCCGAACGCAAGCGTTCGTTTTCCTCCTGTAATGCCTTGGATTGTCGGATGAACAGATGTCGGATGTCGGCGAATCCCCGCAGGAATAGGGTGAGAAACCCGCTTTGCAGGACGTGGAAGATTGCGCCGATCACCAAGCTCAGCAAGCCTAACAGAAATAGCAGATTCGCTGTTGCCACATTTTCATGGCCATCCAACAGATGAGGTGAGGCATACAGATAACCAAAGGTACCGATGATCAGGGCCGTTATCCCGAAACGAAAAAACATTATTTTTCGACCCGTTTGGCAAAACGAAGATCCGGGTTCGAACGAGCGTCAAATACGATGCCTTGAACTTTAGGACTGATCAATGCCGTATCCGCAGAGAACTGGATCGGGATAATTGGCAGATCCTCCATCAATACGTCCTCAGCCTGATGAAGCTGCTCAAAGCGTTTTGCCGGATCAAGCTCGAAGGTTGAAGATTCGATCAGCTTGTCATACTCCGGATTGCTCCAGTTGGTAAAGTTATTCGAATTTTTGGAAGTATAGTGTCCCAATACGCCGAGCGGATCAAGGAAGTTTCCTTCCCAGCCCATACGGGCGATCTGGAAGTTCTTTTGTTTAAAGGTATCAATGTATGTTTTCCATTCCTGATTTTCCAGCGTCACTTCAACGCCCAGGTTCGTTTTCAGCATTTCCTGAATCGCTTCAGCTACTTTTTTATGCTTGTCCGAAGTGTTGTACTTGAAGGTGATCGGTGGCAGCTTGGTCAAACCTTCTTCTTTCAGACCTTCGGCCAGCAATTGTTTCGCTTTGGCAGCGTCAAACTCATAGTATTTTTTCGGCGCTTCGTCACGGAAATCCTTACCGGATGGAGTTGTTGTTCCGTATGGTACGTATCCGTAAGCCGGAGTTTCGCCACCTTTGGTTACGTTGGTCGCCAGGATTTCACGGTCAATCGCGTAAGCAATGGCCTGTCTGATTTTTTTATTGTCAAACGGCTTTTGTTTTACGTTAAAAGAATATGTGTACACACTGAAAGATGGATGCGACAAAAATTCCTTGTTGCTCTTCTCCTGATCCAGCGTATCAACGGGAAGACCCAAAATCAGGTCCAAATCGCCTGTTTTGTACATTTGATAATAGGTTGTGGAGTCTTGAACCATTTTAAAGTTAATCGTTGCCATCGTAATGGCATCTTTGTTCCAGTATTGATCGTTTTTCGCCAATGTAATTTGCTCATTATGCTTCCATTCCTTGGCTACATACGCGCCGTTGCCGACAATGGTGTTGGCTTCTGCCGCCCATTTGTCGCTTTTCTCAACCACGGATTGGTTTACGGGCAGATATGCATGGCCCACTGCGATCGTTGGGAAGAAGCTTAGCGGTGATTTCAGCTCGACCACAAGGGTTTTGTCGTCCTTGGCTGTAACACCTACATCTTCGACTTTACCTTTGCCTGTGTTGTAGGCTTCTGCTCCCTTGATGTAGTACAGAGCGGAAGGATCGTAGGCAGCCGTTTTCGGATTCAGGACCCGTTTCCAGGAGTATTCAAAATCCTTAGCAGTAAGCGGGTCACCATTCGACCATTTCGCGCCGTCGCGGATAGTGAAGGTGTACGTTTTGCCGTCAGGAGTTACGTCTACTTTGCTGGCAGCGCCCTCTACGATTTTACCGGCTTTGTCATATGTATACAGACCTTCGTACAGGTTATCAATAACAAAGTAGGACGTTGTATCTGATGCAAAAGCAGGGTCCAGTGTATACGGCTCGCCACCTGCCAGATTGGTGGTGATTTCTTGCGGAGTATCTGCTTGCGGCGCAGCGGCTGGATCATTGCTTGCTGTTTTGTCTGTATTGCCAGAGCATCCGGCCAAAGCCGTTACTGCCAAAAGTAAAATGACAGTCATCCAATGCATTTTTTTCATCGTATAATTCCTCCATTAATTTTGTTAGTTATGCAAAATGTTATTCCAAAATGTAAGGTGCACCGTACCGGGATTTATTCATCCTCCTTTCCGACAGGTATGCCGCGTGTGCGCAGTTCCATAAAGGAGCTGCCGTTGGTTCTGCTGTTGGGCGAGAAATTACGGATCATGGTAGACAGCCCTCCTATTTTCATTTGTAAATCCTTGTAATTAATGCTGTGAACGCGGATCAAGCGCATCCTGAAGCCCATCTCCGAGCGTGTTGAACGCCAGCATGGTGAGCGAGATCATCAGTCCTGGGAAGAACAGGCGCCACCATTGTCCGCTTAAAATGACCCCGAGTGAATCGTTAGCCATTGTCCCCCAACTGGCGGAAGGAGATTGAATCCCCAGACCGAGAAAGCTCAGGAACGATTCAGCAAAAATAGCTGACGGAATCGTGAACGTCAGGTTCACGATAATGATCGCCGCTGCATTCGGCAGCAAATGCTTGAAAATAATGCGCGAATGGGAGGTTCCCAAACTACGGGCGGCTAACACATATTCCTGCTGCTTGAGCTGTAAAATTTGCCCCCGAACCACACGTGCCATACCCACCCATCCGGTGATGGATAGGGCAATAATCATCGTGAGCAGTCCCGGCTTCATAATGACCAGCAACAAAATGATGACCAGCAAATAAGGGATGCTGTACAAAATCTCAATGATACGCATCAGGCTGCTGTCAATCCGGTCGCCCGTTTTACCACGTCCTGCACAATACCCGGCTACACAGCCGACGAGGATGCCAAGCACCAAATCAATGGCGGCAGCGGCAAACCCGATCATCAGCGAGATTCTCGCCCCGGCCCAGGTTCGTGCCCATACGTCTCTCCCCAGATCATCCGTACCAAACCAATGCGCTCCCGAAGGAGGAAGGTTCGTCTTTAATAGGGATTGGTCACTGGGTGCATAAGGAACCATGGAAGGTCCGGCAATCGCCAGCGCGATAATAATGATAAGTAAGGAAAGCCCCAGCAGAGAGAGCTTGTTGTTGAAAAGTCTGCGAAGCCGATCCCGCCATAGTGATTCTTTGGGTCTGGACAATGTGGGGGCGGGCAACTGGCTGCGGTCAACGGGACTGAACAGGCTGTCCCTTTCGACAGTGGGTGCTGCTTTCATGTTAATCTCCTTTGCTGACTAATTTGATTCGCGGATCGACAAGGCGATAGGAAATATCAATTAAAAATAAGGTAACGACCAGAATGGCACTGTAGAAAATGGTTGTGCCCATAATGACCGGATAATCCCGGTTAAAAATACTGTCTACAAAGTATTTACCGATGCCGGGAATGGCGAATATCTTTTCCACAACAAAGGTACCTGTAATGACGGAAGCGAACAGGGGTCCGATGAAGGACAGCACGGGAATCAGTGCGTTGCGTAATCCGTGACGGATGACTACGGCCCAAGAGGATAGCCCTTTCGCTTTGGCGGTGCGTATGTACTCCTGATGCATTACTTCCAGCATGCTTGTCCGCATGAAGCGGGCAATGACGGCGAGAGGGGAAACGGCGAGAGCCAGCGATGGAAGCACCGTATGCTGCCAGGTTCCCCATGAGGCGACCGGGAGCAGATGCCATTTGACGGCGACATATTTGATTAAAAGCGGTGCCAAAATGAAGCTGGGCACGGAAATACCGACAATGGCAATAAACATCGAAATATAATCCAATGGTCGATTATGATGTAAAGCTGCCAGCGTTCCGAGTGCAATTCCCGCAATAATCGCAACTACGATGGATTGAATGCCGAGCAATGCGGAAGGTGGAAAACCTCTGGCAATGAGCATGTTTACGTCCGTCGTTTTTGATTGAATAGATGGGCCCATATCCAGCACCAGCAAATTTTTCAGATACAACACATACTGCACGGCAAGCGGCTTGTCCAGATTGTATCTGGCACGCATGTTTTGCAGCACTGCTTCCGGAATCGTTTTAGAATCGTTCGAGAATGGGTCCCCCGGAATGATGTGCATGATGATAAACGTTAAAGTGACGATAATCCACAATGTAACGAGCATCGTAAAAAGACGTTTTAAAATGTACATGGGGCTTTATTTCTCCTGTCTATGCTGAAAATAATGGTTATCTGTAGGCTAATCGTCATTTCAGGGCAGCTACGCTGCTGGTTTTCAGCTTTCTTTAAATAAATAAAAGTATATAAGAATACTAGGAAATGATAAAACGGTTTAGGTGACATGTCAAGGTAAGGTTTTACATTATAGAACATTGGTCAAATTTTCGTCACAGGTTTTCCATTTTTATAAGGCTAAGATTCCGCTCCATCCTCTCGACGAGTATCTTGCGGTATGTTATGATGATACTCTGATAACGTGTTAACGAACTAAAGCGTTTGCCGCCTGTCCTTTAGGATAGGGAGGTTACCATTGCTGGAGGGAATAAAATGAGAAAAACAGCCATGTTTACAATGATGATTGGATTGATTATGATCGTTTTGGCCGGATGTTCCGGTGGTAAGGATAACAGCAAGCTGATTATCGGAATTGATGATAAATTTGCACCGATGGGTTTTAGAGATGAAAATAACGAACTGACCGGCTTTGATATTGATTATGCCAAGGCGGCTGCGGAGCAAATGGGCAAGCAAGTGGAATTCCAGCCCATTGACTGGTCTGCCAAAGAATCCGAGCTGAACAGCGGCCGTATTGATCTGATTTGGAACGGATATACGATTACGGATGAGCGTAAGGAAAAAGTGCTGTTTACGAAGCCGTATCTGAAAAATAGTCAGGTGATCGCGCTCCCGGCCAAATCCAATCTCACGAAGCTGGACGATCTGGCGGGCAAAAACGTGGGTCTTCAAACATTGTCCTCGGCAGCCGATGCACTGGATGCGAATCCGATCAAGAGCAAACTGAAACAGGTGTCTGAGTATCCCGATAATGTGCTTGCGTTGACCGATCTGAAAACCGGACGTCTGGATGCGGTTGTCATTGACGAAGTGGTAGCCAAATACTACATGTCCAAAGAGCCAGGAACGTATAAACTGCTTGGCGAATCGCTGGCCCCTGAGGAGTATGGTATCGGCGTGAAAAAAGGGAACGACGAGCTGCTAACGCAGTTACAATCCGCTTTGGATGAGCTGCACAAGAACGGTAAAGCCGCTGAAATTTCGAAAAAGTGGTTTGGTGAAGATAAAGTTTTGAATTAATACGTAGCGTATTGAACTAAGGGTTTAGGAGTCGAAGGTTATGAGTATGGATTATATTTTACGAATTATGAAGCCTATGCTCGAAGGGGCGCAGATGACGGTTATTTTATTTTTCATCACGCTCATCTTGTCCATTCCGCTGGGATTTATCGTTACGTTGCTGGCGAAAAGCCGAATTAAGCCTATTGCCTGGCTGATGCATACGTACATTTATGTCATACGGGGCACACCGCTTTTGCTGCAACTGCTGTTCTTTTGCTTTGGTCTGCCGATGTTGCCTGTGATCGGGGAGTATCTGGTGCTGGACCGGACAACGGCTGCGTTGCTGGCGTTTGTGCTGAATTATGCGGCTTATTTTGCTGAAATTTTCAGAGGCGGGATGTTGTCGATTGATAAGGGACAATACGAAGCTTCACAAGTGCTGGGCCTGAGCAAGTCGCAGACGCTGATTAGAGTCATTGTGCCGCAAATGGTACGGATTGCTTTGCCTGCGGTCACGAATGAGGCGACAACACTGGTCAAAGATACGGCGTTGCTATATGCGGTAGCTGTACCGGAACTACTACATTTTGCCAATACGGCTGTGAACCGTGATTTTACGATTGTGCCTTATTTTGTAGCGGCTATGATCTATTTGTTGTTGGCTTTGGTGCTGACGCTATTCTTTAGAGCGCTGGAAAAACGTTTTAAATTCGAATAAAAGGAATGTCGGGATATGAACACTAACGCAATAGAAGTAATCGATTTGAAAAAATCGTTCGGTAAGCTCGACGTTCTGAAAAGAGTGAGCTTTAACGTCAAGGCGGGTGAGGTCGTTGCGGTCATCGGTCCTTCTGGCTCGGGGAAAAGCACCATGCTTCGCAGTCTGGTTCATCTGGAAGATGTGACGGGCGGGACGATCCGCATTCATGATAAAGCATTGGTGGAAAATGGTCAGTACGCCCCGGCAGGCGACATTAAGGGCATTACCACGGGGATGGGCATGGTGTTCCAGCATTTTAATCTGTTCCCTCACTTGACGGTACAGGATAATCTGGAGCTGGCTCCAAAGCTGGTGAAAAAAACGAGCAAGGCTGAGCTGCGTCGTCAAAGCGCGGAACTGCTGGCTAAAGTCGGCTTGGCGGATAAAGCCGATGCGTATCCGTCCCGACTGTCGGGCGGACAGAAGCAGCGTGTGGCGATTGCCCGGGCAATGATGATGAACCCTGACATTTTGCTGTTCGACGAGCCAACCTCGGCCCTTGATCCCGAGCTGACGGGCGAGGTACTGCGAGTTATTAAAAAGCTGGCTGAGGAGCATATGACGATGGTCATCGTGACCCACGAGATGAACTTTGCGAGAGATGTGGCGGATCGTGTCATCTTTATGGACAATGGAGAGATTGCCGAGTCGGGCACACCGGAGCAAATTTTCGGCAATCCGCAGCTGGAGCGGACGAAGGTGTTTTTGAATCGGGTGGGGGATTAAAAACATTGTTAGGGGACGCTACGGGTGCAGATTGTTCTTTTGATCGCTGTTACCCCCGGATTTTTTTCATTTAATGAACCATTACAAGGTGAAAATCCGGGGGTAAAGGCGAACGCTAACCCTTCTTTAGAACAATTCTGCCCGCTTCGCTGACCGACCACCTATGCACGAACCTATTTTTAAGCAGGAAGTGTGGAGCAGGTTTCAGGGCGTGATGCAAACTGGGCTTAAGGCTCCCATTCTTAAGCTGACCCCGCTCCCTTTTCCCCGCTAAATACCTCAATCATCGTCATTGCTCCCGTTCGATACCCGTGGATAAACGCTGCTGCGGAGTGCAGGGAGGTTGACTCGTTTAATAAATCAAATATGACTTCCATTTGCTCAAAATCGACTTCTGAAAATTTATTTTTCAGCATCTCCATATGTTCACTAATTTTTTGATTCACTTGTTGAGACTCAGGATCGGTAGACTTTATTTGTTCACTGGGATGCCAATTCCCATAATACATATCCTCCAAAATCATTTTCACTATGCCTCCTATAAATACTATTTTGTTAAGTCTTTGTTCTCACGTAAATCCATCACCCAAGGCAAGTATACGGCATGCGGAAGCTACATATTGATATTTATGCGTTATTCGCATAAAGTTTTTTTATAAGCTGAGTTAAAAATGTACATGAGGCGCCACTACGCGGTCGGATGGTGCTTCCCATCGCTGTTGCGCCCGGATTTCTTAATCAAGCCAAGAAGGTTGAAATCCGGGCACAAAGGCGAACGCTATCGCTTGTACAGCACCATTCCGCCCACTCCGTTCTTGTTCAACTTGGTTTATTATTGATCAGACAGATAATCCTAAACGTTACAGGTAAAAAGGCATAACATGCACAATAAAGCTCCCGTGATGATTCACAGGAGCTTTATTGCTAGAATTATTCATTGAATCGTCCCATCATAACTGTGTTGTGGTACTTACCATCGGACAGAATTTTGTCTTTTTTTAATATACCTTCGATCTCAAACCCCAGTTGTTTATACAGTGCAATGGCCTTATCGTTTGTTTCTAAAACATTCAACGACATTTTTTGAATGTCATTGGAATCAGCCCAGTCGATAGATGCTTTCAGCAGATTTTTCCCCATACCATATCCCCAAAATTCTTTACAAACACAGACTCCAAATTCTACTTTATGAGCGAATCTATTTAAATAAACTCCTTCGCATCTTGAAAACCCCACGATTTGATCACCAACTACAGCAACTAAAAATAAATTTCTTGGTTTTACAGTGTCTGTTTGTATAATCTGTTCAAACCCCGATGCATCTATAAATGCCTCCCCTTGCTCTCTATCCAAATTTTCTGTCTCTCCATCAATCTGTAATCTTAATTCAGATAAATCTGCTGCATCCTTGTTGATTGCCGATCTAACGGTATAATTTAGCCCAGTCACATAAAATTCTTGCTTGTTAATGATCATGATATACTCCATTCAAATTGAGTTGATGTGTTCAAATTGTATAAGACCATTTGCCTACTCTGTTTTGATGTCATTTTTCAAGTTCGGCTTATATAGAGATTGCAATATTATTTACTGGGAAATATAAACATCCGTATGTATAATAAGCATTATATCACTTTATTTTAAAAAGCAGATGGTTTCTGCAAGGAAAAGGTAACACTACTGGATAAAATAATATTTCTATTGATTAAGGAGTTGAGCGAGAAATATGGTTAATAGTAAACTCAAGGAAATGGGCTTAATTGGTGCGATATTCGTTACATTAACCATTGTTTTTGTTTGTTCTTATCAAGTTTATCAAAACGTAGGAACTGTCCATAGTTACTTTTCTCCTAAAATGACCTCATTTCTAGCTATTGAAAAAGAAACTGATCAATGGAACGGTATTAAGTTTAATGATCAATATTCCGTCAAATTTGATAGTTTTTTTGGGATAAGACAATCATAATTGAAGCTTGAAAAAATAAAAAAGCTAATGGCTTGGTGCTTCACTTGCAGAAGCAAGAGCGCCGTATGGTAGTAATAGAGCGGTCATTGCTGCCAAGATTGCGGTTTTAGTCATTATTTTGATTGTTTTCATAATTATTGAAATTCTCCTTTTTCAAAAAAAATTTTAGGGTGGGTTATCGTTATGAGCAAATTTGAAAAAAACCTAATTAAGTATTTGTCTTATGGATTTATGGTAGGCATATATTATTCCTTCATCAAAGGCCCAACACAGTCGCCTACAGTTAACGGTGTGACTAAATTCTTCACTTTGCCTGCGTCTGATTTTATTTTTAGTGCATTATCAACCTCATTTCTAGTAAGTCTTATTTTTGGAATATTGTATTTTTTAGTGTTTTTAGCTAAGAGAAGGAATAAATAGATTTCACCTCTATATTCCTTTATTGCAAATTTTTATTTTAGCCAAAGTCGAAAACAAAAAGAAACCATCGATGCCGGGAATTTCCCAAACACCGATGGTTCTCATTCTGCTATACATATTTTTACCAACCGTGATTTTGATTAGATTGCCAATCGTGATTCGAAGGTGTGATTGATCCTGAATTGCCGTTGATAAAGCCACTTACGTAGCATCGTCGGTCTTGGGGTAGTACCAGCGAAGCTGATACCACCCGCAAAGTAAATGGATGCATATGGGGATAATATCAAAAAAACGCCAGTCCTGGATCTTGTCCAAGCTTGGCGTTTTTTTTGTTCTAAGCTTTTCGCTGTTGATCGTTCGTTTCGTTAGTGCTAAACATAAACATGAACATGAACATATTAACTATTCCTATTCTGATAGGGCTTTGAACGTTGCAGTAACCTATAATAGTCCTGAAAGTGCTTCAAGGGGTACCGCCAGTAAAACGCGGATTTACAACGCTAAGGGTGTAACCGGCTTTATTGCCTTTCCTTGGTTCAATGGCCGCAATGAATCTAAGGTGGTAACTCCTTTCGGGTCAAAACGATACTCGCCAAGGAAAACGAAATGTTTCAATATTATGAATTCCGGATGTTTTCCGTTGTGTCAAAAAGCATACTTTTACGGACGGTCATTTTCATAATGTATTTGTGTCCGTAAAGGTATTGATTTGTTTTTATAAGCGTTTATAGTTTTATGAAATAATGGATATTATTCAATCGGAAGAACAATCTGCACGCGTAGCGAGCTCCCCCACCATAACTCCTCCCCCTATTAGGTTGAAATCCTATATAAATCGGTTGAAAATGTTGATTTTACCAATGGACAAGTATTTGTACAATGGAGTTGTAACGCTTACATTTCCAAGGAGGTTGCGGCGAAATGAAGAGAGTTCAGGCGATTGGCAAGCAAATCAGGACCCCAAGATCCAAAAGGAGGCCGTATTGATGAAATTTAAGGGAATATTGGCGGCATTTTTGTTTTTAACCGCGGCGTCTGTGCTATTTGGGACGCATACGGCAGAGGCCCATGAACTATCCAATGACAAGCTGACGATTCAGACAGGTGAGCATGGCGAAATTTCATCCATCCGTATCAAGGGAGATGCTTTCCCAACAGAGTACGTGATGAACGCAACGGTAACACCCGAGCAGAATACGGCGGATCATCAATGGCTCGGTGAGCTGATGTTCACGTACCGACTGGACGAAGGCAGCTGGACCAAGGCATGGACGAACAAGTCGGCAGATGCACGCAAAATCACGACCAGTGGCAACCGCGTTACCGTTACGTATGAGAACTCAAGCAACGCAGAAGGCATACGCAATTTTAAAGTCATCGAAACGTATTCGGCGGAGTCGAACGGTTCGGTGTTGTGGAATATACAGGTACAGAACACAAGTGGCAAAAAGTTGGAGATTGGCGATTTAGGTTTGCCGCTGCCATTCAATGAGCAGTGGACCAACGGTGATGCAATTTACGAGACTAGAGTCGTAACGCATTCCTTTGTCGGCAATAACAGCTCCTATATTACGGCTGGACGTCCCAGCGGCATTGGTTCTTCGCTGCTGCTGATACCTGATTCCACAACAGGTGCGGGTTTTGAGTATCAGGATCACTGGCGGGATGAGGAGCATCCGGGCAGCAAATGGGCCTGGAATCCGGCGAATGAAGGCAAATGGCTGGAGGGACTGAATGTATTTTATATTCACTCCAATGTGATTAAGTCCACAAACCGTGGATATTTGCCCAATACAAGCCTGATCCTGAACCCCGGCCAAAGCCGCAACTATGGCTTCAAGTTTTTGGCGGTGAAGGACGAGCATGATGTGAAAGATGCATTGTATCAAGAAAACCTGGTGGATACAACGGTTGTACCGGGGATGATCGTGCCTACGAATCAGAAGGCAAAAGTGGATCTGCGCACCAAGCAGGCGATCAGCAAGGTAACCTATCCAGATGGAACCGTCATTCCGCAGGCGGACAGCAAGACTGGAGGGCACCACATCTATGAACTGAAATTCACCAAACTGGGTCCAAACTTCATCACAGTGGAGTATGGAAACGGCAACAAGACTGTTTTACAGTTCTATGCCATCGAGCCGATTGATTTGGCATTGCAACGGCACGCTACATTTATGGTAGATAAAACCCAGTGGAATGTACCGGGTGATCTGCGCGATAAAGTCTTTGACGATTGGATGATGCATACCAAATCCAAGCGTAACATTTTCAACGGATACTGGGGCTGGGGGGATGATTGGGGTCTGACCCACGGACAGTTCCTGGCTGAGAAAAACACACTTTCTCCGGTTGCCAAAGAGGTACGGGCGGTAGACGATTATTTGGAGACGGCCATCTGGACGAATCTGATGAACGGCCATCATGAGGATTATTTGATTCATGATTTCCTGATGCCGGAGCCGAACGATACACCAACCTATCGGGGGTACGCTTACCCGCATGTGTATAACACGTATTTCAGCATGTACAAGATTGCGAAGGAATACCCGGATCTTGTCACTTACAAGCAGCCGAAGGAAACGTATTTGCTGCGGGCGTATAACATTTTCAAAGCATTGTACGAAGGGCCAGTCGCGTACAACTGGGAAACGGGCTTGATGGGCGAACTGACCACACCGGATATTATTCAGGCACTTCATGATGAAGGCTATGACGATGAGGCGAACGATCTCAAGGAAAAAATGAATCGCAAATATAACAATTTTAAAAACACAAAATATCCTTACGGCTCCGAATACAGCTACGATAACACTGGGGAAGAGGCCGTATATACGTTAGCCAAGCAGAATATAGATACAGAAGGCGAGCAAAGCAAAGCGCTGGAAATGATGAGTAAAATCAATGCTAAAACCCGTGCAGCACGCGGACATATGCCCATTTGGTACTACTATACCGATCCGGTGACGATTACCGGGGAGAACTGGTTTAACTTCCAGTACACGACTTCGCTTGCAGGCTACGCGATGGACGACTGGATACGGCACCATGAGGACAATCACCGCGAGGAACAACAGCGTCTGTCCTATGCAGCTAAAATCGCCAATGTGGGGGCGGTTAATTCCGGGCAAATCAGCTCGGACCCTGAGAACATCGGGGCAGTCGCATGGACGTATCAGGCGGAAAAAGGTAACCAGGGAACAAACGGCACCGGAGGCGGTAAAAATGTTCCGCTCTTTAACGGCTGGCGCGGCATGAGCGGCGAGGCCGATCTTGGACTGTTCGGTGCACTCAAAACGCTAAGTGCCGACATTGCAGTAGATCCGATCTTCGGATTGACAGGCTACGGAGCGGAGGTGAGCAAAAGCGGCAACGTGTATACGATTAAGCCGCTGGACGGCCTGTTTAAGCGGGTCAACCTGATCACGGAAAAGCTGTATATCGAGCTGGACAGGGATCAATACACAGAAGCCAAGCTGGCAACATCCAAGGATTATGTATGGTTCCAACTGAAAAACCAAACGCCAGGCCAAGCACATTCCACGTACGTTACATTTGATGGTTTGAAGAAAGGAACGTATTTGGTTAAAGTAGGTGGTCAATCGCAAGGTAAATTTAATGCGTATGCACCTACCAACAAGCTGAAATTGGACATTGGCACAGCCTCTTCCTACACGGTGGAGCTGACACCAACGACGCCTGATCCGAACAAGGCGCCTGTCGTAGATGCTGGTAAAGCTTCCAAGGTGAAGCTGCCGGATCCAATCATTCTGAAAGGCACGGCGACGGATGATGGAATTCCACAAGGCAAGGTTACGAGCGAGTGGAGTCTGGTCGAAGGGCCACAAGGTGCGAAGGTTACGTTCAGCAGCAAAACATCGCTGCGCACGAAGGTGGGCGTTTCTGAGCCGGGAACGTATATATTCAAGCTGACATCCAGCGACTCGCTGTTATCGGCTGAGGCCAGAGTAAGCGTGATCGTAGAACCGGCGGCTCCGTTACTTGAACAGCTTGCGTTGTATAAGTTTGACGAAACCAGCGGTTCAGTCGCTACGGATTCGTCGGACAGTCGCAATGATGCTGTCGTGAAGGGCACGGCTGCATGGGCTGTGGGGAAAAAAGGCAATGCTGTCAGCCTGAATGGTAAGGACAGCTACGTGCAGCTCCCGGCGGGCATCGTGAGCCGGGCACAGCAATTGACCGTATCCGGTTGGGTCAAAGCGAACAGCCTGAGCGATTATGTACGGATTTTTGACTTCGGCTCCGGGACGAATGAATATATGTTCCTGACCCCTAAAGCCGGAAATACGATGCTGTTTGCGATTACCAACCAAGGCAACGGGCAGGGACAGGAACAGACGATTGAGGCTCCTGTGCTGCCGACAGGGGTGTGGAAACACGTTGCGGTCACTCTCTCAGGCTCCACAGGTATTTTATACGTGGATGGAAAAGAAGTGGGACGCAATACCAGCCTGACGTTGAATCCTACCAGTCTGGGTCAAACCAAAAACAATTTTATCGGTAAGTCTCAGTACCCTGACCCATACTTCGACGGTCTGGTGGATGAATTCCGCATCTACAGCCGGGCTCTGAATGCTTCCGAGGTGGCAGGTCTGGCCTCCGGTACAGCACAGAGCCTGACGGGAGCCGAGAAAATCACGGCTTTAAAAGAAGTAAACGTGACCACTCGTGCGGGTGAAAAACCCGAATTGCCAAGCGTAGTGGAAGCAACGTATGGAGAAGACTCCACTAAATGGGTAGCTGTAGAGTGGGAAAATATTGATCCTGCACAATATGCTACTCCGGGTTCATTTGAATTGAAGGGCAATGTAGAAGGAACAGAATTGAAGGCGATTGCCAAGGTGACCGTGATCGAGGCAGGGGCCCCTGTCAACTCTGGAACTCCGGGAACGCCGACAAATCCGGTTAACCCGGTAACACCCGAAACACCTACTCCTGTCAGCTCTGCTAAATCAGCAGGGGTATTACGATCTGGAGGAAACATTGAATAGCTCTTGTTAAATAACCTTTCCCACCGTCACTTTCTTCCTGCAAAGGGGAGAGTGGCGGTGGGTATCCTTGCATTTGGAGTACAAAGCTGCGAATACGAATGTGAATGGGGGAAAAGGCATGAGCAAGATTACATTTCTGGGTGCAGGCAGTACGGTATTTGCTAAAAATGTGCTTGGCGATTGTATGCTGACACCTGCTTTGCAGGGCTTTGAGCTGGCGTTGTTCGATATTGACCCCGGAAGGCTGAAGGATTCGGAAAATATTTTATCCAATTTGAAAAAAACAACAGGGAGCACCTGTGTGATCCGCTCCTACACCGACCGTAAGGAAGCGCTGCGTGGAGCAGCCTATGTGGTAAATGCCATTCAGGTCGGCGGCTATGATCCGTGTACGATTACGGATTTTGAAATTCCCAAAATATACGGTCTGCGCCAAACGATTGCCGATACGGTCGGGATTGGCGGTATTTTCCGCAACTTACGAACGATTCCGGTGATGCTCGATTTTGCCGCAGATGTGCGTGAGGTATGCCCGGATGCATGGTTTTTCAACTACACTAACCCGATGGCTGTGCTGACGAATGTGATGAACGTATACGGCGGCGTCCGTACGGTGGGGCTGTGTCATAGCGTGCAGGCGTGTATACCGGAGCTGTTCAAAAGCTTGGGACTGGAGCAGGAAGGCGTAAAGGCGAAAATCGCAGGCATTAATCATATGGCGTGGCTGCTCGAAGTGAGCAAGGACGGTGTGGATTTATATCCTGAGATTAAAAAGCGGGCCGCCGCCAAGCAGCGGGAAAAGCATAACGACATGGTGCGTTTTGAGATGATGCTGAAATTCGGCTATTACATTACAGAATCGTCCGAGCATAATGCGGAATATCATCCATATTTTATCAAGCGGGCATACCCTGAACTGATCGAACGGTTCAATATTCCTTTGGATGAGTACCCGCGCCGCTGCGTGAGCCAGATTGAACGATGGGAAACGATGCGCGGGGAGCTTTTGGGTAATCAGGATCTTCGCCATGAAAGGTCGAATGAATATGCTTCGTATATTTTGGAGGCGATCGAAACGGATCGGCCTTTTACCATTGGCGGCAACGTGATGAATACAGGTTTAATCACCAATCTGCCGAAGGAAGCATGTGTGGAGGTGCCTTGTCTGGTGAATCGCAACGGGGTCACGCCGACCTATGTCGGAGATTTGCCGCCCCAATGTGCTGCGCTCAACCGGACGAATATCAATACACAATTGCTGACGATTGAGGCTGCAATCACCGGGAAAAAAGAGCATATTTATCATGCCGCACTGCTGGATCCGCACACATCAGCCGAGCTGTCCATGGATGAGATTGTTTCGTTGTGCGATGACCTGATTGCGGCGCACGGAGAGTGGCTTCCAGCCTATGTGTAAGGGAGGCAGATGAATGGGAGGCCGTGGTCGTCAAAAGTTTACCGGGATTCCTACAATTCGTGGGAAATTTATCGTACTGACACTGGTGCTCACGGTCATTCCGATGGTGGTGCTGACCTTTACCTTTTACCGAATCGCGGCCCATTCACTTGGTGAGAAGTCGGAAACGCTGGCTATGCAGTCCCGGCAAATGAGTGAAAATTACGTCAATGCGACGCTTTCCGATTTGAACGATTTGACCAATGCCATTCTCGGCAATCCCGATGTGCAGGCCACCCTGGAGAACAAGCCGGAAGACGATTATGAATACTTACGGAACGATGAAACGCTCAGCATGGTCGTTCGGGCGCAAACCCAGACCAAGCCGTATATCACGTCCTTCCTCATGTATGCCGCCAATGGCGGGTCCAAGCATTCACTGTATCAAGGGAATGTTTCGGTCCGCTTTGGCGGCCTTCCTACATTAGAGGAAGCACGTGTTTACTATCATCGACTGCTCGCCGAGCAGCCCATGATGTGGATGGCCCACTCACCGTTCGAATCAGGACGAGGAATGGCGAATGATCGACTCTATGTCGGGAAGCTGCTTCGAAAAACGACTGGAGACTATGCACCGCTTGGATTTTTACTGCTGGAAATTGACAAGGCCAGCCTGTTCCGGGGGCTTGCCTTTCATGAAACGGACGGCAATACCCAAATGTGGGTGCTGGATCAGAAGGGCGAGCCTGTATACCGTTTGCCGGAGCAGGCGGTTGCGGACAAGTCGCTGCTGCGGCAGATTGCCAAATCCGCTGTGGACAAACCCATGCTTACGAAGGACTGGAGAATATGGAACGGTCGTCAGACCATGATTTCCTACGGCCCGTTGAATGAAGGACAATGGACACTGCTGCAAAAAGTCGATCAGTCCGTGCTGTTCGAGGATGCGCGGCAGATTGGTGCCTGGACCATCTGGACTTTTTTAATTGCACTGGTGTCGGGCTGGATGCTGTCTTATCGGCTGAGTGACACGATCCGTCGTCCGTTGCTTCAGTTGAGCCGATTAATGGCGGTGGATGGAAGCACGAGCGCCACAAGCTCAGCCAAAGGTTCCGAGGGACCTCCCCCTGTTATTTTTAATCCCAAGGATGAGGTGGGGCAGATCGGGGAGCGTTTTCTTCATATGATGCAAAAAAATCATGAGCTGTACGGGCAGGTCTATGAAGCATTACTGTCGCGCAAGCAGGCAGAGTTTCGTGCGCTTCAGGCACAGATTAATCCTCATTTTCTGTACAACACGCTGGAGTCGCTCAAGGGAATGGCGCTGGCAAATGGGCAACGGGATATGGCAGAGGTGATCGGGGCTTTTGGTAAATGCTTTCGCATCTCGCTAAGCTATGGCCTGGAGCAGATTAGCTTGGGGCAGGAAGTCGAGCATGTGAGCGCCTATGTGAAGGTGCAGCAGTTCAGATTTCGGGATTCGTTCGAGTGGATTTGCGAGGTGGAGGAAGATATTTGCGGGTTTTACGTACCCAAGCTTATACTCCAGCCGCTCGTTGAAAATGCCATTTACCACGGCTTAAAAGGGCGTACCGACCGTGGCTACATCATGTTGTCCGGTACAAAGGAAGGCGATGCGCTGCGATTAACGGTCAGTGACGATGGAGGCGGTATCGGAGCCGAGCGGCTGGACGATATTCGGAAGTCGCTGGATGCCGGGCGGGAAAGTGCCATTGGCTTTGGGCTGCGTAATGTACATGAGCGTCTTCGCCATTATGGCCCGCAATATGGACTGTCCGTGACGAGCGAGCCGGGAGCATACACCTCGGTTACCTTGCTGGCACCGATTCGAAACGAATAAGGAAGGGAGAGGATGGCATGTACCGGCTGCTGATTGTGGACGACGAATATCATATTCGGGAAGGACTGAAGCTGATGGTGGCGGAAAGCGGCCTGCCTGTGGAAGTCAGTGATGTGGCGGGTGACGGCGAAACGGCATTACGTTTGTATGCGGAGCGGCGACCGGACATAATTTTACTGGATATTAATTTGCCGGATATGAGCGGACTGGACATTGCAAAAATCATTCGGGAAAAGGATCAGCGTACACCTTTGCTATTCCTGACCGGGTACGAATCTGTGACGTACATTCGTCAGGCGGTTTCGCTTCAAGCGGTCGATTATTTGCTCAAGCCTGTGACCAGCGGGGATTTTGAAGCGGCCCTGCGGCGGGCCGAAGACCGTATTGTGCAGTTGAGAAGAAGCGAGGAGGAAGTCATTCACCGTCATCGTTCGTCGGAGCCGCTGTACAGGGAGCATTTGCTGCTGGATCTGTTACAGCAGCGGCGTCCCGCAGCCGAGGTTATTCGGGAGATGGACGGGCTGGAGCTTTCCGGCGAGACTTCCGGGCCTCCCTATACCGTGCTGTGTTGCGAGCTGGAAGAGCCGCAGCAGCAGGAAGCGGCCGCCACGAGCGAGCTGCACGGCTGCAAGGAGGGAAGCAGCAATGTATTCGCCGGACTGGCTTGGGAAGCTGCGGCAGCAACCGGGGCGAAGGCACACGGAGCGGCGGTTTCCCGGGATCGGCGTGTCGTGCTGCTGGCAGCAGCATCTTGCAGGACGACGGAGCGGACAGCACAGCATATCCGGCAGGCGGTACAGGAGCGGCTGAACCGTGCGGTGTCCATCGGGATTAGCCGGCCTGTAGGGCGGATGGAGCAGCTCCCCGAAGCATATGAGGAAGCTGTGCGGGCGGCAGAACATCGGGGCTGGGTCGGCTATAGCCAGATCATCCCCTATGAGAGCATTCAGGCGGCCGAGCCGAATAGCAGTCATTTGCTGGAGAAGGAGCTGCTGATGATTACGGAAATTCGGGCCGGAAATGATGCCGCTGTACATGCGATTTTACAGGAATGGTCGGGACAATTGGCAGGTTTGCCCGTCAAGCAGGTAAAAATGATCGTCACCCAGCTCGTTCTGTTCGTCATGCGGATCGTCCAAAGCGACGCATCCGTAGGCCAAACGTCCATGCAGGAGCAGGACCCGTTGCTGGAGCTGTCCCGATTGCGGCACGGTCCCGAGATGATCGACTATGTATCCCGCTATTTTGTGCGGGTGGGTCGCCATGTCCGAGAATCACGCGAGAAGGGCATTCCACGCAAATTCCAGCGGGCCAAGGAATGGATTCGGGAGCATCTTCAGGAGGATGGCGGGCTGAACCGTCTTGCAGAGTACATGAATATGAGCCCCAAATATTTGAGTGCCCGTTTCAAGCAGGTTACGGGAGAAAGCTTTGCCGACTATCAGACGCGTGTCCGCTTCGAACGTGCCCGCGAGCTGCTGCTGGACACGAATCGGAAGGTTGCTGAGGTGGCGGAGCTTGTGGGCTTTGCGGATACGAACTATTTTAGCATTGCCTTCAAAAAGCATACCGGACTGACCCCAACGGAGTTTCGTAAAACATTTTTGTAAACGCGCTGTTAAAAAAATCATACCAAAACAAAGAGAGTCTGGAGTCGTTGGGTAGTCGGCTCCGGGCTCTCGGCGCATAATAGGCTTGTAAGGAGAATCCAGTTCAGGAAGGGGCCGGTTGATTTGCTGAAACGAAGGTTACGGACATGGATGGCTCTCGTGATGACGGCGATTTTGACAGGGCTGACGGCTTGCAGTGGTAACGCTGGTGAACCGGTCAACCCTAATGCGGTCGAACTCAAGTTCATGTACTGGGGGAGCAATGACGAGAAGCAGGCAATGGAAAAAATGATCCAAAGCTTTAATGCATCCCACCCGGATATCCGAGTGAAGGGCGAGCATGTCCCGGGTGATTACACGACGAAGATTAACACGTTAATGGCCGCCAATCAGCTTCCCGATATCGCCTACCTCGGCGATTCGCTTACTATGAAATGGGCAAGTGAAGGCAGACTCCTGGATTTATCCTCCTATTATGATGAATATCCCGAATTAAAAAACAAGCTTAAATCCTCTTATCTCTACAGCGAGCCCGGCAAGTCTATCGGCAATTACACCGCCTTGGAAGTGATGCAGTTATTTTACAACAAGGAGCTGTTTGCAGAAGCAGGCGTACCCGTTCCTCCGGCTGATCCTAAAAAGGCCTGGACATGGGATGAATTTCTGGCAATCGCCAAAAAGCTGACCAAGGATCAGAACGGCAGGCATCCCGGTGACAGCAGCTTTGATCCGAAAAATATTGTGCAATACGGCTTTGCCTTCGGCAACGACCGCAGCTCCTGGGGACCGCTTCTGGCGAGCAACGGCGGAGCTTTGACCGACCAAACGGGCAAGAAGTACACACTGAATAGCCCCGAGTCGGTGGAGGTATTTCAGAAGCTACAGGATCTGGTTTTCAAAGAGCATGTATCTCCCGATTTGATCCAGCAGCAGGACATGCCATCCAATACGATCCGGCTTCAGACGAAAAAGGTTGCCATGGTGGTGGACGGAACCTGGTCGCTGCTCGATTTTTCGAACAACAAGCAGCTGCAATGGAGTATCGGCGTTCTGCCGAAGCTTAAAGAACCCAAAACGATGATCGTTGCGGGAGCCACTGTTATTTTCCAGAGCACCAAGCATCCGAAGGAAGCACTCGAATTTTATTTGTATCATAACAATCCGGAAAAGGTGGACTTGTTCAAATCCGGTCTGTGGATGCCTATCGAGGAAAAATATTATACCGATAAGCAAGCCATCCAATCATGGACAAATAATGCTGCACATCCGCCGGAATTTCAGCAGGCAGGCATCGAGTATGCCAGAGATTATGCGATCAAGCCGTCCACCTCTACCCTTCGCAATTGGCCTGATATCGGTTCCAAGCTGACCCCGGGGCTGGACCTGATCTGGACGAATAAAAAGACGCCGCAGCAGGCATTGGATGAACTGGAGCCTATTATTCAGCCGCTGCTCCAGGGAGTATATCCGGATGAATAAATCGGCAGCACAGCTGCGAAAGGAGATTGGCCCATGAAGCGGCAGCAATCAGGAATGATGCGCATGGAGCGTAACTGGGGTCTGTTGTTCGCGCTTCCTGCCATTCTGGGACTACTCATATTTACGATTGGCCCAATCGCTGCCTCATTCGTATTCAGCCTGACCGACTGGACCATTGGCGGACAGATGACCTTTATTGGCCTGGATAATTACCGGACGATTCTGACGGAGGACACTACCTTTTCCCAATCCATGTTCGTGACCACATATTACGCGCTGGGCAGCGTGCCTCTCGGGTTGGTGGCGGCGTTTATCATTGCGCTGCTATTAAATCAAAAGGTGAAGGGTTTATCGGTGTTCCGCACGATTTATTATTTACCTACCATTGTGCCGAGTATTGCCAACACGATGCTGTGGCTGTGGATGTTCAACCCGGATTTTGGTCTGTTGAATTCGCTGCTGGAGAGTGTTGGACTGCCGGGGAGCAAATGGATTTATGACGAGAGCACTGCGATACCCTCACTGATTATGATGAGCACCTGGGGTATCGGGAACACGGTCATTATCTTTTTGGCAGGGCTTCAGTCCGTTCCCACCCATCTGTATGAAGCGGCTGAGGTGGACGGCGGCCATATGTGGCACAAATTTTTTCATATTACGATTCCTTCGATGACACCGACCATTTTCTTCAATTTGGTCATGTCTTTGATCAGTACCTTTCAGGCATTTAATCAGGCGTATGTCATGACGAACGGGGGGCCTAACAATTCGACCCTGTTCTATGTATTCTACTTGTGGCGCACGGCCTTTACGGAGACCAAAATCGGCTATGCGTCGGCGCTGGCCTGGATCTTATTTTTCGTCATTATGGTGCTGACCGTCCTGATTTTCTCCACGTCCAAAAAGTGGGTTCACTATGAAGGGGGGGAACGTTCATGAATCAAGTCGCTTCTTCTGTCAACAATTCACCAACACCGAAACAACCGCATCCACAGCCTGAACGCTCCCGTAGTCCCGCCACCACCACCCGAGCCAAGCCGCTCAAAATCAGTCGTGTTCTGCTATATGTCGTTTTAATCATGGGCAGTATCTTGATGCTGTTGCCATTTGTATGGCTCATTCGCAGTTCTCTGATGGGCACATCACAAATTTTCGTGTTCCCGCCAGAGTGGATACCGTCTCCTTTTCAATGGAGCAATTACCCGGAAGCGCTGACTTCTGTACCGTTCGGCAGGTATTTTATGAATACGTTCATGATTGAGGTATGTGTGCTGGCAGGAGTGATGATGACCTCAATTGTATCGGCGTTTACCTTTGCCCGCCTGCGCTGGCCCGGACGTAATCTGATTTTTTCACTGCTGATCGGTTCGATGATGCTGCCTTACGCAGTGACGCTGATTCCAACCTTCGTTATGTGGCGTGAGCTGGGTGGGCTGAATACATTCCTGCCGCTGATTGTTCCCGCATGGTTCGGTGGAGGGGCGTTTAACATCTTTTTGATGCGACAATTCATGCTGACCATTCCACGTGATCTGGACGAAGCGGCATATATGGACGGGGGCACACCTCTGACCGTACTATGGCGCGTCATTATTCCATTGTCTTCGCCCGCGTTGATTGTGATCGGGATATTTACTTTTATTGATGTGTGGAATGACTTTTTAGGCCCGATTATTTATTTGAGCGATGAAAAGCATTTTACGCTGGCGCTGGGCTTGGCGACTTTCCGGGGGCTGAACAACACAAATTGGCCTTATCTGATGGCGGCTTCCAGCACGATTTTGGCTCCCATTGTCCTGATTTTCTTTATCGGACAACGCTATTTTATTGAGGGCATCACATTGACAGGCATCAAAGGCTAGAAGGAATTGAAACTACAATTCAGGAGGCGGCTGTAGCTTTGGAAAAGCAAATCGGTTCGGCAAAGTGGGTACAGGGTGTTCCGGGCAGATTGGCCCGATTGCGGTCGGAGTTTTCGGCGCTGGGTATAGATGCGCTGCTCATTACACACGGACCCAATCGGCGCTATATGTCGGGGTTTACAGGCTCGGCAGGGATCGTGCTTATTACGGAGGAAGATGCTTTTCTGGTGACGGATTTCCGTTACATGATGCAGGCAACGGATCAGGCACCGGAATATTCGGTCATTCGGCATGAGGCACAAATTTTCCAGACGGTGGCTGATCTGATAGACAAATTGGGGGTTCACAGGCTGGGGTTGGAGAGCCGTCATCTCTCACTTCAGCAATCGAATCAGCTTTCAGCCGTGCTGGGTTCGCTGGAATATGTGCAAACAGAGGATGTGATTGAACGGCTACGCGATGTGAAGGACGATGAGGAAATTCGCACGATCAGCGAAGCGGCGCGTATCACCGATGCCGCTTTTGCGGAGGTGCTGAATTACATTCAGCCAGGGGTTACAGAGCGGCGGATTGCGGCGGAGCTGGAATATCGGCTGCGGCTGGCTGGCGCGGAATCGGGTGGTTTTGCATTTATTGTCGCTTCGGGTGAGCGTTCAGCGCTGCCGCACGGACTGGCCAGTGACAAGGAAATTGGTCAGAACGAGTTCGTCACGATGGATTTTGGCGCAAATGTGCGCGGCTATTTGTCCGATATCACGCGTACGGTTTTCGTCGGCAAACCGTCAGAACGTCATGAGGAACTGTATGCCATTGTGCTGGAAGCGAACATGAAGACGATTGCAGGACTTCGCCCCGGAATAAGCGGCAGTGAGGGGGACAGTCTGGGGCGGGATGTGATTGCCTCATACGGCTATGGGGAACATTTTGGTCACGGATTGGGCCACGGTTTTGGTCTGGAAATTCATGAGCAGGTACGCCTGTCCCGCGAAAGTAAGTCGGTGCTCGTACCGGGCCATGTCATTACCGTGGAACCAGGCATTTATATCCCCGGCTTCGGCGGGGTTCGTATTGAGGATGATGTGCTGATCACAGAAGATGGTGTAAAGGTACTGACCTCTTCGCCAAAAGAGCTGCTTTTATTGTGAGCATTTTGCATACATCCCAAGAGCGTTTTCAAATCAGCAATATTATATTGATCGAAACGGTTTAGTTCGTCTATATATTGTACTTTCGAGCGTTGGGAATCAAATGATGCAAAATGCTGTAAGAACATGTCTGTCTGCCAGTCATCCAAAAACGATATGGAGGGATCGCATGAACATGCAAAAAAGACGCACGAAAATATGGCTGACCGCGCTAGCGGCTTCTCTCATCGTTGTTTTGACCCCAGCCATTCCGGGTCAACAGGCTTATGCCGAGGCGGAATCGGATGCAAAAGTCATCGACATCTTTAGCCGGACGGTGAACGATTACGGTATAGACCTGGTCGATTGGCAAGGATATCTTGCGAACCCGTATGTGAAGCTAAAAGTAAAGCCGCCTGCGGACGCCGCTTTTCCAGTGACGGTTACGCTGAATGCGCAGGGCACGTCCCGGCTGATGATGGATTTGCCAAGTACGTTGTCGGCCCAAGGCGCAAGCAAGACCTTAACCTTTAACAACGCGCAGGAGGAAAAAGAATTCCGACTAGCCATCCATCCCGACCGGATCGGAGGAAACGGCGAAATAGAGCATTATACGCTCTCTATGTCCATTGCCGGACATGATGGGCAGACGAAGGTCCAGTCCATTCCGATTCGGGTGTTGGATCAGGACGACAATGAAGAGCCAAAAGTACCCATACATTTTGACTACCGCTTCGATACGATTATGCCCTATTTCAAAGATGCTTCTACCAGAAAAGCCGCAGAGCTGGCGGTGAAGGACTGGTTCTATTACTTTGATCTGGATTCCTTCGACGAGGTTCCTGCCAATGCGGAGGTAAACCATCTGCCGGGAGACGACTGGCAAAATGAAATACAGGTGACGAATGATAAGCCCTATAAGGGCATGTGGGTGTTTATGAGAGGTCTGAATGGACCTTATTCTACAGGCTTTCCAGCCGATAACGGCAATTATCATACACGCAATGGTGTGACTGTGCCGGGGAACTTAAACCGTTCCTACAGTCTGATTCTGGATTTTTATGATGATGCAATTCCATTCACATCGGTGGACGATGAAGAATGGTATCAATCCGATCTCTCCAAGGTAACTGATGTGCATGGGTTGATCATGCATGAATTTGGTCATGCGATTGTGTTCAGCGACACGTTCCCGGGCGTCAAAGCACTGAAGGAAGCGGCAGGAATTGACCCGGACATTATGGCCTATCAACACAGAGCGGCCGCGTTGGACGACAGCTATCATCTCTCTGGGGAGCTTGCGGAGGTTGACAGACTGAGCGGACAAAACGGTGGCTGGCGGCATATGTTCCCGACCCGGCGCTGGATGAACACGAAGCTTTCGCTGCTGGTAGCGGAAAAGGCAGGCTGGCCGCTGCGTAAGAATCTGACTCCTTTCATTGCGCCGGAAATCATTACGAAGGAACTGCCTGAACCCGCCAAAGGAAAGGCGTACACGGCCAAGCTGGAGGCAAAAGGAGGCGTACCGTTTTACGACTGGACTGTGACAGGCGGTGAACTGCCCGCAGGCTTGAAGTTGGATCGCTTCACAGGAACGATCAGCGGGACAGCAGACAGCGGAGCAGAGAAGAAGACATATACGTTCACCGTACAGCTACGGGATTATGACGAGCTGAGCAAGCCTGTGACCCAAAGCTTTACGCTCAAGCTGTAACTGAAAATAATCCATCGTGGCTGCCACGGATTTTAAAGTGAACTTGCAAGGGTGGAGATTCGGGGACAAAGTCGGCTTGATTATGATGCGTATGATTATGATGTACTCGGGCTTGAGTGGTCGGAGGGAGGGGAAATGAATGAAACACGATGCGGCAGATCTGGTCGTTGTAGGTGGCGGGATCATCGGGGTAGCTATCGCTTATTATGCGGCAAAATCCGGTTTGAAGGTTGTGCTGGCTGAGCGAGGGGAGATTGCTGGAGGCACTTCGTCCCGTTGTGATGGAAATATTTTAGCGATCGACAAGGAGCCGGGATTTGACAGCCGAATGTCGCTGGTATCACAGGAGCTGGTGGCAGAGCTGGCTAGAGAACTGGAGGATGAGTTCGAGTATCGTGCGCCGGGCAGTATTTTGGTCTGTGAAAATGATCAGGAGATGCAGGCGGCAGAGCAGTGGGTGGCCCGTCAGCAGCAGGAGGGACTTCCGTTTCGCATGCTGGATCAGCAGGATCTGCAGGAGGAATGGCCGCATTTGGCTAAAGATTTGCCGGGCGGGCTGGAATGTGCGACAGATTCAACCGTGAATCCGGTGCTGATGACGTATGCACTGGCCGGGGCCGCACGTCGGATGGGAGCCAGATTACTGCCGCGTACGCCGATACAGTCCGTCCTCAAGGACGAAGGGGGGAACGTCCGGGGAGTGGAGACGCCTCATGGTGTTATCCACGCTGGAGCGGTGGTGCTGGCGGCAGGCGTATGGACACGCAGCATCGGTCAATCACTCGGTCTTCATCTTCCGATTAAGCCGCGCAAAGGACATATTCTGGTGTCTGCCCGGATGCCCTCGATCGGGAACCGGAAGGTGATGGAGTTCGGGTATCTGATGAGCAAGTTTGGCGGGCAGCGGAGTGTGGATGAGGTGTATGAAAAATATGGTGTAGCACTGGTATTCGAGCCGACCGCATCGCAAAATATCCTGATCGGCAGTAGCCGTCAGTTTGTCGGTATGGATACAGGTGTGGATCAGCAGGTGATCCGGTTAATCGCCCGCAGAGCGATTCGCTTTTTTCCAGACTTGGTAAACGTGCCGCTGATGAGGGCATATACCGGATTGCGGCCATGGACGCCTGATCACTTGCCGATTGTATCGGCGGTGAACGAAATACCAGGGCTGTTTATCGCCTCGGGCCATGAAGGAGACGGTATTAGCCTCGCGGCAGTTACGGGGAAGCTGGTGACCGAAATGGTACGCGGCGAATCGACTTGCATTCCGGTAGAGCCCTTGCGGTATGACCGATTTGGGGAAGCTTTTAGCAGCAATCAGCTTTATGGGGAGGTAACCGGATGAGTGTACCAGGCAAAATTACGACGATTGATACCCACACGGGAGGAAATCCGACGCGGACAGTCATTCACGGTGCGCCCAAGCTGGTGGGTCATACGATGCTGGAAAAGATGACGTATATGGCAGAGCATCATGATGATTTTCGTCGTCTGCTGATGTTCGAGCCGCGCGGGCATGAGGTCATGTCGGGTTGTATTTTAACAGAATCCTGCCATCCGGGTGCCGATATCGGTGTGGTCTTCGTGGAGACAGGCGGCTACTTGCCGATGTGCGGCCACGATACGATTGGCGTATGCACGGCGCTGATGGAAGGCGGATTGATTGCTGCGGACAAAAAAACGATTTTGCTGGATACCCCAGCAGGCCCGGTTCAAGTGCTGCTGGATGTAGACGAGGGAAAAGTGCGACAGGTGACGTTCACGAACATTCCTTCTTTTGTTTACCGTCGGGAGGTAGAGGTGGATGTCGAGGGGATCGGTCTAGTCACGCTGGATATTGCGTATGGAGGTAACTTTTACGGCATTATTGAGGCGGCTTCCATCGGTCTTGCGCTGGAGCAGAGCAATGGGGCAGAGATTGTACGAACGGCGGTGCGGATTCGGGAGGCGGTGAATGCTGTGATTGAGGTGGTGCATCCTGAAAATCCGGTCATCCAGGGACTGACGCATATTGAATTTTACGGGGAACCTGTGGCTTCGCAGGCCGATTGCCGCAATGTAGTCGTCATTCCGCCGGGAGGCATCGACCGTTCACCTTGTGGCACAGGAACCTCGGCCAAGGTAGCGGTGCTACACGCCAATGGAAAGCTGGGCTTGCATGAGTCATTTGTACACGAAAGCATCACAGGCTCCATGTTTCGGGCTGAAATTGTGGGGGAAACACAGGTAGGCCCTTATTCGGCAGTGATTCCGCAAATTACAGGCTCGGCTTGGGTGACGGGACATCATCAATTTGTGGTTGATCCAGAGGACCCGCTCAGAGCAGGATTTTTACTTATGTGAGCATTTTGCATCAATTCAAAGAGCGGCTTTCCATCAGCAGCACATAGATCGGAATGATTCTATCCGTCTATATATTGTACCCGCGAGCGACTGGAATCGAAGGATGCAACATACTGGATATCAAAATAAAGATGGGAAAGGGTTGGTGAGCATATGGCACGTTTTGAAGGTGTATATGTGGCGTTGGTTACACCGTTCACGGCAGAGCTGGAGGTCGATTACAAACGTCTGACCGAGCTGTGCGAGCATCTGATTGCAAACGGCATTAGCGGACTGGTTCCTACGGGATCACTGGGAGAATATGCAGCTTTGTCCGCGGAGGAACGGTCGCAGGTTGTGCATACGGTAATTGACGCTGCGGCGGGGCGGGTCCCGGTCGTTGTCGGCTCGGCGGCTCCATCCACCAGGCAGGCGGTGCATTGGGTACAGCATGCAAAGGATGCCGGAGCAGCTGGCGTCATGGCGCTGCCGCCCATTAATTACAATCCGCTGCCTCATGAGGTAACGGCCCACTATGAAGCATTGTCGGAGGTAGGCTTGCCCATCATCGCATACAATAATCCCCATGATTACAAGGTCGATATGACCCCGGATATCCTTGCGGACTTGTCGCGCATTGAAAATATCGTAGCGGTTAAGGAATTTTCAGGTGATGTACGACGTATTCACGCTATTTTGGAAAATACAGAGCTGGAGGTCATGGTGGGGGTAGATAATCTGGCTATGGAGGGGGCGTTATTCGGCGCGACAGGCTGGATTTCGGGGGTACCTAATGCGTTACCCAAGGAAGGGGTAGAGCTGTTCCAGCTTGCACAGGCGGGAAATATAGCGGAAGCTTCCGCTTTGTATCGCAGGCTGCTACCGTTGTTCCGCTATGATGCCAGCCCGCAACTCGTACAGTCCATTAAATACATGATGGAGCTGGCCGGATTTCCGGTCGGCCCGACACGCCCGCCCAGACTTGCGCTGCCACAGGCGGATTACGACCGCATTCGCGAAGCTTTTGAGGTGGCGGTTCGTCCGAGCGGGGTTTCATCCTGAATGGAGGTGAAGACGATGGAGAGCAGAAATTGGATCGGCGGTGAGTGGCTAAGTCCTTCCGGCGAAGAAATGGTGGTTCGCAATCCTTCCGCGCTGAAAGAGGAGGTGGGTGTCGTCCATTTTTCAGATACGGGCGATATTACACAGGCCGGGGAGGCGGCACGGCTTGCACAGGCGGGATGGTCGGCATTAAGTCCGGCAGCGCGGGGAGCTTATTTGTTCAAAGCAGCCGGGTTGCTGGAGGCGAGCGTGTCCGAATTGGCTGAGCTGGCCAGCCGTGAGATGGGCAAGCCGATTACAGAGCTGCGCGGAGAGGTCATGCGAGGCGTGCATCTGCTCCGATACTACGCGGCAGAGGGCGTACGTTCCATAGGTACGGTTATCCCTTCGAATGAGCCGGGAGTGCTCCAGTACACGAAGCGTATTCCGCTGGGCGTAACGGCTGTCATTACGCCGTGGAATTTTCCGGTAGCCATTCCGCTCTGGAAAATCGCCCCCGCACTCTTGTGCGGAAACACGGTCATCTGGAAGCCTGCCGAAAGTGCTTCATTAACCGCGGTACGGGTGGCAGAACTGTTCGAGGCTGTACAGCTTCCACCGGGGGTATTGAACCTTGTCGTCGGGCAGGGCAGTCGCATTGGCGATGCCCTGCTGGAGCATCCGGCATTGGATGCGGTCAGCTTCACGGGTTCTACCACTACAGGTTTGGGCATTGCCGAGCGGTGCGCGCGCCGTAACATCAAGTACCAGACTGAGATGGGCGGTAAAAATGCCGCTATTGTGCTAAAGGATGCAGATATAGCGCAGGCGGTAGCGATGATTGCCAGCGGAGCCTTCCGATCAGCCGGGCAAAAATGTACGGCAACCAGCCGGGTGATCGTGGAACGGTCTGTCTATGAAACGTTTACGGAAGCCTTGCGCCAAGCGGTGGAAAAAATTCAGATCGCCCCGGCGCTGGACCCCGGCGCGTATCTCGGACCTGTGGCATCCGCAGGTCAGTACGAGAAGGTCATGTCCTATGTCGCGCTGGCCCGTCGGGAAGCAGATATTTTGGCCGAGGGCGGAGCCGCCGCCGGGACAGATAACGGGTATTATGTGCGTCCGCTGGTGGCAGCCGGGCTGGATTCGTCACATCCGTTGATTCAGGAGGAGATTTTTGGCCCCGTGATCGGTGTCATGCAGGCGGACGACTTCGAGGATGCGATTCGACTGTGCAATGATTCTGTTTACGGGTTGAGCGCCTCGCTGTTCACCCGCGATTTGCGGCTCGCCCATCGGTTTCTGGATGAAGCGGACGCCGGAATGGTACGGGTTAATCAGGAAACGGCTGGTGTCGAATATCAGGCCCCGTTCGGCGGTTTGAAGCGATCCAGCTCACATACCCGGGAACAGGGGCAGGCGGCGCTGGATTTTTATTCAGCCATTAAAACCTGTGCGATCAGCTATGAATAAGCGGGCGGCGGACCAGAGCGAGACGGTTGGGGCGTCAGGTCATTTGCTCGTATGTCGCTGCGAAGAAGTGAGTATGGCGCAGTTGGAGCAGGCCTGCCGCATGGGAGTGGATACGGTGCGCCAGCTTAAAATGGCTACGCGAGTCACGATGGGGGCGTGTCAGGGCAGGGTATGCCGACAATTGGTCGAGTCGTGGTTTTACAGTCAGTATCCCGCTGCCCGCCGGGAGGCAGAGTTGTTATCACAAAGGCCCCCGGTGCGTCCTGTAACGTTCGGTCAGTTGGCAGAGGGAGGATCCCTATGAATCGTGCGCGTATTGTGAACCATCCTATTTTGGGGCCGAAGCCAGAGCGGCGACAGGTGTCTTTCGTTTTCGACGGCCGCCCCATGCAGGGCTTGGCCGGAGAGCCACTCGCGGCTGCGCTGCTGGCAAGTGGTGTCCGTTTGCTGAGAAGGAATGAGGAATCCGGCACAGCCAGAGGCATATATTGCGCCATTGGGCATTGTAACGAATGCCGCCTGACGGTTCATCCGCTCGGTACCGTCCGTTCCTGTCTGACCAAGCTGGAGGAAGGTATGGTGGTGGAAACCGGACGGCAGCTTTCGAATGAAATCACAGGGAGAATTGTGACATGAATAAAATGGCGCATCTCATCGTCATTGGCGCGGGTCCCGCCGGATTGTCCGCAGCGGCATCGGCCGCTGAGCAAGGGTTGCCAGTCACCGTACTGGATGAATTTACGGAGCCGGGTGGACGTATGCCCGGACAGTATCATGAGGAAGGCAGCAAAGGCTGGTGGGTCGGAAAACACGTTTCGGATGAACTGGTTACCCGTTGCGTGGAGCTTGGGGTGGACATCCGCTGCGGCGTATCTGTGCATGGCATGGAGTATACCCAAACGTGGGAAATTTCCACCTCCTGTGGATTGTTCACTGCCGATTATGTATTGCTGGCGACCGGGGCCGCCGAAATTCCCGTTCCGCTAGACGGTTGGACGCTGCCGGGCGTAATGTCCATCGGGGCCGCGCAGGTGATGACCAACGTTCATTATGTAAAGCCGGGAGAACGCGGCATCATTGTAGGCATGAACGTACTGTCCATGGCGATTGCCCGGGAGTTATCCGTCGCCGGGGTGAAGGTGGCGGCGATTACACTGCCGTGCGCCAATCCGCTGGCTGGTACGGCGGCAGATCCGACAGCCTCCGCCAAGCTGCTGCTACAGCTGTCGGGATTGGCTCCCGCCGCCTGGATGCGTGCAGGCGGCAAGCTGGCAGCAGCGATGCGGATGGAGGGTCTCATCGCGCGCTGCTATCCCCACAGAGGTTTCCGTCTGTGGGATATCCCGATCCGTTTGCGGACGGCAGTGCTGTCCGTCAACGGGCAGGACCGGGTCGAATCTGTGACCCTGGTCCACGTTAAACCGGACGGCTCGCCTATTCCCGGCAGCGAGCGCGTCGAACCCGCCGACTTCGTGGCGCTGAGCGGCGGATTGTATCCGCTCGCCGAGCTGGCGGCGGTAGCGGGGTGCAAATTCGTGTACAGCCCCGAACTGGGCGGGCATGTTCCACGGCATGGTGAGCGAATGGAAACCTCGCTCAAGGGGCTGTACGTTGCCGGAAATATTACCGGCATCGAAAGCGGGCTGGTCGCCATGGCCCAAGGCCGATTAGCCGCCGCCTCCATGATCCATGCCGCTGGCCTTAGCGGAGCCGACGGGGAACAACGGATACAGGAGGCGATCCGTGAGGTCCATTTTACACGGAAAAACGCTCTGATCCAGTTTCATCCCGGCATTACAGAGGCGAGAACGCAGCTGTACCAGCAGTGGGGGCAAACCACTGGCAGCGGGGCTTAACGGCTGGCTGTACTAGATACGCGCTTTCTTTTTTACATCCCCAATTCGCCTTAAAGGAGGAACGGAAAATGACGCTCAAAGCAAAAGCCCATATGAAAGCAAGACCGTTCGCACTGAACGAGGTGGTGTTGGCTGAAGGTCCCTTCAAACAGGCGATGGAGTTGAACCGATCCTATCTGCTGGAGCTTCAACCCGATCGTCTGTTGGCGCGTTTTCGGGAATATGCCGGACTTGCGCCCAAAGCGCCTCAATATGAAGGCTGGGAAGCCATGTCTATTTCCGGTCATACACTGGGACACTATTTGTCCGCTTGCTCTATGATGCATGCTTCGACGGGCGACGACCGTTTTAAAGAAATCGCACATTATATTACGGATGAGCTGGACGTTTGCCAAGAAGCGCATGGTGACGGGTATGTATCCGGCATTCCGGGGGGAAAGGAACTTTTTGAAGAGGTGTCTGCCGGAAATATTCGTTCGAAGGGCTTTGACCTGAATGGTGCCTGGGCTCCCCTGTATACATTGCATAAGTTGTTTGCTGGTTTGCGTGATGCATATCATTTGACAGGCTGTGACAAGGCATTGGCAGTAGAGCGCAAGCTGGCGGACTGGCTCGGGGGAATTTTGAAGCCGATGAATGATGAGCAGATGCAGCAAATGATGTTTTGTGAATATGGAGGCATGAACGAGGTATTGGCGGATTTGTACGCGGATACAGGAGAAGAGAGCTACCTGCGGCTGGCTGAGTGCTTCTGGCACAAGCTGGTGCTGGACCCGCTTAGCTCGCAGGAGGATTGTTTACAGGGGATTCACGCCAATACGCAAATTCCGAAGCTGATCGGGCTTGCCAAGGAATATGAGCTGACGAATGATACGAAGCGCCGGGCGACGGTGGAGTTTTTTTGGGATCGGGTGGTGGATCATCATTCGTATGTCATTGGCGGCAACAGCTTTGGAGAATATTTTGGAGCGCCCGGTGGTTTAAATGATCGCATCGGGCCGCATACGACAGAGACGTGCAACACCTATAATATGCTCAAGCTGACCAACCATCTGTTTCAGTGGAATGTATCCGCCAAGGAGGCAGATTTTTATGAGCGGGGTTTGTTTAATCATATTTTGGCCTCTCAGGACCCGGTTCATGGGGGTGTAACGTATTTTCTGTCGCTGGCCATGGGTGGACACAAGCATTTTGAAAGCAAGTTTGATGATTTTACATGCTGCGTTGGGACAGGGATGGAAAACCATGCGAGCTACGGTAGCGGTATTTATTTTCACGATCACGATAAGCTGTATGTCAATCAGTTCATTGCTTCCACGCTGGAATGGAAAGACACAGGCGTTACGCTAAAACAAAGCACGTCCTATCCGGATACCGATCATACGACGCTGGAAATTCAATGTGATCAACCTGCCAAATTTATGCTGCTGTTACGCTATCCTTATTGGGCTGAAAAAGGGATCACCATCCGCGTAAATGGCAAGGAACAAGCGGTCGTATCGGAACCGGGCAGCTTCGTCTCTATCGCCAGAACGTGGATTGACGGCGATGTTGTAGAGGTGACGATTCCGATGTCGCTGAGACTGGAGCAGATGCCGGATAACCCTGACCGGGCGGCTGTTATGTATGGACCGCTGGTACTGGCAGGGGACCTCGGTCCCATAGATGATCCCAAGGCTAAGGATTTCCTGTACACACCGGTATTCATTCCCAAAACGGATGGGCTGGATGCCTGGATACAACCCGTGGAGGGCAAAACGAACACATTTCGCACTTTGGATGCAGGCCACCCCCGGGATGTGGAATTGTCTCCTTTGTATAAAATGCATGACCGCACCTATTCCGTATATTGGGACATCTTTACACCGGAAGCGTGGCAGGAGGCAGAAAAGGAATACACGGCTGCGCGTGAAAAACTGGCTATTCTGGAGCAGTGTACGATCGATTTCGCCCAACCTGGAGAAATGCAGCCGGAGCGGGATCATAACTTCCAGGGAGATGCTTCGACTCGTACCGGATATGTGAACAACCGACCTTACCGGAATGTGGGCATTGACGGCTGGTTTTCTTTTGATCTGAATACAGATCCGGCTGCTCCGATGCTGTTGGTCATCACCTATACAGCTACGCTGGAAATGCCAAACTGCGGTTTTGATATTTTGATTAACGGTCATCCGCTTGAAAATTTTAGTGATGGCTTTGATGAATCCGACAAGTTTTATAACGTAAATGCCGCCATTCCGGCTGCATATCTGGAGGGCAAGGATAAGGCGACAGTAACCTTCAAAGCCAAGCCGGGGCAGCGTATCCGCCGATTGTTTGGGCTTAGAATGGTTAACCAGGACGTGTATGAGCAGCTATATCAGGATGGCAGTTCAGGTGTGCATGAATGATATTTGAGATGTTTCGTGAGAAAAAAGTAACGTTTGATTTTTAGTCAGTTATGATTTATGATGTAAGAAATATTGGATGATGCTGGAACAATCATTAGGGTATGAACTGATATATTCATCGTTTTTTGCGCGTGAAGCACACGGGCTGTTTCTTCCTTACAGGGGGGAGGCAGCCCTTTTTTGTTGAGATTTTTTGGGAAATGTAACTACTTGAAGGAGTTAGCTTCCTGATATTAGGGAAATAAAACTTTGGTCAATGTAGTCTGGCTTTTTTAGAATGCTTTATATTAGAAGTTTTTCTTATAGATTTTGTGATAGGGAAACCATATAATATATAAGTTGTATCCAGTATTTTCCGAAAGTGGGGATGCGATAAATTCGTGGTCTTTGGGCTGATATACATAGTTCATAGTTCATAGTTCATAGTTTAAGCAGACAAAGGGGATAGAGAGATGAGTATGAAAAAATGGATGTTGAGTTTGACCGCAGTCACGTTGCTATGGGGAGCAACCAGTACAATTCCAACGACGGAAGCAGCAAGTAGCTCCAAACCGATTGAAGTATTATTGAATGCGAAAAAAATACAGTTTCCGGACGCTAAACCATTTCAGGATGATAACGATTATGTGATGGTTCCCATTCGTTTTGTATCCGAAGCGCTGGGGGCTAAAGTAGGCTGGGAGAAAAATGGCGGTCAGTTGGCCGTGTCGATTAAGAATGACGCGCATGTGGTCAACATGACGGTGGGACAGAACACGGCTACCGTGGATGGACAGACTAAAACATATGAGACGAAGATTATTCTCAAGCAGAACCGTACTTTTGTACCGCTGCGGCTAGTAAGTGAAGGCTTGGGTCAGACGGTGGAATGGGACAAGGTCAGCCGCTGGGTTTGGATTGGGAAGAAGGATATTGCCGCGCTGGAGGATACGGGGCATCAGGCAGTGAGTATTGAGCCGTATAAGAAGGCTATTAACACTATACCGAACCTCATCGATGATGTTGCAGGTAAGCCATACGACAAAGTATTGATCTTCAAGCAATCTGTTTTGCCTATTAAGCTACTGAACGATATTTATTCTGTTGAACCTTACACGGCTCCTAGCGGCGTACCATATCTCCAAATAAGGGTAAAAACGAAGTCTACAGCAGGCAGCATTTTTTTCATTACCAAATACAATGATACCCGTCTTCGCACTCCTTTTAGAGCAATGACAAAAGATAATGGGGATGGTACAAAGATGATCTATTACCCAATTTATTCGTCTGGAGACGAGCTCTTTCAAGGCATAAAAAATTACAAATCTTTTAAACTCCAAGACATTGAATATATTGCATTCGGATTAGCGTCAAGGGAGTATATTCCGATAATGGTCAACCCATGGAAAGGTAATTAAGCGCATGAAGAAGGCACAATGCATTCTGGCCGTATTGCTGGTGGGGGTACTGCTACTGTTGCAGCTCCCACCTTTTTCTTTTCTCACAAATAAGGCGGTAGCCGATACGGAAATTACACCGTTGTCCTACTTTGCAGACAAGAATGACCGTTACTTTGTCGGCATGATGTACTTCGACATGTGGAAGAATACCGCGGGGAAATGGGTTACAGACGGCGGCAAGGAACCTTATAAGAACATGCAGGGTGAAGCCACATTCACCTATAAATTTAGTTTTCCGGGTCGTAAAATCAAGGCAGTTACAGCAAGCCTGTATACGAAAAATGACAATGAGAATCACCCGGAATACTTTAGAGAATCCCGTTCTGATAACTACGAACAGTATGCCTACTCGATGAGTAAAGGCACAGATTATGATAAGGATGTTCGTCCTTTCCAGAAACAGGGGCTTGGTACGGACACCACGATTATTCCGATTACAGTAAACATAAGGTTGAATCCAGAAGTACGAGCTGAAAACATCAAAGAAGAGTCATGCCCGAACTGCGCAAAAGAAGTAGAAGCCTGGCGTATCTACCAGCCCATCCTCTTCAAAATCGAACTGGACAGCAGTCTAATCGTCAAGCATTTTACTACTGATAAAAAATCTCTTAACAACGTATTTACACCAATAGAAGATGAACTGGAACCTGATCAATCGTATGATTTCACCCCACCAACCGATCCCAGATATGAGTATGTTGGCTACAAAAAAAGCACTACGGGTAAACCGCCCATCGGAGACATTTTGCCGGGAAATGTACCCGGATTTACTTATAACGGCTCCTTCAAGCAGTTTACAGCTTACTTATATTATAAGGAGCTAGAGACGATAGAGCAGCCCCCGACAGGAGTCGCCTGCACTCGACCTACGCCTAGCGGTAGCCAGTCGGACAAATACCTCGACCCAATGGCTTCAGGTGTTATTAAAGCCGATCAGCGAGGCGCGTCACGTTTTGATGTAGCCAAGGGTATTCCAACTTCTGAAAGCCTGTACGGAAATGTGCTGGCCCGGAATTACCTGTTTCAGAATACGTTCCAACAGATGAAGGGCGAATGCACCTACAACGTCAAGCTGAAGCGCACTTATGATCTGGAATGGGAAGATATCAACGATACCCGGCACATGAAGGTCGTGGAGTATTACAAATACGAAATTGTAAAACCTTACTCCTACTGGGCGATCGACAACCTTGAGGTGTATGGTATCAAGAACGCACAGCTACGCAACTATGCACTGCCGGGAGGTAGTATTACGATTCCACCACGGAATTACACGCCGCCGTCTGTAGAATCAGCGACCAACGGAAAATACTATCCGGCTCCTTCTCCGGGCATCATCGATGGGGGTTCACTTTATATTTATGGCGGCAAGAGTATGCCTAAGGTGCCCAATGAACAAAGGTCACTGGAGCCTGTGGCCCAGAAGGCTACACCAGACGTGGAGGTGGAGAACGATACCGTGAAATTCAACGGTCAAACGATCATGGACCACCAGCGTGTCAAGGAAAAGGGCCCGACTCCTGGCAAAATCCCTGAACCCGTAAAAATCGGGCCGGATACCCTCTACAGCCCGGGCCATGTGATTGAAAAGCACAAGACAAATAAGCCCGATACGCCTAGTAGCGGTGATATCACCTATACCATTCTCAAAGGAAATATCAATGGCGGTGCAGATAAGATTTTGCCGATTCAAGGGATCAATACCGTGACTGTCCACACGCCCGTGGTGAATCTTTCAAGTGTGTCAGACGATGCGGCCCACAACCAGAAAACCCAACCGACGAAAGGTCGATCGGCGCTTATTCTGGAACGTCCTTTCTGCGTGACGATTTCAACGGCGGGCCCGCATCTGAATATTCCCGGTTATGGTGATCGGGAGTATGCCAAATATGTGCGAACCAAGCAGGTGCGATTTCCGTTCGATGTGTACGACAAGGGGAAAACTCAATTCTATCCGCATGGAACCTGGATTGACATTCCGGTAAGGCAACTGGACACAGACTTCTATTTGCCCGTATGGGTGGATGAAGGGAATTATACCGTCGAGTTTCGGACTATTGCGGAAAACGCACCGGACGGGTTCACTGAGCAGCGTCATGCCAATACGGATATCGCGCATCATGTCGCCAATGATGTGGTAGAGATCGAGGTCATCGGACGGATGTATGATTTTCATATCACGGATATTGCCGACTACCATTGGGAGCGGGTGTTCCGACAGCGCAAAGGAAGCCCGGTGCATAGCGGACTGTCCTATTGGACGGGACTAGGGAACATCGACGGATTGCCAAGGGGGAATCAGGAGCCGTTTACCTTGCCTGTCCGCCCTGGCAGTCATCCGCATGGAGGATACCAAAATGTGGCGATCAAGACAGGCTACCATTTCAAGTTTGATCTCAAAACCAAAGGGAATATGTTCAGCGCCAAGGATGGTATCCGCATCACGCCATCATTCTATTGGGTGAGCAAGGATGGTCGTCAGCGAGAAGAGGTAGAGCTGTATACACATGCGGGAAGCCGCAAGTTCATCCGTTTGGGATCGGCGGAGGATCGGGAGAAGCGATATGTCATTTTAAATGAGCGGCTGCGCAATGTACCGACGGAGGAAATGCAGGATACAGCAGCCTACCAATACAAGCATGAGCTGAGCGAAGCACAGCGGAGCCAGTCGACGCTGGAACGCTATGTTTCCCTCTATGCCCAGCGTATCACGCGCAGCAAGACGTGGATCGGCCGTTACGATTGGCTGGTGCTGCCTGCTGCGGTCCGTACCTTGATCGGTCCGAAGACGGACCTGCCGGATGGAGTCGATGTCGACCGTGCCAATGCGTCGATTCAGCGCTGGTATGGCGAATATAGCCTGCCTGCTGATGTATACGTGGTTCCTAAAGGGACTGATTTACGTGAAGAAAGCCGTCGCCGGGAGCTAAACGAGCATGCGAGCATATTTAAGAAAACGGGCTACATCATTGTTAACTTCAATTTGGAGTCGCTCCGTCAGGGGGATACCGAGCGTCCACATTTGCAGTATATTAACGGCCCGCTGCTGAACCAGTGGCAACTGGAAGGCTACCGGAGAGAAGTAAAAGACCCGTACGGGCAACCCTTTCATTTGCAGGATGGGGATGCAGTGTTTTACCATGCAGACCAGTCCAGCCGGGATGATTTCAGCTCCTTTGTTCCACATTAAGAACCCAAAAGAAGCTCACATGATGGGAGATGCTTTTCATCCTTCGGTGAGCTTCTTCTATGCAGGCTGAACTAAAAAAATGTACATGTAAAAGGAGTAGGCGGAATGGTGCTGTACAAGCGAAGCGGTCGCTTTAAAAGCGAGTTTCTTTTGCAAAGTGGATGGAGATGGGACGGGGATCATTTTGCTGGATTTAACCGGGTCTTTGCCCATGCCCTTCATGCGGTATAATAGACCGATACATCTGTGGGCTTTTTTCCTGCGGAGAACACAAGAACGGATGAATAAGGGAACAATATAACGAAAGGAGTGACGATGATGGATGAAAAGGATTGCCTGATGTTGTGCTACATTGCAGAAGAACATAGTCTGAAACGTGCCGCCGAGCGTTTGTATATTACACAGCCCGCCTTGACCTACCGTTTGAACCAATTGGAAAAGGAGTTCGGGGTGCCGATTATCGTACGCGGGAACAGAGGAACGAAGCTGACCATGGAAGGAGAACGACTGGCTGAATATGCCAAACGAAATTTGAGAGAATTGACCGAATTAAAAGAAGCCGTTATTCACCTGAGAGGTGAGGTAAAAGGAACACTTCGTTTGGGAATTTCAAGCTACTACGGGCATTATCGGCTGCCGCCGATCTTAAAGAGCTTCAAGGATATTTATCCTGACGTGCAATTTTCGGTTACCTGCGGACTCAGTGCAGAAATCTATGAAATGCTTCGCGGGGATGAAATTCATCTGGGTGTCATTCGCAATGATTACCCTTGGTCTGAGGGGAAGCATCTTCTTTCTGAGGAGCATATTTGCGTGATCTCCAAAGAAGCTGTAGAGCTTGGACAATTGCCGGAGCTTCCGCTCATTCGTTATAAGGACCCGGGCAAACCGCAGCTTTCCGGTCACATGTATTCCTCGTTTAACGAATCGGTGCAGGCGTGGTGGAGTGAGATGTTGGGCAGGCCGCCGCGGGTTTCTATGGAGGTGGACAGCTACGAAACCTGTAAGGAAATGGTCCGACACGGACTGGGATATTCCATCGTACCCGAAATTTTTGTCTCTCCAAAGGATGAATTGTATGCATTTAATTTGATTCGCAAGAATGGGGAGCCTGTGCTGCGTCGAACATGGATGTTGTATAAAAATAAATCCAGCCACCTTATGGCAGTGGAAAGATTTGTAGAATGGATGCTCCAGTCTTGACCTGATGAAGGCAGCGAATATACGTAATTATTGGCGAATAATGGCGTATTTCAAAAAAAGTCATGTCACATATAAAATAATTTTAAGTATAAAGCCAAAAAATATTAAATTTACTTCACTGGCATTCGCTTATACAATGTTGAATATTGATTGTATATTTATTCGTTATGACGAATGAAAGGCGGCATTCCATTGATGAACTCAACAGCGAACGGACATAATGGCAGAACGCCATCCCATGAAGAGATTATGAAGGCTGTAGATGCAAAGGACCACGAATTACGGGAGCTTGCCCAAACAATACATAAACATCCTGAGCTAAGCTTTCATGAATATCAGGCACAGGGCTGGCTCACAAATACACTGGAACAGGCAGGTTTTGCTGTGGAAAAAGGTATTGCCGGACTGGAAACCTCCTTCCGTGCGGAATGGGAAGGGAAGTCCGGCGGACCCACAATCGCTCTGCTGGCTGAATATGATGCACTCCCAGCGATTGGACATGCCTGCGGACACAACCTGATTTGTACCGCATCAGTGGGGGCCGCTATAGCCCTCAAGAAAGCGATGCCGGATCTGCCCGGACGCATCGTGGTGCTAGGCACACCAGCCGAGGAAGAGGGTGGCGGCAAAATCATCATGTGCGAGCATGGCGTGTTCGACGGCATTGACGCCGTAATGATGGTGCATCCGCAGAGCAAAACGATGGTTTTGCGCGGGGGATTGGCCTGCGTGGATGCCACGTTTACGTTTCATGGCAAGCAGGCCCATGCCGCTTCCTCCCCGGAGAAGGGCATTAGCGCACTGGATGCCATGATTAATGCCTTTGTGGCTATTAATTCAGTTCGCCAGTTCGTCACCAGCGACGTGCGTATCCACGGCATTATTACAAAGGGCGGAGACGCCCCGAATGTTGTACCGGAGCTGTGCGAGGCTGTGTTTATTTTGCGGGCGCAAACCGTCGTCGGCTTGGCTGAGGTGCGGAACAAGGTGTACCGCGCTGTTCGTGCAGCGGCAGAAGGCATGGGGGCAACCGTGGATATTGCCGAGGGACTTATTTATGCGGAGCGCAATACAAACAAGAGATTAGCCGCTTTATTCCAGAGCAATCTGGAGCAGCTCGGTCTGGAGGTTCACGAGCCACCTGCACAGGGGGGCATCGGTTCGTCGGATATTGGCAATGTCAGCCAGATTACCGCAGCAATTCATCCTTATATCCGACTGGGTGACGCTTCCACGCATACGCCGGAATTTGCTCAGCTTGCGGGAGCGGAGGAAGGTATGATTGAAATGAACTATGCCGCCAAAGCGCTGGCATTAACGGCTTATGATCTAGTGACCGATCCGATGGCTTTGAATGAGGTACGGACTGAATTTGAACAGTGGCAAGCGCAGAGAAACGGGGGAGCATCCGAATGAGTAGCAACACGGCCGTACCGAGCGGCCCGAAAAAATGGCTGAAAATGCCGCATACCTTTGTCATTCTTATTTTTCTGACCTTAGTGGCCGGGATATTGACCTATGTCGTCCCCGCTGGAGAGTTTGAACGGGTTAAAAATGAAACAACCGGCAAAACCCTGCTCGTTCCCGGTTCGTACACTCATGTCGATCCGAATCCGGTTACGCTGTGGGATATTCCAAAATCCATCGTATCCGGTCTGGTCGATTCTGCCGATGTGGTCTTTTTCATTCTGACCATCGGCGGTGTTTTTCAGATTATTACGTCCTCTGGAACGATTGAGGCGGTCACGGGAAGAGTCGCGAGATCTTTTTCCAACAAAGGTATATGGGTGATTCCGGTATTTATTACCCTGTTTTCCGTGGGCGGTTTTACGATGGGCATGTCCACCGAGGTTATGGTATTCGTGCCGATTGGTATTGCTATCGCCCGGGCGTTGAAATTTGATGCGATGACGGGTACGGCCATGATTTCACTAGGGGCTTCCTGTGGGTTTACTGCCGGGCTGCTGAATCCGTTTAATGTCGGCTTGGCACAGGCGATTGCGCAAATCCCTATTTTTTCAGGGCTGTGGCTTCGTGCCATCCTGCTGGTCATCCTGATCGTCATTACGAGCTTATATATTATGCGTTATGCCAGCAAAGTGAAGAAAAGCCCGGAAAGCAGCCTCGTTTACGAATTGGAAAAGAGCGCTGAAGACAAGCCGGTGGATCTATCCAATCTGCCTTCCGTACAGCTCAAGCATATCCTGATCATTTTGACCGTTGTAGTAAGCTTCGCGATGTTGATCTGGGGAGTGTCCAAAAAAGATTGGTGGATGGAGGAACTGGCGGCCCTGTTTCTTTCGATGGGAGTCATTTCCGGCTTTTGTGCAGGCTACGGGCCAAGTCGCATTGCGACAGAGTTTGCCAAAGGGGCCAAGGATATCACCTATGGTGCGCTGATTATCGGTTTTGCACGTTCCATCGTGGTTGTACTGGATCACGGCAATGTGATTGATTCGATCGTTAACAGCCTTGCTATCATGGTGGGACATTTGCCTGAATCGGTACAAGTGCTGGGCATGTATGTGTTCCAAAACATTATGAACGTATTCATCACCTCTGGTTCGGGAATGGCCGCAACGACGATGCCGATTATGGTGCCACTGTCTGATCTGCTCGGCATTACACGGCAGACGACGGTGCTTGCCTTCCAGCTTGGAGATGGATTTTCGAACATGATTTTGCCTACTTCCTCAGCCTTAATGGGGAGCTTGGCCGTATCGGGTATTCCGTATCAGAAATGGGTTCGCTTCTTTTGGCCGCTACTGGCTGTCTGGTTCGTACTGGGTGCAGTATTCGTGGTTGTCGCTCAAATCATCGGATATCACTAAACTGAGGAATTTACAAAAATCCAATAAGCGACTTCCAATGAACAATATATAGATCGAAATGGTCTAGTTCATCAGCAATACTTTTCAGCCCTCATCTTGCCGTGTTCGTACAGGCTTGCTGGGGGCTGTTTTATGTGAAACGGCAAACAACACGGATTTGTGAAGACAATCCCCGGATATTTAAACGCTTTTGGGAGAACGGCAAAACTATAATAATAAGGAATTTAAATTATGTAAGCGCAATCATTTTGGGTATTTGCTTGTCATCACAACACAATTGAGGAGGACGACTTGGATGGCTCAAAGGAAAGGCGCATGGCGAAAGGGAACCTTGACCGCCGCGTTGGCAACGATGCTGGCGATGACGGGTACAACTGTGGGGATGGCGGCAGAAGCTCCATCTGAACCGGAGCTTCAGGCAGCATCGGCTGTTGCCGTCGAACAGAACCGAAGTGGCAGCATCCAACTGGAAAAGCTGGATCGGGGACTGGTGGCTGCGGTGACGCCGGAGGGTGTATTTTTAAGCTGGCGGCTGTTGGCGCAGGAAGTGAATGGTTACGGCCCAACAGGGCTGACAGGCGCGAATTTTAATGTATACCGTGACGGTAAAAAGATCGCGACGGTAACCGACAGCACCAACTATGTGGATAAAGAAGGAACCGGAAATGCAGTCTACAGGGTGGCTTCAGTCGTGAATGGACGGGAAAAGGATCGCAGCGCCAAAGTGACGCCATGGCAGCAGGGTTACTATGAGCTTCCGCTTCAAAAGCCTGCCGATGGCGTAACACCCGCAGGTGAGTCCTATACCTACTCTGCAAATGATATGAGTGTGGGGGATGTGGACGGAGACGGACAATATGAATTTTTTGTAAAATGGGACCCGTCGAACTCCAAGGACGTTTCTCAGAAGGGCTATACCGGAAATACGTATGTCGATGCATATACGGTTGAGGGCAAGCTGTTATACAGGATCGACCTGGGTGTGAATATTCGGTCAGGTGCACATTATACACAGATGATGGTGTACGATTTTGATGGCGACGGCAAAGCCGAGCTGATGTTCAAAACGGCTCCGGGTACCAAAACGATTACTTTTGACAAGAAGGGCAAGCCAAAAAAAGAAACCTATATTACCCTGCCCCGTGAGGATCGCAAAGCAGGGATTACGCATAAGGACGATTACCGTTTAAGCCGCACGGATTATTACGAGCATGTGGTGAACATGTTCATGAACTGGACGGAACATGAAGAAGTGGTCAAAGGAAAATGGCCTGCTACGCTGGAGGAATGCTTTGGTATCGCTCCAAAGTATAGCTATCCGTTATCCCGTAAGGATGCGGAAAGTTTGACCGACTACTTTATGGATGTATACGCGCCTGCGCGGAGCGACAAAAACAAGCTGAGAGAGTTCGAAGGCTTCATTGTGGATGGACCGGAGTATTTGACCATTTTCAAAGGAAAAACGGGAGCAGAGCTGGACACCGTCCGCTATGAGCCGGAGCGTCATGACGATGGCCTCATGTGGGGCGATTACGCCATGGCCCGGATTGAACCCGCCAACCGGGTGGATCGTTTTCTGGCAGGCGTGGCTTACTTGGACGGACGCAAACCGTACGCTGTTTTTGCACGCGGGTACTATACGCGCTCCACGCTGGTCACCTACACATGGGACGGTCGCCATCTCCAAAAGAACTGGATGGTGGACAGCGGCTGGGCGCCAATGACGAATCCATTTAACGATAGTCCGCATGGGCGCGATGGAACAGACCCGAAATTCGGCACCTTAACCACACAGGGAGCGCATTCGCTGAGCGTGGCGGATGTGGATGGTGACGGCAAGGATGAAATCGTATACGGATCTGCCACCATCGACCATGACGGCAGCCTGCTGTACAGCTCATTTGATGTCATGCCTCCTGAAAGCGCGATTCCGGGCCAAACAGCCAGACTGGGACACGGCGATGCGCTGCATGTGACGGATATTGACCCTGATCGGCCGGGGAAAGAAATCTTTATGGTGCATGAGGGCGGCACCTATGCTCCTTATGGCTATTCGCTGCGAGATGCCAAAACGGGCAAAGTCATCTACGGTGGATATTCCGGCAAGGATACAGGCCGCGGAATGGTCGGTGACATAGACCCGGATCAGCGAGGGCTGGAAACCTGGGCTATGGGCTTATGGACCGCTGCCGGCAAGCAGCTTGATACCAAGATGCCTGGCACTAATATGAGTATCAAATGGGCGGCGGACATGACCACTCAAATCGTAAACGGGGCAATTGACGTAACCCCAACCATTGAAGACTGGAAACGGGGCACATTGCTGACCGCAACAGGAACGAAGACGAACAACTATACCAAAGGAACACCATCGCTGGTAGCCGACATTTTCGGAGATTGGCGAGAAGAAATGCTCGTCCGCACAGCGGATAGCTCGGCGATCCGTATCTATTTGAGCACTGAGCCTACGACGCATAAATTGTACACACTGATGCATGATCCGCAATATCGCGCGGACGTGGCCCGCCAAAATACGGGCTATAACCAGCCATCCTATACAAGCTTTTACTTCGCATCTGATATGGATTGGGCGAACGTGCCAATTCCCAAGCTCTACACACCAAGAGCCGTAATTCAGGAAGAGAGTAGCGATGAGGTGGATGAGGCAGAGACCTCGGAGACAAATGCGAAGGAAATAGAGGCAGACATCTTATATAGTTATTAAATTTTTGGCTCTGTTAAATTTAAATGTTGATTTTTTAATATAATAAGGAACTTCTAACGGAGTTCCTTATTATATTTAGAAGTATCTATTATTATAATAAAAAATTGACAAACTGACTTTATAGTTTCTAATTAAGCCTTATAGCTACATATTTTACCTCTATTAATAATAAAAAGCTGAAAGGTAAGCCAACGAAGTAATAAAATTACTGCAAAATAAAATTCGCTTTTCCCCACAGGCTTCCAATAGAAAACCTTCTCTATATAATCTGTTTTTTTACTTTAAACCTTCTGTGTTACAATGTTAATTCCTTGTTCAACAAAACTCCCTTTAGTTGATTAGGGCTTAACTGATCATTCTGAATTTTGATAAATGTATCCATATCCGATTAGATGATTGTCTAATATTAATTACCTGTCATTTTCATGAAATTAAAAATAGGCATACTCACACTTCAATAAAGTTGAAGAGTACAGACAGGCACATAACAAAAGAGTCATAACTTGATTAGCCTTACAACCTTGATTTAATATTAAAAAATGCAAATTAACGATGAGGTGAAAATAATGAAATTCAATGAATTTTACGTTGGCCAAATTTTTAAAACGAAGTCCATAAAAATAACTAAAGAAAATATTACTAAATTTGCGGCAGAGTTTGACCCACAATATATGCACTTGGATGAGGAGAAAGCAAAACAAGGTAGATTCAATGGAATAATTGCTTCTGGAATACAAACAATAGCTGTTTCTTTCAAATTGTGGGTTGAAACCGGGAGTTATGGTAATGATGTAATTGCTGGAACAGCTATGAATAATCTTAAATTCTTAAAGCCAGTTTATCCAGGTGACGAATTGTATACAATAGTCGAGGTTATTGCAGTAAATGAGAAGAATAATGGAACAGGAATAGTTACAGTTTTGTTGTCAACATATAACAATAAAGATGTGAAAGTTTTCGAAGGGGAGTTATCTGTTCTCATTAATAAATAAAATAACTCTAGGATATCGCTCAGGAAGCAGACATGAACTCCCTTCAAGAGGGAGTAACCTATCCATATCCCAAATTTACTAAATGAGATATTATGCGTACAGCAACAATTGTAGAATTCTCTGAGAAAGTCTTTAATCCATATGCTCAATTGAAACGTAGCATTGAATCGTTCACGATAGGGGCCAAAGGCAAGAACATAAACGCTTATGAAGTCGCCATAATGGCGGCTTTATTTTTAAGGATATCAGTTATATTGTCCCGAGCTGAGGACAATAACTGGTATCTTGCTTTTAGATGTTATTGAGAAAAAGGATATCGTACGTTTTTCAACCCCTATCGTGTATGATTATAGACTTAAACAAAGAATATTAAGTCTTTTTAATGCAATATTAAACGAAAAAGATGAGGCTTTGTGCTGTGATTTATTCTTATCTCTAACGGAAAACCTTATGCAAACTAATCTTTCTACAGACTATAAGAGAGATAACGCTCTAATCAGGAAAGCAAAAGATATAATTCATCATACCAACTTAGAAAATGTACTTAAACTTGATGATATATGTAAAGAACTTGATTTAACTCATTTAAATAAACAATTTAAAAACGTATATGGAACAACAGCATTTGAATATATGTCACATTTAAATTAAGGATGTTTTTAAAACTATGTTTGTAGTTTTACTCAGAGAAGATCTTTTCAATTGGCAAAAACTAAATGTTACAGTATTTTTAATGAGCAGTGAGCCTTATGTTGATGGTGATGGAGTTTACCAGGCTAACAAAAGGACTTGGTGTAAAAATGTCCTTATTAAGTATGGAATCTTATATTCTACAGGAGCGTGTTAGTATGCCAAAATACGTCGAAATTGGTTACCCAATTTATGAAGGAATGCCTGTTTATCCAGGATTGCCGGAAGTGAAATTAGAGCCTAGAGAGCGTTTGGACAACGGGGATGACTGGAACGGAAGCGTGTTAAGCATGTATCTTCATGCCGGTACCCATGTCGATGCCCCGTGGCATCATAAGAATAACGGTAAGGGAATAGATGCTGTTCCGATTGAAGACTTCATCTACAGAAAGCCACTATTAATTGATTGCCCGCTTGGCCCGAACGGCTTTATCACCATCGAAAAGCTCAAGGAATATGAAGAACTGAATGAGGCGGATATTCTAATCTTCAACACGGGCCATTGGAAACACCGGGATACGGATTTCGAGAAATACGCCAATAATTTCCCGGCTGTCTCTCCGGAAGCCGCCGAATACATCCGGACGAAGTTGCCAAACTGCAAAGCGGTGGCCATAGATACCTTGAGCATTGAAAATTTGACAGAAGCAAAAGGAAACGGCTATTTTGTCCACCATGCCTTTTTAGACCATGAAAAGTATGAAGAGCCGACAATGCTCATTTATGAAGACATTAATCCAGCGCCATTGGTTGGCAAAAAGCTCATTTCTGCCTTCACAGCACCACTTCGAATTAAAGACCACGATGCATCTGTCGTTAACGTCATCGTTGAAATTGAAGAATAAGAGCTATTCTGTGTTAGCCTCGAAAAAAGGAATTTCAGGATAGGACAAGAAGTGCAGCGACGCTCTTCAAGTAGATGTGGAATGAGGAAGATGCTTTCCAACACAACCACTAATCTTTTTATTAATATCTCAAATTTATTACAAAGCCTCATAGGGAGGAAAGTGGAAGTGCTGGTTCCATGCTCTTTTGCGCCAATGCTGACGGATCGAGTGGCTATTACCTGAATTTACAGGTGATCGACCTGGAGGACGGTACGTTTGCAGAAGGGCATTTTGGCGTGAATGTATTTGGAGGGCAGGCTTTTTACCAAAATGTAAGGGTCAAGGAAATTTGAATTTTTTTTCAGAAGGAGAGCCGTATTTACGTATTTACGGACTCTCTTTTTTTTGCATATTTTTAATTGTGGCAGCAGGAATCTTTAATTTATTAGTTAGAAGGAGGGCGTTCAGAAGGGTATAATAAAATATAGTGCTGTATAAAGTGTGTATATATTGTAATATGACAGGTTGAAAAGTTATGACGATCACACGCTGATCTGGAAGGACGGCTGTCGAGCGAATCGGAGGAATGCTAGTGGGGATGATGCTCTCTTTTCTGAAAAAATACCGGGTTCCGGCCATCGCGGCCCTCGTGATGATGCTGCTGGAGCTGACGGTGGAATTGTCGCAACCGTATCTGATCTCCAAAATTATTGATGAGGGCATCCGGCAGCAGGATTTGTCCGTCGTCTGGTTATGGGGCGGTGTGCTGGTGGGAAGCGCCATTATTGCTTTTATAGCGGGGATTTCCAGTTCCTTTTTTGCTTCTCATGCCAGTCAGGGCTTTGGTTATGATTTGCGGGAAAAGCTGTATCATAAGGTACAATCCTTTTCCTATCCGGTGTTTAAACGTTTTGCTACCTCATCGCTGATTACGCGTTTGACGGGGGACGTGACACAGGTGCAGGATACGGTGTTTATGAGCTTGCGGTTTATGACACGGGTGCCGCTGGTGGTGATTGGCAGCATCGTGATGTCGCTGGTCGTGCATTTCAGACTTGGACTGTTGCTGGCGGTTATGGCCCCGGTGCTGTTCGTGTTTGTGCTGGTGATGATGCGGCGAACCGTCACTTTGTTTAAAGGCGTCCAGCGTCGTTTGGATGACGTTAACGGGGTGATTCAGGAGAACCTGACAGGTATCCGGCTCATTCGGGTTTTTGTGCGGATGCGGCATGAAATCGAGCGTTTTGCCCACTACGGGGGCGAACTGATGAAAGGGACGGTTTCTGCTCTGCGCTGGACAGAAACGACGATGCCGTTCATTTTGTTTACGATGAATGCAGGGATTATCGCCGTGCTTTGGTTCGGACGGGGTCAGATTGCGACAGGGGATGCCAGTGTGGGACAGGTGGTCGCTGTCGTCAATTATTCATTGCGGACGATTGGAGCCTTATCTGCCTTGTCGGGGATTGTTGTTGTGTTTTCCCGGGCGACCGCTTCCACAGCACGGATTCGTGAGGTATTAGAAACACATAATGAAGACCACAGAGAACGGGAGTCTATTCCGATACATAACACGCGAATCGAGGGAAAGGTGGAACTGGATCGGGTGAGCTTTCATTATCCGGGCAGCGATCTCGCGGTGCTAAAGGATATTTCCTTTATGGCTCGACCGGGTGAGCGCATCGCTATTATGGGGGCCACTGGGTCGGGTAAATCCTCACTTGTGCAGCTCATTACGCGTTTGTATGAAGAAAATGAGGGCCGTGTGCGCTTTGACGGCAAGGACGCGCGGGAACTGGACGCTTCCATACTGCGTGAGGCCATTGGCTACGTGCCACAGGAGGTGCTTCTTTTCACTGGCTCGATTCGGGAAAATATCGCTTGGGGGCTGGAGGATGCCAGTCTGGAGCAGATTCAGGAAGCAGCTCGTATGGCGCAAATTCACGATATGATTGAGCGCTTGCCGCAAGGCTATGACACCATGCTGGGACAGCGCGGTGTGAATCTGTCCGGTGGACAGAAGCAACGGCTATCTATTGCCCGCGCGCTGGTGCGCCATCCGGCGGTGCTTATTTTGGACGACAGCACCAGTGCGCTAGATGTGCGGACAGAGGCGGCTTTGTTGGAGGCGCTGGAGGGCTTGTCCTGCACGACCTTTCTTATTACGCAGAAGATCAGCTCGACCGCATCGGCAGATCAGATTTTACTGCTGGATGAAGGCCGTCTGATCGCGAGCGGAAGTCATGATCATTTAATGGACAGTTCGGAGCTGTATCGACGCATCTATGAATCACAATACGGTAAGGAGGAGTCGCATGTTCAAGGAACTCATTGATCCCTTCCGTCAGCCTACACCACCGTCCGGTGTATTGCGCAACCCGGCAGGAGCAGAGGGACGCCGCAAGGCCAAGGCCAAGAACTGGTCCAGCACGCTGGGCAGGATATGGGAGTATCTGGCCCGCCGCAAGGCCAAGCTGATGCTGGTGCTGTTTATGGTACTGCTCAGTTCAGGGCTGGCTCTGCTGGGTCCGTATTTGGTCGGCGTCGCAGTGGACGATTTTCTGGAAGGTCCGGGTGGACGCACGTGGATTTATTTTCTCATTGGGCTGGGGGCTGTGTATTTGCTCAATTCGCTGACCTCCTGGCTGCAAAATATCTGGATGATCGAAATCGCCCAAGAGACCGTGTACCGGATGCGTTTCGACCTGTTTTCACATTTGCATCGCTTGCCGATTCCTTTTTACGGTAAACGTCAGCAGGGAGAGATTATGAGTCGATTGACCAATGATATCGAAAATGTCAGTTCTACGCTGAATAGCTCAGCCATTCAGATTTTTTCGAGCGTATTGACGCTGGTGGGTACACTCGCAGTCATGCTGTGGCTAAGTCCGTTGATGACACTGCTGACCTTTATCGTGGTGCCGCTGATGGCAGTCGGGATGCGCTGGATTACGCGCCGCACAGGTCCCTTATACAAGGAACGGCAGAAGAACCTGGGCGAACTGAACGGATACATCGAAGAAACGTTATCTGGGCAGCAAATTATCAAAGCATTTTCACAGGAAAAGAGAGTGATTCGCGGCTTTGGTGAGCGTAATGACCGTATCCGTTTGTCGGGCTTCTGGGCACAGACGATTTCCGGCTTTATCCCCAAGCTGATGAACGGCCTGAACAATCTCAGCTTTGCCATTGTGGCAGGAATCGGCGGGATTTTGGCCATTCACGGTTCTATTACCATCGGGACGATCATCATTTTTGTAGAGTATGCCCGTCAGTTCACCAGACCGCTGAACGATCTGGCTAACCAGTGGAATACCCTGCTGTCCGCTATTGCCGGAGCTGAACGCGTTTTTGAAATATTGGATGAGGATGAGGAGTCCAAGGACGAGCACGGCGCCGTAGAGCTGGAGCATGTCGAGGGCGCAGTTCGGTTTACCGATGTTTCCTTCGGCTATGATGACGGGGGAAATACGTTAGAAGGCATTTCCTTTGAAGCCAAGCCCGGCGAAATGATCGCATTGGTCGGTCCGACCGGGGCAGGAAAAACAACGCTGATTCAGCTGATATCCCGTTTTTACAGTCCCGACAAGGGAATGATCACGCTAGACGGGCGCGACATTACCACCGTTCAGCGTGAAAGCTTGCGCTCACGTATGGCGTTTGTACTACAGGATTCCTTCCTGTTCCAAGGGACAATCCGTGAAAATATCCGCTTTGGCAGGCTGGATGCCACCGATGAAGAGATAGAGGAAGCATCGAAGCTGGCGAACGCCCACTCCTTTATCATGCGGATGAAGGACGGATACGACAAGGTGCTGGAGGCTAACGGTAGCGGCATCAGCCAAGGGCAAAAACAGCTGCTGGCTATCGCCCGTGCTATTTTGGCTAACCCTTCGATCCTCGTACTCGACGAGGCAACCAGCAGCATCGACACGATTACCGAGATGAAAATACAAGAAGGACTGGAGCGGCTCATGCAGGGTCGAACAAGTTTCGTCATCGCGCATCGGCTGAATACCATTCGTCAGGCTGACCGGATTCTCGTTTTAAAGGACGGTCGTCTGGATGAGCAAGGCTCGCATGATGAGCTGCTGGCTCATAGAGGCTTTTACAGCGATTTATTTTATGGGCAGTTGAGAAAGCAAAGCTCTTAAAAAATGTACATACATCAGGAGGTGCGGGGATGAACGGAAGTCTGTTTGAGCCACGGCTGCGTGACGGGGATTATATTCCCCGTTTTTTTGCTTACTATTACAAGCAGTGGCACGATTACACCATGCCGTATCACGATCATCATTCTACCGAAATTATGTATATGATCTCAGGCTTGTGCAGAGTGGATGTACAGACGGGCGGGAAAATGGAAGAGAGCATCACCCTGCGCAAGGGCGAGTTTATTATGCTCGACGCGGGGGTGTCCCACCGGCTGGTGGTGGAGGGAGATCAACCGTGCCGGATGCTGAACGTAGAGTTCGGTTTTACGGAGGGGGTGGGGATAGGGCCGTCTATCCGACAAATGGCAGCGGAGGAGCAGGAGGTCACGGCCCTCATGTCGCGTCCATTCCCGTATCTGGTGCTGTCTGACCCGGAAGAGGTGTATTATGCGCTGAAAAGTCTTGTGCTGGAGCTGGATCAACGAAAAGAGCATCCCGGTGCGATGGTTGAGCTGCTGTTTATGCAATTGCTCGTGCGAATCGCCAGACTGCGTGAGGAAGTAGGACGGAGTGACACGCAGCAAATGGATGTTTACATTAAACGATGTATCGAATTTCTTCATCTGAACTATGACCGGGATATTCTGGTGAAGGATATGGCAGCAGCGGTGAATCTGCATCCAGGGTATTTGCATCGCATTTTCAAAAAACATACCGGACAAACGCTTACTGCTTATTTGACGATGCTACGGATGGACAAGGCCCGAATGCTGCTCCAGCAAACGGACATTCCCATTCACGAAATTGCCGATTATGTAGGCGTGGGCAGCAGGCAATATTTCCATATGCTCTTCAAAAAGCACACAGGCAAGACACCTGTCGAATACCGCTCTGCCGTGGAACGCCATGTGTGGAACTATGCGGAGGATGAAGAGGGATGAGATGGCAAGTTAAGTTAGGATTTTTGACACCTATACGCGAATCTGGTCATGATTTTGATAACGCTTCCCTCTGGCAAATTGCTACAATGACGGTATACTACACATCTAACGCTGGAGGTTGAATGCCGTGTCATTTAAAGTGACTTTTATTGGAGCGGGGAGCATCGGTTTTACCCGTGGAATTTTGCGAGATCTGTTGACGGTGCCGGAATTTAACGAGATTGAAGTGGCTTTTACGGACATTAATCAGCACAATCTGGATATGGTCACTGAGCTGTGCCAGCGGGATATTCGGGAGAACGGTTTGTCTATTCAAATACAGTCCTCTACGGACCGGAAAGTGGCTTTGAAGGATGCCAAATATGTAATTTGTACGATCCGGGTTGGCGGGCTGGAAGGGTTTGCGACCGATGTAGACATTCCGCTGAAATATGGCGTGGATCAATGCGTGGGCGATACGCTGTGTGCAGGAGGTATTATGTACGGGCAGCGTGGTATTGCGGAAATGCTGGAGATCTGCAAGGATATCCGCGAGCTAAGCGCACCAGATGTGCTGCTGCTGAACTACTCGAACCCGATGGCGATGATTACCTGGGCCTGCAACAAGTACAGCGGTGTACGTACGATTGGGTTGTGTCACGGTGTACAGCATGGACATCACCAAATTGCTGAAGTATATGGCTTGGAGAAGCAGGATGTGGACATTGTGTGTGCCGGAATCAATCACCAGACGTGGTACATTCAGGCGTCACATGAAGGCAAGGATCTGACAGCTGGACTGCTGGAGGCTTTTGAAAAGCATCCCGAATATAGCCGCACCGAAAAGGTACGCATCGACATGCTTCGCCGTTTTGGCTATTACAGCACCGAATCGAACGGCCATCTAAGCGAGTATGTTCCCTGGTACCGGAAGCGTCCGGATGAAATTCTCGACTGGATTGATCTGGGAAGCTGGATTAACGGAGAAACGGGAGGCTATCTGCGTGTATGTACGGAAGGACGCAACTGGTTTGAAACAGATTTCCCAAACTGGATGAAGGAAGACCCATTGGAGTACAAGGCAGAGAATCGTGGTGAGGAGCATGGCTCCTACATTATCGAAGGACTGGAAACAGGACGTGTATACCGGGGGCATTTTAATGTCGTCAACAACGGAGTGATTTCCAATCTGCCGGATGATGCGATTATTGAGGCGCCCGGATATGTGGATCGTAACGGCATTTCCATGCCTCATGTGGGTGAACTGCCGCTCGGCCCTGCGGCTGTCTGCAATGTTAGCATTTCAGTGCAGCGTTTGGCGGTTGAAGCTGCTGTACATGGGGACGACAAGCTGTTGCGGCAGGCGTTCATGATGGACCCACTGGTGGGTGCGGTATGTAATCCGAAGGAAATCTGGCAAATGGTCGATGAAATGCTGGTAGCGCAGGAAGCGTGGCTTCCACAATACGGAGCGGCAATTGCCGAGGCGCGTCAACGTTTAGCTGCGGGCGATCTGATCCCAACTCGTGCGTATGAGGGAGCGGCAAGGCTTAAGGTCAAGACGATTGAGGAAATGCAGCTGGATCGGGAGGCGGCCAACAAAAACGCGGGCGAATCCGACAAAGGCAAGGAACGCGAAAAGGAGTAGCCCAGCTAGGCCTGGCAGCTTGGTACAATTGCATGAACGCTCACTGCATGTACATGCATGATGAATGGCCGTGAGGCTGCACTACGATGAATAGGGTATTTTCATGGCGATGAGAGCCTGAAAATGCCCTTTTGGTGTCGATAGATTTAATGATTTGGCATAGACCGGAGTTTGGAGTTTATCATTGTCGATTTGAGCTGACGGAAATTAAAGAAAATACCCTAATTTTTTTCTAAATCCGCTTTTTTGGTGTCGATCCCGAAGGTCGGGAGAGCTTGTCACAGCAGGCATAGTTCATCATATGAAGGACTCGGCCCTTGGAAATGGGGAGATAGCAAAAACGGGTACTGTGGCAATTCATGTGCCTAATTAATAATTTAAACCTTAATTTATTCAATTTACAGCAGTTTTCCAGCTCACTATAATCTAACATAGGAGGTGACAAAAAGGGGAGGAAGTAAGCGCGTGGAAAAATAGAAAGCGCTTACCTTAGACAGCTATGAACGCCGCTTTTTTTGGAGAAAGATGGCGTAACTCACACATAATCATGTAACAATCAGGTGCCGCTATAGGAAGATTCAACAAAATTTACGGAAAGATAGGTGAAGCAATTGAAAACCAAGCAAGTGCTTCGTAAAGGCATGAAGTATGCTTTTGCGCTATCACTCGTCGCAAGCAGCTTTCTACCAGGTGCAGGATTTACGGATAAAATACATGCAGAATCCCATGTGGACAATCCTTATCAAGGGGCGACAAAATACGTTAGTCCTGATTATGCGGCTAGTGTCGACACATCGATTGCCAAGATTACTGATGCCAATCTGAAAGCGAAAATGCAAACCATCAAAACATTCCCGACAGCCGTATGGCTTGATCGCATCGCTGCCATTAACGGCGGTGGAGGCAAGCTTGGCCTGGAAGCGCATTTGGATCAAGTGTTGGCGCAAAAGAAAGGCAACACACCAATTACGGCAGAGTTTATTGTATATGATCTGCCCGGACGGGATTGCCATGCCTTGGCCTCCAACGGTGAGCTGCCGCTGACCCAAGCGGGTCTCGAAACGTACAAAAAGGACTATGTCGATAAAATTGCTGCTATTTTTGCCAATCCGAAGTATCAGGATATCCGCATTGTAGCGATTATTGAACCAGACAGCTTGCCAAACCTCGTGACCAATCTGAATGACCCCAAATGCGCGGAAGCTAAATCTACAGGAATTTATGAAGCCGGCATCAAGTATACAATTAATAAGCTGAACGAGATTCCTAATGTCTACAAATATGTAGATATCGGTCACTCCGGCTGGCTGGGTTGGGATAACAATCGCACAGCAACCGTATCGTTGTTCACGAATGTTTTCAGAGACACGAGCAAAGGACTGTCCAGTGTGGATGGCTTTATCACGAATACAGCCAATACTTCACCGCTGACAGAACCTAATCTGCCTGATCCAAACCTGAATATCGGCGGACAGCCGATCAAATCTTCCAAATACTACGAATGGAATCCTAATTTCGATGAATCTGATTTCGCAGAGGCATTGCATAGAGACTTTGTGAGTGCAGGCTGGCCGAGCTCACTCGGTATGTTAATTGATACGGGCCGTAACGGATGGGGAGGACCTAACCGTCCGACTGCCGCTGTCGGCAGTGATATTAACTCCTATGTGAACTCAGGCCGTGTAGACAAACGCTCGCACCGTGGTAACTGGTGCAATAACAGCGGAGCAGGTATGGGAACTCCGCCACAAACGGCTCCAGCTTCCCATGTTGATGCTTATGTATGGGCGAAACCTCCGGGTGATTCCGATGGTTCCAGCTCGCTCATTCCGAACGATGAGGGTAAAGGCTTTGACCGATACTGTGATCCTACCTATACAACCAAGGATGGCACATTAACAGATGCTTTACCGAATGCACCTATTTCAGGAGCTTGGTTCCATGATCAGTTTGTTATGCTTGTGCAAAATGCATATCCAGCGATTGTCCCTTCATCCGGTGGCGGAACAACTCCTACACCAGCCGCTCCGGCAGTACCAGCGGGCTTAAAGGCGACAGCGGGTAATGCGGAAGTGAAGCTGACCTGGAATGCGTCCACTGGGGCCGACAGCTACACGGTAAAACGTGCAACCAGCGAAGCAGGTCCTTTTTCAGCCGTTGCACCTCTTGTTACTGAGAAAGAGTACACAGATAAGGGGCTGACCAACGGAACAACTTATTTCTATGTTGTAAGTGCTACGAATACGAAAGGAACAAGCAAGGATTCCACTGCGGTAAGCGCTGAGCCAAAAGGTACACCGACAGATCCAACGGACCCTACAGATCCTACAGAACCAGCGGGTGATCTGGTTGTAATGTATCGGGCCGGGGACACCGATCCAGCTAATAACGCAGTCAAGCCTTTCTTAAATCTGAAAAATAAAGGTACAACACCAGTGAAGCTGAGTGAGCTGAAAGTCCGGTATTATTTCACGAAAGATGGCAGCCAGGAGCTGCAATCTGCAGTAGACTATGCGCAAGTAGGCAATGATAACGTGTTGCGTACATTCACAGACAAGTATATTGAAATTGGTTTCAATGCTGCTGCCGGCACGCTTGCTGCTGGAGCGCAAACAGGTGATATTCAGATCCGCATCAACAACAGCGACTGGTCTAACCTGGACGAATCCAATGATTACTCCTTCGATCCTACCAAAACCTCTTATACAGAATGGAATAAAGTAACATTATTCCATAATGATAAGCTGGTGTGGGGAATCGAGCCTTAGGATTGGGACAGAAGATGTGCGCTTAAGCAATGGAAGAGCCCCGAAGGAAAAGCTACGGCACAACTGCCGTAGCTTTTTTTGATCGTGTTCAGATAAAGAACCTCATGACCAAGAGAATAAGCATTCAAATTGTGTATAATAAAAAAGAATGCTGTTCTATTGTGGAGGTCATCATGAGCAAAAAGTTAATTTTAGATGTAGATACGGGTATCGACGACGCACTTGCCCTTGCGTACGCGGTCCATTCGCCGGAATTGGAGCTACTTGGCATCACAACTACCTTTGGCAACATCTCGGTTGAAGAAGCGACACGCAACTCGCTGATCTTGTTGGAAAAGCTCGGTGCAGACGCTCCGGTCGTATCCGGCGCTCACAAGCCGTATGCCCGTGAGCTGTTCAAGCCGTATTCCCGCCATATTCATGGTGAAGACGGCATTGGCAACCAGGTGAAGGGTTCGCCTTCCCGACAGGCAGCATCTGGTGATGCGGCCGATTTTATCATCGGACAGGCTCGTCGCTATGAAGGCAAGCTTACCCTTGTAGCGGTGGGACCGCTGACCAACCTTGCGATTGCACTGGATCGTTGCCCCGAACTGCCGCACTTGCTTGACCGTCTGATCATTATGGGCGGTGCAGTCACGGTAAAAGGCAATGTAACCCCAACGGCTGAAGCGAATATATATGCCGATCCTGAAGCCGCAGCCTATGTGTTAGGAGCGGGTTTTCCGCTCACGCTGGTTGGGCTGGATGTGACCATGCAGACGCTGCTTCCTCAGCATGAAGTGGACAAATGGCGTGAGCAAGGGACCGAGCTGGGTACCTTTATGGCAGATATGACTGACTTCTATATGGAAGCCTATCGTAATTTTAGACCCGGTATCGCAGGCTGTGCTTTGCATGATCCGTTGGCCGTAGGGCTGGCGATTGATTCCAGTTTTGTGGAGACGCGACCGATGCACATTGTCGTCGAAGTGGGGGATTCTGCCGAGGTTGGTCGCACCCGTGAAGTACCGGGCAAGGATCAAGCTCATTCACAGACTAGTATTGACGTGGCACTTGAAGTGGATGCGGAGCGGTTTTTGCGTCATTTTCTGAGTCGGGTGGTATAAAAAATAATTCAAAAGATTGCCGATGACTCTACATCGGCAATTTTGTGTATGCATGTAGGCGCGCCCTCATAAACCACAAAGGAGGAGATTTATTGTGTTTTCTGCTGCCCAACGACTGCCTTTGCTGGAACACATGTACAATCATGCCCCGACAGGGATAGCCATTTTTTCGAGGGACGGAAAATGTCTGTACGTCAATCCCGCCCTTTGTCACATGGTCGGGTACAAGCAGGAGGAATTGCTGAAAACCCGATATTATCATTTGTTGTATAAAGGAGATAAAGATCGACAAGCGTTGCGGGACGCCTATACGGGCTGGCTGAAAGCTACGGATCAAGTGTACAAGGCAGAGCTTCGTTTAAGACATCAGCGGGGAACATCCGTCTGGTTATCGCTGGAATTAACGATATTTGATGACCCGGCTACGGGTCAAACGTATCTGATTGCCTACGCGATGGACATCACAGAGAAAAAAGACATGCAGCAGGTACTCTCGGACAATGAGGACTTGTATATGCTGATTACAGAAAATACGCCAGATGTGATCTCGTTCAGCACGCCGGACGGCAACCTTCAATATGTTTCTCCTTCGGTAGAAAAGCTCCTTGGCTACACCAGGCAGGAAATGCTCGGCAAAAAACGGCTCGAATTTTATCATGCAGAAGATGCCGATTATATGCGCGTACATGGAATCTTCCAGGAAACAGGCATTATGAAGCGGCGTGTCCGTCACAAGGACGGACATTATTTGTGGCTGGAAGTGTCATACCGCATCATTCGGGATGAGGAAGGCAAAATCAAGCGAGTTCTGTCCATCGGCCGCAACATCACGGAGCGCCAGAAGAGCGAGGATAATCTTGCAAAAGCCCAGCAACTGGCGATGTTTGGTTCATGGGACTGGGATTTGGTTAACGACGTTTTGCATTTTTCCATGGAATTCCGCAGCATTTTCGGCTTTAGCGTAAAGCCGGTCGAGACAAGTATTGATTCTTTTCTGGATGCTATTCATCCAGAGGATAAAGAGCGAATGATCGAGATCATTACGAACGTCATTTTAAAAGGGATTCATAAAGAAACCTTTTATCGGATTGTACTGCCTAATGGTGAACAGAAAGTGCTGCGTTCGACCTGGGAAGCGGAAATGGACGAGCGCGGAGAACAGCCGATTCAAATTGTCGGTATGGTACAGGATGTCACGGAGCACCAAAAAATGGAGCAACGCCTTCGTGAAAGTGAAAACCGTTATAAATCGCTGTTTCAGCATAACCCGCTCGGCATATGCGCCATGAATATGGAAGGTCAAATCCTGAGCGTGAATCCCAGTCTGGAGGAACTTATTGGTTATACAAGGAAGGAACTGCTTGGGACTGGAGTTCTTGTGATGGCTTCTTTCGAGGAACAGGACAAGATCAGGCATCATATGGAGCTGGCCAAGCAGGGAGAAACGCAAACCTATGAATCAGAGTTCATACATAAGGATGGGGAGCGCTTGTTTATCAAGGTAACCAATATCCCGATTTTTGTGTATGAGCAAATTGTTGGCTGCTACGGCATCTTTGAAAATGTCACTCCGCTCAAAAGCTACATCGCCCAAATCGAAAAGCTCAGCAACGAGCATTCACTCATTCTGAACGCCGTATCCGAAGGCATTGTGGGCTTGAGCACCGAGGGGCATGTCCGTTTTATGAATCCGGCGGCGGCTTCCATGTTTGGAGTGGGGGCCGAAAATTCACTGAACGGGACATGCACGGATATGATCCGCCATGTCGATGAGATAAGCAGCCATTACCCGGATGAGCAGCCATCCATTCTTCAGGCGATCCGCAGTGGCGCTTCTTATCAGGCTGAGGAAGCCGTGTTTTGGAAAAAAGACGGGTCCAGCTTCCTCGTCTCTTATCGGATCAGTCCCCTGATGGATAATGGGGAGCGTAAAGGGGCCGTAATGGTTTTTGTAGATATAACGAATGAAAAGGAAATCATCCGGGCCAAGGAATCCGCCGAGCGGGCCGACCGGGCCAAGTCAGAATTTCTTTCTGTGATGAGTCATGAGCTTCGTACACCTATGAACGGAATTATCGGAATGGCTGGACTGCTCGCGGACACTGAATTGGATGAGGAACAGCGAAGCTATATCGATATTATTACCAATAGCAGTAGTGCTTTAATGCAGATATTGAATGAAATACTGGATTTGAGCAAAATTGAGGCTGGCAAAATGTCGCTGCTGCACGAACCTTTTGAACTTGAGGATATGATGGGCAGTGTGGCGGACCTATTTCTCAAGCAGGCTATGGAAAAAGACATTGAGCTGGAGTGGCACGTGGATCAGGAATTGCCGGGGGTCCTTGTCGGTGACCATGTGCGTATTCGGCAGGTGCTGGTGAATTTGGTGAGCAATGCAATCAAATTTACGGAGCGAGGGCGTGTAAACATCTTTGCCGAGAGCAAGGCTTACAGCAGCCGTAAAAAGAAATGCTTGATTGAGTTCAGTGTAACCGATACTGGCATCGGTATTCCCGCAGATCGCCAGCATCTATTGTTTCAGCCCTTTTCCCAGCTTCATCCGGCACTGAACCGGAAATATGGAGGAACAGGCTTGGGGCTGTCCATCTGCAAAAACCTGGTCAGTCTGATGGGCGGCTCCATTGATGTGGATAGTGACGAGGCCAGAGGAGCTACGTTCCGGTTTCAGCTAGATCTTATGCTGCCAGAAGGGGAAGTGCTTGCGAATATTAGCCGTGACGAGCCTTACGAATCGACGGAATGCTAAAAGAAATAGCCAGTCGTGGTGCTTAACGCATCACGGCTATTTTTATGTTCATGTGGAATGTTAACGATGATTTCAAGACCAGCTTTCTGAGTTGGTCTTTTTTTTCTGTAATAAATAACCAAAGAAATGATTGACAAACTGTTCTAACTGTATTATTAATAATAGTACAGTTAGAACAGTTTAAAGGATGCAGATGAATCTGATCAAGTCTTGAAAGGAGGAAGTCTATGTTCGAGCTGGATATCCGCAGTCGTAAGCCGATCTACGAACAGTTAATAGACAAGGTAAAGGAAATGATTGTATACGGATCTCTTCAGCCGGATGAGCAATTGCCTTCTGTACGGGTTTTATCCGCTCAGCTTACGGTGAATCCCAATACGATTCAGAAGGCGTATCGAGAGCTGGAACGCGAAGGATACATCTATTCCGTCCAAGGCAAGGGCAGCTTTGTCACCCCTGCCGAGCATCAGCCGCAGCAAATGAAGCGGGATGAGATTCGGGCGGCGCTGTTGAAGCAGATGATCGAAGCTGTCCATTTCGGTTTTACGCAGCAGGAAGTGGACGCCTTATACGTGGAAGCTACGCAATTGAAGGAAAGGGGGATGTCCCTTGATTGAATTAAGGGAAGTCACAAAAACATTTACTGAAGAAAAGGCTGTCGATCAGCTCGCCCTTACGGTGAAGAAAGGCTCTATTTTTGGACTTTTGGGCTCTAACGGAGCAGGTAAAACGACGCTGCTCAAAATCATCGCCGGGATTTACAGACCGGATACTGGCAAGGTGCTAATCGATGGACAGCCGGTGTATGAGCAGCCAGAAGTCAAGCAGCGCATTCTGTTTATGCCGGATACCCCTTATTTTTTCCCGCAAGCGACGATTCGCCAGATGGCCCGGTTTTACCGCTCCATTTATCCGAGCTGGAGTGAGGAACGTTACATACAGCTTACCGACATTTTCAAGCTTGACCCGAAGCGTAAACTTCACCGTTTTTCCAAGGGGATGAAGCGTCAGGCCGCTTTTTTGCTTGCCTTGAGCTGCATGCCAGAGCTGCTGATTCTGGATGAGCCGATCGACGGACTGGACCCTGTGATGCGGCGGATGGTCAAAAATTTGCTGTTCCAGGAAACCGCCGCACGTGAGATGACCGTCGTGATTTCATCCCATAATTTGCGTGAAATTGAAGACATGTGTGATCATGTCGGCATTATGCATCAGGGACGTATGTTGTTGGAAAAAGAGGTTGACGACCTCAAGTCCGATACGCATAAGGTGCAGGTTGCCTTTCGTGACCGCACGCATGAGGAAGCCGTCTGTGGACAACTTCCGGTTGTACATAAGGAGCGCAGAGGCAGTGTTCTGCTGCTTATTATCCGGGGGGAACGAGAGCAGATTACAGAGACGATTCAGGCGTATGAGCCGCATGTGTTCGATTTGCTGCCGTTGACGCTGGAGGAAATTTTCATTTATGAAATGGAGGACGCAGGTTATGACATCCAACCGATTCTTCTGTAGCGGCGGCGTGATTCGCCAAAGCCTGAGACAGCATGGCTGGATCGGTCTGTTGTACTTGGCGGGATTATTGTTTACAGTGCCGCTGCCGTTATTTATGAGTATCGGACGCGAACGGGTGCACGAGGTTTTGAGAAGCTTGTTCGATAGTGCAAACTCAGGTAATGATTTGCAAAATATGATTTTATTGACCGTACCAGTGTTGACAGGTGTGATGTTGACTCGTTTTATTCAGCGGCAGGGGCCATCTGATTTGTATCACAGTCTGCCATTACGCAGGGAACATCTGCTAACGGCACATTTGATCAGTGGTCTTATCCTCTTGCTCGTACCCGTGTGGCTCACGGCGGGAGTGACGGCTTGGGTTAACGCCACGAATGATCTGCCTTATATTTTTCACATGAATGATGTTGGATCATGGGCATTGGTCGTCTCGGTCATTAGCATTTTTCTTTTCGCCTTTACTGTGTTTGTAGGTATTTGCGTAGGGCAATCGCTGCTGCAAATTGCTGTAGTGTACGTTTTGATGGTGCTCCCCTTCTTTCTGTCATCCATGATTAGTCGCTTTCTGGGGCATCATTTGTACGGTTACTATCAGGCCAGTGGAACAATAGTTCGTTATAGTGATGGCATGGAGTTACGTAGTAACAATAATATTTGGCATTCTTTATCGCCGTTTGTTCGCTTTACGGAATTGCTGAGAACTCCATTTTCATATATTGAACTGCTTGTTTATATTGGTGTTTCTCTGCTGTTTGTGATCTTGAGCTATGTGTTGTATCGCAAACGGCTGGTAGAGAAGGCAACGCAAGCAATGGCATTTACCTTCTTCCAGCCCTTATTTAAAGCAGGTGTGATGCTGTGCGCTATGCTGCTAGTAGGGGACTATTTTAATGGCGTAGGCGGACAAGGTAAAGACTGGTCTATCTTCGGCTATATACTTGGAGCTATTTTGGGCTATATCGCTGTGGAGATGGTGATTCGCAAGACGTGGCAAATTGTACGTGTACGTGCTTTGCTGGAATTGGTCGCTTACACCGCAGTGTTAGGTCTGGCAATGTACATTCCGACTTCAAGTTGGGTAGGTTACGAAGATCGAATTCCAACTGCGCATTCAGTGGAGCAAGTTTATGCCGGACCAAGTTTGTATTTGGATGGGGGCATTACACGAAAAGATCTTTATTTTTCGCAAGATAAAGCTTATATCGCTTCTGTGCTGAATTTACAGCGTGAACTCGTGCGGGCACATTCATCAGGACAGACGCCTATGACCAAAGATGAACCTCTTCAAATGATAGCCATTGCCTATCATCTTGACGATGGTTCAATTATGACCCGAAGCTATACATTTCCCGAGCAGCCTTTCCGGGCAGAACTGGCAAAGGTCATGATGTCTGAGCCGTACAAAACAGTAGCATACTCGTTGGATAAGCTATATGGTGCAGCCGAAACGATCAGCATTAAATCAGGGGATGATGAGGAACGGAGGGTGATACTGACCGATCCGAAAGAAATTCGCGAATTTGAAGCTGTGCTGAAAGAAGAAATTTTGGATATGAGCTATAGCGAAATGCAGTCTGGAAGTTATCCGCTGGGGAATATCGAGATTCTGCATAAGGCTTCCTCTATTTCCAAATATGAGCCGGAATGGGCTCGTAATATTGCATTTAACTGGCGTTTATCCTTTCACAAACTGGAAGGTTGGCTGAAACAGAAGGGATATGCCGACAAGGTAATTGTCACGTCGAAGGATATACTTTCTGTGCGTGCTGTTCCAATTGTTTCTCAGGAGATGAAACCTTATCAATCTGGTCAGTATATCGAAGACGTCAATTTATTCAGAGATATACAGCAGAAGCATAAAGCAATCGTCATTGAAGATATGAAGCTTTGGAAAGCTATTTTGGAAAACCGCAGATCCTATAACTATACTCCGGATATGGAGAAAGGCACTTATCTGATACAGATCAAAATCAAACCTTTATATGGTTTAAATGCTCACACAGGCTATTATTTATTAAATCCAAAAGACATGACACCTGAGCTTGCGAAGGCTCTACCAGCAGCTCCTTAAAACAGCACAGAATGGCAGGCAAGGGCTCCCCCTGATTTGGGCAGACGTAGAGGCGTAGAGAGATAGAGCGCAGAACATAAAGAGAGCAGAGTTCGATAATAATGTCAGCCCAATTCAGGAAGGAGCAGCACGATATGAAATATACAGAAGATCGTGAGTTTATACAGTTGTTGGAGCACATTCACTTCCATTTGACGATAATGGGTTCGATCTCGTGTTGAACAAGCATGAGGCATTTTCTCCAGCGGAAGTGCGGCGTATTTTGCGTCCGGGAGGTACGTTCTTGACCCAACAGGTGGGGGGCCTGGATTGTGTGGGCATTAACGACCGTTTGGAAGCGCCTTATAGCGAGTATGCGGACTGGTCCCTTTCTCAAGCGATTACCGGTCTGAAAAGCAACGGCTTCGAAATCGTGGAGCAGCGGGAACAGTTTCCGATACAGCGGTTTTACGATATTGGAGCGCTTGTCTACTACTTAAAGGCGATTGAATGGCAGATTGCTGATTTTCAACCAGAGAGATATATAGAACAGCTGTATGGCCTACATCTGGACATTCAACGTGATGGGTATTGGGACGTGAAACAGCACCGTTTTTTGATCCATGCTAGAGCAGTATAGAATTGTCACATTATAATACCGAATAATACCGAGAAGGCCTTCCTCTAAAGAAGGCTTCTTTTTGTCCTTTTTGGGTGTACTCCTTTATGGTAAAAACAAAATCAAAAGCCACGCGGCGGTTGGCAGTGAAATACCGTAAGGACATTTTTACCATCTCCTCGTATACTAATCTTTACCATAATTGTACAATGAAAAAGCAGTGGCATAAAGGGTCATTTCATTTGAAAAGTATAGGGGGATGTACATGTCTGATCCAAAGGGAATTATAACCGAGCCGGAAACAGGCGCCTCCATGCGGCTAGCATGGTTTTGGCCGTGGCTGGGCGGTACATTTATGTTTGGGTTGTTTTCAGTCATGTTTAATGTATTTTGGAGTATGATTGTGGCATCTAACGTTCAGCTTTTGCTGAGACGCGAAGGTGTGTCCGATACTGCGGTCATTGTGATGATGATATTATACGCCTGGATCATCGGTCTGATTTTTGCGGCTTACGGTGTCTGGAGTGCGCGTACTTCCAGTCTGCGCAAGCTTCCGCTCATGCTGACCGGGCTGTTATCATTATTAAGTGGCCTGAGTTTATGGATTGTGGGGTTACAAGGCTCTGGTGGTCAACCAGCCGAAGTGTGGGGCAGCTCGTGGCAGTTGTTTTCAATCTATCACGCGTGGGCGGAGCCTGTGCTGGAGGTATTGGAGCCGTATACACAGCATGGTGAAATCTGGTTTCTGCTGACTGCACTGCTGCCGATCGCCGGAATGGTAGTGGGTGTTGGGGTGGATCGTTATCCGGCGGTGGCAGGAAAGAACGGAAAGGTAGATCGTAGATGGCAATGGGTCGTTGCCGCCATGTCTGCCGCGCTCGTTATTGTGCTGACCATTGCACTGATGCTGCCTCAGCGTCCGTTGATCGCAGAACGGGATTTTCCAGTGGTCGATGGGGCTACAGCGGCGATTCCGTTCGCACAGGATATGCTGCATGAGCTGACCGGAATGAGCAAGGCGCGCGCGGCGCACGAATTGAGATTCAACACAACGCATCAGGCGTATGTAAATCTGATCGACAAGAAAGCGGATCTCATTCTGGTGGCCGGACCATCCGATGGGGAGCTGCAACTTGCGAAAAGTCAGGGAGTGAAAATGAAGCTTACTCCAATTGGGCGGGATGCGTTTATTTTTCTCGTTCATTTTGATAATCCGGTTCATAATCTGTCCTCAAAGCAGATTCGTCGCATTTATGAAGGCTCCATTCATAATTGGAGTGAAGTGGGAGGCAAGGACCAGCCGATTGTAGCCTATCAGCGGGAAGAAAATTCGGGAAGTCAGACCTATATGCAAAAGAAAGTGATGGCAGACCATGAGATGGCCGAGCCGCCCCGGGAGCGCACGATTGGCATCATGGGTGGTATGATTAATGCAGTTGCCGATTATAACAAGGATCACAATGCGCTCGGGTATTCGTTTTATTATTTTGCCAATGTGATGCATAAGCGGCAAGAAGTTAAATTTTTGTCCATTGACGGAGTAGTGCCAAACAAGGAGCATATCCGTTCGCAACAGTATCCGTTCACCGCTCAATTGTTCGTGGTCACACGGGAAGGAGAGAAGTCCAGCCCTTCGGTTCAACGGCTGCTCCAGTGGCTGCAAAGCGAAGATGGCAAACGGATCATTGAACAAGGCGGTTTTATTCCTGTAAATCCATAGACGAGGTTTTCCATACAGTCGATTTTGGGTTTCCATCCGTCAAGAGTGAAACGAAGACAGCAGGGTAATACATAGGATATACCTTGCTGCGGTTACATACCCAAGCAGCATTGTACTAACACAGTAAGGGGATGAACGAAAATGAAGAAAAAATTACCGGCATGGGCGCTTTTGCTCGCCGTATCCATCATGACAGCAGGTTGTGGAGCAGGTGCAACACAAGCAGGACAAACCGGACAGCAAGAGCAGAACGGTCAAACCGTTCAGGATGGGAAAAAGGGTTCTGCTTCCGCGCAACCGGGTGCTTCGGGAACCGCTGTAAATACACCTGGACAGCAGACCGCTTCTGACGGGAAAAATGGCACAACTGGCGGTACAGGCGTTGCATCAGGGGCAGGTGGACAAGCATCCACAGATGCGAATGCGGCGAAGGTTCGCATGGACGATGTTACCGCGCTGCGCCTGATCGACGGCAAATCCGGATGGATCGGCGGGAAGGGATGGATTGCCCGGACAGACACAGGCACATCCGGTTCAGCCGGAGCGGCATGGGATGTGCAATATCAGGGTCAAGGAACAGTGCAGCAAATTTTTGCCTTGAATGGGCAGCAGGCATGGGCCGTCATGGCAGACAGCGGCTCGCTGCTGGCGACTCAGGATGGAGGCAAGCGCTGGGAAAGTATCGGGACAGTGCCGAAGCAAGGACAAGCGGGCTTTTTGCACTTTGTATCGTCCAAGGAAGGATTCACCGGAAACCAATATACGAAGGACGGCGGTCAAACCTGGTCCGCGCTTCCCGTACCTGATCACACCGTTGGACAACCATACTATCATGATCAGCAAAACGGTTGGGCGGTAACGCAAAGCAAAGAGGGCTCGTTCGGTATCTTACACACAACGAATGGCGGCCAGAAGTGGACCACCGCTTTGTCCCGGACAACCGAAGCCCCTCTGAACGGTGTAATCATTCGTTCGGTAGAACGCGGAAACGCATGGATTGAGCTGGTCGGGGATACGGGCATGAATCAGACCTCATATTCGCTTTGGCATACCGCCGATAGTGGCCAAAGCTGGCGTGCTGTGCTGTCAAATGCCACCGCTGGCGGCGGTCCGGCGCCCGGCATTAGCCAGCAAGACCATCAGGTTCCCAAGAACGAAGGGGCGGCACCGGGGATGCTCTATGCGGTAAACAGCAGTACCGCGTTGATGGGCGGCTACTGCGCACCGTGCGACAAGCCCAATACCATTGGCTGGACGAATGACGGAGGCAAGATGTGGAACAATGGCAAGCAAAGCTTTGATGGCTATGGTAGCCAGCAAATCGGAATGGCCAATGCCAAGGAGGGCTGGGCTATTTTCTCGGATTCAGAGAAGGCTCCGGTTATGTATACCACCTCGGATGGTGGACAGCATTGGACCCAGAGTCATGTCTTTGACAAGCCTGCGGCATCAGGTTCCTGAGCAGATGTAGTCCTTAGCAGATAAGTTCTGAGTAAATATAGTAAGGAGGGAGAACGCATGGGCCAACAGAAGAAAAGTGTAATCACATGGGCTGACGGCCGTGAGGTGCCACTGATCGGACAGGGTACATGGCATATGGGTGAAAAAGCTTCTCTTCGGCAAGAGGAAGTGCGCGCGCTTCAACTTGGCTTGGATCTGGGCATGACGTTGGTCGATACGGCTGAAATGTATGCTGAGGGCGGTGCAGAAGAGATCGTCGGGGAGGCCATTCGGGGCCGTCGGGACGAGGTGTATCTCGTCAGCAAAGCTTACCCTCATCATGCAGACCGCCAAGGGCTGGCTCAAGCGTGCGAAGCGAGCCTGACCCGCCTGGGAACGGAGTACATGGACATGTATTTGTTGCATTGGCGAGGGAATATCCCGCTGGAAGAGACGATACAAGGCATGGAAAAACTGCGGGAGCAGGGCAAAATCCGCAAATGGGGCGTGTCCAATCTGGACACATCCGACATGGAGGAGCTTTGGAGCCTGACTGGAGGCGATACCTGCGCGGTTAACCAAGTGCTATATCATGCGGCTTCGCGGGGGATTGAATATGATCTGCTTCCCTGGAGCCGTACACATGGTGTGCCTGTGATGGCGTATTGCCCGATTGCACAAGGCGGACGTCTACGGCGGGGGCTGTTGGAACATCCCGTCATGGAGGACATCGCTGCCAGTCACCGGGTAACGCCATCCCAGATTGCACTCGCATGGGTCATACGAGATGGCGATATCTGGGCAATCCCGAAGGCGGTGCAGGAATCACATGTACGGGAAAATGCAGCGGCAGCGAATATCCGACTCACTCCCGAACAACTGCAACAAATAGATGAAGCTTTTCCGCCGCCTACGCAGAAGCAGCCACTGGATATCGTTTGAGGGAGGGGCACCATGGAAGAGAGAGAAACAGGAACCAAGACAGAGCTGCATGAGGTAGATGATCATTTGGATTACGGATTATCTGTCGTATTCATCGGCTTCAATCCCAGCTTGAAGTCAGGAGAAGTGGGGCATCATTATGCGAACCCGCGCAACCGCTTTTGGCGCATACTGGAGGGAGCGGGTTTGACCCCTCGCCTGTATGATCCATCGGAGGATGGGGAACTGCTCAAGCTTGGCTATGGTTTTACGAACATTGTTTCCCGGCCCACGAGGGGAGTGGAGGACATTGCCCGCGAGGAATACGCCGAAGGACGTCTGAAGCTGTATGCCAAGCTAAAGGAATACCGTCCCAAGATTGCCTGCTTTGTTGGCAAAGGTGTATATACCGAATACAGTAAAAAATCCAAAGCAGATTGGGGATTCCAGCCCGAGCCGCTGATTCCCGAGATGCATGAGTTTGTAGCCCCTTCGTCCAGCGGATTGGTTCGCATGTCACTGGAAGAGATCACAGATATTTATCTTCGTCTCCAGACGTTTCTGACAGCAGAAATCGTCTGATATGCAGCGAGGATTCAGCTAGAAGAAAAAGAACCACACGGTCATGCCCCGAGGGGAAGAACGTGTGGTTCTTTGAGCTACCACGACTCTATTTTAAGGCTTTTGTCTGCCACGCCTGATCCACCGGAACGTAAGGGTAGCCCAGATCACGGGCTACCGCCTCGTAGGTGATATGACCGTTCAGGACATTCGTGCCGCTGAGCAATGGCTTGCTTCTGCGAAGGGCTTCCTGAACTCCCTGATCTGCAAGCTGGAGGGCGAAGGGAAGCGTCGCATTCGTCAAAGCAAGCGTCGAGGTTTGCGGCACTGCGCCCGGCATGTTCGCTACGGCATAGTGAATGACGCCATGCTTCACATAGGTCGGCTGATCGTGTGTCGTGATGTGGTCAATCGTCTCGACAATCCCCCCCTGGTCGATGGCGACATCCACGATCACGGAGCCGGGCTGCATCGTCTGCACCATGGCCTCGGTTACGAGACGTGGGGCTTTGGCTCCAGTGATCAGGACAGCACCGATCAGCAAATCGCTCTGCGCTACGGCTTCGGCAATGTTGGACGGTGTGGACACCAGCGTATGGAGCTGATTGCCGAAAATATCGTCCAGCTGGCGCAGCCGATGCAGGCTCAGGTCGATCAGCGTCACATCCGCGCCGAGGCCGATGGCGACCTTCGCAGCGTTCGTGCCGACGACCCCGCCGCCAATAATGGTCACTTTGCCGCGCTTGACTCCCGGCACGCCTGCCAGCAGAATGCCTTTGCCGCCCTTCGGTTTTTCCAGCAGCTGTGCCCCGATTTGCACAGCCATTCGACCTGCGACCTCGCTCATCGGGGTAAGCAACGGAAGGCTTCCCCCGACATCTATGGTTTCATAGGAGATGGCAGTTACGCCGTTTTCCATCAGAGCCCGTGCCAGCGAAGGCTCGGCAGCCAGATGGAGATAGGTGAACAAAATCAATCCTTGTCGAAAATATCCGTATTCTGTGGACAACGGCTCCTTCACCTTGATAATCAGATCCGCCTGAGACCACACATCCGCTGCATGCTGCACAATCGTTGCACCCGCCGTGGCATAATCTCCATCTGTAAAGCCACTTTCAACCCCTGCATGACTTTCCACAAACACGTGATGTCCGTGCTGGATCATTTGAGCTGCACCAGCAGGTGTCAAGGAGACACGATTTTCATTGTTTTTAATCTCTTTCGGAATTCCAATTTTCACTTAGGTCACCTCTCCTGAAAATAATTGTTATCCAACGGCAAATAATTGTTCTTCAGGGCAGCTACGCTGCTGTGTTAGTATTCGTTGATCATGAATCCAACGGCAAATAATTGTTCTTCAGGGCAGCTACGCTGCTGTGTTAGTATTCGTTGATCATGAATCCAACGGCAAATAATTGTTCTTCAGGGCAGCTACGCTGCTGTGTTAGTATTCGTTAATCATGAATCCACTGGCAAATAATTGTTCTTCAGGGCAGCTACGCTGCTGTGTTTCTGTGTTGCTGCACCAAACGGATTCAAAAATTGCATTATCCTTTTTGTGCAGCCTGCCAATTAGTTAAATGGACTCAAGCCGACAAATGCAATTCATGTTAGATTAGGTACAGTTTACAAGTGGAAAAGCTCCTTGACATCATACATTTTGTCGGATTATCTGACTTCAAGGCTCGACTTTTTGATGAATAGGTGTCATATAAAATGACATAAAGACATATACATAAGGAGAATTCCGATGAACGGTAAAAAAACCTTTACCATTGCGGATGTGCTGGAACGTCCGGTATTCCGGCGGGCCAAGCTGGCAGCCGGGGAGCAGGGCACGAGTCACCGGGTCGGCTGGGTCCATGTGCTGGAAATCACAAACGTTACCCCCTTTGTGAGCCGTCATGACCTGATTTTGACGACTGGCCTGTGGCTGACCCGGGAAGGGGAGGAACGCGCTGAGTATATGGAGCAGCTGATCCGTTCCGAAGCCGCAGGACTGTGCGTGGAGCTGGGTACGAGCATCCATGAGATTCCGCCGGAAATCCTGGAGCTGGCGGAACGGCATCATTTTCCGGTCATCGTATTTGAACAGCCGGTACGCTTTGTTGAAATCACGCAAGATATTCATTCCCTGCTTATTAACCGCCACCACGAACTGCTGAAAGATCTGGAGCGCTTCTCGCGCCAGCTTCAGCAGGAGACGCTGCGCAGCACGGATATGAGTGCCCTTTTACGGGTACTTCATGATTATGCCGCCCGACAGGTCATCTACATGTCTTCCATTGATACCAATCGGTTCGTGCCTTCTATCCAGCCTGATGTGGCTGACCGCATTGCGAATTTCTATGCCAATGAGGTGGAATCCAGCATGACGTCTGACCGGGAGGGTCACTTACTGTTTCATCTCAATGAATCCACCGCCGTCTTGTTTCAGCCGGTTGTCTGCTTCGGGCAGGTGTTTTCCGCAGTAGGTTTGGTGCTGCATGGCGAAACGCCGACGGAAGAACTGTCACTGCTGCTTGACTACACAGCCAAGGCAGCCGCTACGCTGGTGCTGAGAACCCAGTTCCTCGAAGACCGCTTGCTACGCAACCAGAATGAACTGATTCAGGATGTGCTGAACGGACAGCTTCCCAGCGAGGAACAGGCTCAGACCCGGATGGGGCTGCGTCTGCTGTCCAAGGGACAGTATTTATTTTGGGCCGGGGTTATTGAGGTGGAGCATCAAGATAAGGAAGCCAGTCAGGTGCGCAAGGAGTCCATTAACCAGGATATATTGGTATTGCTCCGTTCTTTGCTGAAAAAGGAGACGCTGCACAATCTGCTCATGATGAAGGGTAACCAGTGCTACATTCTTTGCGCCAAGGAGGAATTGACTCTGCGTTCCGCGGCACAAATGAAGAAAGTGCTTGCCCATACCGTGCAATATATTCAGAACTATGCTGCTGGGCAGCTTGACAAGGTGCGCATTCATGCAGGTTTCGGCAAAGTGAGGTACCGGATGACCGGAGCAGGCCGTAGTTTTGAAGAGGCTTATCAGGTTATTGAAGTGGCGCGAAGCGTTCCGGCCATGAGAGATCGATTTTTTTACGACAGCATCGGAATCTATCAGTTGTTGAAAGCTGTGCCCCGCACTCCTTTTTTACAAGAGTTTGTACAGGATCATCTGGGCGGGCTGATTGCGCATGACCGTGAGCACCATATGCAGCTTCTGGATACGCTGGATGCTTATTTTCGATGCTATGGCTCCAAGCGCGATACTGCCGGAATCCTGTACATTCACAGGCAAACTCTCTACAATCGGCTGGACAAAATTAACGAGATCATAGGAGGAAATCTGGCAGACCCGGATAAACGTCGTTGTCTGGAGATGGCATTGCTGGCTCACCGGATGCTACAGGCCGAAAAATGATCCTAAATGACTACTTCTATTTTCCAATCTACTCATTTACAATGCGTGTCAACACTGAGATAATAGAAGAGATAACGGAAATATCTTTGAAAGGGGATTAATATGAATATAAAAAAATGGATTGCCGTCCCTCTTATTCTGCTAATGGTAGCTTTGACGGGTTGCCAGGCAGTAGGCGGATTTGATGTAAGTAAAAATCTTTTGGGCACACTTGATGTGAAATCCCAGCAGTCAACGGAGAAGATATCTCTTAAATTGACTCCAAAAGCAGGCATTACACAAGGAGATCAGGAAATTGTTGATTTAATCAATTCTATTTCCGTAACAGTGGATGAGGCCAAGGTACAATCGGAGGAACTCGCTTCCGCCAAGGGTACATTGCACATCGACAAGTATAATTTGCCGTTTGAAATTGCTTTGGACCGCCAAGGTGTGGCTATTCAACTGGAAGGTGCCAAAAAACCTTATTACATATCTTTGAACTCGCAGGAGAGTTTGAGTGGTCTGCCTGCCGGATTTGATCCTTATGTATACTCCAAGGATGTAAGAGATCTGACGAAAACAGCCGCAGCACTTGTACTCAAGCATGCTCCTAACCCTTCGACCATCTCTGCAACGTCTGTAACCGAGGAAGTTTATGGTGAGAAGGACAAAGTGAAGCTGACTCGTTTGCATGCCGAACTTCGTGGCGATGAGCTGGTCACATTGGTGAAACCGTTCCTGACCAATTTGGCGAAGGACGAGGCTGGCTTGAAGGAACTGATCGGGCAAGCGATTGATTTCACTAAAAATATCGCTTCCAGCATGAATGTTGATGGTGCTGATCAAGTCACAAGCGAACTGAACACGAACAAGGAAAAACTGGTCAATGAGGCTTATACCGAGGTTAAAAAGTATTTGGATCTGGCCGTTGCTCAATATGATGTAGGCGTAAGCACTTTATATGCACAGTCTCCTGAAATTAAAACGGTTCTGAGTTCCAATACGGTTCTGAAAACCGATATGTATTTTGATGAAAAAGGAAATGTTCGCAAATCAGTGTCAGACCTGACGGTTGCTTTGCCAGAAGTAGATAGTCTTCCAGTGAAGTCCTTCTCGATTGTTACGGAAACTCAATCCTGGAATGTGAATGGTAGTGTAACAGCCGACAAGGTAGATATCTCCAATGGTGTGATTGACCTGAATAAACAAGCTGAATTAACACCGGGAGCGACACTTCGCAATTTTGATGCGAACTCTCCGATCTACAATATTTTAAAAAATGATCTGGAAATTACAAAAGTTGAAACCACTTTCGATCCTAAAGACGATTACTATGTGCTGGTGAATCGTAAAGGTACGGCCTTCATTCCACTGCGTGAGCTGACGTACGAACTGGGTTCCGAATTAAAATGGGATGCAGCTGCCAAGCAAATTACAGTTGTAGATGATATTACAGGTAAGACCATCAAGCTAAAAAGCGGATCCAAACAGGCTGTACTGGAAGGAAGCACATTAACGCTGCCACAAGCTCCATATACGGATGAATATGGTACGTTGTATGTTCCTTTCAAATCGGTTGCCGAAGCGCTTGGTGCCACAGTAACCCGTAACAGTAATGGTGAGTATGTATTGAAACGTGACTAAAAAGACATTCCACATATCTGTGTCCAACTGCACCGCTGGTGCATGGAATATGCAGGTATAAACACAGGAACCGGCCCGTTCAAGGGTCGGTTC
>NZ_JTHP01000027.1 GCF_000943545.1 Paenibacillus terrae
ACACGACGACTAACATTTCCTTGTTTGATTTCCTGAATCATCTGGGAATCTGTCATCATCCGAGTGAGACCCTCCTCGCCCATACATGTGCTGTTCTCCCATCCGATTCTGTCTATATATACCGAACAGGCCAAAAAAAGTTGCGCACTCTGCGCAAATGGATGAAACAGCATCATGGAACATTTGTTTTTTTCTTACCCTATGTAGTGCCAACAATAACGGTGCTATCCCCAACATTTCTCAACATCCACAATGGACTTACCCATTGTACCACAAAATAGTCGTCAGTAAAAAAGTCCAGAATCCCCGTGATTTCCATCACAAGCTACATAACGCTAGCAACCGTTTACGATTTGCGGCATTTCCAACCTATTTTAAGTTTTTTCAAGATAAAGTGACATAACCTCGAAACTGTCCCTTTTGAATATGATGGTAAGAATAACTACCCAAAAGAAAACGCTTTAAAAAATCATTGACAAAATGAAAACGTATACATATAATAAAAGTACAGTATGGTTTCTCTCCACTCCTATCCTACTCAGCTACTCCATAAGAGCAGCTACCACCCGGGGCTTTACCCGGGTGGTCTTTTTTTTGAACTCATATTCTAAGCTGAACTGGAAAGTTACGTAAGGTGCCAACTGCGCAGTCGGATGGTGCTTCCCATCGCTGTTGTCCAGCACCATTACGCCTACTCCGTTTTTTATATAAAATTTTCAAATTTAGCTTATATAACAAAAAAATATACTTACCCAGCTATATCACCTCAACCGGGCTTTAGGTCATAAAATAACAAAAAAAACGGGCGAAGAGGATCTCACGCCCGTTTTAAATCTTTCATGCTACTTTCACTCCCAGAAAGTGCGTTGCTTTTAAGGCGGTCGGTAGCGCAGCGGTCCATTTGAATCTGAAGAAGCGCCTCAACCTCCTTAACCAACAATCACACTTTCCTTTCTATACCACCACTTTATAGCTCATTGAATCCAGCAATGCCCTGGCGCGCTCCCAGTCCCGTTCTTGGCGGAAGGAAAGCCGCATAATACCGGGAACATCCTCACGGCTTTCGATGATTTGCATATTGCTCAGGTTAATGCTGTTATCTCCCAGCTCTGTTGCAATTCGACCGATAATTCCCGGGGTATCCGGTACATCAATATACAGATCAAACGTTGAGACGATGACACCTTTGCGGCGTTCCGGCAGCTCACTGCGGAAATGCCCCGCCGTCAAAAACTCGTCAGCGATTCCCTCTCCGTCTTGTATTCTCAGTAAATGGGTAAAACGTTCAATCTGCCCGTTCCACTCTTCCAGCAGACCTAGCAAAACATCACGATTGCTCAGCAAAATGTCCCGCCACACAATAGGATCACTGGAAGCAATTCGCGTAATATCGCGGAAGCCGCCAGCAGCCAGCGTACGATACAACGGATTTTCGTCATTGTGCTTGCGCACCTGATTCACCAGCGCCGCTGCAATAATATGTGGAAGATGGCTGATCGCCCCGACAATGTCATCGTGCATATCAGGCTGGACACGCACAACCTGAGCTCCTGTATATTTCAACAGACGCTCCAGCGAACTGTATGCTTCCTCAGGCACACCTTCTGCGGGGGAAAGTACATAGTAAGCATTCTCAAACAGCAACGCAGAAGCAGCCTTCACACCGGAACGCTCCGATCCGGCCATCGGATGGCCACCAATAAAATAGGCATTACATAAAGAGATTTCCGACGCTTTTTTGGCAATCGACGATTTTGTACTGCCTACATCGGTAATAATACAACCCTCTTTAAGCGGCAACCTGCTTAACAGCTCCAGATAATGCTCCAGTAAGCCGACAGGTACGCATAAAAAAATAAAATCGGCATCCTCTGCCGCCTCTTCAACCGAAAGAGTCGCAGTGTCCACGACACCACGGCTCAACATCGGCTCCATGAGTTCGGGGAGATGAGCATGACCAACAACGGTGATGCCCGGCTTCCCTTTAAAACAAAGCGCAAGGGACCCACCGATCAGTCCCACGCCGAAAATGGCAATCTTCATCAATTATCAAATCCCATCTGCGGAAATTATAGACGCGCTTTCGCCGCTTCCGCCCCCAGGACCTGTTCCAGCGCACGGATAAACCACTCATTTTGCGGCTGTGATCCAACCGACACCCTAATATATGTCGGATATTTGTGATGACCAGCGCGAATAATCACGCCTTTACGAAGCAGCTCCTGAAATACCTCACCCGACGGGCGACGTACATCCAGCATAATGAAATTACCATGTGCCGGAAAATATTCCAGTCCAAGGCGCTTTAATTCATTTTGCAAATAGGCTCTGCCCTCTGCGTTGTGGTCACGGCATTCCTGCACAAAATCCTGATCTTCCAACGCCGCAACCGCCGCAGCCTGTGCTACCCGCGAAGTATTGAACGGCTCACGAACTTGATTAATCAGGCGAATCGTTGCCACAGCTCCCATACCGTATCCGATGCGAAGCGATGCCAGACCGTAGATTTTGGAGAAAGTGCGCAATACAACCAGATTTTCATAGGCTGGCAACAGACGAATACCATCTGGATAAGTGCTATCCGTCACAAACTCGAAATACGCCTCATCCAGCACAACCATAACATGCTTCGGCACCCGATCCAAAAATGCGATCAGCTCTGCTTCAGGTACAATCGTGCCTGTCGGATTGTTCGGATTACAGATCCAGATCATTTTCGTACGGTCGTTAATTTGAGACAACATGGCTTCCAGATCATGCACCCCGTCACGCAAAGGCACCTCAACAGCAACCGCTCCCTCAATTTCCACATTGCTCTTGTATACGGAGAAGGTCTGATCGGCCATGATACTTTCTTCCCCGGGAAGAAGAAAGGCACGCGTAATCAACGCAATAATCTCGTCAGACCCACAGCCATAAATAAACTGATCCTCTTTTAAGCCCGTATGTTTAGCCAGCGCCTGTGTTAAAGCTACCGCGCTGCCGTCAGGATATACACTAATATTCGCAAATTCCTCCTGAATGGCCTGCAATACTTTAGGAGAGCTGCCATACGGATTTTCATTCGAGGCGAGCTTAATCACTTCATCAAGTCCTAGCTCGCGCTTCACATCTTCAATCGGTTTACCGGGCTGATATACCGGCAAATGTACAATATGCGGTTTAGGTTGCATGCCCCTACCTCCTCTATTCCATTCAAAACTACATTTGCTTCTTTCTATATTGACGCCAGTTACTGCTTTAATTGTGCCACAAAATTATGAATTTGCAAAAGTCCCTCTTCTCTGCGCGCAGAATCGTCCAGCAGTGGGATCGCTTCCTCCACCTGACGCACAATGGCACTTCCGACGACAACTCCATCACAGATGTCTGAAAAACGGATTACCTGCTCCCTAGTAGAGATACCGAACCCAACCGCTACCGGAATATCCGTATGCCGCTTGACCTGCGCGATAAAGCCCTCTATGCCCTCAAAAAAGGAAGCTCTTTCCCCGGTCACCCCAAGGGAGGATACGCAGTATACAAATCCGCGCGCTTGACGAACAATTCGTTCAATCCGCTGTTCAGAAGTTGGAGCCACCAACGGAATCAGATGCACATCAACCTCTGCTGCCCGTCCTCCCAACTCTTCTGCTTCCTCAAGCGGAAGATCGGGAATAATCAGGCCGCTGATGCCATGCCTCTGCAAGCCTGCAAAGAAAGCATCCATGCCCATCTGCAACACAGGATTATAATATGTGAACAAAATAAAAGGCAGGCTTGATCCCGCCGCCCGGGCCAGAGAAGCCGTCTCCATACACGTGCGGATCGAGATTTGCCGTTTCAACGCACGCTCAGACGCACGCTGAATGACAGGTCCGTCAGCCAGCGGGTCCGAATATGGCACGCCCAGCTCTAATATATCGGCTCCGGCCGACTCCAGTTGCCGAATGATTTCTACCGTCGTGTCCACATCCGGATCGCCTACCGTCAAGAAAGGAATTAATGCCGTTTTGCCTTCATTTTTGAGGCGTCCAAACACCTGATCAATTAAATTCATGACGGATTTCCTCCCAAATGCTTAATAATGGAGTCCACATCTTTGTCACCGCGACCCGATAAACAGATAACAATAATATCATCCGCCGTTAAGGTAGGTGCCAGTTTAACAACCTGCGCAACTGCATGTGCCGACTCCAATGCCGGAAGAATACCTTCCGTGCGGCATAACAATTGGAGAGCATCCAGCGCTTCCTGATCGGTAATCGGAACATACTTGGCCCGCTCGATATCCTTCAAATACGAATGCTCCGGTCCAACCCCCGGATAGTCCAATCCCGCCGAGATGGAATGCGCAGGCTGTACCTGTCCATATTCATCCTGAAGCAGATAGCTCATTGAACCTTGGAAGACACCTTGCGTTCCCTTGCTCATCGTTGCTGCATGAAATTCCGTTTCCACGCCTTTTCCAGCCGCCTCGACCCCAAGCAAAGCAACCTCGTGATCCTCGATAAATGGATAGAACATACCTATGGCATTACTTCCGCCACCAATCGCCGCTACCACGACATCTGGAAGTCTGCCTTCTTTTTCGAGAATTTGACGGCGGGTTTCGTCGCCAATGACACGCTGGAAGTTGCGCACCATCATTGGATACGGATGTGGTCCGACCGCCGAGCCCAAAATATAGAACGTATCATGGACATGGCTCACCCAATACCGCAGAGCTTCATTCCCGGCATCCTTGAGTGTACGTGTGCCCGATGTAACCGGAATGACCTCTGCACCCAACAGTTGCATACGGAATACATTTAGCTGCTGACGTACGGTATCCTCTTCTCCCATGAACACCTTACACTCCAGTCCGAGCAATGCCGCGACGGTCGCCGTTGCAACACCATGCTGACCTGCGCCTGTTTCGGCAATGACCTTCTGCTTACCCATACGCTTCGCCAGCAGTCCCTGCGCCAGCGCATTATTAATTTTGTGGGCTCCGGTATGGTTCAGGTCTTCACGTTTCAAGTAAATTTTAGCCTTGCCCAAATGCTGACTCAGACGCTCTGCATAATAGAGAGGCGTTTCCCGGCCCGAATAATCCTTTAGCAGTCCGTTCAGCTCAGCGTTAAAATCAGGATCATCCGCATACTTCCGGTAGGATTCCTCCAATTCAATCAGTGCGTTCATCAACGTTTCCGGTACAAAACGTCCGCCAAATGTTCCGAAACGTCCGTTATTATCAGGTAATTGTGTCATGCCTGCTTCACCCTTTCTACGAATGCTGTGATTTTTGCAATGTCCTTGACTCCATCCGTCTCTACACCGCTGGACACATCCAGCCCTGCGGGATGATACTCAGTAACCAGCTTTTCCGCATTATCGGCAGTCAGCCCGCCGGCTACAAACAAAGGAATTCCATGTTGTTGGGTCCAAGCCTGATAGGCAGGAATCCGATCCCACGCAAACGTTTTGCCGGAGCCGCCACCATACAGGGGATCATATGTATCCAGCAGTAAAGCGTCTATCGTTCCAACATAAGCATCCAATTCGTCCGTCAGGCGTTCTGTCTCGCCCTTCACCGTCTGCCCTTTACTATCCACAGACCATGCCTTGAATACCTGTACGCCAAAATGCTCCCTGATCTCCCGGCAGCGCTGCGGACTCTCCTGCCCGTGCAGTTGAATGACATCTAATGTTGCTTTCTCCATGACATCATTTAACAGTGCATCATCAGGGTTCACAAATACGCCCACGCTGCGCGGTCTGCTGCCTGGGGTCCATTCATCCAATACGCGAAGCAGCTCTCCAGCCTGTGCGCCGTCAATCCGGCGCTTGCTGTCGGCAAACACAAAACCTATATAATCGACCGGTAAGTTTACCATAGATTTTAGCACTTCAACGCTTTGAAGTCCACAAATTTTTACGCCCGTTTTGTTCATGCTTTAACCCCGTCCATCAAATCGGCTACAGCCTGTCCTACATCATCCTTGCGCATCAGATGCTCTCCAACCAGGATGCCGTGTGCGCCTACCGAATGCAAATACTTTACATCTTCGGGTCCCGCAATGCCGCTTTCGCTAATAAACGTAACTCCTTTAGGAATCAGTGAGATCAGCTCCTCTGTCGTCTGGAGGCGGGTCTCAAATGTCCTCAGATTTCGGTTGTTCACGCCAATCAAGGTAGCTGTCCCCAGATCCAGTACAGCTTTAAGCTCCTCACTGTCATGCACCTCTACCAATGCGTCCAGTCCTAGATTCTTAGCAATCTGTAAAAATGACCCCAAAACACGTGGCTCCAGTATAGCCGCAATCAACAGCACCGCATCCGCTCCCAGCAGACGAGCTTCATAAATTTGCCGTTCATCAATGATAAAATCCTTGCGCAGCAGTGGAATCTTTACCTGTTCACGAATTTGGTGCAAATATTCAGGACTCCCCTGAAAGTACGTCACATCCGTCAAGACAGAAATACAATCGGCTCCAGCTTCCTCATATGCCCGTGCAATGTCCACCGGATGAAAATCCGGTCGGATCAACCCTTTGGAGGGGGAAGCCTTCTTCACTTCGGCAATCAGTCCGAGCGGACGATTGCGACGCAGAGCTATAGCATCCTCGAATCCTCTCGTCGCAGGTAAATCGGCAACCAATCGTTCGACTTTACTGATTTGAAAATGCTCCTTAAGCTGCTCTACTTCCTGTCGCTTCGTCACTACAATTCGATCAAGATACATATTGATATTCCCCCGTTGCCTGTATTAATTGATCCAGCTTGGACAGGGCCAGCCCCGAGTCAATAGCTTCAGCCGCCCGTGCTACTCCGTCCGTTAAGGTAGCTGCTGCGCCCGATACATAGATGCACGCGCCGGCATTCGCTAACACGACGTCCCGATAAGCTCCCCGCTCCCCGTTCAAAATCCGACCTATAATGTCGGCGTTAACCTGGGCGTCCCCACCCAGCACTTCATCGAGACGGTGCGTCTGTAAACCCAGATCCGACGGGTTAAGTTCAAACGTATGAACCTGACCATCCTTCAGCTCAGATACCCGTGTCGGTGCCGAAATGCTGATTTCATCCAATCCGTCCAGACTGCTTACGACCATGGCCCGCTTGGAGCCGAGTCGATTCAGCACCTCAGCGATCACTTCCGTTTTTCCCGCGTCATAAATGCCCAGCAACTGGCGATCCGCACCTGCCGGATTCGTCAAGGGACCGAGCATGTTAAACACCGTTCGTACTCCAAGCTCCCTGCGTGGAGCGGCAGCATGCTTCATAGACGGATGGTACAACTGCGCAAATAAAAAGCAGATGCCGATACGATCCAGACATGACCGCGCCTGATCACTCGTCAAATGGATATTGACCCCTAGGGCCTCCAGCACATCGGCGCTCCCGGCACGTCCGCTTGCAGAGCGATTGCCATGCTTCGCTACCCGTACAGATACCGAAGCCGCAATAATAGCGGATATCGTGGAAATATTAAACTTGTGAATACCCGAACCTCCGGTTCCACATGTGTCCAGCAAATGGGTATCACCTTCTCCGATTTGCACCGGACTGGCATAGCTGCGCATAGCTTCGGCAAATCCGGTGATTTCATCCACCGTCTCCCCCTTGATGCGCAGAGCCGTCAGCAGCCCACCAATTTGCGCCTGCGTGGCACTCCCACTCATAATCTGTTCCATCACGCCACGGGCCTCCGTACGTGAAAGATGCTGTCCCTCAATGACCCGGCTTAACCCCACTTGCATCATGTCATGTCGTTCCATCGTCGTCTCCTCCTCAAAATCAGATTTTTGTATGTTACGGAGTGTACAAATAATCCTGGTTGATGACGCTGTTGTAGGGCTGTACCGTCGCCGGGAACATCGCTTCAGCCGTGCGGATCGCTTTCAGCATCGCCTTGGCCTTGTTCACCGTCTCCTGATACTCGCTTTCCGGAACCGAGTCCCACACAATCCCTGCACCCGCCTGAACATAGGCCCGGTTCTTTTTAAACACAATCGTACGAATCGTAATGCAAGTATCCATATTGCCCGAGAAGCCCAAATATCCGATGGCTCCTGCATACGGACCGCGCGCTTCCCGCTCCAGCTCGGCAATAATCTCCATCGCCCGCAGCTTCGGAGCCCCTGATACCGTGCCCGCTGGCAAGCAGGACAGGAAAGCATCGAAGAAATCTTTATCCTCGCGCAGCTTACCCGATACATTGGATACAATGTGCATCACGTGGGAATAGCGTTCAATTTCCATAAACGTATCGCAATTGACCGTACCGAACTGAGATACACGTCCCAGATCATTTCTTCCCAAGTCGACCAACATCAGATGCTCGGCACGTTCTTTTTCATCCTTCAGAAGCTCTTCAGCAAGCGCTATATCCTCTGTCTCTGTCACGCCACGCGGCCTCGTTCCGGCAATAGGACGGGTTTCCACCCGACCGTTTTCCACTTTGACGAGCGCCTCCGGCGAAGTGCCCACGATGATCTCGTCATCCATTTTCAAATAATACATATAAGGAGACGGGTTCATCGTGCGCAGCACGCGGTATACCTGTAAAGGAGAGGCATCTGTATCAATGTGAAAGCGCTGGGATAGCACGACCTGAAAAATATCGCCTGAGCGAATATATTCCTTCGCCTGCTCCACATTGGAAATAAACTGCTCCTTCGTCACATTCGATTGAATCTCACCCAGCTCCACATCGTCAGGAATGGAGACTGCTCCCAATGTCTCTGGTGGTGTCTGCTTACGCAGGTACTGCGCCGTTGCTTCCAGCTTCCGTTCCACCTCGGCATAAGCAGCGCGGATGTCCTCATCGCGGAAGCCTTCGCCTACATGAACATTGCCGACCAGCAAAATTTGCTGTTTCACATGATCAAAGACAATAACTTGATCGCAGAACATAAAACGAATATCATCCATATTCAAATCATCTACTGAATGCTCTGGCAGTTTTTCATAGTATTGCAGCAGATCATATCCAAAAAATCCGATAGCCCCGCCTGTAAATGGAGGCATTTCTTTCAGCTTCGGGCTACGGTACTTGCGCAGCAACGCCTTGAGCTCTTCAAGCGGCTTGTCGTTTAATATTTGTCGCTTACCATGCTGCTCCAGGATCAAACGGCCTTTTTTGCCGGAAACCATCAGGAACGGGTCCGTCCCGATGAATGAATGTCGCGCCCACTGCTCGCCTCCTTCTACACTCTCCAGCAGAAAGGCCCGGTCCCGCTCAGCGTACCGACGGAAAATCCGGATCGGCGTCTCCATATCAGCCAGCACTTTTTTGTACACAGGAATCAGGTTAAATTCATTCGCCATCGTTATCACTTGCTCCACATGCGGCGTTAACATGAGATCACTTCCTTTCCAATTTGGCGCAGAACTCAAAGGAGAGAATATAAAAAAGCCTCTACCCGGAAGGTAGAGGCTGTCAGTTATTGAAATTATAAGAATGCTACCATATGCAAAATGACTACAGCAAATATACAAAGTAGACTCATCCCTTTGCATAACCTGGGTTACTTCAAATAAGCCTCTCTGTCTAGGAAGGTTCTCCGTGGACAAAAGCTTACCCGCTACCGCTGGTCTCTGTAATCTTCATATGGAATTGGCTCAACTGCACTCTTCTCATCTCAACTCTGGCTCTGGCTAACTCTACTCAACTCTGCTACACACACTATATCTCATACGATGTTACTTTGGCAACCATCAACTTCAAAAACAGGCGATTACTTCCCTTGGGAAGCCAAATCCGGTCTTAGCGCCTGCGCTCCGTTCAAATATACATGTTTGATTTCCCGCTGTGTTTTAACCGTATTCACCTGTACCATCAAACGGATGCATTTCGGCAAACTACCCTCTACGGGAATTTCTAACGAACACATAAGCGGAACCATATCCCAGCCGTCAAGCTGGCGGATCGCCTTTGCCGGGAAAGTAGCATTCAGATCATGGGTCACAGTAATCCATACGTTGCTAATATCCTCCGGCTGAATTCCATTGTAGGACACAATTTCCTCTAACAGTAGGCATGTGGCTTCCAAAATTTCGTTTTCTTCATTGTTCGCTACGGTTGTCGCCCCACGAATTCCACGATTATACATCGTTACGCCTCCTCTTTTAGCTGTTCAATTACTTGTCGGATGTAAGAGACGGAAATATCCTTCACTACCTCCACACGCCCGATGCTGCGTGGGACGACAAAAGTAATACTGCCTTCCTTAAACTTTTTGTCATGCATCATCGCATCCAGCAGACGATCTGTTTCGAGATGAGCGGGAAGAGAAGTCGGTAAACGAAGCGAAGCCAGCATATCCCTCGTTTCTGTTACCAAAGAAGGATCTGCCCCCAGCTTCACACCCAGAAGTGCAGAGCCGACCATACCAATAGAAATCGCTTCCCCGTGTAAAAACTCGCCATACCCCGCAATCGCCTCTATCGCATGACCAATGGTGTGACCGAGGTTTAGAATAGCGCGTAAATCGTTTTCACGTTCATCGCGCGACACCACTTCGGCTTTCACAGAACAGCCCTTCTCCAGCCCATACTCCAGGGCTGCCGCGTCCAAAGCCAGCAAATCAGCCGCATGATCGCGGCACCACTGGGCAAAATCAGCATCCCAGATCAAGCCATGCTTGATCATTTCAGCCAGCCCGGCGGATACCTCACGCGGAGGCAATGTAGACAACGTATCCACGTCATACAATACCAATTCCGGCTGATGGAAGGCTCCGATCATATTTTTCGCCAAAGGATGATTGATGCCGACCTTGCCGCCCACGCTGCTGTCATGCGCAAGGATTGTAGTTGGAATCTGTACGAACTTGACGCCTCTCATAAAAGAAGCCGCCACAAATCCTGCCAGATCGCCCACTACACCACCACCAAGTGCGATAACGGCTGAATTGCGGTCCAAACCGCCCTCGATAGCTGCTGTAATCACCTGCTCATACACAGCAAGCGATTTGGACTTTTCACCCGGCTTGACGACAAAGGATACCGTCTTGTACCCCGATTCCTGAAGATTACTCTCCAGTATCGCCAAGTAAAATGCTGCTGTATGTTCGTCAGAAACAATCAACAATGGACTTTTTTGCGCAATTTCTCGTTCCTTCAAAAGCTCTCCGGCCCGATGCAGCAGTCCACGCCCGATATGAATGGGATAGGAACGTTCTCCAAGCTGTACCGTCAGCTTACTCATCTTAGTACCGTCCCAGTTGTTCTTCGTAGGATGCAATGTTCGCACGGATCTCTTCAATGGAATCCCCGCCGAATTTTTCAAGTAAAGCCTTGGCAATCTCCCATGCTACAACATGCTCCATAACCACACTTGCCGCTGGTACGGCACATGCATCCGAACGCTCAACCTGAGCGGTGAACGCTTCCTTCGTATCAATATCCACGCTTTGCAGCGGCTTGTACAGCGTCGGGATCGGCTTCATCACGCCACGAACCACGACAGGCATTCCATTTGTCATACCACCCTCGAAACCGCCCAAACGATTGGTACGGCGGTGATATCCACGTTCGTCATCATGCAAAATCTCATCATGCACCTGCGAACCACGCAGTTCTCCAGCTTCAAAGCCGATACCGATTTCCACGCCTTTGAACGCATTAATGGACATGACTCCTTGGGCAATGCGTGCATCCAGCTTCCGATCATACTGAACATGACTGCCCAGACCGATTGGAACACCTTCCACGATACATTCCACTACGCCACCAACTGAATCGCCTTCTTGCTTGATAAGGTCAATGTAGGCTTCCATTTTCTTTTCGGTTTCCGGATCGGTTACTCTCACTGAAGAAGCTTCTGTCACGGCAATCAGCTCGTCAATCGGCAACTCACGGTAAGGTGCCTCGATTTCTCCAATGCGGATAACCTGCCCAGCCACCTTGATTCCGAACTCTGCCAGCAATTGACGGGCCAAACCGCCGCATGCAACACGAATCGCCGTTTCACGGGCACTGGAACGTTCCAGCACGTTGCGCAGATCCTTCAGATTGTATTTCAGTCCGCCGTTCAGATCTGCATGACCCGGACGCGGACGGTGAACCCGGCGCTTTTCCTCGTCACTGCCTTCGATGGGCTCAATATTCATAATGTTCTGCCAATGCTTCCAATCGTTGTTTTCCACAATCAGGGCAATCGGCGCACCTGTGGTATACCCGTGACGAACGCCTCCGGCAATGTTGGCCGTATCCTTTTCAATCTGCATACGCCGCCCCCGTCCATACCCCTTCTGACGACGGTGTAGCTGAAAATTCAATTCTTCAAAATCCAATTTTAAATTGCTCGGCATGCCCTCTACAATCGCAGTAAGCTGGGGACCATGCGTTTCCCCCGCGGTTAAGTAACGTAAACTCATGACGCGTTCCCCCTTTAAACTGTTAAACTGTGCATCACTAAAATCTTTAACTGTGCTTCATTATAGTATACGCACCTTTCTTTGACAAGAAAAGCCATGGGTGTTCAGATAAAGAAAAACACGCCCTTTGGTCAAAGCCAAAGGACGTGCGCTTCTGATAAGACAACAGCCAACGTACTCGTTGTTAGGCACAACTAGCTACAAAACAATGGACTATATGTCCAGGTTTATGCTTTTTTACGATAAAAAAAGGTTTCTGTTGATTCCAGATCATATTGGTTTGGAGAAAAAATTTGCTCTGTACTGCCGACAAATAGCACGCCGCCGGGACGAAGACTGGCTGCAAACTTCTGGTACAGCTTATGCTTGGCCTCTTCCGTAAAATAAATCATGACATTACGGCAGATAATGAGATCGTAGCCGTCCTCAAACCGATCCAGAAGTAAATTTTGCTTTTGAAATTTCACAGCCTGCTTCAAACGGTCGTCAATTCGATACATCGCACCATCCGGCTTGAAATACTTACTAGCTACCTGTTCAGGCACATCCTTGAGCGAACGCTCCAAATATCTGCCTTCCTTGGCTTTAGCCAGTGCGCCGTCATCAATGTCAGAGGCCGTAATGGAGCAATTCCCCAAAATTCCCTTGCCGTCCAGCACCATAGCCAAGCTGTACGGCTCCTCGCCAGTCGAGCAGGCCGCACTCCACAGCTTGAGCTTCTGCTTACCTGCAAGCAGCTGTGGCAAAATCGTATCCCGCAGTACTTCCCACCGATTGGGATTACGCCAAAACTCTGAAACATTGATCGTCATCCGATCCAGAAATTCATAGAACAGGGGCTTTTCTTTCATCATGGCATCATAAAAAGAAACAAAACTGGGAAACCCGTTTTTGTTGCGAAGCGTCGTTAACCGCCTTTTCATCTGTGCTTCCTTGTATTGTGCAAGATCAATACCTGTGCTGTCCTTGATTTTGCGGATAAACGCTGTGTAATCGGGGTCCGTCTGACCCAGTTCCATATCCGTCATGCTACCATCCTTCTTCATTCGAAATTAAACTTACACCCAGGTCGCCACACTTTTTTCATACCGAACGGTTTCCTCCGGCGTGAAAAAATTCGCAATCTCGCGCTCCGCGCTCTCCGGTGAATCTGAACCGTGAATGAGGTTAAACGGTGTATGTGCAGCAAAGTCTCCCCGGATCGTGCCCGGAAGAGCCTCTGTCACTTGTGTTTTACCAATCAGCAGGCGGGACAGGGTAACGATGTTATCCCCCTCCCAAACCATGGCGAATACAGGACCAGAAGTGATAAAGCCTACAAGCTCTTCAAAAAAGGGCTTGCCCACATGCTCCGCATAATGCCGTTCCGCCTGTTCTCTAGATACCTGCACAAGTTTACCAGCCGTCATTTTGAAGCCTTTGTCTTCCAGACGACTAATAATACGTCCAATTAGTCCGCGTTGTACTCCATCCGGTTTAACCATCAAAAACGTACGATCCATCGGCTCACTCCCAATCCAATCTAATGTATTTATACAGTACTAATCTGTATTATAACAGAAAGCTTGGAAACGGTTAAAGTATTTTGTCATAGCAAACCCAAAACACAACTTTAGTAGGAGCGGCGAGTCACAAAATGAGCAATATCGCGCAGCGTCTTTTTTGTTTTGACATCAGGCAGTAAGTCCAGCGCGAGTAGCGCTTTTTTAATATATCGGTCGGCGAGAATTTCTGCTTTAGCGATTCCTTCACTTTTTTTAATCATATCCACCGCTTTGCGAGCATCTCCCTGCCCGTCCCCAGCCTGAATACGACCGATTTCAGCCAATAGATCGTCACGCAGCTCAGGCTGTCCAAGCGCATAAATAACCGGAAGCGTAATATTTCCCTGCCTCATATCACTGCCCGGCGGCTTGCCAATCTTTTTTTCCGTGCCACACAGATCGAGCAAATCATCCTGAATTTGAAAAGCCATACCTACATTGTAGCCATAAGTATACAACAGGGAATTCACGCTTTCCCGCGCACCCGCAGCCATAGCTCCCAATTGGCAGCTGACCGCAATCAACAATGCCGTTTTGCGACGTATGCGAAGCAAGTAATTACGTACACTCTGATCCACATTAAAAAAATCGCGGATTTGTTCCATTTCACCGATGGACATTTGCACCAGCGCCTTGGACAGCACCCGATGAATGTCCGGATTCGGCAGGCCCGCGACTATCGAAAGCGCACGCGCATATATGTAGTCTCCGGTGTACATGGCCACCCGATTGTCCCATTTGGACTTCACAGTTGGCTGGCCGCGCCTCATCTCCGCATCATCAATCACATCATCGTGAACGAGAGAAGCAGAATGAATCAGTTCCAGCGGTACCGCTATGCGTTTGAGCTTGTCCAGATCGTATTCCCCAAACTTGCCTCCCAGCAGTACAAATACCGGCCGCAAACGCTTGCCTCCCGCTTTGAGCAGATGAAGCGACGTATTATTAATCAACGGCTCTGTGCTGTCGATGCTGCGGTACAGCTCTTCTTCTATGAAGTTCATATCCTTCTTTAATAAACCGAACAAATCCAATCGTTTCATTCTTTCACCCGTGTCAGCGTATTGTCACTCCAGAGAAGCGGCTTCACTCGTCGGTCAAGCAGCCCCAGTTCATGCGCATACTGAAAATAAAGCTCTAAACCCTTTTGTTCCTTCTCTCCAAAATCATAACACAGATTAGTAAAGTAGCGCTCCCAATAATCCCGCAGGCCTCCAATTTCCTTGCAGGCTTCGGAAATAACAGACGTCAGATCAGACAGGCTGCGCTGCTTGCTTGCACGAAATGCATTCGCTACTTCAGTCACCGCATCAGGATTCTGTGTAGCAAAAACACGGCGTACTGCCCATACGGCAAAGGTCATACTGTACCCCGTCCAGCGTTTCCACTCTTCTCCGAGGTCCGTAACGTACAGACCATCACGCCGCCAGGATGCCTTGATCGCGTGATCTCCAATCAACAGCCCCGCATCCGCCTGCTCCAGCATCAAATCCAAATCCGGCTCGCAGTCGAAATAGGAAGGTTGGCCTTCCCACGCCTTCTCCATCAAAATTTTCAACAAATTCACAGATGTAGCAGACGTATTCGTCAACGCAATTGTTCCGTTTTTAATTTCATCCAGCGGTTTGCGTGAGAACAGCAAAATGGATTGCACAGGACCGTCTGCGCTGACAGACAGATCCGGCAACAGCAGCATATCCTCGGCACCGGATGCATAAGCAAAGGAGGACATCGCGCTGATATCCAGATTTCCTTTCAGCATACTGCGGTTCAATTCAGCCGGGACTCTAGAAACCAGCTCCGCCGGATGGAGGAGGTGTGAAGGATTAAAATAATGAAAAATGGGCCACGCATTTGTATATTTAATTTTTCCGATTGTGATTGTCTTGGTGTCCGGTGTCGGCATCGGAATCCCCCCATCTCGTAAACAGTTGATGTTCGATACGCAAGCTGTCCAATACTTTGCCTACGAGGAACAGTACGATATCATCCAGCGTCTTCGGATGAAAGTAAAAAGCCGGCATAGCAGGAATCATTTTGACTCCGAGCCTTGCAAGCTTAAGCATATTTTCCAAATGAATGGCATGCAGCGGTGTCTCACGCGGCACTAGAATTAGCGGACGGCCTTCCTTCAACATCACGTCTGCTGCACGCGCCATGAGATTATCGGACGAGCCATGCGCCACTGCAGACAATGTTCCCATCGAGCAGGGCATGATAACCATCGCGTCCACCAAATAAGAGCCACTCGCAATCGAAGCGCCAATATCCGTGAACGGATGGTATACAAGAGAACCGGGATGGCCTCCGAATTTGTCATTCAGAGCCCCTTCCCGGTCAGTCACGTTCCAGCCCAATTCCTCTTTGAGTACCCGCCAGCCAGCGTTGGAAACAATCAGGTGAACTGTGTATTGCAAATCCAGCAGTATCTCTACCAGCCGTATCCCATAAATGCTTCCGCTCGCGCCTGTAATGCCAATAACGATTCGTTTGCCTTGATGGTTGCTCACCTGATTATGATTCATAAGTATTGACGCACCACCAAATCAACCAGTGTAAAAGCAAATACGACAATGCTAAGCACACTGTTCATCGTAAAGAATGCTGTCTGCAAACGACTCAGGTCCTTCGGAGTTACGATATAATGCTGATAAAATAACATCATATAAGAAATAATCATGCCCGCCAGATACCACCAGCTTAAATCAGCAATAAAAAACATCACAATAAACCCGATCGCCGTAATCACATGGAATGCACGAGCAATTTTAAGCGCACCTGCTATACCAAAACGGGCAGGAATGGAGTAAACCCCCTCGTTCTGGTCAAAATCAATATCCTGACAAGCATAAATAATATCAAAGCCAGCCGTCCAGAATGCAACAGTGAGATAAAAAACAATAGCCGTCATATCTATTTGCCCAGTCACAGCTACCCAGCTACCCAGTGGCGCCAAGCCAATCGTCAAGCCAAGCACAATATGACAGAGCCAGGTGAAACGTTTGGTATAGGAATAAAAAACAAGCATAAAAAAGGCCAGTGGAAACAGCTTGAACGCCAGTGCACTTAAATTGAGCGATGCCCAAAATAGTAGCGCCAAGCTAACAATAATAAAAAGAACCACTTCGCTGGACTTGAGTAGCCCCGCCGGGATGGCACGTCCTGCCGTACGCGGATTTTTCCCATCAATAACACGGTCGATCATACGATTGAAACCGAAAGCCGCGCTACGTGCGCCGACCATAGCCAGCAAGATCCATCCGATCTGTGACCACGAAGGAAGCGTGCCTGTCACGACAACTGACCCCAATACAGCCCCCATAAATGCAAATGGGAGCGCAAATAACGTATGTTCAATTTTAATCATTTCCAAAAAAATAGAAATTTTCTTAAACATGCTGACTCTCCTTGATTCCAATATGCAATGCCGCAATGCCTCCGGTGAGAGAATGAGCCTGTACATCCTTTAATCCGACTTCACGGAAGATGCCAGCCAGCTCATCCCTTCCCGGAAAAAGCGCCAACGAATCAGGGAGCCATTTGTATTGCTCATAACGTTTGGCGAACAATTTGCCGAGCATGGGCAAGATGTGTTTAAAGTATGCATAGTAAATTCCCTTGAACGGCTGCCATGTAGGCTTGGATAGTTCCAGACATACGACCTGCCCGCCAGGTTTGACGACACGCTGCATTTCCTGTAATACGCGGCGCAAATCAGGCACATTACGCAGACCGAAGCCAATCGTTGCGTAGTCAAAAGAATTGTCTTCAAAAGGCAACTCCATCGCGTTGCCCTGAACAAGCTTGATCTGCTTTTCACGGGCTTCTGATACAATCTTGCGCTCGCCTACATTCAGCATGTTCTGGCTAAAATCCAGCCCTACGATGTGACCACTTTCACTTGCACGCGCCATCGCGAGCGTCCAGTCACACGTACCACAGCAAAGGTCGATTGCCGTATTCCCGTGGTGCATGTTCATTTTTTTCATCGTAAATTTACGCCAAGCCTTATGTCTGCGAAAGCTCAGTATATCGTTCATCAAGTCGTATTTACCTGCGATGCTTTCAAACACGCCATGAACGAATTGCTCTTTCGGCTTGGTGTCGCTTGATCCCATGACGTTCACCTAACCTTCCCTCACAACCGGGTGTGGACTATTCAGCAGCTTCAGGAAAGGCTCCAGCATGCGTTCGAATTCCTCGATCCCCGTATTTTGATCATCTGACAGGATCTGCCGGATGTGTGTAACAGTCGTCTGGAGTTTGTTCAGTATCGCGTCCTCGGCTTTGTACTTCAGAACAAGCTTATGCCATACATCAGTGTCTGAACCACTCTCAGACAGCAGTTCCCGTTCGTTCTGATCAGCATTACTATAAACATGCCAGAACATATATCCGAAACGGGACTTGTCCGATTCTGTACGCTTGTGCCATTCCTCTGCCAGCGTATCACAGAGGGCAAATTCGTTGAGAAGCTGCTCCCAGACTTCTCGATCCTGCTCTGCCACAAGGGAAGTAAAGGATAGAAAAAGCTCCTTTTTAAAACGAACCATCTGAGTTAAATACTGTGCCGCATTCAGACGGAGATGCTTCATCTCCCAATACAGGCTCATTTTACCAGCGTTTACTTCACATACAGCATCACTCAGCTTCGAAATGGTCGTGATGTGGCCTGCCAGTGCAAGCAGCTGATAAAAGCGGCTGCTAAAATAGTCCCCGGCCAACACTTTCAACTGTCTGGAACGCATTTCCTCCGGACTTCGTATACCGGATAAAGTATCAATCATATCATGCGTATCCAGCCCCATCTGCAAAAGCGAGGTGACCAATGCGTATAGCTCTTCCTCGCTGGCATGTAGCTCCTTCGCATTCCAGTTCAAAAACATAAACAACAGGCGGGTGCGACTGTCAGGAAAAGCCGGCATTTCCGTATGTTGTTGAATCATGTCGTATTCCACATATTTCCTTGCTAATTGGGGTACGCGATACGGTTTCATCCTAAGCCTCCGAGCCATGACTTTCTGGTGTACTCAAATAATTGCAATGCCTTATATTATATCACAATTTAAAATGATTCGCGACTAAAGTACTGTAGGTCCAACGACAGTAGCACCTAATCTGTATATACACCGTTAAACCTGCTTTGCCACATTGGAGTTACCGTAATACGGAAGCGGGCTTTCAGTTCCTCCGGCAAGTCCGCACCTTCCCGGCTTCTCAGCTGGTCCAGTGCTTCAATCGTCCATTCGTTCCGGCGTATATCGGATGCCAGCAGAAGATGCCGTTCTCCTGACCATTCGTCCTGCGTCACTACCCGAAGCAGTAATTGCCGTACGTTCGTTGTTCCATAAAAACTAAAGGCGGCAATCTCCGCCATATTTTGATAGATTTCAAGCGGGGCGGTTTCTTCCTTGGACAGCTTTACATCCAGAGTCAGGACTGAATGTTCCCAGCTTACGCTGGCAATTGGTGTCGTCAAAGGAAGCTCCTTCAGCGTATCCACCAGATTGTCATCGGTCAGCAGCACCCGCTGCTGCGACGATATCGTCGCCTGTGTCTCACGAACAGCTGCGGTTCCCGAATCCAGCGCCTGTAAGGATGGTAGCAGTACAGCAGCGGCGGTGGTTATGAGAATCGAGCCGCATAGCACAATCCAAGGTTTCATCAGAGCCTCCCCTGACCCCTACCCTGTTATGGGTTTGCTACGGTAAAGGTCCTCACTCTCATTGTACAACAAAAAAAAGCAGGCTATGCCTGCATTTTAATCCTCTGTATCCACGACCCCGTGCTTGGTCATCACAACGGCCTTGCCGCGAATTTTAATAGCAGAGGTATGATCGGTAAATTGGACGATCAGCACCTCACCCTTGTCCAATTTTTCTGAATGATGCAGGCGTGTATCCTGGCCTCTTGTTAAACCAAAAACTTGACATCCGTTGCTTTTTGCTTTAATCACAACGTACTCATTACTACCCGTCACGTTATCTTCCATATCCATTTCCCCCCCTGAGAGCCGAAGCTATACTTTTTATGATGGAGATTCGAGCTTGTTTTGTCAACCATATGCTTCGGCGCTAACTGCAACAATTGCCGCGTCCCGAGCCATACTATCTATGCAGCCCCATCTGCTAACGAAAGGAGCGAATTGAATGAAAAACTATCGTCCCGCTAATCTGAGTCCTGCCCAAGTAGAGCGGCTTCAGCAGCTGGAGCATGAATTTGCCGAGCTGACAGGTGAACCATTGGTGCTGATCGCCTATGCCTCACGGGATGACAGAACCGCTTCCCCTTCTTCGTCCCGCATCGCATCTGCTACGGTATAACAGAACAAAAAGAAAAGGCCGTGAATCAAATTCACGGTCTTTCCAGCGCAATGGGAATATGTAAGAAATCTTATTTAATTCCGTCCTTGAGCGCTTTACCCGGTTTAAATGCCGGAATTTTGCTCGCAGGGATTTCGATTTCTTCTCCTGTTTGCGGGTTACGTCCTTTACGTGCAGAACGTTCACGAACCTCAAAGTTCCCGAAACCTACCAGTTGCACCTTGTCTCCGTTTTGCAGCGCTCCGGAGATTGCTTCGAATACAGCGTCAACGGCTTTAGTTACGTCCTTTTTGGACAATTCAGTGCTTTCGGAAACCTGATTGATCAAATCCGTTTTATTCATAATATTCACCTCCCAATTCAAGTGTAGTCCAGCATTAAGGTTATCGGTGTTGTAGAACCGATATGAAGTCGCCTGTATAAAATAACCCGGGCGGCATATGCCTTCCATAATGTTATCATCTGTTTCCGTTTCGCCGTTAAATATACATAGAATATACCTAACCTCCGCAATATAGAGACAATATCGCCGAAACTGGCGTTTTATGGCACCCTTCTTGCGTGGAACAAGGTTTATAGTAATACAGTCCACAGACAATTTCAAGTACGGCGACGGTTTAGCACATAAAAAGTGATGGCCAGCGCGAGCACCAGCACAACTCCCTTGACGATATCATGAGCAAAATACTGCACGTTCATCATCGTCAGACCGTTCACCAATACCCCGATCAAAACCGCACCGATAAACGTGCCAATGACATTCGGTTTACCCGCTCCAAAGACCGAAAAGCCGACAAAAACTGCGGCTACCGCTTCCATCAGCAAGGGAGATCCTGCATCAATTTGGCCCGATCCTACTCGCGAAGCATACAAAATACCAGCAATGGCCGCAAATACGCCTGAAGCGACATAGGCCAGTGTGCGGACTTTTTTTACCCGTATGCCTGACAGACGAGCTGCTTCCTCATTTCCTCCGGTCACATACATTTGACGCCCATGCTTGGTGTAGGTTAAGAAAATATGCACTGCCGCTACCGCTAGCAGCAGCAAAATAACCGAAATCGGGATACCCAGCCATTTGCCTTGTCCCAAAATAAGAAAAGCAGGAGATATCTCTCCTGGCGCCTTGCTGCCATCAGGAAACTGCATATGATTATAGATGGTGTAGCCTTGAGCGTACGTTTTATGAATCCCGCTTACAATATACATCATCGCAAGGGTTGCCAGCAAATCGGGAATACGAAGCTTAACGATCAACAATGAGTTGAATAGTCCCACCACCGCACCGACAACCAAAGATACAATAATGACCACCGCAACAGGCTGTTCATACCAGACCATCAACGAAGCTGAAACAATAGTGGTCAGAGACACCGTAGCTCCCACCGAAAGATCAAAACCATCCACGATGAGAGACAACGTGACACCAATTGCGACGAAAGTCACAATCGCAATTGAGCCAAGAATGTCCATCAAATTATCATACGTCCAGAAATAGGGCAATGTGGCTGAAAAAAACGCCAGCACACCCATAATTACGACTACAGCCCCATAACGAAAGGAGACGTTTAACCATTTTTCCTTCATGAATGCACCTCTTCACCGCCGCTGGCATACAGCAGAAGCTGTTCCTGCTCCACTTCGCCCCGCGTAAATTCCTTTATTATTTTTCCGTCATACATCACCGCAATCCGATCACCAATACCGATGCCCTCAGCAAATTCACAAGTTAGATAGATGACCGCTTTTCCCTGAGCCGCCAATTCACCAATGATACGGAAAATATCACTTTTCGCCCCGATATCCACACCCTTGGTCGGCTCGTCAAAAACAAACACATCTGCCCCGGAATGCAGCCATTTTCCTATTGCAACCTTTTGCTGATTCCCGCCACTCAAATATTTAACGTTCTGGCGCAGAGATGGCGTCTTAATGCCAAGGGAAGCAACGACTTCGTTACCGTTCGTACGTTCTTTGCGACGACTGATAAAACCAAGTACACTCAACTTGCCCAATAGCGGAAGACTAAGGTTTCGTTCTACCGTCTCTTCGATGAATACACCCTGCTTGCGCCGTTCCTCAGGTATGGACACAATCCCCTGAACTATCGCGTCCGCAGGCTCTCTCAGACGAATGGAGCGACCTTTGAAGACCAGTTCCCCCTTATCGGGCTTATCGGCGCCTGTAAGAAGCCGGGACAGCTCGGTTTTGCCCGCACCGACCAAACCGACGATAGACAAGATTTCCCCGCGTCTGACCTGCAAATCGACACCGTGAACCCGTAATCCCCTGTGAAGCCCTTTGGCTTCCAGCACCGTTTCACCGATAGGAGCATCCGTTTTCGGAAATTCCTCCTCAAATGTTTTACCAAGCATATGCGTAACGATGTCGCCTACACTCAAATCAGAGGATGGACCCGTGAATACTTGCTCCCCATCACGCATCACCGTAACGCGGTCGCTGTGTTCGATGACCTCTGGCAATCGGTGCGTGATAAGAATACATGCAACGCCCTCCGCCTTGAGCGTATGGATGGTGCGGAACAACCGTCGCGTTTCTTCTTCGCTGAGCGGCGCTGTAGGCTCATCGAAAATGATTGTATTTGCTTGCTGTGTCAAAATACGCGCAATGAGTACAAGCTGCTTTTCTGCCAACGTCAACTCAGAAACGTATTGCCGTACATCAATATCGGCCTCCAGCCGTCCCAACGCCTCGCGCGCGCGTTTACGCATGGAACCCGGCGCAGCCCACCAGCGTCCTTCAGGTGCAGACAAATCGTCCAGTACAATGTTCTCCGCGACGCTCAGCTGCGGCACAAGCGCCGAATCGACCTCCTGATAGACACAGTGAATCCCCGCTCTCTTCGCCTCCCACGGCGAACCAATACTCAGCTCCTTGCCACCTGCTACAATGCTTCCCTGATCGGAACGATACGCGCCGGATAAAATTTTCATCAGCGTACTTTTACCTGCTCCGTTTGCGCCCAGCAGAGCGTGAATTTCGCCGCCATGCACCGTAAAATCCACGGACCGCAGCGCATCCACACCAGCAAACTGTTTGCTGATTTTCTTCATTTCCAGTGTATATACTTGTGAACTCATGGTACCTCCCTCACGCCTGCTTATGATAAAAGCGCGCCGAAGCGCGCCTTATGCTTTATCCTAAAGTTTATTTGGCCGTTTCATATTCTTTCATCCAATCCTTGTAGCCTTGCTCGCTTTTGCCCCATCCCTTTACATATTGAGACAGCTCGGATGTGGAAATTTGCTTATCCGGCAATGCTTCGCGCTGCACATAGACCGCCTTCAATACCACTTGCTCCTCCGGGTTGTCCCCGTGCAGCTTCTGATATGCATAGCGCACTTGTACACGTCCGATATCTGTAGGATCTACAGCCGCAGAAGCTACCCAAGGATTTTTCGGGTCCTGAATCATTTGCAGATCCTCGTCACTCATATCAATGCCGTAGACTTTAATTTCCGTGCGTCCAGCCTGCTGGATGGCGCGTGCTGCACCTTTGGCAAATTCATCCCAGGCAGCCCAGACCGCTGTAATTTCACCCTTAGGATATTGTTTCAACACAGCCTCCATTTTGGATTGGGTGTCCAGAGCTGGATTTTGAGCTGAGCCAAAAGTTGCAATTTCTTTAATATCCGGATTAGCTTTGGAAAACTTATCGTAAGCAACTTGACGACGCTCCATCGGTGCAAACCCGGCAACCCACACTTTTACGATGTTCCCTTTGCCGCCGATATCCTTTTTCATTTGCTCCAGCGTCAGCTCGGCCATGCTTTGGTCATCCTGTGAAAGTACGACAGCCCCCGGAACGTTGACCGCAGCATCGAATACGATAACCGGGATATTGCGGGAAATCGCTTTTTTCAACCCTGTTTCCAGCAACGCATCACCATGATCCGTCAAAATGACATCAAACTGCTGGTTAATCGCGCTATCGAGCAAGGAGGCCATTTTAGCTTTATCGTTGTCTGCCACAAACTTAGTCAGCGTACCGCCAAATTTCTTAACTTCCTCTTCCACGCCCTGAACATACTGCTGCGAGAACGTTCCTGTGTTAAACTCCATAATTAATGCAACCCGTTTGCCTTTTAAATTTAAACTGTCCGTTTTTGCATCCGTTGTGTTCGATCCTGTACTGCTTGTCCCTTGAGCACCGCTCTCTGTTTTCGGCGCGCCACATGCAGTGACCAGCAAAACCAGCACCAGCAGCATCATAGCCCCTAGTCCCAGCTTTTTGTTTTTTTGGATATTCATGCTTCGTTTCCCCCTCGTTCATTCAACAAAATGATTCAAATTTGATACTTAATATATCGCGTTAAACCAAGTATGTAAATAGGTTTTATGAATATAAAAAATATTTTACGATCATATATGACAAAATACGACAATTACATATCAAAATAACGCAAAGAGCGGTTAGCTCTCTGCGTTATTGTTTCTTACACGATTTTTATTTACTTACACTTAAAGAATGATGGCAATCAGGCCACCGGAGCCTTCGTTAATAATGCGGCCCAACGTTTCCTGAAGTTTGTAGCGTGCATTGTCCGGCATCATTGCGATCTTGCCCTGAATGCCTTCCCGCACAATGGAATGCAGCGAGCGTCCGAAAATGTCCGACTCCCAAATTTTGATCGGGTCATTTTCAAAATCCTGCATCAGATAGCGCATAAGCTCCTCACTTTGCTTCTCTGTTCCGATAATCGGAGCAAATTCCGATTCCACATCGACACGGATCATGTGTATGGAAGGTGCTGTTGCCTTGAGCCGCACACCAAACCTTGTACCCTGACGAATCAACTGCGGATCGTCTAGTGCCATCTCGGACAACGACGGCGCAGCAATGCCATATCCCGTTGTTTTGACCATTTCCAACGCCTCGGCGAAGCGGTCATATTCCCGCTTGGCATGGGCAAAATCCTGCATCATTTGCAGCAGATGATCCTTGCCGCGGATCTCTACCCCAACCACCTCGACCAAAATCTGATCGTACAGCTCATCCGGTGCGAACAGATCAATTTCCGCCACACCCTGGCCCATATTCATCCCGCTCAGACCGGCCCTGTCGATGAATTCATACTCCATAAACTGGCCGACCACCCGGTCTACATCACGCAGGCGTCGAATGTCTTTTACCGTATCGCGGACGGAATTCTCATAATTGCTGCGCAGCCAGTGATCTTCATTCAGTACCATAACCCAGCTCGGCAAATTCACATTCACCTCATGCACTGGGAATTCATATAATACTTCACGAAGCACGCCTGTAACATCATCTTCTGTCATCGTTGCTGCACTGAGCGTCATGACAGGAATATCATACTTGGCTGCCAACTCACTGCGAAGTTGAAGTGTTTCATCGCTGCGCGGATGCGTGGAATTGATGACCAGCACAAACGGCTTGCCTACCTCTTTCAACTCCTCAATGACTCGCTCTTCCGACTCTACATAAGAGCTACGCGGAATTTCCGCAATCGTGCCGTCTGTCGTGACTACAACACCGAGCGTCGAATGCTCCTGAATGACCTTGCGCGTGCCAATCTCCGCCGCTTCCTGAAACGGAATCGGTTCTTCAAACCATGGCGTGGAGATCATGCGCGGACCATTTTCATCCTCGTAGCCCTTCGCACCCTCTACTGCGTATCCTACACAGTCGACCAGACGGACATTCACATCCAGTCCTTCCGTTACTTTGATCTGGACGGCATTATTCGGTACGAATTTAGGCTCCGTCGTCATGATCGTTTTCCCTGCCGCACTTTGTGGCAGCTCATCTACGGCGCGGGCACGGTCCGCCTCACTTGTAATGTTCGGCAGAACAATCGTCTCCATAAACCGCTTGATAAAAGTTGATTTACCTGTTCGGACTGCGCCGACGACCCCAAGATAAATATCTCCTCCGGTGCGTTCGGCAATGTCTTTAAAAATGTCCACTTTCTCCAATGAAATCCCCTCCTCAAAAGTCTCCGAAGGAAAAATGCTTAATGAGCATCCGCTTCGTGTTCAACCAACTGCTTGATCCCAGATGCGGCAGAACAGCCTTTAAAATGCCCGGAAGTCGTCCGCCGCCGAGGTTCAGGAGACTGATGGAATCGGCGAAACGGCGTAAACTCGTACATGCATTTGGACTGATACCATCATATGTATCCCCTCCGTAAAATATGTTCAGTTTTTTTGAAAAAATAGAGTACGTCACAGAGATCACTGCAAAACGATATTTTACGTTTGGGTCCACTCACCTAATATATGCGTGGCGGGGTTTCCCCATGACTTCGATGCTAGATTTATAATAAAAAAAGGATGTCTCTCTGACTTTCTAAGCAAACTCGCACCCATATTAAGAACACTTTTTTGAGCGTTCACTTTAGGGGTATAAGTTTCATAGTCGTCGGATAACATCCTTTGTTTCTTATTCTTTTGAGTTTAAGCTTTACCATAGTTCGTCTTCCTGTGCCTGACGCTCAAGCTGTCGCCGAACAGCCGCCTTGAGCTTATCCTCTGGTATCATCACCTCAACATTACTCTGGGCGCGAGCCTGACAGGACAAGCGGATGCCTTCATCCAGCAGAGGTCCCAGCTTGCGGCGCTCTGCATCACTTGGCTGGCCTGCGTGTACAGCCCATTCCTGTGAAATATGCACCTTGCACATGAGACAGGCCGCTTTTCCATCACAACGGGTTGGAATATACACGTTCGCTTTACGTGCGGCCTGGAGCAATGTCGTGCCTTGACCGACCTGTACGCGCCTGCCTGATGGCTTAAACGTAATATGCACATCCATGAACGGCCCTCCATTCTTTTAGCAAACACAAACCTGCCAATTACAGCCTCATTCAGCTTCTGAAATGCAACTCGGGCCAAGGCAAAAGCTCTTGCAGCTTAGCCAACTGGTCATCTGTCCAAATGTTGCTGATCAGCAGTTGGTTCAGTACCGCTATATGTCGCTGTGGATCACGCTTTATGGCGTCTGCAATCGCCTCATATCGGTCGGGCCGATTTCGTAATAGATTAAATAGTAGCTCATGACTGAGTGGCATCAGACGCAGTGAAGAGCGCCCCAGGTCAAGCCGGATTCCAGCCGTCCATAGCAGCCGCTCGACCTCCAAACGATATAAAGCTCCATCACACAGCACCTCAAAACCACCCACAAGCTCAACTGGAAATCCCTCCAGCTCATAGTGGCTCAATAATGAAACGTATGAACCACTACGATCTACCTGCTGTCGATCGATCATTATACCCGGTGCTTTCGCATGGAGCTCCTTCGCTGCGTGAATATCTGCGTAAATATCAATATCTCGGGGCAGTCGATCCAGCTCAACCCCCTGCACAAGCAGCGAACAGCTTCCTCCCAGCATCCACGGAACAGCAACAGATTTCCAGCCGTCCGCCAAGCTGCTCAGCGCAGCCGTCAGCTCGTGAGGCAGCTTGTTCAATCGCACCGAAGGTATAGCCTCCATCACATTGTTTCCTCCCTTTCAATCCATCATCCCGTTTCCTGTTGGGCACCATTATAACATGTTATGTATGGCAGTTCGACATTTTATGCATAAGAGAGCAGACGAGAATCTGCTGGAATATATAAAAAAAACCGTGAACCTGTCTGGTTCACGGAGAATGGAACCCACCAGTACACGGCCGGAATTTTTATTTTTTCATCATCATTTTCATCAACCCTTCCATATTGGAAGGACTCATTCCGCTCTTTTTGACGGCACCGACAATATCCCTTACTGTATCTTCCGACACCGGAATGTTGGCCATCGCAGATACCTGCTTTATCAGCTGACGAAGCTGTGCTTCACTTTGAAGCGTGTCCGCCTTCACGGTGCTTGCCAGCTTTTTCACCGCATTTTCAGATATGTTTTTGCCACCTTTTTTGTTAATGGCCTTCAACGCATCTTTCGGAAAGTTTTTACTCACATTCTCCCCTCCTCCGCCATTGCTCAACTCAGTGTATGAATGGTGGAAGCCAAAGGTGATTAAGCTTACGAAAGACATGCCATACGCCTAACTGAAAAAAGCTGTCTCAACCGTAGATAAAATCCACTTGCGAGACAGCCTTTTGTATGTTTTTATGTGCAGCTAAACCTTTATGAATGCCATTGTTCCCATGTTTGCAGAGGCATGACTTCCATTTCGGTTTTCGGATCGCGCCCCATGAGCGCCTCGACGGCCTTGCGGACGTCACGTCCTTCAAATAGTACCCCGTACAGCACTTCCGTAATAGGCATCTGAACGCCCAGCTTTTGCGAGATCGCATAGGCTGCCTTTGTCGTCCGAATGCCTTCTACCACCATGCCCATGGATTCTAGCACATCATCAAGCTTTTGTCCCTGCCCAAGCAGTGAGCCTGCACGCCAGTTACGGCTGTGACGGCTCGTTGCGGTGACGACCAGATCGCCTATACCCGCAAGCCCGGAAAAGGTCAACGGATTGGCTCCCATTTCTACTCCGGCACGGGTAATCTCGGCCAAACCACGGGTCAACAAAGCGGCTTTTGCATTATCACCAAAGCCTAATCCGTCCGACATCCCCGCTCCCAGAGCGATAATGTTCTTCAACGCTCCGGATAACTCCACACCCAACAAATCCCGGTTCGTATATACACGGAAATAGGAGTTCATGAACAGCTCCTGTGCAGCCTGTGCAGCCTTCTCATTAGACGAGGCCACGACAACCGTCGTAGGGCATTTCCGCACTACTTCTTCCGCATGGCTCGGACCGGACAGCACGGCAATATCACCCTCCGCGACTTCCAGCTCTTCTGAAATCACCGTGGACATACGTTTGAGTGTTTCCGTTTCAAAACCTTTAATGGCATGAACAATCAGCATGTCCTTGGTAAAGAATGCTTTCAGACTACGCGCCACCTGACGCGCAGCAGCGGAAGGAGCTACGATTACGACTGCTTTAGCACCGGACACCGCAACTTGCATATCCGTTGTAGCCATAATCCGTTCAGACAGGACAGAACCAGGTAAATAATGCTCATTTGTATGCTTCTCATTGATTTCAGCAGCTTGCTGTTCGTTTCTCGTCCAGACAGAGACATCGTTGTTATTGGCCGCAAGGACGGAAGCCAGAGCTGTTCCCCAACTGCCCGCGACCAGCACAGCTATTTTCTCAGACAAGACGATCTCCTCCTTTGGAGCCAAGCTTGTTTTCTTTGCCCCGTACCAGCTTGGCAATGTTGGTGCGGTGTCTCCACACAGCAAACACACAAATGACCAGAGCCGTCCAGAAGAGCGGCCATGCATAACCAAGTACCAGTAAAATCCAAGGTGTCAAAATGACAAAAATCAGCGAGCCAAGGGATACATAGCGCGTAATTACGATTGCAAGAATCGCAATAATTCCGGCATACAATGCGGGGAGTAAGGCAATCGAGACCAATACACCAATAGCGGTAGCAATACCTTTTCCTCCGCGAAAGTGGAAATATACCGGCCAGTTATGGCCTGCAATCGCCGCAATGCCACACAAACCCGGTAACCAGAATGAATTTCCGCCAAGCCAATGCCCTATCAGCACCGCAACAATCCCTTTAAGTACGTCCAGCAGCAATACCAGTATGGCAGGGCCTTTTCCTAGCACACGCAGCGTATTCGTCGCGCCGGCATTGCCACTTCCATGCTGGCGAATGTCGATTCCTTTTAATTTTCCATACAGCAGACTGAAGCTGACAGAGCCAAGCAAGTAACTGAGTACGATGGCAATGATCTGTAAAATCAACCTATTCGCTCCTAACTTTCGTCAGACTTGCGCCGTGTAAAGATACGAATTGGAGTTCCCTCAAAGTTGAAGGCGGCGCGAATTTTGTTCTCCAGATAACGCTCGTAAGAGAAGTGCATCATTTCCGGATCATTGACGAATACAACCATCGTAGGCGGCTTAACAGCAACCTGAGTCACATAGTTAATACGCAGACGGCGTCCTTTGTCAGTTGGCGGAGGATTAATCGCAACCGCATCGGAAATAACATCGTTCAGCAAATGCGTCTGAATACGCAAGACATGCTGCTGCGCCACATGCTGGACAACAGGGAGCAGCTTTTGCAAGCGCTGCTTTGTTTTCGCAGACAAGAACACAATCGGAGCATAGGTCATAAACAGAAAGTGATCGCGAATTTTAGTTTCAAATTGGCGCATCGTTTTATCGTCCTTATCCACGACATCCCATTTGTTTACAACAAACAGCGAGGCTTTACCCGCTTCATAAGCGTAACCGGCAATGTGCTTATCCTGCTCAATAATACCTTCCTCGCCGTTAATAACGACCAGTACGACATCTGCACGCTCAATAGCACGCATGGCACGCATCACACTATATTTTTCGGTCGTCTCATATACTTTACCACGTTTACGCATACCCGCCGTATCAATCAGTACATACTTCTGACCGTCTTTTTCAAAAGGCGTATCAATTGCATCACGCGTTGTACCTGCAATGTCACTAACAATAACCCGTTCCTCTCCCAGAATGGCGTTAACGAGCGAGGATTTACCTACGTTCGGGCGACCGATCAAGGCAACACGGATCACATCTTCATCATAAATGTCCTCTTCCAGCTCAGGCAAATTGGACGTAATCGCATCCAACAGGTCACCAAGACCTATACCGTGGCTACCGGAAATGGCAATGGGGTCGCCGAATCCATAAGAATAAAATTCATAAATCAGATCCGCACGTGCCAGATTGTCCACCTTGTTTACAGCCACAACAACAGGCTTGCCCGAACGATACAGCATTTGGGCTACCTCTTCATCAGATTGCGTAATCCCTGCCTTCGCATCACTCATGAATACTATAACATCTGCTTCTTCTATAGCTAGTTCGGCTTGCATCCGGATGGATTTCAAGATTTCATCTTCCCCATCAATCTCAATGCCGCCAGTATCAATAATACTGAAGGATTTACCGTTCCACTCCGATATACCATAAATACGGTCACGGGTGATTCCAGGCTTATCTTCCACTATGGATAAACGATCCCCGATAATCCGATTAAAAATGGTGGATTTACCCACATTCGGACGACCGACAATAGCCACAACGGGTCTTGCCATAAATTCACTCCTCCTGTCAATTCTTCCGCTCTCATCATAGCAAAAAACATGCCTGTTAGCGATATTGTCACGTGACAACAATCGGCGAACCCTCTGGGTCCGCCGATGGTGTACGTTATGCTTATAAAGTGTATTGATTCAAACTCATTTAAATTTGTTCAGTTTATCGCCAAAACGTTCGCCAAGCGTAATGCTCAGACCAGAATTGTTCAAGGAAACGTTCGGATTGTTCAGTTCCTCACGAGGTGCGCGGGATGCACGTGGCGCTCTTTCTGCTCTTGGAGCAGCTTCTGGAGCTTCCTCAGTTTCTTTAATGCTCAGGCTAACACGTTTTTCAGTAGGACTCATTTCAAGAATTTTAACCTTAACTTCTTGTCCTTCTTCCAGAACTTCTTGTGGAGTTCCAATGTGTTTGTGGGAAATTTGGGAGATATGAACCAAACCTTCCACGCCAGAAGCGATTTCAACGAATGCACCGAAGTTAACCAGACGTTTAACAACGCCTGTTACAACGTCACCGTTGTTAAATTGTCCAGCAGCAGATTCCCAAGGACCAGGCTGTGCAGCTTTCATGCTCAGGCTGATTTTTCCTTTTTCAGGGTCCACTTTCAGGACTTTCACTTTTACTTGTTCTCCTTCAGAAACCGCATCGGAAGGTTTGTCAACATGAGTCCAGGCAATTTCAGATACGTGAACCAAACCATCCACGCCGCCTACGTCAACGAAAGCACCGAATTGAGTGAGACGTTGAACCGTGCCCACGATTTCTTGTCCTTCTTTCAGCTCAGCCATTACTTTAAGCTTGTTGGCTTCAAATTCTGCTTCCAGAACGTCTTTTTGAGAAAGGATTACTTTGTTGTTCTCACGATCCAGCTCTTTCACGACAACACGCAATGTGCGGCCTTTATAATCGCTGAAATCTTCAACGAAATGGCGTTCTACCATGGATGCAGGGATAAATCCGCGCAGACCCACGTCTACAACGATGCCGCCTTTAACGACATCATTAACAACCACTTCAAATACTTCTTTGCTTTCAAACAGCTGCTCCAGCTTTTCCCAAGCATTTTCACTGTCGATTGCACGTTTGGACAGGACAAGTTTTTCTTTGCCGTCGTCGATGCTGATAATTCTAGCTTCAACCTCTTGGCCTACTTGTACTGCTTCTTCTGCGTTGTCCAAACCAGAAGACAACTCGCGAATTGGAATAATTCCATCGTATTTATATCCAATGCTTACTACCGCTTGGTTATCTTCCAATTTCACGATTGTACCTTTAACGGTGTCACCTTTTTTCAGGGAGACGATTTGATCGAGCTCGTCTTGATTTGCCGCTTCAGCAGCTTCTTGATTTTTAATTTCTTCCGACATGTCAATACCCTCCTCAATTCAAAAAAACCATTTATTTAAACCTGCGCGTAGCAGAGTTCAAAACACTGATAAACTTCTGTTCTAGTTTTCCGAGATTAGACACAATTCATGCAGGCCTTTCAGTTATTCGTAGGCTCGCCGGTTTCTCGCATTGTACGAATACGAGACATAATCTCTTCTGTTGCCAGCTCAAGTGGATCTCCTTCGATAACGGTGCCTTTTTGGTAAGCATCCAAATTAACAGGTTTGCCGTATATCACTTTCGTTTTACGGAAAAGCTTGTAATCACCAACAATGGCGACCGGAACGGCAGCCGCTCCACTACGCAGCGCAAAGCTGGCAGCACCCTTTTTACCGATTCCCCCGGCTCCTCTGGAGCCTTCTGGAAAGATTCCCATAACCTTGCCGTCACGCAAAATGGTCAAGGCCAGCTTAATGGATTCCTTGCTCACACCACCGCGTTTGACCGGAAAAGCTCCCAGCTTGTCAATCAACGGACCAAGTACAGGAGTATTAAATAACTCGGCTTTCGCCATAAAGTGAACCTTTCGATCCAGCAAAATGCCAACTGTCGGAGGGTCCAGATTACTAATATGATTAGAACACAACAGTACTCCGCCCTCAGCAGGAACATTTTCCCTGCCTACAGCCTCAAGTCTGAACAGAAAGCGGTATATGAGACGCAAAATACGGACGCATACAGCATATATCATTGGCTGATCTCTCCATCCTTCGCCGTGGTGCAGTAAGATACAATAGTATCGACGACATCCTGAATGCCCATATGGGTCGTATCCAGCACGATAGCGTCGTCACTGCAACGAAGCGGGGATACCTCCCTCTCCTCATCAAGCTTGTCACGCGCCGCAATGTCACGTTCAAGCTGCTCCAGAGTGATATCATCAGCTCCACTTAGTTCTTTAAACCGGCGAGAAGCACGTTCCTGAACACTTGCGGTCATAAACACCTTGACTTCCGCATCAGGAAGCACAGTAGTTCCAATATCGCGACCATCCATAACGACACCTTTACGCGCGGCCATTTCACGCTGGTTTTCAGTCAAACGCGAACGTAACCCCGCAATACTCGAATACTGTGACACCTTGCCTGTCACTTCCATCGAACGAATCACTGTCGTTACATCTTCCCCGTTACAATAAACCTTTTGGCCTGTAGGGTCCGGTACTAATTCAATCACCAGCTCAGGCACATATTGAAGCACTTTTTGTACATTTTCCGCCGGAATTTCCTTGCGCATCATGTACCACGTTGCTGCCCGGTACATCGCTCCGGTATCTACATAAACGTAAGAAAGTGCTTTCGCTACCAAGCGGGCCACCGTACTTTTCCCTGCACCAGCAGGTCCATCAATGGCTACATTTATTTTATTACTTGAAGATACATGTTGCCTTGCCAACGGGTAATTCCTCCTAACCTAACCTCAAGAAAAAAGCAGGCATTGCCTGCGACGTGAAAATTATACCACACATTCAGAGTTGATGCAAAATGAACGGCAGGTTAACAAAAAAAGAATAAACCGGGATGTTTGCTATCTCCCCCGGAATTCCAACTGACGCTCAAAGCAATATTTGATAAGCTTTTGACGCTCCTGATCAGCAATTTTCTCATATTTCAGCATGATTAGCCTGCGACCATTTTCCATTTGCTGAATACGTACAATTTCGGATTGGAACGGGACATGCTCCTGAGTTCCATTTTTATAAGGGACCAAAATCCAGCAGGACAATGATTCACCTTCTTCCAGGTGATGTGATCCTTGAGTCTGAAAAGAAACGCCTCCACCTCCTATATCATGTGTCTCAGCTACAAACCTTGATTCGTTTAATCCATACTTTACCGCTATTTCCAGGTTGGCCTGAACCCGTAGAAAATTTCGACGCTGAATTTTGCTGATGCTGTCTGGGACAGGCTTGTGAATGCGGACCATCCGGAGCACATCCTCTTTAAAGCCGGTAACGTGGGTATTGAAATAGTTTTTTATCCCGCCCTCGCTCATAAAAAATATCGACAGTTCTTCTCCTAAAAACAGTTTTTTCAGTTGCCCGCTCGTTTGAGACATGGGTATTTCTATTAGAAAGTTCTGGGAATCCTCTTCCGCAATACGTGACTTAAATTCAAAATGTTCATCCGCATGATCGGTACCAGCCACTTGTATGTATAGCACATCATTAATTGTAGGAAACAAACCGCTCACCATCCTTGTCCATTTAAAAGCTTTATTAAGGTATATAATACCACGACTTTGTGCCTATTTTAAGCACTATATTTGTTATAACCATGTCAAAAGCACAAAAAAACCTCCTTAATGAAGGAGGTTTAGCGTGACTAATGGTTCATTTTTACGTATTTACCCTATTTACACTTAAACATTACTTCCAGAAGCCGGTTCATCCGAATCTTTAACTTGCTCAATCGTTTCTTCCATCCCCGTATCAGCGTTAATGTAGATTCGGTAAATGGAACCGTTGATTTTCCCGCCAAATTCGTAACACAGAACCTCTTTGGACAGTTCATTTTCAATCAGTGCTTTCCGGTGATAAGTTTCACGAAACTCAGGGTTCAGCTTCGCACGTGCTGCCTTCACATCCAGCTTAGCCTTCGGAATACGGCGGAGATGGCTGTGCTCGTACACGTAGTCACTCGATTGAAAACCGATCACTTGCCCGTTATCAAGACCGGATCTAACTGTGATTTTTTCTGGATAGATGATCACATCCCCTTTTTGAGTGGCAAATGTGATGTTGGCTAAATTTCCACTTTCATCATAAGAAACAGGCTTCATCCCTGGATATCCCTTACGTTGGAGATACTCACTCGCATAGCGAACCGCCTCATTGCGAGTTGATTTCTTCGGCCCAACCGTTCTCATATCATGGTAAGAAATAAGCTTGCCGCCTTTTTTGGTAAAATCCATGGTGGCTACGGGTTTCTGTTTGTTATACAGGGTAGCTGTATAAGATGCCCATTCCGTGCCTTTACCATTTTCATGGACACGAATTTGGCTTTCCGGTTTCCCGGTAAATTCAGCCGCACTTCGCTTAATTTGCTCCGCGTTCACAGCAGGAAGACTCAGCTTCTTCACAGAACGCTTGTCATAGATGCTAGCTACGGATGGTCCCCAATCCAGCTCCTTATAATTCTCTACTTTTTTGTCTACGGTTTGGAAGCCGTCAATAATGGTGTTGTCCTTAGGCCCGGTCTGGGAGCCTGGCGCTGTATCGACATCCATCCAACGCAAATTTTTGCTGAGGACTTTTTGCCGGACTTCGTGCATATTTTTCGAAATTTCTCTAGAATTAGTGTATAACGTCTTCAGATTCGATAATTCTTTCTCATTCAAAGGCTCGTGATCCAAATCACGGACAGATGTCTGATACGCAAATGCAGATAGATGTGACAACAGATCCTTGGCATGATTAAAAGGCATCACATTGAGCGGCAACTGGTTGACCTCATTTTGAGCCTCGCTTGTAATTCTCCACACATTCATCAGACATTTGCGATGCATGGCGTGTGACGTGTTGTGAACTGCAATAGCGTTCCCGAGTTGTGAATGCAACTGATCCATATGAAACGACAAATCATGAAACGCACGCTGATATTGATTTTCCGCTTTAATCGACATGCTATTTGCCTGAAGAGACACCTCTTTTCTCATCTGGCTTTCCCGATAACCCCACACAAATGCTCCTATCATAATCAGGGTAACAATCGGAAACATTACAGTACTAAGTCGTCTATACATATTGGGAGTCTCCTTTCTTCAAGTACACTAACGATAGTGTGACAAGAAGAATGCTCTCTTATGCATGGTTTTCCATAACTTCGATAATAAACTCACAGTGATCGCAGATACAGCGCTTAAATCCGGTCTGAACACTCCCTTGCTCCATCCGTCCTCTCAGTACGAAACGTTCACCACACCTTTTACAATGTATTCTCACTTTAATACGCAAAAAAAAGACACCTCTTTCTCTAACAGGTTTGTCAGATCAGTGTGCCCCAATTTGTTACATATTAACCTTTTCTTCCCGTTTGAACAGTCGAAATGGAGAGCGGTTGTTGGCCCTACTGATTTTCGCCATCCCTCCATACCAGAGAAATGCCATCAGAGGAATGATAAACCAGATCCAGTCATGCGAAATTGTCGTCAGAATCAGGTCATATATGCCATGCCAGAACCACGGAAGTACCAGTGACAGAAGCAACATATATTTGCTTTTCCAGTCCTCTGAAAACTTGGCCTTCCCCATGTAATAGCCCATCATGACTCCAAACATCGCATGACCGGATACTGGAAGCAATGATCTCATCAGCATCATACTAACAGAAGCGTGGCCTGCCCATGCGTACAACAGATTTTCAACTGTTGCAAATCCAAGCGAGATTGCGGCGGCATACAAAATACCGTCATAAGGTTCATCGAACTCGGTGTGATTATATATAAAGTGGTACAGCAAAAACCATTTGAAAAACTCTTCCACTCCGGCCGAAATGCCGAACACCTGAATTAACGTGTTGTCCCCCAGCCAAAGCAGCAACCCACGTTGAAAAATCATGACAGGCAGTACCACCAAAAAGCCGAGCAAAAACACTTTGATAACCATGTGCAGCGGCTCGGATTCATATCTGTCCTTCAAGTAAAAATACATTAATAAGGCGAGACCCGGCGCAGTTGCTGCCGCTAAAACAGAAAACAGAAGCACCGATCATCCCTCCATAAAAATGAGTCGGCCCTGCATTCAGCGCAGAGCCGACAAAGTCACTTCGATATTACTTTTCTTTAAGCCTCATTAAGAGCGGCTGTCAAAATGAGTGCAGATGACATCAATCGCCTGTTCAGGAATGACCAGCTTGCCATACTCCTCCAGCATTGCCGGTGTTACGGATGAGCCTTCCCCAAATTCAGCAAGAACCGCGATCAAGGCCGCAAGCTTGGGCTCTTCCACTTCTTCCGGTTCCAAATGCAGAATCCATTTTCCTCTATAATGATACAGCTTACCTGCATCCGTGGTGTTACTACGGAGCATGTGAGCCGCTTCTATGAGTACTTCGAAATCGCTAAACGCGTAGACGATGGAATCGCTGTGCTCCAGCGTAACTTCCATTTCATATACTTCCTCCGGAAGCTCATCATCAGGACCCGAACCATATTGCTGGTGGTCGTATTTCCCTCGAGTGACGATAACTACCATGCCCTGAGCAGGAAGCGCAAATACTTCGACAGCTAAAGGTCCCGTGGCGTCGAAGCCCAGCTCACTATATGCCTGATCCATCATTTCGGTGAACAGCTCATGGACTCTTGGAATCTCTTGCCACATGTCGTCTTTTTGAATACCGCGTTCGCTCAAATCATCAAAGGTAAGGAAAATCCGTATCTTGTCCTGGCTTAATCTTTCTATTTTCATACTGGACCCTCCTCCTGGCAGCCGAGTGTTATTAACAGATTATGATGCATTTATGGTGCTTGTGAAGAAAATGGTTCTATGTAATCATGTTATCATTTTATAATCGTAAATGCACGCAATAAAAATGATAAAAAAAAGAATCATTTGAACGGCTTTTACAAAAAAGCCGCAAAATGATTCGGGATAGAGGGTTCCGGGTTACAAACCCGGTACGGCTGTATGAGTTTCTTTCAGGATTTGCTCGACCTCACGCTTAACATCGGGACTGGTGCTGATAAAATCTCTAATCAGCTTCATATTTTCTTCTTTAGTTTGGGCTGTATGGGCGCTATGAGCTGTTGTATCTGTTGTGGAACGGTGATCGTGATCCTTATGGGTGTCTTGCTTGTTAAGCGTAATATCACCCATTCCGGGGAACGCCGCGTCCATCATTTTGGTACGGGCTTTTTGAACCAGATTACCGCCTTTTTTCCCATCCATGTCCATAGATAAGCCTAACATACTGCGGTTACGGGAGATCATAGTGCTCGCCACTGCGCCCAAAACGATTCCCAGGAAAAATGAAGATGTTTTCACAATTAGAACCTCCCTTTGTGGTAGAATCAAGCATAGTGTTCGTCAGCAGAGACAAACTCATACGGTATAAATACAGGAAGGTGAGATGAATTAATGGGTACAAAAACAGCAGCCATTTTGTTGACCGCATGTCTGCTGCTAAGTGCTTGCACTGCGGCCAAGCCAGAATCGGCAGCCACAAGCAATAACCAGACCCAGGCAACGTCTGAAACCAGTGACAACACAGACAAAGGGCAGGGCACAGCTTCTTCCCCAACCAACAGCAGTGAGCAAGCAGGCAGTAATCATGGTAATAACTCAACAGCCCAAACAACGCCGCAAACTGGCAAGACCGTCGCCGACAGCAACGAGGCTACAAATTCAACGGCTACCGTTAACAAAACGTATCATTTGGACAAGGCTTACAACGTGGTTCCTAACCAACAAGGGGCGGAGAAAAAGGTTGTTTTACTAACCTTTGACGACGGACCCAAGGAAGCGGTCATGATCAACAAAATTATTGATATTCTGGACAAGCACAAGGCTAAAGCCATTTTCTTCGTAAACGGTTACCGCGTGAAGGAGCACCCTGAGCTGCTCAAGCTCATACATGACCGTAGGCAGCCTATTGGCAACCATAGCTGGGATCACATCGTGCTAAAGAACAAATCCGAGGCCGAAGTGAAAAAGCAAATTGAATCGGTGCAAAAAATTGTTGAGGAAACAACGGGGCAAACGCCGGTGTTCTTCCGTCCTCCTCATGGTGCAGGTGGGGATGTCGGCCGCAAGGTCGCCAAGGAAAACGGACTTTTATATATGACATGGTCCGTTGGTTCGCTCGATTGGACAATGAAAAAGAGTCAGCCGAATAAAACCGATGCAATTCTCAAGAATGTAACGGAGCAATTGCATCCGGGCAGCAATATTTTAATGCATGAGCTGCCATGGACCACAGAAGCGTTGGATAGCCTGTTGACCCGTCTGGAGCAAAAGGGTTACCAATTTGTCGATCCACAAAGTATTGAGGTGCCTGCCAGCTAACAGGCCCTCGTGCTTCTATTACCGATCCTAAACGATTGCAAAAGAGCCTCCATTTCCCGCAAGTCATATAAGCGGGTAAGGAGGCTCTTTTAGTATACCGTTTGCAGTGCCTGTGCCTATAAATAACTCTACTCACAAGCAATCACACAGGTTTATAATTACCAGAGCATTTTACTAATGGGCGGTGCCCCTTTGATGCCCCACCACAGCAATGCTGCTGTAATGAGCACAAAAAGTGTGCTCAAAAAATTTAAAAACCACTTGCTCACCCGGATACGGCGGGACGGAAACATTTCTGCCCGTGTCCGGTACTCGCTGACAGGAGCATCCTCCTCCATCGTCACAGCAACTTCCGGTGCAGCAGCAACGTGAGCCAATTCCGGTGCGGGCCGTGAAGCACGGGAGCGAGCCGGTTTTGGACTGTTCTCTTCCTTGCTCTTGCGTCCATTTCGGCGGCTGCCATAAGTCTGCACTCTGCTAAGTTCCTGATTCATGCTTCATACCTCCGAAAACGTAGCGCCAAACCGGATATGAGGTCAATCACAAAATGACAAATAATCGGCGCCCACAGGCTACCGGTCTGCACGTATATGTAGCCCAAACCGTAACTGCTCAGAAAAACCCAGCCTGTTGGAATCCAATGCCGCAAATACCGGATGTGGATGACCGCAAACAAGATACTTGTCCAGTAAGGCCCAAAGCTGTACTGAATCGCCCCTCTGAACAATAGTTCCTCACAGATCGAAACGATGGCTGCTATACATACAATATGCCAGATGGGGCGGTTTTGAAACAGCATCTGGTTAATGCCCCCGTCATCCATAGCATCCTCGGGCATAACCCGCGACAGGAGCAGGTCCACCAGCAGCATAGCCGCAGCCAGTCCCAACCCCCACCATAAAACATGCAGACTGTTCGGCCACGCAAACAACTCCAGCACATTTCTTTTCTGAAAAATAATCCAGATTGCGCCGACCATCAGGGTCAATCCCTGGGTTAGATACAAATTGTAAAGCAGCAAGCGGTCATTCAATTCATGAATTTGCGCTCTTTTCCATTTCACTTTAAGCTTTTTCATAGTAGTTAGTCCTCTGCATAGTCTTCTTAAGCATCATAGCCAAAAAGTCGAACGGATTCAAGAAGGCTTAAAACTTATTATTCTGCATTCTGCAGCTTTGTATCTAGCCCGGTGTCCACACATGTCACATGTCCTATTGACATGTCCATGTAAGCCATGATACATTATGAAAAAATTATTAGCGACAACAACAATGATGGAGAAAAGGTATTGATTTCGTCTTCAGAGAGCCGGTGCTTGGGTGGAAGCCGGTGACGGAGTAATTACTTTTAGCGCTCCTGAGTTATTGCACCGAAGCCTCGGGATGATTTCCCGGCATTAGATGCAATCGGCAGAAAACCGTTATCCTTTCGGTCATATTTATGACCGCTGAAGGCAGTCCGTTGTGAAACGGCTGCGAATTAGGGTGGTACCACGATAAACTCTCGTCCCTTACTATGGAGATAGTATGTGATTCGGGAGTTTTTTTGATGCCCGCAAACCGCAAAGCGGTTCTGCATATGACTTTTTTAACCGTCAGTTAGGTGCATAATGCTATTTCATCCCTTTTCTGCGTCAATGCGTTATCACGTTAGTGCTGTCCGCGATCTTCTGTTTTTCAGAAGCATTTCAAGTTTTTTCACGTTCTTTATGGAATGTATTTCAGTTGAAGTACATCCTGTCCATAAAAGAAGTTAACTTTGAGGAGGAAACCAAATGTTTAAAGTTTTAGTATCCGATCCGATCAGTGACCTGGGCATCCAGCAACTGATGGATGCAGACGATGTAACGGTGGACAAGAACACAGGTCTCAGCGAGGACGAATTAGTTCAAATTATTGGTGACTATGATGCACTGCTTGTTCGTAGTCAAACCCGGGTAACAGAACGCATCATGACGGCAGGTAAGAACCTCAAGGTTGTCGGACGCGCCGGTGTCGGAGTGGACAATATTGATCTGGAAGCAGCAACACAACGCGGAATTATCGTCATTAACGCCCCTGACGGCAACACGATTACGACATGTGAGCATACTTTTGCCATGATGATGGCTCTGGCGCGTCATATTCCACAGGCGTATGCCAAAACCATCAGCGGTACATGGGATCGTAAAACGTTCCTCGGTGTTGAGCTGCGTAACAAAACGCTTGGCGTACTCGGTATGGGACGCATCGGCAGCGAGGTGGCCAAACGTGCCAAAGCCTTCGGCATGAGCATTCTCGGTTATGATCCGTTTCTGACGGAAGAACGCGCTGAGAAGCTGGGCATCAAGCTGGCAAGTGTGGACGAAATTATCCGCAACGCGGATTTCATGACGGTACACACACCGTTAACACCGGAAACGAAGCATATGATTGCCCGTCCGCAGTTTGAAGTGATGAAAAAAGGGATGCGTATCATCAACTGTGCCCGCGGCGGCGTTGTCGATGAAATGGCTCTCGTTGAAGCCATTGATGAAGGCATCGTTGCTGGCGCAGCCTTTGACGTATTCGAATCGGAGCCGCCAGCACAGGATCACCCTTTCCTGAGCCATCCGAAAATTATCGTTACTCCGCATCTAGGTGCATCCACGGTAGAAGCTCAGGAGAATGTAGCGATCGACGTATCCGAGCAGGTGCTGCACATTTTGCGTGATGAGCCGTTCAAAAATGCGGTCAACATGCCTCCGGTGCCATCCAACGTGATGACGCAATTGCAGCCTTATTTCTCGCTTGGCGAGAAGCTGGGCAGCTTTGCCGCTCAAGTGACGAACCAGGCTGTACGTGAAATCCAGGTGGATTACGCAGGTGATCTGTCTTCTGTAGATACACAACCACTGACACGTTATATCTTGAAAGGTGTGCTCAGTCGCCATCTGGGCAGCGATGTTAACATTGTAAACTCTGTCCACCTTGCCAAAACACGTGACATCCATCTTGTCGTGTCACAGGCTCCGGCTACCAAGGGCTTTACCAACCTGATCACCGTCACGCTCAAAACGCAAAGCGGAGAGGAGCAACGTGTAGCAGGTACCCTGCTCGCAGGCTATGGCGAACGTATCGTCCGGTTGAACCAGTTCCTGGTGGACGTGGCACCAGAAGCGCATTTCCTGCTCATCTCCCACAATGACAAACCCGGCATTATCGGGCGTGTCGGCACTCTGCTCGGAGAGAACAGCGTGAATATTGCCTCCATGCAGGTAGGACGTAAAATTGTCGGTGGTGAAGCCATCATGATTCTGACCGTTGATAAAGCCGTTCCTAAAGACGTACTGATCCAACTGGTTGGCTTGCCTGAACTGAATACCGCTCAAGAAGTGGTACTCGATTAAGCTATCAGCAGTGCTGTATAATGTTAACATGCTTTGCCTAATCAGAGAGGCGTCCGGCGAACCGGGCGTCTTTTTTTATATATCCACGCCCCATATCCGTGACCAGCATTAGACCTACCTGTTCTGAGAAGCTGAATGTTCCACGTTGAACAAGATAAATGTTGATTTTTCAACAAAAAGCACCCTCTTCCGAGGATGCCTGCGAACCGGGGTACTCTGCTGTTGGCTTACAAGCCTGTTACAGAGCCCGACTTTGTTTTTTTGAGATCGGCAGCAAAATAGTGAACTCCGTCCCTTCTCCCAATACGCTGGCTGCGGAGACAGAGCCTCCGTGAGCCTCCACAATATTTTTGACAATAGCAAGCCCCAGACCGGTTCCTTTGTCCACGCCCCGCACTCTGGCCTTGTCTGCCTTGTAAAAGCGGTCAAAAATATAAGGCAGGTCCTCACTGGCAATGCCCACACCTTCATCCTTAATCCGAATGCGAATCAGCTCATGCCGTTCCCCCAAAATCTGATCGGCACTAATGGTAACACTTTTTCCGCCGGGCGTATGCCTGAACGCATTATCTAACAAGTTGGTCAGCACCTGCTCCAATCGGTCTTCATCTGCTTCAGGTAGCAGTAGATGCTGACCTTGCTCATGATAATCGAGCGTCAGCCCCTGTTCCTTCGAGCGCACCGTAAATTTACGGTGAACACGCTCGATCAGTTCATTGACATCCACTTCCTGACGGTGCATGTCTGTATGACCTGCCTCCATTCGAGCCAGATCAAGCAGGTCCTTGACCAGTCTTCCCATACGCAACGATTCATCATGAATGACCCGCACCAATTCCTCGGATTCTTCTGGTGAACCAGCCATTCCATCGAGCAAGGCCTCGCTGTAGCCCTGCATCATAGAAAGCGGTGTACGAATTTCATGGGACACATTAGCGACAAAGTCACTCCGCATCTTCTCCAGCTTGACTTCCTCCGTGATGTCTCTGAGTACAGCGACAGCGCCACGAATTACATTATCCGTGTACAACGGCGCCATTTGTACCGACCATGAGCCCTGTTTTACATGAATATAGTCCCCACCGTCCTCTCCCCTGTGCATAACGGTGTGGAACAACGGCAGCAACGGCCCAGGTACAGACACTCCGAATTCCTCCTGATCATGCTCTTGCCACTCCAGCTTTTTCCAGCTATCCAGTAGACTTTGCGCAGGCGGATTCGTCAAAATGATTTGTCCGCTTCTGTCGAAGGTCATTACAGCATCAGACATGCTTCTCAGCACGCTGGACAGATGATTCTTCTCCTCATTCAGACTGCGGATCGTCGCTTCCAGCTCCGTAGACATATGATTAAAAGTTTTCGCCAGTTCGCCAATCTCGTCACTCGTTACCAGCGAAAGCCGTGTATCATATCTTCCCTCACGGATCGCATTCGCCGCCTGAATCAACAGCTGCATAGGCTGCGTGATTTTAGTAAAAAGAAACAAAGCAAAAAAAGTCGTCAGTAAAAAGCCGACAATGCATGTATAGGTGAACAAATGCTTGATTTCCGTCGATTCATATGCGGCGAAATTCCTGTTGATGTAAGGCAACAAAAAAAGTCCCAGAAAAATAAGCACACAGCCTACCAAACAAATGATGGTAATCCACAGCTTGCCTACCAGCGATCTCCAGAAGCTCACGTTATTTTGGAACCTCCAGCTTATAGCCGACACCCCAAACCGTTGTAATCATAGCCGCTGCCTCCGGTGATACTTTGTTCAGCTTTTCACGAAGCCGTTTGACATGCGTATCCACCGTTCGTAGATCACCAAAAAATTCATAATTCCATACGTCTTTCAGCAGCTCTTCGCGCGAAAACACCTTGTCCGGCGATACAGCCAAATAATGCAGCAACTCGTACTCTTTAGGAGTGAGACTGATTTCAATCCCGCCTGCACTTACGCGGTGCGCATCATGCTCAATAATAAGATTCGGGAAAACAATGCTGTTGCTCGGCACCGTCTCCTTGGTCAAAAAAGCAGTTTCCGACGAACGGCGTAAAATCGCCTTCACTCGATAAATCACCTCACGCGGGCTAAAAGGCTTGACCACATAATCATCGGCCCCGACTTCAAAGCCCTGTACGCGGTTCACTTCCTCGCCTTTGGCAGTCAGCATGATCACAGGTGTAGCTTTGGTCTGACGCAGACGTGTGCAAACTTCAATTCCATCCATGCCCGGTAACATCACATCGAGCAGAATAATACTGTAATCGCTTGCAGTCGCTTTCTGGAGCGCAATTTCGCCATCCTCAGCTTCATCAATTTCGTATCCTTCTTTTTCCAGGTACATCCGCAGAAGGCGGCGAATGCGTTCTTCATCATCTACAATTAATATGCGGTTGCTATGTTCTGACATATTCCCAGCCCCTTCGCTAAAAAAAGCATTCTCTCTATTTTACTATTTTCCCGTGTCCGGTCAAACCTTGCTCTGTTCATTCAGCTCTCTTTACACCAAAAAGGCCGGGGTTATGACCCCCGTCCTGTCCGTTTCTTTTTCGTGTTGTCTGACTGTGCAAGTTGAATGAGACGGTTGATTTCGTCCTTGGTGAGGGGTCTCGTCAGACCGCGCTTCAAATTTTGCAGCAAAAGATCGCCGAAGGCAATACGTTTAAGCTTGATGACCGGATGGGAAATGGCCTCAAACATCCGTCTGACCTGACGGTTTCTGCCTTCATAAATGGTAATTTGGATTACAGACTCTTTGCCGTTTGGGTCCACATCCTTGTATTCTACCTCAGCGGGTGCGGTAATACCATCCTCCAGCACGATCCCTTTTTTCAGCTTGTCCAGCTCGGTTCCGTGCGGAACGCCTTTGACTGTCGCTACATACGTCTTGGGAACATGATGCTTCGGATGGGTGAGCAGATTGGCGAACTCGCCATCATTGGTGAGCAACAACAGCCCTTCAGTATCGTAATCAAGACGACCTACCGGATATACGCGCTCCTTAACGCCTTTCAGATAGTCGGACACAATTTTACGGCCTTCCGGATCGGAAGCGCTCGTAATCACGCCTTTAGGCTTGTTCATCATTAAATAGATTTTTTTCTCGGTTTTGATCGGTCTACCCTTTACCGTAATTATATCCTGATCAGGGTCTGCCTTCGTTCCCAGCTCTGTTACGGTAACCCCGTTCACTTCCACGCTACCCGCCTGAATAAGCTCCTCACATTTACGTCGGGAAGCTACACCAGCCTGGGCCAGTATTTTCTGCAATCTTTCCATGTTCGCTAATTCACCTCATGCTAATGATACCCATCCATGAACAAAATCACAACCCCCGTTCACAAATCAATGCAGGAATCAAAATACAAGCAGGCAAATCGCAATCGCTGCCACAAAACCGACCACGTCTGAAAACAGCCCCACCTTCAAGGCATAACGCCCATTTCGAATACCTACCGCGCCGAAATATACAGTCAGCACATAGAGTGTCGTGTCCGTGCTACCCTGAATCGTGGAGGCAATACGACCGATCATGGAATCCGGGCCATACGTGCGGATCAGATCCGTCGTAAACGCAAGCGAACCGGTGCCCGTCAACGGGCGCAACAGTCCTAATGGCAGAACCTCACCGGGTACGCCCCAGCTTTTAATCCAAGGCGTTACCCAGGATATCAAGTAATCCAGAGCGCCGGACGCTCGAAAAATGCTGATAGCCACCATCATGCCTACGAGATGAGGAATGATACTGATAGCCGTAGAGAAGCCGTCTTTGGCTCCATCCACAAAGGAATCGTAGACCGGTACCTTTTTGGCATATGCATATAAAGGAATAAAGGCAAGAATAACCGGAATGGCCCAAGTCGAAACGAGGTTAATGAAGTAAAGCATGCCTCCCTCATCCTTTCCAAGTGGTGTTTCTGCCCTTGGCAGCCGTCATTCCCGATCCCTGAACGGCAGGTGAAGAAACGGGCGGCGTAGCCGGAGAGGACGCAGCTACTGGCGTGCCCTGTGGTGCCTGTGTTTTTGTTTTCTGTGGCGGCAATGATGATGTGGAAGGTGGACTGGCTGGAGGACGACGCAGCTCCCGGCTACGGTACCAGCGATCCGCCGCAATCGCGGCAAAGGTGGCTATCGCAGTCGCCACCAGCGTTGTCCCGACGATTTCGGTCGGATTGGCGGAATGATAATTGAGACGAATCGCAATCAGTGTGGTCGGAATAAGCGTAATGCTGGCCGTGTTCAACGCGAGCAGCGTACACATAGCGGGTGTAGCGGTCTGCTTGTCGGGATTAAGGGATTGCAGCTCTTGCATCGCCTTGATACCCATCGGGGTCGCCGCATTTCCCAGCCCGAGCAGGTTAGCGCTCATATTGGACAAGATATACCCCATTGCCGGATGATTACGCGGAACATCAGGAAACAGAAAGGCTACTAACGGGGCGAGCAGTTTGGATATTTTCTGCAAAAGCCCACCATCTTCCGCCAGCTTCATCATACCCATCCAGAATACAAGCACACTAATCAGTCCAAAGCATACCGTAACGCCCGTGGCCGCCCCATCAAATGCCGCCTTGGTCACCACTTCAATATTTCCCTGCGCGGCGGCAAACACAAATCCAATACAAATCAGGGCCACCCATATGAGATGAATCAAGGCCGATCCCTCCCTTTCACCGATGAATGTAACCTAACCTCTATGCTCCGAACAGATTTCTTAAAATCTCGCTCCATCCGCTCGTCCAGGTACGCTCTTGGATGCCATGGCTTGCAGGAGCTTGTGCAGTCGGAATTTCCTGTTGTGGCTGTACTGTGCTTCGGGCGGGCAGCAAGCTGCCTTTGTCATACACAGGAACGGAGCCAATAAGCTTGCCTTCCAGCAGAAACTCGACACGTCCCCGCAAACCGAAGGATACGTCAGCTCTGTTAGACTTGGCCTTTTTATACAGGACCAGTCTTTTGTGCAGCTGCGCCTTCTCCCCATCATGCAAAGGATAGGCAAAGCTTGTGCCTGTCAGCAGCGGATAACCGTCAATCGGCTGCTGCTTGTCCGTAATCGGAATGAGCGGATAATATCGGAAACCGTAGTCGAGCATACGGGCATGATCGTTCCAATCGTCTCCATCATTTAAGGTAACAGCGGCAAGCTGGCGACCGTCCCGTGTAGCTGAGCTGACCAGACAGCGAAACGCTTTTTTCGTAAAACCCGTTTTTACACCATCAGCTCCCTCATAGAGCCTCAGCATCTTGTTCTTGTTATGCCATGAATAATCCCATGATTCATTCGGATTAGGCGCTTTTTTTAACTCCGTCTTCACAATGCGGGAAAAGGTTGGATTATGCAGCGCATAAGCGGTAAGCCGGGCCATATCATTGGCAGAGGAATAGTGCCCCTCGGCATCCAGTCCATGCGGATTAGCAAAGTGGGAATGGCTTAGTCCAAGCTCAACCGCCTTCTCATTCATCAAATGAACAAATCCTTCCTCCGTCCCTCCCACATGCTCAGCAATGGCGGAAGCCGCATCGTTACCAGAACGGAGCATCAAGCCGTACAGCATATTTTCCAGTGTCATTTGTTCACCCTTTTGGAGAAAAAGTGAGGAACCCTCTTTGGCATAAGCCGTCGGACTCACCTTTACCGGATCCTGCAAGCGTCCATGTTCGATGGCTACGATCGCGGTCATAATTTTGGTCAGACTGGCAATACGCAGCTCTCGGTCACCCTCGGCGGAATATATGATTCTTCCTGATGTGACATCAATTAGAGATGAAGCCTGTGCATGTGTAGTAAAAGCAGGTGGGAATTCCTCCTTTTTCACTGCTCCCCAAGCAGCCTGCGGACTCAGCAGTGTGAGCGGCAATGTCAAGACGAGCAGCAGTGCCAGCGGCAACACAAAAACACGTATCTTGGGCAAAAGCTGGCTGTATCCCGCGTAGATTTTCGGCTTTCTTTTAAGCATTTGGATTCCTCCGGTTTTGAACAAGTCTTGTACCATTCTATGTCCAAGCTGTTCAAAGTATGTCCACCTTTATAGCAGAAAATCCCTCTAGGGACATGGTGTATCGTCCTTCTATCCGCTTTCTTTTCTACGCAAACAGGCAACTTGCATTCCTGATTACATATATATAATAGTTACTAAACATGACGAATGAATGGAGGTACAACATGCAGCGGCAACAGTTTGAAACGATCTTAAGAGCCCGGATTGTTGAGGCAGCTGAAGCCTTGAATCGAAGCGGTGTATCCTTCGCCACCTTTGATACAGCACGCAGCAACGAGCAATTTTGGGAATTGACGGAGAAAGGCGGATTTCAGATTAAAGCAGGTGTCACTCCGGCGCAGGGGATCAGGGATATTTTTGTGAATGGGCATAAATATGCCTTTGAGTGCGCGACAGCTATGGTCATTGTGCTCTACAAAGGAGTGCTGGATTCCATTCTGGAAAGTGAATTTAATCGGATTTTTGCCGATATGCTGCTATATGATTGGCACTATGACAGTGATCTCAGACTCATACAGGAGCAAGGGAGTCACAAGGCTGTTCCTGGCGACATCCTGTATTTCAACAATCCCGATGTATCACCCGAAACGCCGGAGTGGAAAGGAGAAAATGTTGTCAAGCTAAGGGAAGATTCGTTTTATGGTCATGGGATTGGCATCCACACAGCGCAAGGCATCATCGACTCCCTCAATCGTCATCGACGACCGAGGGCCACCACTTCTGCTTATTTGACAAATGAAGTGATCTACCCCGATTTTGCCTATCTGTCGCAGTTTGCCCCTGAAGGAAACCGGGAAGAAGAACTTGCGCTGAGCCCTTCACAAGAGCACCCTCCCCGTATACATGCGAGCATTGGTGGAAGACAGTATATTCGTGCATAAAAATATTATGGTTAGGTGTATGTAAAAAAGAGGGTATTCCTTAGCCGATAGCTGGCTTTGAGAATACCCTCCTGTACAAATAATCCTGTTCAATAACTTTTACAAGTAAGCCGGGCCAGAGTGACTGTGATCAGTAGTGACATCTACAGGTACCTGTGGGGGTGGAGTATGCAAGTCGCCGCCTGCATTCCGGAAGATAGACTGAACCTTATCAATCAGGTATGGTGTGGAGTCGATGAGTTTCTCAATCAGATGCGTTTGATTGTCCAATGGAACGATTTGTGCCCCCTGTTTGCCGACAACCAGAAAAGCAATCGGGTGAATAGATACACCACCACCGCTACCGCCGCCAAAAGGATGTCCTTCCTTGCCGCTGTGAGCACCTGACGACGAGGATGTATGAAGCGCCTCTTCATCTACATTAAAATCGCTGCCCCCGGCTGCGAAGCCAAATCCCACCTTACTGATTGGCAAAATAACGGAACCATCGGGTGTTTCCACCGCGTCTCCCACAATCGTATTCACATCCACCATGGCTTTGATGTTCTCCATCGCGGTTTGCATGAGCCCTTGAATCGGGTGATCTGACATGATTATTCCTCCTCTGCTTTGTTCAAGCGTAGACTGCCTTTTCTTTCGCTAGTGTGCGCAGGGGTTCAAGGAAATATGTATGGCTCATTATTCCTCATGCTTTACTGGTTTCTTGGAGAATACCCGTTTCCACGCCTCTGCACCGCCTGGTACGCGCCATATGCGGTAAGCCAACATGAGCATCGAATAAATGCCATAACCCAGTGAAATACTTGCCTCACAGGTCAAAGTGGTAGTAAAACGCAGGCGATCCACCCAATAGGGCACGACAAACAGCTTGGGTGTGCAGTTCATGCGCACAAAGCTGGAGGCAAAACCGATCAGTGACGTTTTCAGCCCCCACAGAATACCGGTAGAGGTAGCCGTATAAGCAGCGTCAGCAAGACTGATATTGGTGGACCATTCCATTTTCGACATCGTCACATGGGCTAGCGTATGACGTATCCATCGACGGAAGGACCGCGTTCCTTTCAGAAGTATCCGAACATCGTGTATAAATCGCTTAATTTTCTCTTTATCGATGGTGCCGCTGTCAATGGTGGCATCGGTTTTATGTATGTTTTTGTTGCGATCGAGTCGATAGAGAAGCCCTTTTTGCAAACCTGCCAGCAGAATAGCCGGAATGTCATAATTTATTTTAATCCACCCGTACAGAAATCTGATCTCCAGATGCGCCCGGTCATCATTATCATGCTTGGCAATATCCAGCTTCAATCGGATACGGGAGAGCAGAACAGCCAGCACAAGTAACAAAACGACGATGATGGCGATACCGATCCATTTCCACACTGGCGAGTCCTCCCTGCCTTTTTTCTCCATGGATATACCATGGCAAAAATAGTATGACCCTTCGCCCGGAAAACATGCATCCTAAAACGCTAAACAGCCAGCCCCCATTATGCGAGGACTGGCTGTTTTCTAAATTTCGAAACCTTTAACAATGAAGAGAACCCGTAAAACAGGCTTCTGCCAGGCATCAAGACTCCGTATCATTCATATCCTGCTGGCGGTTCTCCAAACGTTCGAACAACAATTGTGTCTCTTCCTCCAGATTATCTGAGTCCTCAAACAGCTCAGGCTGCGGCAAATCCGCCAAAGAGCCCAAACCGAAATAATCCAGAAATGACTTCGTCGTTCCATACAAAATCGGCCGTCCAATGGCCTCAGCCCGACCTTTTTCCTCAATAAGCTCCTTGTTGACCAGAGTATGTATAGCCCGCTCAGATTTGACACCGCGAATATCTTCGATTTCAACTCTTGTAATGGGCTGGCGGTAGGCCACAATGGCAAGTGTCTCCAAAGCCGCTTGAGACAGCGAGGCACGTGCCGGAGAATAGGCGAGCTTTTCAAAATAAGGTGCATGTTCGGATAAGGTTGCCAGTTGATAATGCCCAGCGATACGGACAATTTGCAAGCCTCTTCCTCCCTGCTCCATGTCCTGCTTCATATCCTCCAGACTCTTTTCAACCAGCTCTTGCTGCTGCTCTACAATGTCAGCGATCTGCTTGGCGGACAACCCTTCCTCTCCCGCGAGAAACAGCAGTCCCTCAATAATTGATTTCAGCTTCAGATAATCCATTAACCCGTAAATCCCCTCTCCACTCCATTACAATATCATCGAAAAGCTTCTCCTGATAGCAGAAAATCTGCTTCATTTTCATCAGTTCGAGGATAGCCAAAAAGGTGACTACCACTTCATGCCGATACATATCCTCATGCATCAGCTTGGAGAACAGAAGCCGTCCTCCCGTCCCTACCATCTCCAACGCCCCGATGACCTGCCGAATACGGTCCTTGACCGAAATTTCATCGCGGTGAATACGGGTTACCGTCGTACGTCGCTCTGCTTTACGCAGCGCACGCTGAAAGGCCGCGACCAAATCGCTTGCATGTAGCCCATGCACCGGATTGGCGGGTTCGGTGGGCAGGAATGCGCTCAAATCTTCCGGCTCCTTGCCGTAGATCAGACTTCGTTCCCATTCACGTTCACTCAGATGGCGGGCAATCCCTTTATATTTACGATACTCCACCAGCTTGCGAACCAGTTCATCCCGCGGATCATAATCCTCTTCTTCATAAAAATCCAAATCATCATATTCCATTACAGGTGGCTTGGGAAGCAGCAATTTACTCTTAATGGATAAGAGCGTCGCCGCCATCACCAGAAACTCGCTCGTAATGTCCAGCTCCAGCTCCTGCATACTGTGCAAAAAAGCCATATACTGATCGGTAATATCACTAATCGGGATATCCTGAATATCGATCTCGGCCTTATCAATCAGATGCAACAGCAGATCTAGTGGACCCTCGAATGTTTCCAGCTTGTAATTTACGACTGTCAATGTGCTTCCCCCTGCCTTACTCCAATCATCATTCAACAATACCTTTCCCCGTTAGCACTTATGCTCGACTTTATCAATCCCTCTTTCTGTAGTATATACGTCATCGCCTTGCTTAACAATCCAATCCCTTTTTCCGGCTATAGTTATGCCGTTCTATTCAGGTATTGGCAAAATTAAAACTGCTTGCCCAGATTCGCCATCTCAATCGCAGCCAGTGCGGAATCCCAGCCTTTATTACCAGCCTTCGTACCTGCACGCTCAATAGCCTGCTCAATGTTTTCCGTCGTCACTACACCGAAAATAACAGGCACACCTGTTTTCAGACTGCTTGCCGCCACACCCTTGGCCACTTCATTGCAGACGATATCATAATGGGAGGTAGAACCACGGATCACCGTACCCAGTGTAATCACAGCATCGTATTTACCGCTCGCAGCCATTTTTTGAGCAATTAGTGAAATTTCAAAAGCGCCTGGCACCCAGGCCACATCAATCTCATCTTCCTGCGCTCCATGCCGTTGAAGCGCATCGATTGCACCGCTTAACAGCTTACTTGTAATAAACTCATTAAACCGGCCTACCACAATACCATACTTCAAACCATCCGATACGAGATTACCTTCCAGAAAACGTGCCATATGAATCAACCTCTCTTTTTTTAAAATAATGAGTTTCAAAACTGTACTTACAATGACAAACGACGACGATAATCAATCAAATCCTGAATACTGATCAGCTTCAAATGATGACGCTTGGCGATCACTGCCAAATCAGGCACCCGAGCCATGGACCCATCTTCCTTTATAATTTCGCAAATGACTCCGGCGGGTTTGGAGCCGCAGAGCCGGGCCAGATCAACAGCCGCCTCGGTATGACCCGCACGCTGCAAAACACCCCCATCGCGGGCGATCAGCGGAAACATGTGACCGGGCTTGCGGAAATCGCTTCCTGTGGCTGCTTCGTCGGCCAGCGCACGCACGGTCAAAGAACGCTCGGCTGCTGAAATCCCCGTTGTCGTCTCTCTATGATCTACCGACACCGTAAAGGCTGTGCCGTGGAAATCTGTATTTTGCTCCACCATCGGCTGCAATTCCAGTGCCTCGGCTCTTTGCCCTGTAATCGGTACGCAGACCAACCCGCGGCCTTCAGTAATCATGAAATTAATGACCTCGGGGGACGCTTTTTCAGCCAGAGCGATAAAATCGCCTTCATTTTCCCGTTGCTCATCATCCACCACGATCACGACTTTACCGTTTTTTAGATCCTTCAGCGCTTCTTCAATGGAATCCAGACGAATTTCCACTTCCTGCTCCAACACACCATATTCCACTACGTCAGCCACTATATTTGAATGGCTCTCACTGCTTCCGCTTTCCATTACACTTTCCTCCTTATTTCTTGTGGTATCAGGCAAAGCCGTGTTTCGCCAAATAATCCAGACTCATAGGAGCTTTCTCCGTTCCCTGCGTCGCCGCTGATCTTCCGTAATTCAAAAGCTGCTCCACATATTTACCTAAAATGTCGCATTCAATATTGACGGTGTCTCCCTCACGTTTGGCCTGCAAGGCCGTCTCAGATAAGGTATGGGGGATGATAGATACGGCAAAGGTATCTCCTGTGCGCTGGGCCACCGTCAAGCTGATGCCGTCGAGTGTAATCGAGCCTTTGAGAAGAATATATTTGAATATTGCCTGATCTGTAGGTGCAACTTCGTACACAACCGCATTCTGGTCTGATGTCACCCGACGAATCGTGCCCGTTCCATCCACATGTCCTTGCACGATATGCCCTCCGAACCTGCCGTTCGCCGCCATAGCCCGTTCCAGATTGACCCGGCTACCGGATTTCAACTCTTTCAGATTGCTGCTGCGGAAGGTTTCAGGCATCACATCAACCTTAAAATCCTTAGTACCCACCTGTGTTGCGGTCAGACAAACACCATTCACGGAAACACTGTCTCCTATTTTCAAATCACCCAATACCACAGAACCCGCAATGCCCAGCACCATCGCTTCTCCGCTTCTGGAAATCTGCTGAATGCGTCCCACTTCCTCGACCAATCCGGTAAACATGCTTTCACTCCTTCCCATCTAAAGTTCAGTTTATCCCTTATTCATCAGGCGTAAGCGCAAAAAACCCCCAGTCCGGATCATATCCGTCATGGGGGTGATGAGAGTCGAATTTGCAGTATACAAGCGCAGTCCATATACATCCTGAGACCACATGAATGATAAGTTTGCCAATAGAAAGCATGACTGACCATACAACTAAATACGCTCAGAGCGCGTGCGAAAACGAAAGCTTGTAGAACAAGCAATCTTCCGTTTGCTACCTGCAACGAAATAAGCCGTACGTACAATTACGTATGCTAAAAATCGGCACATGTCACGTCATGCACATGCGCTTCGTATCCTTCTCCCATCCAGACTATACTGTCGGTCCCGGAATTGCACCAGGTCCACCTTCTGCTGATCGTTCAGCATCCGGGTCACGGACTAAGCCGCACTGTTCATCGCAGAAGCGATTTACAGACACGTCATCACCGCCGGTGGGGAATTGCGCCCCGCCCCGAAGGATCTTGCTTTATTCAATTGAATTAGCATTAAACTTGTTACGTATATTAGCACCGACTTCTAAAAAAAGCAAGTTATCTGATAGACGCTTCTGCTTTTGTTTTGACATATTGGCTGGAAAGCTCTTCAAACCAGGCCCTATCATTCATGTGAAGCGCCAGATCAATCAGATCGGCCAGTTCTTCGATCCCGAGCTGCGTAGCATGATCGAACGTAATGACCGCTGAAGCGGTTGGTCCACGGCCACCCTCCGCGCATATATCGTAATCCAGCCGTACATCAACATGCCCGTCGATAAACTCACATTTCAGAAAATAAATAATTTCGCACATTAAAATGGGGCGCACCTGCGTCTCCAGCACACAATCCATCACCTTGGCAGAATAATGCTGGTTCGTCAGCGTGAATTTGTGATCCGTCGCTGCCAATGATGTCCGTCCAAAGTCATCGGTAAATTTCAGTTCCACTGGCGTGATATTCATGACCTTGGGTATTTGCTTCTTTATAATTTCGATTATCTCAACTGTATTCAGCTTAATCATACCTGCACCTCATTGCATCTTAAAATTCAGAGAAAGCACTAATTCAACATGTTTCACGTAGGCCTCCACTCCTATATCGGAAATCATTACCTGATTTTTTATGCTTCATCCCATAAACGACAAAAAAGATTCTTCGCGCAACAAGCGCAAAGAATCTTGATCGAACCGGTACCGCAACATCTTATAACAATGTTCAAAGTGTATTATACAAAAAAACTGGATTATAGCTCCGAAATTTCATGTTTCTTTTTCAAAATATTCCAGCGGCGTTCAATCTCCTGCTCAAAGGTAGCCAGCGTGGCTTCCTCCTTGAGAAGATGTTTTGTTTTGCCCATTAATTTGAGCCATTCTGCGGCTGGAATCCGTTTTCCCTTGTCCTCCGGATTGTACGTAATCGTCGTACTGCCTTGCTCAATCTCATACAGCGGGAAGAAACAAGATTCCACAGCGGCACCCACAATACTGGTACCCAGTCTATCCTCGGATTTCCAGTTCAGCGGACAGGCGCACAGGATTTTACCATAAGCCGTCCCCACGTTATTCGCATACCATTGTGCTTTGGCCGCTTTGCGTAGCATATCCTGCGGATGGCTTTCGGCTGCCGTGAAGGCATATGGAATATTGCAGGCAGCCATAATTTGCACTGTATCCTTGTGATGGCCCTGCTTGCCTTTTTGCATCTTGCCTACGCCTGACGTGCTCGTCATATGGCCAACCGGAGTCGAGTACGATTGCTGCGACCCTGTATTCATGTACCCCTCGTTATCATATTCCAGCATGATCAGCTTATGATTACGAAGAGCCGCACCAATTGCAGAACCCATACCAATATCCATCCCGCCGTCACCACTGATCATGATAAAGGTCGGATCATCCGCCATCTTAATTTCATTGCGGCGCTTCATCTCCATGTAAGCCTCCAGCGCTCCAGAGAGCGTAGCAGCCCCATTTTGAAAAAGATTATGAATCATCGGTTGCTTGTGTGATGTATACGGATAACCTGTCGTGACCACGTATACGCAGCCTGTCTGGAACAGCACGACGATATCGCCCTCGATGCCTTTGAAAAACAGCTCCAACGCAGACAGCGCTCCACAGCCCGGACACGCCCCATGACCCGGCGTGAGACGGCGTGGTTTGGTCGTCAGCGAACGCAGCGGCGGTACCTTGACCTTGAGCTTACCGGTCGCCTCATCCGGCGTAACCTGAATCAGACCCGTACGGTACGCATCTCCCCGTGGCGGCTGCATAACCTGCGGCATGACCTTGTCCGGGGACCCCGGATTAAGCCCATAATAATCAAAAGGCTTCTCGGTCCGTCCGGCTTCCGCCGCCTCAATTGCAAGCTGGAAGAACGCCTCAGCGTCTTCCGCATAAAAATCCTTGCCGCCCAAGCCAAAAATGCGGCACAATACAAGCGTCCGATTCAGCGGGTCCTCCTGCAAGGCCGCCTTGATTTCGTGCGTCAAATTACCGCCATCGGCGCCGTACGAATCCGCACGTTCACCCACCAGCAGCGCCTTGACATGGCGCAATGCCTCACGCAGCTGCGCGGCCGGAAACGGCCGAATAATATTCGGACGAATCACACCGGCCTTAATGCCGCGCGCGCGGAGTTGATCGGCTACGTCCTTAGCCGATTCAGCCGCCGAATTCAGCAGGAATACTGCAACCTCGGCATCCTCCATGTGATAGAGATCCAAAATCGGATATTCCCGCCCGGATAATGCGGCATATTCTGCGGCAACCTGCTCATATACTCCTTCTGACAGCTTTAACGCCTCGGATAACTGAGCATGATTATTCGTCAGGTCATCGCCGTTCATATGCGCCCCGACAGTAACCGGATGGTCAAAATCGGAAATATTCGGATAATTCAGATTCGGGTTCGGCCCCACAAAACCGCGCACGGTTTCGGCATCGGCAAAATATTGCACCTTACGCTTCTGATGGGACGTGTAAAAGCCGTCATAAGCGACCATCACAGGCAGCCGAACATCGCTGTGCTCTGCGATTTTCAGCGCCATGATGTTCATATCATACACAGCCTGCGGCGTGCTTGCGGCCAAAATCACCCAGCCCGTATTCAATCCATAATACAAGTCCGAATGATCCCCACGGATATCCAGCGGGCCACTGATAGCCCGGGTCACCAGATTCATAACCATAGGAAAACGAGTGCCGGACTGCACAGGCAACTGCTCCAGCATATACAGGAAGCCTTGCGAACTTGTTGCGTTCACAACCCTCGCTCCCGCTGCCGCAGCCCCATAGCATATCCCCGCCGAACCATGTTCACCGTCTGCTGCGACCAGCTTAATGTCATGCTGACCTCTCGTTCTCATCTGATCCAGATATTGCGCCACCTCGGTCGATGGTGTGATTGGAAAATATCCCATCATATGATAATTGATCTGCGCCGCCGCCGTAGCCGCCATTTCATTGCCGGATTCGAACGTTGTCACCTGTGCGGCGCCTGTCTGCTTGAGCTCTTCCTCCAGTTTCGCCATTACACGCGACCTCCTTCATATACCGGAAACTGATGGGCAACCCGATGCTGCTCCGCCCATCCCCATTGCTCACGGCGCGAGCTTAATGCCCCCGACGGGCAAATATCTACGCATTTCAGACACCCTTTGCAATACTGGTAATCAATCCCTTGCAAAAATGGCAGCATTCTTCCCCGTTTGTCCGCCTGCTCTTCCCATACAAAGCAGTAATCCGGGCAAATCGAATCACACTTGGCACAATGCGTACATTTATCAGCTTCATATTCAGGCACAAAGCCCTGACGTGAACCGCTGACATCTCTCGTCATGCTGTTTCCCTGTGTGGCAATAACACCTCCCGAGGGTTGTGTTTCATACCCCAGCAAAGGCTGCGGCCGTTCAAAAATGCGATCCTGTGCATCATTCGTAACCGGATATACGTGCAGCTCCATTTCCTCAAAACCCCGGTTAAACGTACGCAAATTAGGCTCCACCAACTGTGGATTTTTCTTCTCAAAGGTACTGCGAATAACCGATCTCATCGCCTCCGGATCCAAAAAATCACAGACACGGAACAGCGCACCCAACATGGACGTATTCAGTTTGGTCCGCTCCTCCAGTGCGATGCCCATGGCATCCACTACCGCCAGCGTGCCGGATACCAGTCCCAAATCAGCCCGTATTTCTTCTGCCGGACGCGTGGAATTGACCACAACGATCCCATCCGCTGGAAGCCCGCTGATGACATTGACCGTTTTGTACAATGTTTCATGAAAAATGCCTACCACATGCGGTTGCTCGATCGGACTGTGATCACGGATATCTACCCCTGGATCACAGAACCGTACAAAGCTTTTGACCGGGGTTCCCTTCTTTTCAGAACCATAGGACGAAAAATTGGAAGCATTAAGCCCCAGACCAAGCACGCCCGTTTCGGCCAGCATTTTACCAGCCAGATTAGCGCCGAGTCCACCAATGGATTCCAGCCGGATTTCAAAAAATCCGAGTCGATTTGTACGCGTTAAAATAGACAATGTGATAAGCCCCCTTCTTTTGCAACCCTTACTGTACTTGAAAAGCCATATCCAAAAATGGAAAATGCATTCTAATGAAAAGGCTATCACAACACTTACTTTTCGAATGTGATTTTATTCACTTTAATACCTGCGTGATTGCGATAAAACAGCAAACCGACAAACAAAAGACAACAAAAAGCCGCCTGTCCAAAGACAGAACGGCTTAGGTGTAACGTTATACAAAAAGATCATGCATTTAACGGTATATTACGCGTCAAATACTTTAACCTCTTTCATTTTGTCGCCTTGTTTTACAGCATCAATGAATTCCATACCTTTGGTCACTTGACCAAATACAGTATGTACTCCATCCAAATGCGGCTGTGGAGCATAGCAGATGAAGAATTGGCTTCCGCCTGTGTTACGGCCTGCATGCGCCATGGACAGAACGCCCTTGGCATGCTTCGTTGTGTTCGTAGCTGTTTCGCAGTCGATTGTGTAGCCAGGGCCGCCTGTGCCTGTTCCATTAGGACAACCACCTTGGGCAACAAAGCCTGGAATGACACGGTGAAAGCTCAAGCCGTTGTAGTAGCCGCTGTTTGCCAGTTTTTCAAAGTTAGCAACCGTGTTTGGCGCTTCTTCTGGAAAAAAATCAATTTCGACGATACCGCCATTTTCAAGATCTATTCTACCTTTTTTCATTGTTTGTAGCTCCTTTTCAACCTGTTTTGAAAGCTAAATAGCATCAAGTTCCAGTTTACTATGAATTGCCGCGCTTAGCAAAGCCTTGTCCAAAAAAAGAGACCATTATCCCCGGTATATTACTTCCGGCTAAATGGTCTACTTCGTCACGCTTATCAAAATCAGGAAGAAACCGTTATCTTGGCGTTGGGATGAACCGATGAACCGGCTTGGTCACGAACCAGGCGCTGTGGCACGACATCATTCCGAACGATATCCTCATAGCTTTCCCGGCGCACCACCAGCTCGGCCTCTCCATTGTTTACAAATACAACCGCTGGTCGGCGTATCCGGTTATAATTACTCGCCATAGAATAATTGTAGGCTCCGGTTGAAGCAACAGCGAGCAAATCCCCGTTGGTCGGACGCGGCAGCTCCACATCCCAAATGAGCATATCACCGCTTTCACAGCATTTGCCCGCAATGGATACCGTCTCCTCGTTCGCATCGTACGCTCGGTTAGCCAGCATGGCTTCATACCTCGCCTGATATAGCGCTGGACGCGGATTATCCGTCATTCCACCGTCCACCGAGACGTATTTCCGTACCTGCGGAATATCCTTGATGCTTCCTACCGTGTATAAGGTTGTGCCTGAATCGCCCACAATACTGCGTCCCGGCTCAATCCAGATTTCTGGAAGCTCATCATAAAGCCCGGAAAAATGAGTTTTTACCGCTTCGCCGATAGCCTGCACATAGGTGGAAATTTTCAGTGGTGTGTCCTCTTCTGTGTAACGAATGCCAAATCCCCCGCCCAGATTAATAACCTTGAAAGAAAACTGAAGCTGCTCCTTGATTTCTCTGGAAAAAGCGGCAACCCGTTCGGCAGCCATTTGGAAGCCGTTCACTTCAAAAATTTGCGATCCGATATGGGAATGTACCCCCAGTAAGTTCAGATGATCCAGCCTGATAGCCTGCTCCACCGCATGGCGTGCTGTACCGTTCGCAATGTCAAAACCGAACTTTGAATCCTCTTGGCCTGTGGCCATATATTCGTGCGTATGCGCTTCAACCCCCGGTGTAACCCGCAATAAAATATTTACCTGCTGTTTCCGCTCGGAGGCAAGGGCCTGAAGCAAATGCAGCTCCATCTCGCTGTCGACCACGAAGCAACCAATTTGCGCATCTAGCGCCATTTCAATTTCTTCCGGTGTTTTGTTGTTGCCGTGAAAATGGATTCGCTCTGCCGGAAATCCAGCTTGCAGCGCGGTGAACAGCTCTCCACTGGAAACGACGTCGAGCGACATCCCTTCTTCTGCAGCCAAAGCACACATCGCCATTACGCAAAATGCTTTGCTTGCATATGCGACTTGAAACTTCAACCCGGTTTCACGAAAAGCTTCTATAAACTCCCGGCAACGCTGGCGTACTAACTGTTCATCTACAATATATAGCGGTGTTCCAAAACGCTCCTTCAATAACGTTGTATCACATCCGCCAATCTCCAAATGTCCATTGCTGTTAATTTTACTGCTTCCATGCAAATACATGTTCTGGCGCCTCTCTTTCTGGAACAAACAAAGTCATATTCCATCGAATGTTAACACCAGTATAGCAAAAAAAGCATCAAGAAGAATGGATTTTTATGCAGATCATTTATATTAATGTTCTTGCCTGTTGCCAGAGTTCGAATCCGTGCTTGCATCCGTGTTCGGCATGCGCGTATTGTCCCGCGTTTTGTTAGATGACGGACGGTTAGGCGCATTCAGCACAGGCATACGGAATAAGATGGAAGCCAGCGCCTTGGCATTAAAAGGAATAAACGGCCACAGGTAGGAAGAATTGTATGACCGGTGCAGTGTCAGCATCAAAATGATCAGTGTGGTGCCTACAACAAAACCTGGAACGTGAAAAATAGCCACAGAGATCAGCAAAAACAGCCGGATTAGCCGATTCGCCAATCCCAATTCATAGCTCGGTGTTGCGAACATCCCGATAGCAGCCACAGCCATATACAGCACAACTTCGTTGACGAACAGTCCCGTTTTGACCGCAATATCCCCGACCAAAATGGCGGCGATCAAGCCCATCGCGGAAGCCAGCGGTGTCGGTGTATGGACAGCCGCCATGCGCATGAGATCGACCCCTAGCTCCACAATGATAAACTGGGCGATCAACGGAAGATGGGCTTCCTTTTGAGGACCGATAAAATCGAGAAACGCCGGTTTTAGCTCAGGATTGATGACCATAAGCAGCCACATCGGAAGCAAAAACATCGAGGCAAAAATCCCTATAAAGCGAACCCAGCGCAAATAGCTCCCCATAAAAGCCGTTTGCCGATTCTCTTCTGCATGCTGACAAAGGTCAAAAAAGGTGGTAGGCAAAATCATCACGCTGGGTGAGGTATCGACGAAAATAACGAGTCGTCCTTCCATAATATGCGAAGCCACGACATCTGGTCGCTCCGAATATCGCACTAATGGATATGGATTCCAGCCTTTATTAATTATCGTCTCCTCTAATTGCTTATCCGCCAGCGGGATGCCGTCCAGATCGACGTTTTTAATTTTGTCGCGTACGGTATCCACCATCACTTTATCCACGATATCATCAATGTAGCCCAAGCATACGTCTGTCCGGGTGCGGCGACCAACCTGCATCGCCTCAAATTTAAGGCCGGGGTCCCGCAAACGGCGGCGAACCAGACCCACATTTGTCAGCATCGTCTCTGTAAAGCCGTCACGGGCACCGCGTACGACGCGCTCCAGTGACGGCTCCTCGGGATTGCGTACCGGGTAATTACGGGTATCCAAAATGACCGAAAAGCGCTCACCTTCCATAAAGAAGGCGCTATAGCCTGTCAGCACCTTGTTGATGACAACCGACATTTTTTCGCTCTTTTCCACCTGAATATGCGGAATATAATTTTCAAAATACGATTGCAGTCCATCCGTAGACAGATCATCCGGTGTTAGATAGGTGAGCCGCTTTAGCACTTCAACCATGACTTGGTCCTTGGCAAAGGTATTCAGAAACAGATAGCCGATATGACGCCCACCTAGTGTCATCTCCCTGAATACGACGTCAAAGGTCTCCCCCAGACCGATTACTGCTTTAAGCGTTTCCCGATTATCCTTCATCCTTGGCGATATATCATCCTTACCCTGCCAATAGCGGACGGATTCCTCTACGTTATCAGAGCGCTCACTCTCTTTTTTATGCTTAAAATGTGCTGACTCCTGTGCCTGCCTTTTTTTCCACGGGCTCATTTCTTCCTTGCCAGCAGTATAACCTTCATTTCCGATGGCTCCGTCCTCCTGATGATCTTGATGATCTTGATCCGGTCTATGCTCCATATCTCTTGCCCCCTTCACTTTCCTCGTTATCGGTTGTATACGAACCAGTCAAAAAACGAACCCGTCACCTTACCCAGCACCATCGCCATCAGCAAGCCAAACATATACACGGTCATATGGAGCCGCTTGGCGAGTATAGGCAAGAGATTCAGTACCTCCGTCAGTGCTGCGGCAAGTAAACCGATAAACACTCCGCAAAACAACCCCGGTATCCACGTAAGTACGCCCGGCAACGGCAAGCAAATATTCCAAAAATCTGCCACCGTTCCCACCACTGAACCCAAAATCATAGATTTTTCATATGCTCGTGATTTTTTATAGGTACGGGTAAGCTGTGCCAGCCGAGGAATCATATCCAGCACAATAAAAAGTGCGATCACACCACCACCCACCGCTAAGCCTCCAGCGATACCTAAAATGATCTGAAGTACACCCTGTACATACATCATCATCGGCGCTTATCCTTCGTATGCATGCGGGCCATCTTTTCATATTCCTCCGCCACAACGTACTGATCCACGTTTTCCTGGTACAGATACATTTCCACTTCCAGCGGCGTCGGCTCCTCGTTCCATGTTTTTTTGAACAAATGATTAAAGAACACAATCATGCCGAAGCCGATGCCGATCGAATACGCAATCTGGAACAGATATGGATGCTCATCCTTGTGTCCGGTAATCATCTCAACAATCCGCACCTGCACCTCCATCATGCTGACGTCAGCGTGGAAATTCATAATCGTGAGCGCAGATCCAAAGAACAGAAGCAACCATACCAGAACAAACAATATTCTGGATGGCTTACGCGGTTTCTCCACGATTTCCACAAGCACATGCGGCTTGCCGAGAGATTCCACGACGACACCCGGAATGCGTTCTCTAATTTTCGAAATGATTTGCAGCATGTCCACCAGTATCAGATTACCGTCCTGCTGCTGCGGCCGCTTGAGAACAAGCTCCAGCAGATCGTTTTCCCATTCGGGATCTGCCAGCAGATGGGCTACATCTCCCAAACGCAAGTCATGCCCCTGTGACATGCGTACACGACTGCGGAGACGTAAATAGACTATGGGAGCCACTGTAGGAGCCGGATTATGAGTCATCCGATCCCCTCCTTATCCTCGTAATTACCTTAGTATGAGGCGAAGCCAAGAAACATATTCCGTGTACTTTCTTTTTCTCCACGCAAAAAGAGTATTCCTGACCATTAACATGGCTTGGGAATACCCTTTTGAATTACACAGGCATGAGGATTCAGCAAAATTCCTAACCGATATTATTGAGCAATCTGATCGCGAATCGACTGCAAAATCTTTTTTTCCAGCCGCGATACCTGCACCTGGGAAATACCAAGTCGGCTTGCGACCTCCGATTGGGTCTGATCGCGATAATAACGCAGGTATACAATGAGCCGTTCCCGCTCAGTCAGCCCGCCGATAGCCTCATTCAGTGCCAGCTTATCAAACCATCGCTCCTGCGATTCATCAGCAATCTGATCCATGAGCGTAATCGGATCACCGTCATTTTCGAACACCGTTTCGTGAATCGAGGTTGGCGGCTTGTTAGCCTCCTGGGCAAAAACAACATCCTCTGGTGTAACTCCCAGTTCATCTGCGACTTCCTTGATCGTAGGTAAACGGTTCAGCCGTTTGGACAGCTCGTCCTTCATTTTGCGGACCTTATTGGCCGTCTCCTTTAAGGAGCGGCTAACCTTGAGCGTGCCGTCATCGCGCAGAAAACGTTGAATTTCCCCAATAATCATCGGGACCGCATACGTTGAAAATTTGACTTCATAGCTTAGATCGAATTTGTCCACCGATTTTAACAAACCGATACAGCCGATCTGAAAAAGATCGTCAGGTTCATATCCCCGGTTCATAAAGCGCTGCACGACAGACCAGACGAGCCGGATATTACTATTGACTAGCGTCTCACGGGCATCATTATCACCGGATTGACTCAGTGCAATGAGCCGTTTGACTTCCGCATCCTCCAAATAGCTGTTCGAAGTTTTTTTTCCTCCTGCTTCCATAGGATCAACCCCTAATTATATAAAGCTTTCTTGGATTCAATCCTTTTCTTCATCCGGACCGACGTGCCTCCGCCCGGCTCACTGACTGCTTCAAACTCATCCATGAAATTTTCCATAATGGTAAAACCCATGCCGGACCGTTCCAATTCAGGCTTCGACGTATACAGTGGCTGCTTCGCCAGCTCCAAATCCTCAATCCCTCTTCCTGCATCTTCAATCACCAATGTAACCACGTCCGTTTCAATCCCAACCTTAATCGTCACGACTCCAGACGGATCGCTGTCATAGCCGTGAATAATACTGTTCGTCACCGCCTCGGACACTACGGTTTTCAGATCGCTTAGCTCGTCCATCGTCGGATCAAGCCGGGAAATAAAGGCAGCGACAGCGACGCGGGCAAACGCTTCATTCTCGGATTTGGCGGCAAACTGCAAGCTCATGAAATTGTTTCCTGTACTTTCTCTCATGACACCACCTCCAGTTCCGTGAGCGCATTTCCCTCGTTTTCATATACAAGCATGATTTTAAACAAGCCTGACATATCCAGCAGTCGGTGTACCGGCGGATTGACATCACAGACAGCCATCTTCCCGCCCTTTTGTTTAATCAGCTTGTAACGTCCCAAGATAACGCCAAGGCCGGAGCTATCCATAAACTGGAGATTCTTCAAGCTGAGCACGATATGCTCGCATTGGCGGCGCTGAATCGCCTCATCCATTTGCATACGGACCATGTCCGACGTATGGTGATCAAGCTCACCGGATAGCCTTACAATCAGCACCCCCCGGTGATGCTCCATTTCAATTTGCAGGTTCATGCTTACTCACTCTCCTCCCGGTCTTGGACAAGGATTTCTACGCAGCCGCAGACGATTCCTGCCCTCCGACAAAACTAGAAGAAAACCCCTTAAAATCTACAAAGAAAACAGATTCGACATGGTACGTTTAAACAATTTCCACCATCCAGCCTTCTCCACCGCTACGGGTGCGGTTATGTTAAACGCCTTGAGCCGTTTACCATCCTGATAGACAACCAGCTTGCCGACCGGATCACCTGCACGGACAGGAGCTTTCAGACTTGGAGCGAGTTGCAGCTCATGACGCAGTGTTTCCTTCGTTCCTCCCTTTTTCACCAGCACACTGTAGGAACGATCTGCCTGAATTTTCAGCTCCGGCAGTACACCCTTCTCGACTTTCACGCTTCCCAGCAGGTCACCCGGCTTGTACACTGATTTCATCGTGTATTGGGAAAAAGCATAATCGAACATGGAAGATACTTCATTGTTACGTGTTTTAGTATTCGGTTCGCCAAGTACGACAGCGACTACACGCATACCATCACGCTTGGCAGTAGCGGAAAGGCAAAATTTCGCTTCCCCTGTATAGCCTGTTTTCAGCCCGTCCGCTCCTGTATAGAAACGAACCAGCTTATTCGTATTCACCAACCAAAACGGCTTGGCCGAGGATTTGCGTAAATAGTCCTGATACGCTCCTGTATATTTTGTAATTTGAGGATATTTCAGCAGTTCACGGCTCATGACCGCAATATCATGCGCAGAAGAATAGTGATTTTTTACCGGCAAACCGTTGCAATTGGCAAAATGGGTATCCTTTAAACCAAGCTGCTGCGCCTTGGCATTCATCAATTCGACAAAAGCCTGCTCAGAGCCCGCAATTTTCTCAGCCATCGCCACGGAAGCATCGTTGCCGGAAGCCATCGCCACTCCCTTAAGCATCTCATCGACCGTCATTTCTTCTCCCGGCTCCAGAAAAATTTGCGATCCGCCCATCGAAGCCGCATATTCGCTGGCCCGTACTTTGTCGGTCAGCTTGAGTTTGCCATCATGAATAGCCTCCATCGTCAGCAGCATAGTCATAATTTTGGTAATACTCGCCGGTGGAAGCTTTTCACGGCTATTTTTTTCATAGATGACTGTACCCGTATCCGCATCCATCAGGATCGCTGAGAGAGCCTCGGGAGCCAGCTCAGCCGCAGAACCCTCCTTGGGCTTGCTTTCAGGTTTGCTTTCCTCGGCCCAACCGCCGACGGGGACAGCAGTCAAGGCTACCAGACAAGCCAGGATGAACGCTACCACTTTTTTCTTCACAATCGGTTCCCTCCTCAACATATTGGCGTAAAGTACCGGAGCCCGTAAGCTTACTCCTCCGGCCTATTCGCGTGCTGCTAACCATTGTCGTCAGATTGGATGAAAAATATTCCATACGCCGGAAAACATCAAATAGCACCAAGCTGAGTCAGCATGGCGCGGATTTTCCAAAATTAAACTGTACCCTTTTATTTCAAAAAGACTTTTTTATCCGTTTATACAAATTCTCATCTCTAAGCAGACAGTATTCTTTTTAGATTACCGCTACTGACTTGTAGGGCGAATGATCATTTCATTAATAGCTACATCCGAAGGTTAGTCGTAACCATTCCTTGCGATATAATTGTTGTACGAATATTGTTGGCATACTCCTCTTTACGCAGACCCTCAGAAATCGTACGCACAGCAAACTTGGTACCAACCCGCTCAAGTAAACGCAGTGCTGTATCGCGCGCTTCCCGTTCATTTAATATCCCGAGTTCTCTGGGTGCAAACATGATATTTTTTAGTACACTGAAATGAGGAAACAGGTTGAAATGCTGAAACACCATACCAATATTCTCGCGTGCTTTGTGACACAGACAACTTCACCTTCGGTGACCGACATATCGATTTCCTTTCAGAACCTAATTCGTGACAAAACTTTTCTTTAATCCTTCAACCTTAATTTTACCCACGACGAACCTTCACCTCCAGATAGTCAGCAATTTTAGTCAATGTTATGATGACAATCTTACCTGATTGCGTCAACTCCACAAGGCCAATGACGGATAAGATCGACGTATCTTTCAATGTAATAACCATCTAATTAATAAATGAAGGGATCATAATCCGTATTGCCTGAGGAATTACGATCTTCATCATAGCTTTACGATAAGGAAGTCCCAGGGAACGGGCGGCTTCCATCTGTCCACGATCAACCGATTGATTTCCCCCGCGGAAGATATCCACAAATACGGTAGCAACACCACGAAGGAACTTATTTTGTCCCACTTTCATAAAGCCAAAGATGCACTCCTCTGCAAGGTCATCTTCTTCTCGTCCAGCCGGGCTTGAATTCGGTATTGAGTAAGCGCCTGAGCTTCAGCATCCCCTGTGGCTTGTGAAATGGCAGATACAGGAGATGGTTTAGCGGTAGCGCTACCCGTACTCATGATTGGGCATGTTGTCAGAACCAGAGCGAGTGTGCTGACTGCTGTTTTTCTGATTAGATTTGATGTTAATGAACTTGAATGGTTGATATAAATCTCTCCCTCGAATGGATTGTGAAGCACAGATGCAAGTATAGAAGGCCAACTTTACCCTGTATTAATGCGTATCTTAAATTTCGTTTAAAAAAAGTGGCTGTTTGTATTAAACAGGCATCATAAGTGAAAAGTGACTACCTTCCTCACCTAAGGATTGGACGAATATCCGATGTTTTAAATAGCTCAAAACAAAAAAACCGCCATTGCGGCGGTTCTAATTCGACGTTGAATCCTGATTATGTCCGAACTATAACGCTTGCGTGCCCGAGGATCGCTGGGGACGTAAGTTCATGATGATCAAAGATGTGGAAAATAAAGTAAGGATGACCCCTAGCAAGTGGATTCCCATTACACTGAACGTATCTCCCATGATGATTCCGATTAACAATGACGACAAAATGGTACCGAGGTATCGCGAAGTATTAAAAATACCCGAGGAGACACCAATCATTTCTTTTGGTGTGCTCTTGAACAGGGCAGCCTGCATGCCGACGCTATTCAATCCGTTACTTATACCAAATACAGCCAAGGCGAGGATTACACTGAACATCGGCGAAGCTTCATTCAAGGTGATGATTAATACGGACCCAAATGTCATTAACACTGCAGAAAGGATTAAAGCCAGCCGCGTTCCAGATTTGTCGATCCAGCGTCCTGCGAGAGGAGAACTGATAAGTGAACATAAACCGAGGGTTAGCATAATTATTCCTGTATGAATTTCGTTGAGATGACGTACCTGCTGCAAATAAGACGGTATTCCAAAAAACAGAGCGTAAAAAAGAGTGTTAACCAGCATAAATTGTACATTCACCCAGGTCATTTCGGGATATGTAGCAAATGCCCGCAGAGGAATAAAGGGGGATGGTGTTTTCAATTCATGTCGTATAAAAGTTGCTAATGCAATCAAACCGATCCCCCCTACCATAAGGTGCCATGTTGAAAGATGTCCGGTTGATTTGACTGAAAGCAAGCTAATTAGCAGAGTCACCAAAGCGACTGTGAACAAGAGTATGCCCGGCGCATCAATCAGCAGGAGCCATTTCCTGATGGACATGTCACCAGAGGTGGATTTGAATGACTCCTCTTTGGGAATGGTTTTCCAGGCGAAGATAAAGCTTGCGATTACAAATGGAATATTAACAAGGAATATGCTGGGCCAGTCCCACCAATGAATCAATACACCACCAATAAAAGGGCCTACCGCTGCTGCTCCGGATAGGAACATCGCAAGGACAGACAAGGCGGCTGCCTGTTTCTCAGTAACATGGATTCTTACAATCGCCATTCCGACGGCTACCATCATGCTTGTGCCGACAGATTGAACGATCCGGAATACGATGAGCCAAGAAAAGCCGGGAGATAACGGAGCTAACATGGAGGAAACGAAGACAACAACCAGACCGATAAGGAATATCTTTCTGCGGCCGAACAGATCACTGCACTTGCCCATGACCGGTTGAGCAACAGCACTCGCAATGTAAAAGGAAAAAATAATCCACGAAACGGTCGTAACATCAAGTTGATACACATGTTGCAGTCTTGCAATGGCTATAGATATCATGGAGGAATTTAACGGATTCAGCATGATTCCCAAGCCGACAGATATCATTAACCATATATTTCGAGCGTTCATTTTGTATATACCCCCTTCTTCTGTGATCATCTTAATGGAATCCTGTTATTTATTCCAACGCATTTTATGTTATGATTTGATGAACTAAAAGGAATAAGAGAGTGGTGCGAAATGGAGCTTCTTCAGCTACGCTATTTTCTGACGTTAGCCCGGTGTGAACATGTTACGGAAGCTGCGGGTAAGTTGCATGTCACTCAATCCTCACTGAGCAAAACGATACAGCGATTGGAGGATGACTTGGGTTCACCGTTATTTGATCGATTGGGCAGAAAGCTGCGGCTAAACGAATTCGGAAGAACATTCCTTCGCCGGACCGAAAAAGCCCTATTCGAATTGGAACAGGGAAAGCAGGAAATTGCTGACCTCTCCAACCCGGATCACGGTACACTCCAATTGGCGGTCACCACAGCAAGCACATTGCCAGGTATCTTGCGGGAATTCCGGAAAAATAAGCCGAACACCCAGTTTCATGTACAAATGGTAAATTTGGAAGACATGTCTACACTTCTTCATCGAGGGGAGATCGATTTTTGCCTGTCCTCTCCTCCGATCCAAGGTGATGATATCGACTGTCAGATCCTATTCGAGGACCCCATCGTAGTAGCGGTGCCTCTTGGTCATCGATATGCGGATCGAAGCAGCATCACATTAGCAGAGCTTAAGGATGAGTGGTTTGTGGGTGTGAAAAAAGGATACGGCATTCGTGATCTGGTGGACTCCAAATGCCAATCAGTCGGGTTTGTACCGAAGTATGTATATGAAGGAGATGAGCCTGCAAGATTAATCGCACTAGTGGAAGCGGAGATTGGGCTTGCCTTTATACCAAGTACAGCAAGAAACCCACAGCAACGCATTGCATATCTTCCGATAGAAGATCAGAGACTTGTGCGGGAGATTGCTTTATTGTCGCAAAAAAACAGATATATCTCGAAAGCAGCTATCGCGTTTCGCAGCGTTGTTATAGACTATTTCGGTGCAATGTCCAAACCAATTGATGAATGACCATCCCGAAGACCCCGCTCTCCATTGTATGTGAGAGCGGGGTCTTTTCTTTTAGGGTATCCGCTATGCCTATTTCCGCCAAAAAGTTGAACAGTTTGCCTTCTCC
>NZ_JTHP01000028.1 GCF_000943545.1 Paenibacillus terrae
AAAAGTAAAAAGAACCATGATCTCCTTGAGATTGTGGTCTTTTTTGTGTATATTACGTTCCAGAACCTTATATGTAATCTCTAATCTGCCTTTTTCCAAGCGGGTTATTTTTTTATAAAAGGGTCGACTTTATCTCAGGAAACGCTTAATTATAAAGGATGTCCTCCCTGCGAGTACACTTGTTTGTACAGGGGAATACTAAAAGTTATGGCTGCTGAGGAAGGCTTGACACCCCTATACCGCTTTGCTAAGATTGCAATAATATATTTTCAGAGAGCCTTGATTTGTCCATGTCGGACAGACAACAAGACCAATACAGACTAAACAATTTGAAGGAGGATCATCTTGGTGTGGGAAGATAAATTCGGTAAGGAAGGCCTTACCTTTGACGATGTTTTGCTGGTACCTCGCAAGTCGGTGGTTCTGCCGAAAGAAGTAAGTGTAGCGACCCGTTTGAGTGATAACGTAAAGCTGAATATTCCTTTGATGAGTGCTGGTATGGATACTGTTACTGAGGCAGTTTTGGCAATTGCTATGGCTCGTGAAGGCGGTATCGGTATTATTCATAAGAATATGTCGATTGAACAGCAAGCAGTAGAGGTAGATAGAGTAAAACGTTCAGAGAGCGGTGTTATCACCAATCCATTTTCTTTGACTCCAGATCACTTGGTATCCGATGCTGAAGCTGTTATGGGTAAATATCGTATTTCTGGCGTACCTGTTGTAAACGAGGAAAATAAGCTGGTGGGTATTATTACGAACCGCGATCTTCGTTTTATTCACGATTTTAATCTTAAAATTAGTGAAGTTATGACGAAGGAAAAGCTGGTAACTGCACCTGTAGGTACGACCTTGCAGGAAGCAGAAGGTATTCTGCAAAAGCATAAAATTGAAAAACTTCCTTTGGTCGATGATGAAAATTACCTCAAAGGGCTTATCACTATTAAAGATATTGAGAAGGCTATTCAATTTCCAAACGCAGCGAAAGATGCACAAGGGCGTCTTCTGGTCGGTGCGGCTGTCGGTATTTCCAAAGATACGTTTGATCGGACTGAAGCACTCGTAAATGCAGGTGTGGATCTGATTGTTGTGGATTCTGCTCACGGTCATCATATTAACATTATTGAAGCGGTTCGCAAATTGCGTGATGCTTATCCTGATCTGACAATTGTAGCAGGTAATGTAGCTACTGGTGACGGAACGCGTGAACTGATTGAAGCCGGGGCTTCGGTTGTAAAAGTCGGCATTGGTCCAGGCTCTATCTGTACAACGCGCGTGATCGCCGGAATCGGTGTTCCGCAAGTAACAGCTATTTATGATTGTGCGACAGTAGCACGGGAATATAATATTCCGATTATTGCAGACGGTGGCATTAAATATTCCGGTGAAATTACGAAGGCCATTGCGGCGGGAGCTTCTGCGGTAATGCTGGGAAGTCTTTTTGCAGGTACGGAAGAAAGTCCAGGCGAATCCGAGATTTATCAAGGACGTCGCTTTAAAGTATATCGTGGTATGGGTTCCATGGCTGCGATGAAGCAAGGTAGTAAAGACCGGTATTTCCAAGATGACGACAAGAAGCTGGTACCGGAAGGCATCGAAGGGCGTGTCGCTTATAAAGGGCCACTATCCGACGCTGTTCATCAGCTGTTGGGCGGTCTTCGTTCCGGTATGGGATATTGTGGTACTGCTAATATCGAGGAGCTTCGTAATGATACGAGCTTTATCCGTATTACGGGTGCAGGTCTACGTGAAAGCCATCCGCATGATGTGCAAATTACGAAAGAAGCACCAAACTATTCATTATAAAGTTCGACTGTAGCAGACTTGACGACAGGCAGGGCGTATTTCGCTCTGCCTGTCTTTTTTTAGAGATACCCCTGTGATAGAATAGACAAGTGTCTGCCTTTTACAAATGGGTTGATGAAGTAAGGACAGGTTAGGACATAGGGCTTACTTAGTACCTGCTCATTCCAAGATAAGAGTAGAAAAAGTTGATCACTGGCTCCAACTGAGGAAACAAAGCGGAACTTTAAAACATTAATTTCATTGGCCTAGTAGAGGCTTTATCCACCGTTTCGTTATATATAGCGGATTGGGTTGAGGTACGAGAGGAGTTTGTATTCATTTGAAAGCGAACAATCATAAACAAAATAAGAAACGCAGCATGATTAAAAAGAGCGTAACAGCAGTCATGGTGCTTAATATGATGTACATGTCAGCATTGCCGGTTGTGGGCAATTTTGATCCGTCTGTAGCTACGTTTGCCGCCGGAGCGACAACAGAGGCGGTCAATATTACGGGGACAGGCTCTGTTAAGCCACCTAGTCTGGCGCTGCGCTCGGCTATCTTGATTGAGCCTTCCACAGGGCAGGTATTGCTGTCTATGAACCCGGATGAGCCGCTCCCACCAGCAAGTATGACCAAAATGATGACAGAGTACCTCGTAGCGGAGCAGGTCAAGCAAGGGAAACTCAAATGGACGGATAAGGTTACGGTTCAAGAGAATGCTGCCAAGAGCATCGGATCACGTATTTTTCTAGCTCAAGGTGATCAACATACGGTAGAAGAGCTGTATATTGCCATGGCGGTAGGCTCTGCTAATGATGCAACGGTAGCTCTTGCCGAGCGTGTGTCTGGAACCGAGCAGGACTTTGTAAAATTGATGAATGAAACAGCTCAGAAAATGGGCATGAAAAATACGTATTTCATCAACTCTACAGGGTTAGACCGTGGCGATATGCCTAAAGGGTTTCAACCGGATACCGATCGTGAAACCGTAATGACAGCGAGAGATGCAGCTACACTGGCTGGTAACATTATTAAGGATCACCCAGACTATACACGGTTTACGACGATTCAATCGTACAAGTTCCGCCCGACGGACAAGGCGCCGATTATTAACTACAACTGGATGTTAGAAGCAAACAAGAATATAACCAACTTTAAAAAGTTTGCTTATCCTGGTCTGGATGGAATGAAAACAGGTCATACGGCTAATGCAGGCAACTGTTTTACGGGAACAGCCGAACGCAACGGAATGCGTCTCATTAGTGTAGTTATGGGGGCTGACTCGGATGCGCACCGTTTTACCGAGACTGCTAAAGTATTAAACTATGGCTTTGATAATTTTGAAGTGAAGCAGGTAGTGGCTCCAAAGACGGTAGTTAAGGGTGCCGAAAATGTGCCTGTCTCCAAAGGCACAGAAACTGAAGTACCTGTTGTGACCAAAGATGCGGTAAGCTTTGTCGTACCTAAGGGTGCGGGCAATCCTAAAGTGACGTTTACAACCAATATTACACCGGAAAGCTCGCTCGTGGCACCTTTGAAGCAAGGGGCAAAAGTCGGAACGATTAGCTATACGTACAAAACGGATGGTGTGGAAAAAGGCCAGGTGAAAACCGTTGATCTGGTAACTACGACGGCTGTAGAAGAGGCTGGCTGGTTCCGTATGCTTTTCCGGGCAATTGGTAACTTCTTCGGTGATTTGTTCCAGGGCATTAAAAACCTGTTCTAATCGTCTGATTACCAGACAGATAGAGCCGAGGATTCTTGCTCTACCTTACGTATTTTGCGGATTGAAATGATTGTGTATTTGGCGTCTGTGCGGTAAAATATTAAGTTAGAATCTAAACGTAACCCTTACAGGAGGAAACGACATGGAAACGGGAACTTCACGTGTAAAAAGAGGTATGGCAGAGATGCAAAAAGGCGGCGTAATCATGGATGTCATGAACGCTGAACAGGCTAAAATTGCAGAGGCGGCAGGAGCTACAGCGGTAATGGCTCTTGAACGGGTGCCTTCAGATATCCGTGCAGCTGGCGGGGTTGCCCGTATGGCTGACCCAACGATTGTGGAAGAGGTCATGAAGGTGGTCTCTATTCCCGTTATGGCTAAGGCTCGTATCGGCCATTTTGTGGAGGCGAAGGTGCTGGAATCTCTGGGTGTTGACTATCTCGACGAGAGCGAAGTGCTGACGCCTGCGGATGAAGTTTTCCATATCGATAAGCGGGAGTTTACCGTTCCATTCGTATGCGGAGCCAAGGATCTGGGAGAAGCACTGCGTCGCATCGGCGAAGGAGCATCCATGATTCGTACAAAGGGTGAGCCTGGAACCGGAAATATTGTCGAAGCTGTTCGCCATATGCGTTTTATCAACGGCCAAATTCGCAAGGTGCAAAACCTTTCGAAGGACGAGCTGTATGCAGAAGCGAAAAACCTTGGCGTTGCTTACGAATTGTTGCTGGAAGTGCATGAGCACGGCAAGCTGCCAGTGGTCAACTTTGCTGCGGGCGGTGTAGCAACACCTGCCGATGCGGCATTGATGATGCATTTGGGCGCTGATGGTGTCTTCGTCGGTTCTGGTATTTTCAAATCCGATAGCCCTGAGAAATTTGCACGTGCCATCGTGGAAGCGACTACTCATTATACGGACTACAAGCTGATTGCAGAAGTGTCCAAGAATCTGGGCGCTCCAATGAAGGGCATTGAAATTTCCAAGCTGGCACCGCATGAACGCATGCAGGATCGTGGTTGGTAAGAAGGAAGGGACAGGCATGAAAATAGGAGTTCTGTCGCTGCAAGGTGCTGTGGCTGAGCATATACGAAGCGTTGAACGTGCGGGTGCAGAAGGTGTGGCGGTGAAGAAGATCGAGCAGCTCGATGAGCTGTCCGGTCTTATCATTCCCGGCGGTGAAAGCACGACGATTGGCAAGCTGATGCGCAAGTATGACTTTATTGATGCCATACGCCAGTTTTCCGATCAAGGCAAGCCTATCTTCGGCACTTGTGCGGGGTTGATTGTGCTGGCCAAAACGGTTCAAGGACAGGAAGAAGCCCATCTGGGACTGATGGATATTACGGTGTCACGTAATGCTTTTGGTCGCCAGCGGGAAAGCTTTGAAACAGACTTGGATATTAAAGGGATTGAGGAACCGGTTCGTGCTGTGTTTATACGCGCGCCATTAATACAGTCTGTTGGAACGGGAGTAGATGTGCTGTCTGAGTATAACGGCGAGATCGTGGCGGCACGTCAGGGTCGTTTGCTGGCTTCATCCTTCCATCCAGAATTAACGGACGATTACCGGTTACATCAGTATTTTGTAGATATGGTCCGCGAATAGCGGAAAGTCAGGTTTGTAGTGTAGGAGGGATTACCTGTGTTAGATATAAAGATTTTACGTAATGAGCTTGGTCGGGTTGAAAAAGCTTTGCAAAATAGGGGAAAATCTCTGGATCTGATAAATGGCTTTACGGATCTGGATGTGCGTCGTCGTGAGTTGCTTCAGGAAAGTGAAGCGCTCAAAAATCGCCGAAATGTCGTATCCGGTGAAGTAGCCAAGTTGAAGAAGAATAAAGAAAATGCGGACGACCTTATTGTTGAGATGCGTCAGGTTTCCGACCGTATTAAAGAATTGGATGAGCAAGTGCGCGAGCTGGAGGTCCAGATCGACGGGCTGGTGATGTCCATTCCGAATATCCCCAATGAGTCGGTGCCTGTAGGTGCTTCAGAGGAGGATAATGTAGAGATTCGTCGTTGGTCGGAGCCACGCGAGTTTTCTTTTATGCCAAAAGCACATTGGGAGCTGGCACAGGAGCTGGATATTCTCGATTTTGAGGCGGCAGCCAAGGTGACAGGTTCCCGTTTTACGTTCTACAAAGGACTGGGAGCACGTCTGGAGCGTGCGCTGATTAACTTTATGATGGATTTGCATAGTAGTGAGCATGGTTATGAGGAAATGCTGCCTCCATACATTGTGAATCGGGATAGCCTGTATGGCACGGGACAGCTTCCGAAGTTTGAAGAGGATTTGTTCAAGCTGCGCGATACCGAGTATTATCTCATTCCTACGGCTGAAGTTCCGGTAACGAACTATCACCGCGAAGAGATTATGAACGCGGATCAGCTTCCAAAAAATTATGTGGCATACAGCTCTTGCTTCCGCTCTGAGGCAGGATCGGCAGGAAGGGATACACGTGGCTTGATCCGCCAGCATCAGTTCAATAAGGTAGAGATGCTTAAGCTGGTTCACCCGGACACCTCCTATGAGGAACTGGAGAAAATGACGAACAATGCAGAGCGTGTTTTGCAACTGCTTGGACTTCCATATCGTGTGCTGGCACTGTGCACCGGGGATATGGGCTTCACGTCTGCCAAAACGTATGATCTGGAAGTGTGGCTGCCTGAGAGTGGCATGTACCGCGAAATTTCTTCTTGTTCCAATACAGAGGACTTCCAGGCGCGTCGTGCTAACATCCGGTTTCGGCCGGAGCCGAAAGCAAAGCCTGAATTTGTACATACACTGAACGGTTCAGGATTGGCTGTAGGACGCACAGTGGCTGCTATTTTGGAGAATTATCAGCAGGAGGACGGAAGCGTTGTAATTCCGGAAGTGCTGCGTTCATACATGCGAGGCGCAGAAGTTATTGCTCCCAAACAGTAAGGATTGCATTCGTTTAAAGTCTGTGGTAAAATAATTTTGTTGCGCCTGAGTTTATTTTAAATGGGAAGCAAATTTATCCAATTACCACCTGGAGAGGTACCGAAGCGGTCATAACGGGGCGGTCTTGAAAACCGTTAGAGTGCAAGCTCACATGGGTTCGAATCCCATCCTCTCCGCCATTATTATAAATGAGCCAAGCCATTCGAATACGATTAGCTGATACATTAGCCTTTAAGCGCTGATGATTAGAGATCGTAAAGGATGGCTTTTTTGTTGTATAAAAAGCCTGTTTTTTTCACACGCTATCAGATGTGGAGGTGCTGGCATGAATCGAGAAATGACAGTAGATCAGCAAAAGCTGGTAGAGGCTTGGCAGGAACAACTGCCGAGACTTTTGAATTCAGGGGATAAATCACAGGTACAAGCAGATGAAGCAGACAACCGGACTATACGAATCCATATTGAGGTAGAGGGCCGACAAATGTACTCCTTTGATTTTGCATGTACTTATGTAGATTCTCGGGAAGTGCAGGTTAGCTTGGTCGATGTAGAACGGGACGGACAGTCTGTGGATGAACGAACAGATATTATTCAGCAGCTGGTGTCCGATTACACTCGACATATTCACCAGTGTGCTCAGACGTTACAGTCATTGACGCATTCGTAGTCATGAAGGAATGAGGGGGAAGCTACATGACAAAAGCCAAAAACGGACTGGATAAAAACCTGTCTAACATTGTGGATGATTTGGAGCAGCGTCCGGTTAACAGTCATCAGGCACAGCAAGTGCAGCAGGATCGTAATGACCGCCGTCATCAGGATGCACTTAACCATGATAAAACAGAAGACCTGCACCATCAATAGTCCTACTTTAAATGGTAATAAACGGATTTACTTAGGTATTTAAAAATAGTCTGAGAACGGAGGATGCATAAATGAGCAAGCCTAAAGCCGTTCCTGTTCCCGAGGCACAGGACCCCGGTGAAGGAAACGAAAAGCGTGAGCGTAATCATCAACAGGAGCCACTATCTGGTTCCAAAAAGGTGAAGCAGCGGAATCACGTAGACCATCACAACAGAGAAGGATCATAAGCAGTTAGACTTTTTGCCTAAAAATATAGTGAAGTACAGGACACCCTGGTTAAAGAATCAGGGTGTCTTTGTGCTTATTGTAAGAAAATTTTCCAATAAGTGTTTCATTGCCTGTGAATATGCGGTAAAATAGAGGGGTGTGTATTTTTTTTGTTAGTATTATAAAAGGGGTTAATTACGAGAGGAGAGAATCTACACAATGAGTAAAAAGTTATCCATCTTGGTACTCACTATGGTGTTGCTTTTGACGGTAGCCCTGGTAGGTTGTAGCAAGAAAGTAGAACCAAAGGAAGCTGTTACGAACGGTACTGCTAATGCAATGAAATTGACTTCTTATGAATCCAAAAGTCAATTTACGGTTAAAGATCTGGCGATCACATCTGCTTCCCTTCCAAGCGAGCAAAGCGCAATGGTAACGAGCATGCTGAAAAATGCAGACATTACGCTGGATGGCGTATATCAAAAAGAACCTCTACAATCTGAAATGACGCTGGGCATTCATTTGAAAGGTGATCTTTCCACCAGCTTTACCATTCCAATGGTTATGACCAAGGATAAATTGTACGTTAAAATTCCGAACGTTCCATTTTACCCGCTTCCACAGGAAGTTGTAGGCAAATTCCTGATTATTGATCCGCAGGAGCTGGCTAAACAGTCTGGACAAGAATTTAACCCTGCATCAATGGATCAGGAAAAATCGCAGAAATTTGCGAATGAAGTCATTGCTGCTATTCTGGGTGAGTATGATCAAGCAACGTACTTCTTTGATATTGATCCTAAGGATGCTAAATTGCCACAAGGCATTAAAGCTAAACAAGTGGTTCAGTTTAAAATAACGAACGACAATGTGAAGCAAGCGACAAATACATTTATCACTAAGGCGCTTCCTAAAGTCCTTGATGTGATGTCTAAAGATGAGTATGCTGGTATGCTGCAAGTGAAAAAAGAAGAGTTGGCTGAAGCGAAGAAAGAACTGCAATCCAACACCAGCGAAGTTAGCAAAAAGCTGGATGAGTTGAAAAACTATTTGACTGTGAAACAGTTCGACATTAACACAGCCTTGAACAAGGATGATATTCCTGTGTATCAAGACCTGAATGCGAATGTAGAGATGAATGATCCGACCACAAAAGATAACGTAAAATTGTCTGTGACTGGCTACACGCAATACAGCAAAATCAATGAAAAAGCAACATTTAAAGTGGGTATTCCAACAGGGGACCAAGTCCTGACGATCGAACAATTTCAACAAAAAATGCAAACCGTTGCTCCTTAAGTAAAGGAATGACGTGATTGTAAAGGCATTATCCATATGATGTGATGCGAAAAAAACCGCTTGGCTTAGAGCCAGACGGTTTTTTGTCATATATGGCTCTGAGCAGATGGTGTAGCGGTCCAGGTCTGCCACACGTTATCCTCGGCTAAAAGCCCGAACATTCGATGATCCTGCCATGTCCCTTGAATTTGTACCAGCTTGCGAGCAATACCTTCAGGCTGAAAGCCGCACTTTTGCAGTACACGCTGTGAGCGCTCGTTATGCAGCAGGGTACCGGCCTGAAGACGGTGAAGCGATAGGGCGCGGAAGGCAAATTGTATGGCCAGCTTCAAAGCTGCGGTCATATGTCCTTTGCCTTGTTCGTGCTGATCCATCATGTAGCCGATATCGGCGAATTGTCCCACGCCGCGCACAAGATTAGAAATAGAGATATACCCGACGAGACGCTCGTCCTCCAAGAGAAAGATACCGAACGAATATCCCCGATCCTCCTCTGCTTGACGCAATTTCTGACGGATATATTCCTGCTGTTCTTCCAGCGTAAAAAATGAGTCGCCGTGAAGTGGCTCGTACGGCGCATGAGACTCCCTATTTGTAAGCCTGAGGGCAAGTAGGGCTTCACTATCCGCCAGCCTAAATGGTCGCAACAAGATACCTTGAGGCGTGTTATACAAGCTCATAGGCATGGGCTGATCTCCTTCCATGGGAAATTAGCAATGAGACGTAAATAACGGCTGCACCACTGGTTGTGTATAAGTAAGCGATCTAGCTCCCATCCTCAGGATGAAGACGGTGGGGAAAACAACTTGGCAGCGGCTCTTTTTTGCCGGAGCTGACGGAAAAAATCCGTCAGCAGCGAGGCGCATTCCTCTTGAAGAATGCCGCTGATCACCTCAGTGCAATGATTGAATCGAGGCTCCTGCAGGAGATTCATCAGCGTGCCCGCACAGCCTGCTTTCGGATCGGTGGTGCCGTAGATTAAATAGGGAACCCGTGATTGTACAATGGCTCCGGCGCACATGGGACACGGCTCCAGAGTGACATACAGCCTGCAATCCAGCAGGCGCCAGGCCCCCAGATGCTCGCTGGCCTGACGAATGGCGACCATTTCGGCATGTGCTGTCGGGTCAGCGTTTGTCTCACGCAAGTTGTAACCGCGACCTATGATTTCATTATCTTTTACGATGACAGCTCCGATGGGCACTTCACCCAACGCTTCTGCCTTATACGCTTCTTGAATAGCTTCTTTCATCCAATAAGCGTGATCTATCGTGGTCACTGGTAAAAATGCTCCTTTCAAATGCGAATTATCCAACGAACAAATATTCCGTTGTTAACATGATGTGAATAATTTTGTGGATAACACGGCACTTATCCACAGGTTTATCCACAGTTCATAATAAAAGCTGTGTATTTGTGGACGACTTGTGGATGATTATCTTATTATATTGTAGGCAAACGTTCGTATATTGACAACTGTATACAAGCTGTGTGTATTTATGTTTATCCGGGAAATGTAAATGCTGGTATCACAGGCGGTATTACGGTATCATTGAGTTAGCAATTGCCAGTAATCGCCAGCATACGGCAAGAGGTGAGAAATCAGTGTGTCGATAAAAATCAAAATTACGATCATTTTGTCGGGGTCCGTTCTGTTCATCCTTTTGTTAAATATTGCACTCAACTATTACACGACCCACGAAAATTTAAGAAGTGACAGCGAAACGAAAATGGTTCTGACGGCCAAGACTATTGGAGGTGCCATTGAACAAGCTCAACAAAGCTGGGAGGCTGTCGACAAGCAGCTTGGATATAATTTGTGGCTCTTTGCCACGCTGGCTGCCAGCAAGCTAGATCCTGATATCGATCATATTACGCAGGAACAACTCGAACAGATGACCAAGCGCAGCGGGGATATTGATATTTCCTTGATGGTGCGTGATGGAAAGGGGTATAAGGTCGCCAAATCGTCGAATCCGAAAGAAATCATATCTGGCGATCCGTTGACCAGCTATTGGAAAAATGCAGTTGATCAATTATATGAGCATGGACAGGCTGGATTGGTGCATGGTCAACATCTGGAACATTTTTGGACTGGAGCATTTGACTATACAGGCTCAGATGCCACCCATATTAACAAGTGGGGATTTTATTATGACCAGAAGCGCAACTATATGATCCGAATCTCCTTTCAGGACAGTGAAGTACAAAATTTTATACCGATTCTCAACCCCGATGAAATCGTAAAGCAAACCCAACAAGTGGATTACCGCATCATGGAGATAACAGGAATTAACCCCACAACCTTCGGTGGCGCTACGATGGACAATCATGGAAACGACCGAAAATATTATTACATGTACAATAAGCCTATCCGATTCGGCACTTATCAACTAGCGAGGGTGCAGGAGGATCGTTTGGCTGTTTCCAAGGCGATTTTCTCCGGGGAGAGTATTGTACAGGACTGCTATATTAAAGGCCAACGGGTCCTCGTCAGTTACATACCATTTTATCCGGCTAACCGTGATGCCTATGTCATTCGAATTGTTATGAATTATGATACGATCTCTTCCGTTATTTATAAGCAATTAATCAGTCTGATTGCCATTTCTATTGTTTTACTAGAGGTTGTGATCATTGGCAGTTATGTGCTGGCAAGCTTGTTTGTCCGTCCAATTCAGTCGATATTGGGAAAAGTGAACGAGATGGCCGATGGCCATTTTGACACACGGCTACAAGTTAAGGGTGGTCATGAGCTTGCACAACTAGGTGAGCGCATCAATGCGATGGCCTATAACCTTGGGATGTATACACGGAGACTCGAACAGATGTATGAGGAGAACCGTTCTGTTAAGGAGCATTTAGAGTCTGTCATTAATCAGACCGCTGATGCGATTCATGTGACCGATCAGGAGGAGCGTGTCATCCGGGTCAATCATGCTTTTGAAGCCTTGTACGGCTGGACCAAAAAAGAATTGGTCGGGCGTAAACTCCAGTTCGTACCGCCACAGCAAGAGGAAGAGTACGAATTTCAGAAGGAAAGATTGCTTCAGGGAGAGAGTATGGTGTCTATTGAGTCCATTCGAATGCGTAAGGATGGAAGTACGGTAGAGATTAGTATGAGTACATCGCCCATTTTGGATGAAGAAGGCCAAATTCTGGGATTCATCAGCGTCTCGCGGGATATTACAGGCCGCAACCGGATGGAGGAATTGCTGCGCAGATCGGAGAAGCTGACGACGGTAGGACAACTGGCGGCAGGGGTGGCGCACGAAATTCGTAATCCGCTGACCACGCTGCGCGGGTTTCTCCAGTTACAGCAGCAAAATAAAGCGCTGAATCTGAAGCATAACGATATTATGCTGTCCGAGCTGGATCGTATTAATCTGATCGTTAGCGAATTTTTAATATTGGCAAAGCCGCAGGCTGTACATTTTCAGAAAAAAGATGTGCGCTATATTGTGAGTGACGTTATTTCCTTGCTCGATAGTCAGGCGCATCTGCTGGGCATTGTGTTCAATCTTGAAGTAACGGAGGAGCCTGCCTTCGTATATGCCGAAGAAAATCAGTTAAAGCAGGTATTCATTAATTTGCTTAAAAATAGTATGGAGGCCATGAGCAAGGGTGGTACGATAACGATTCATTTGTTCTTGGAGGGAGAAAGCGTTAAAATCTTCATACGGGACCAAGGGACGGGCATTCCAGCAGAGATGCTGTCCAAGCTGGGGGAACCTTTTTTCACAAACAAAGAAACAGGTACAGGACTCGGACTTATGGTCAGCCAGCGTATTATACAGAGTCATAAAGGCACACTGGATATTGAAAGTATAGAGGGAGAGGGAACGACAGCCCTTGTGCAGCTTCCAACTGCCGAGCCTGAGCAACTGGACGGGCAGCAGAAGGAAGCGTGACAGTAGAAATGGAGGGTACACAGGTTGCGCATTAACAAGTTTATCAGCGAAACCGGTTTTTGCTCGCGCCGGGAGGCGGACAAGCTGGTAGAGAGCGGCCGCGTGACGATTAACGGCGAGGTGGCGGTGCTGGGCAGTCAGGCGGAGGAGGGCGACGATGTCCGTGTGAACGGCAAGCCACTCCGCGAGAAGTCCGGTCACGTATATATTGCTTTGAACAAGCCGGTGGGGATTACAAGCACGACAGAGAGCCACATTCAAGGGAATGTTGTCGACTTTGTGGGGCACCCGCAGCGGATTTTTCCAATCGGACGTCTGGATAAAGATTCGGAAGGTCTTATTTTACTTACCAATGACGGAGACATTGTGAATAAGATTTTACGGGCGGAAGGCAAGCATGAGAAGGAATATATCGTAACGGTGGATCGACCCGTCACACCATCTTTTGTGCAGGGGATGTCCACAGGTGTAAAAATACTCGGTCAGCGAACGCTCCCCTGCGAAGTGACGCGTGTATCTGAGTATGTATTCCGCATCATATTGACGGAAGGGAAAAACCGTCAGATCCGGCGCATGTGTGCTGCCTTCAGCTATGAGGTGAAGAAGCTGCAACGTCTGCGGATTATGAATATTCGATTGGGGTCGCTTCAGAGAGGCGCCTGGCGTGACCTGACAGAGACGGAGAAGCAGGAGCTAGGTGAGATGCTGAATTATACACTCAGCTAAACCTGAGGGCTTCTCATGGCTGATAGATGGCAGGGCAATGGATAGGACAAGGGGCAGAGTGGAATAGCACAATGAAAAGGCACCAGCTGCATAAAAAATGCGGCGGTGCCTTTGTCTATATAACATATACATAATCAACCTTCATTCGAGCTTGAGGTAGGACTGATAACTTGTGTGCCGTTCTGATATTTACGTAGTACGGAAATTTCGACACGGCGGTTTTTGGAGCGTCCTTGACCATCCTGATTGCTTGCTAGTGGACGATACTCACCATAACCGATGGATACAAATTTGGTTGGATCAAGCTGCGGATTGAGCAGCAAAATGCGCAAGAAATTCAGAGATCGTTTGGCACTCAAATCAAAGTTGGACGGAAACTGACTATTGGAAATCGGCACATTATCTGTATGGCCTGATACGATGACATCATATCCGGGAAATTGCTGGAGCATGCTGGAGATGGACTTGGCCAGCTTTCGTGCTTCCGGTTTTACCTCAGCCTGACCCGATGAAAACAAGGCGTTATCGCTAATGGTGATCATGAGCTGGGATTGGTTCAGCTTCGTATTGAGCAGCGGAGTCAGACCATTATTTTCAATATACTGATCCATCTGCTTTTTGAGCTTTTTCAAATCTTCTTCTTCCCGCTGGGCGAGTTGCTTTTGCAGTTCAGCCGTAGAAGTGGCTTTAGACTTTATAGGTTGTGTTACCTGTTCTTTATTTTTGCCCATATCTGCGGATTGTGACGATGGATTGGCGGCAGAGTGATCCAGTATGCCGGTGCCGCCACTAAAAGCCGCACTCATGGATTGAGCCATAGTTTCAAATTTTTTGGCGTCGATCGCACTCATCCCGAATAAGACGATGAAAAGAGCTAGCAGAAGGGTCATCAAGTCGGAATATGGCAACAGCCAGCTTTCGTCGGCATGCTCCTCGTGCGGTTCATGTCTTTTTTTACTCACCGGAATCCCCATCCTTCTTGGTCAGGGTAGCCCGTTCGGTTGGAGTCAGGAATATCGTCAGCTTCTGGCTGATCGCAATGGTGGATATACCTGATTGAATTGAGAGCAGGCCTTCGACCATCATCAATTTAAGCTCCACTTCTTTTTTGGATAACCGTTTCAGCTTATTGGACATTGGATGCCACAGGACATAACCTGTAAAAATACCAAGCAACGTCGCAATAAAGGCTGCCGCGATGGCATGAGACAGCTTGGCCATGTCACTAAGATCGGCCAGAGCGGCAATCAGACCTACGACGGCACCGAGTACCCCGAGCGTTGGAGCGTACATACCAGCCTGAGAGAAAATCAGCGCGCCGGAGCGGTGTCGATCCTCGGTGGCGTTAATGTCCTCCATTAGAACATCCCGCACGAATTCCTGATCATTACCATCAATAATCATACGCATACCACCACGCATAAAGGGATCGTCGATCTCCTCTACCTTGGATTCCAGCGCAAGCAGACCTTCGCGACGGGTAATGGATGCCCATTCGGTAAACGTGCCGATGAGCTCTTTACGGTCCAAAAGCTTTTGTTCCGTGAAAATAACCTTGAACAGTTTTGGAATCCGTTTGATTTCTTCCATCGGGAAGGCCATAAAAATACTTGCTGCCGTTCCGACAAAAATAATCATGTAAGCAGCGGGGTTGTTGACCAAGTTGATTACTGGCGCGCCTTTGAGAATCATCCCGACGACCAATGACACAATCCCGAGTACAAGTCCGATAATGGTTGAAATTTGCATGATACACCTCATCCATGAGAATAGATTTTGAATCCTTTCATGCCGCCGGGGTCGTCCTTGCCCCAGGCACGTCATTACAAGACGGATTATAGTATTTATCGACAAAACTCTCTTTTTTGTTAAGTACGAATTTCCGGTATAATAAGGTGATTATGTAATGAATGGTGGAAGAATTGGAGGAAATGGCATGGGAGTGAAGCACGGACGGGAGTATGAACAAATTTTGAACGATTTGACAGAGGCTGTGGGACGCATTCCAGATAGCTATGAATTTTTCGAAATGGAAGCAGAAGATTGGGACAGGCTGGACCCGGCAGGGCGTCAGGAAGTCAATGAAGCGCTGGCTGAAGACCTGTTTTATGCACTGAGTACAGAGCCCGTTATCACTGTGGGCAGCGGCGTTGTCATCTATGAACCGGAGCAGCACCGTATCTATGTGCTCATTGGAGATGAGGAGTTGACGTCGGTACCTTTGATTTGAGCAGGCCGTTTTATAGATTTATCAACGGGGCCGTGGTAATATGGACACCAATATATCGTAGTTTTGGTCGCATTCAAGCGGCTGAAAGGCTTCCGTATAAACAGGGAGGAGTCGTATCATGCCTTTTACACAAGAAGAGATTGAAGCACATCTGGAGAAGCTGGAGGGCTGGGAACTGGAGGAAGGACGATGGATTGTCCGGAAATATAATTTTTCCAGTTTTATGAAAGGGATTGCATTCGTGGATGAAGTTGCTGCTATATCGGAAGCATTTAATCATCATCCATTTATTACGATTGATTATAAGACCGTGACCCTGCGTTTAACCTCCTGGGATGACGGTGGCATTATGGCCGTGGATATTAAGGAAGCCCAACAATATAATGAAGCTTTTGAGAAAATGCGTAGCAGTCATTGAGCTAATCGTGGCCTACCGTATGATAAAAGCGCCTTCGATATACAACAATGCAGTTGTATGCCGAAGGCGCTTTTATCATAGAACACGAGGCTGGTGGTCAGGATGATACACCATACAATGAAACGGCTTCTTGCCATCGGGAGTCTGACGTTCATAGGTATCCGTAAGCTCAAATCCGGCTGCCTTGTAAGCCCGGATGGCGCGCCCATTCCAGGTCAGCACCTCCAGATCAATTTCATTCTCAGGGTTGCGTCGTCTGGCTTCCTCGGCAATAGCACGGACAAATTCGGCGCCTCTGCCATGCCCGCACAATCCGGGATGCATTCCCAGACCCAGCCGGGTCACGCCAATCATCGGGAAATATTGAGCAAATCCGGTTAGTATGTTCTCGTCATCCAGTACGGCTACATATTGCTCCTGGCGGAGCGTGGGGCTTCCAAATTCGACCTCAAGCGCCTTCATTTGTTCCCAAGGTAGCCAGCCGTATATATTGTAGGGTGGATCATAGCGCCACTCACATATCGCAGCCGCCTGCTGCTCGTCCATCGGCACGATTCGGTAGTTAGATATTGAGGCCGGCATGTTTTCCCATCCTCCTTTTACAAGTACTTAAACTATTAACAACAGATTGTAGACAAGTTGCAGGGGATTGGCAAGCGTGTTTATTTCATACCCAAGTCGGGTATACATTCAATAAGAAGGCTTTACTGCTCATATGCTCCCCCGCCGTGACGGTAAAACCGACGATGTTCGCAAAAACTGAAACCTTTTGAGGTGTCAGTTCGTCAGTAAAGTTAACGTTTCTGATGTTGCGGACATAAAAAACCGCAATTCGATTCCGGCCAGAATCCAATTGCGGCTCAGGTTAGCTTGCTGTTCGTTAGTTATTCTACGTTGTCGTCATCAGGAGTTTCAGAAGCTACAGCGTGGTAAGCATCTGTGCTCATAATTCTTTTGGCACCGACATATCGGTTAGCGTAATAATTTTCGTTCAGTGAGCTAACAACTACACCACGTGAAGATGAGGAGTGGGCAAATTTCCCTTCACCCATGAAGATACCTACATGGGAAATGCCTCTACCTGTGGTGTTGAAGAACACCAGGTCTCCAGGTCTCATTTCATCGCGGGATACGGAAGATCCCATTTTGAATTGTGATCCGGATTGATGCGGCAGTTTAATTCCCAGTTTTTGATATACATACATTGTGAAGCCGGAGCAATCGAATCCGTCGAGTGTAGTGCCTCCGCTTCTGTAGCTCGTTCCTTTGGTATCTTGGATGACCTGGTCCATCTTGGAGTCTGCAAATGCACTGCCGCCACCGAATGTAAAAGATGTAAAGGCAATGGCAAGACCCATGGCTGCGATTGTTAGTTTCTTCTTCAAAAAAAATATACCCCTTCCAATGCCTGCGAGGTTAGCTTAAGGATTCGGTAGAAGGTTCCCCTATGACCACTCTGTTGCGAGATCAATTCACCCAAACTGGTTCCCCCGCTTCCTAGGTGCCAGGAATTAGGCTTAACTTAAGATGTGCACCTTGGAGAGCAGTATTCACGATAACGATGTTTTTAAGGTAAAGGTTACAATAAAGATTACAAAGTTGTTACTATCAGTTCACTGCGATTATTGTAACAAAGTTGGCTGGCTTTGGCAAATGTTTCATCGCAAAAAGTTACAAAAAAATCTGCTCCCTTTATCGCGGGAACAGATTTTGTTAAGAGTATTCAGTTATGTGCCATTTTCATGGATAGGAATGGATATAGATAGTCGCCTTTCGACAGCCAGAAATTGCTCAGGAGGAACGGAGTGGGGGTTCAACCTCTGCCGGAGATATCGGTATGCCATAGGCGGTACTGTGAACTGATGTGCCATAGCCTGACCAGACTGGTAACAAAATGATACGTTTGCTGGAGAATGAGTGCCAGCATGCCAGTCCAAATCATCGCCACCGTGCCGAATAGACCAAGGACAAGCAGCACACCTGCGCCGAGCAGAAGCGAAATACCGATAGCCGGGAGGATTTGGCGAAAGAAGGCGAGCAGCGACGACAGTATGGCGTGACCACCTACGGTGCCTAACTGCATGTACAGGATGCACTGGCGGATGAACCAGCCATAGGCGATCCAACCGATGGCATAGGGCAGCACATGCAGCAGATAGGCGGGAGATTGCAGCGCCCCGGCTACGATAGGGTAGAGCCTCGGCACCACCCAGAAAGCAGGGAGCAGCAAGAGCCCAAGCTCGATGACGTAATAGATCAGCGATGATAAACCATGACGTTTCATTCCACGGAAAAAAGACAGACTTTGCGGCTCGGTCGCATGGGTGTGCAGACTTTGGTATATTCCCGCCCGGATGAAGGGGGTAATCAGTATACGCAGCACCGTTGCCCCCAGTAGTATCCACAGATACATATGAACCTCTCGGTTGTCTGTCAGGGCAATCTGGCTCTCCATCCAAAACAAGGTCTGCCCCAGTTCATTTTGACCCTGATCAGGGTAGCGCAGTAGCAGGGGAGTAACGGCGGATTGTACCACCCGATAGAGAAAAACGCCCCATAGCAGTCGATACAGAAACAGAATGATGACAATATAAAATTGTATGCGCACAAGCGCCCAGCCTTCTTTTATAACGGTACGCATCTATAGACACCTCACCATGACAGACTTCCAAGCAGTGTCTCCAGCAGCTTGGTTACACTTATGCTCCAACGGGTCTGGGTTTTTTCGTTCAGTTCGTCCTTCAGACTGTTATTGATATGCTTGTTCTCCAGCGCAATCGTGTACAGTGGATCAACAATCACATGGGAGACCGGGGATGCACTTTTAAGTCGATAGGTGGTGCTTTTGCCCATGCCGTCCCATGCCTTGAATATCGTTGTACCGTCCTTGAAGGTAACTTGAACAGGGACCTTGGGATAATCTGCCCCTTTTTTGCTGAGTGTGATGGTTGCTTCGTATCCGTTGGCCAGCTTGCGGTTCGTAATGCGATCCACTGAAAAATCCGCCATCTGGCCGTCGTATACATATTGTTCAAAATAGTGGCTCCACGAACGTCCGGTGACTCTTTCGACGATACGCTGAAAATCCTGTGAGGATGGATGCTTGAATCGGTAGGTCTGGACGTAGGTACGCATAATTCGGTCCATTTTTTTTACGCCGACCTGGCGTTCAATGCCACGCAGCACCAGCTTACCCCGAGAATAGGCATTTTGTGCATATTTAATAGCTGAGCCGTACTTCCAGGACTCACGGTTTAACGGCTGCGGGGAAGATACCTGTCCAGACTGTAACGGCAAGTTGGGGATAAGTCCGTACTCTTGCTCCATGAGCCGTTCCTCTGCATAAGAGGTAAAGCCTTCATCCAGCCATGGTTCCTCGAATTCGTTGTTTGCCACCATTCCATAGAAATATTGATGCCCAATCTCATGAACGACTGTCCGCTCCAGACTATAGCCTGGATTCAGGTTATCAGCCGCTGCAGCCGTAATGAGTGTGGGATATTCCATGCCGCCCGCGCCGCTGCCTGCTTTGGGTGGTACAACGATGGACAGGGTCGAATATGGATAAGGTCCGTACCACTTGCTGTAATAGGAAAGAGCGGCCTTGGCTGCACTCATATAGCGTCCCTTGAGCTCTTTGTGCGATGGGTCGAGATACAGCTTGATTTTGACACCCGGCACCTCGGCAGAGGAAAATGGCTCTTCTGCGGCTACAAAATTCGGTGAAGCGGCCCATGCAAAGTCGTGCACGTCATCGGCATAGAACTGATATATTTTTTGTCCATTTTGCCGGACTGCTCCACGGGTGGGGAATCCAGTTGCAGCCACGATGTATGTTTCAGGCACTCGAATCCGCACACTGTAAATTCCGAAATCGGCGTAAAATTCGGAGTTTCCATGATACTGATGCAGATTCCAGCCTTCCTCGGCGCGTCCACGCTGTCCTGCGGTTTCGTAGACGCTAAGTTTGGGAAACCATTGACCCGCCATGACAAAATCATCTGTTGCGCCCATACGTGCGAAGATGGCGGGTAGCTTTACCTCAAACTTCATATATAATGTAATGCTTTCACCACCTCGGACTGGCTTGGGGAGACGTACCTTCATGAGCGAGCGGTCGTTCACGTTACCGTCATCCGGCTGCACGTATTGAGTCCGGTGCAGGAGGGATAAACCGTCTTCCGTTTTAAGTTCAGTTAGTGTCATGGAGCCAAAGCCGTTCTTGGGCATGGTGTCGCCGCGCAGCTTGCCCCCGGATTCCTTCATGAAGGTGGTTTCCATGGAAGAGAAGGCATTGGGGTACAGGTGCAGATATAGATCATTCACGGTTTTTGTGCCCGGATGCTTCCATGTAAGCGTCTCGGTGCCCCGCAAAACCTGTCCTTCCTCCAGGGACACGTCAATGTGGTATTCCACCACACGCTTGCTGAGAATTTCCGAAGCGGGCTGTGGAGGACTTTGGGGTACGTCAGGCAGGATGTTTGCCCCCAGGGGCTTGCCCATGTTTGGCGCAAGCGCAGACTCCGACTGGGAATCGTACGGCGGTTTGCCCAAGGATTGCGGATCGGACTTAGATTCAGGCTGCCAGGCAAACCATAACGTCCCTACGAGGAGACCGAGGGCTAGTGTAGACAATAAAACGATTTTGGTGCGTGCTGGGGTCATACAATGGATACCTCCCGTTGACAAGCATCTACAGCATGTATATGTTTGCTTTCGGGAGATTATTAGTTAAAATATTTATAGTGTAGAATGAGTGTCAAGACGGAAAATGGAGGCTTAGTGACGCATGAGTGAAAATCAGCCGGACGGCAAAAAACAGATTGCACTGAACATTGTCAGTGGCAAGAGTAAACATAAGGGCTTCGGCGCAGGTTCAATCGACCTGAACAGCATGTCCCCGGTCATTATTGACCGCGGCGAGGCCAAAATTGATGTCGGTGCCATGCATGCCAAAAGTAAAGTAGAACGCGGGATTAAGTTTTCTACCAATAAAGAGGATGTACCAAACGGACGCCAGGTGTGGCTGGTATGGGTAGCCGTGGATCGTACACCCGAAGGACGTGTGTACGGTGGCGCGACTGCCTGTGAGATGCTGATTGACGACGAAGCCAAACGCGGCTGGAAAATCCTCGCCGATCACGTCAACCGTATGGATTACGCGCTCAAGCGTCGTTTCATGCTGGAGGATCTCGGCAGTGAGGATAAAGCAGCACTCAAAAGCCTGCTGATTTCTCATAATGAGGAATGGTGGGACGCTTCGCCTGAGGAATTGAAGCAGGCGCTGGAAGGGTAAGCGGAAGATCAACCACTGAAGCAGTTTCTCCGTATTTGGAGGAACTGCTTTTTTAACGGAGCTGAGGAGTTTATCGGGACTTAGCAGAAATTCAATCAATAAATTATATCGTGAAACGAATATAGAAACGACCAAATTGGAAACTTTGTTTAAGCTTTGTGATGCTTTCAATTGCAAGCTTTCATACCTGATAGAATATGTACTGAACAAGTAAATAGCAGAGGAATCAGTAAAATTTTTGAATGAAAAAACTGTATTTACGTAATAAAATGAGCTATACTGAGGTAAGAATAGTAAAGGAGCCGTGCGTCAACACGACTCCAGTGTACAAAAACTGCTTAAAGAGCAGTCGGCAGTAAGGTTCAGAAGTAGATCGATACCTTGTAGGGGGGCGGTCTACTTCTTTTTCATGTAGGTAAGCAATGCCAGAATGAACATGCCAAACATGATCATCAAAGAAATTGCGTCTTTAACCTCCATGGGCATCACCTCCCTTCGGGGAGACTAGCCGACCGCCCTTTTAGCCGTATGTTGTACTAGGAAAGTATACCATAAAAAATACTTTTTTGAGAGTAAAAACACTTGAATACGTAATTGTAATAGCAAATGGCTCGACTGAGATAGGCTTTATCTATGGTGGTTATACCATTCCTACCTATTAAGTGGAATAACTATGTATTAAGGCAGATAAATGATGCTATTGTATTTTGGGGATTAGGCCTTGTGGCTATTCTATTAGGTATGAAGTCAGATTTGGAAAGCGTTAGTAACTACATAGGAGCATAACATTTGCCTTCGGTGAGATTGGATTACATGTTAAAATGTTTTGAATATAATCAAAGAAAATGAACTTCTTGAAAGGATCTAACCCATGATTTGTTGGAGCATATCAAAGTAACAAAATCATAATTGTCGATATATGTGGTTATTTGACTGATAGCGCCTTGACATCCTGGAAAGGCATTCACTATAATTCAAATATAAATCGGTTCCAAAATCCGGTTTTTATTTATTTCTTTTGTGGAACCGGTTCCTAAAAGAGTGTAGTTAAGTCCTGCTCACTGTTTATGAATGTAATCTGTAAATAAGGTGGCATCGTTATGTTTAAATGGTTGAAAAAGAAGGCGGCTCCTCGTATTGAAGAATTCGACATGGTAGCACCAATTAAAGGACAAGTGGTTTCCCTTGAAGAGGTTCCAGATCCTGCGTTCTCTACGAAGGCTATGGGGGAAGGCATCGCTATTCATCCGTCTGAAGGCAGGGTCACGGCTCCTTTTACGGGGAAAGTCGCTCATGTGATGGAGAAAAGCAAGCACGCCCTGATAATTGAGCATGAATGTGGTGTACAAGTTTTGATACATGTCGGGATTAATACCGTCTCACTCAAAGGGCAGGGCTTTAACCCTCATGTCCAAACAGGCGATAACGTTAAAGCGGGGCAATTATTGATGGAGTTTGATCTGAACGCTATTCAACAGGATGGCTTGCCGGTAATTACTCCGGTAATTGTTCCAGACGGGCAAGAAATGATCAGTCATGTGGAAATATTGGAAGGTTCGTCTGCTTCTCCTGATGCACCTGTATTGAGAGTCTATTTGAAAGCCTAGTCAGCATTCAGCTTCCTACTGCGTAAGATCATTAGGTAAATTCTTAGGGTTTAACAGTAAAATATGTAGGATAAGACTAACTGGAATCTCTGGTTAGTCTTTTCTTTAGATAAGTAAGTCACAAACCGCATATTTCAGATATCCGCCGATTACAATTGCCTCCGTAAAGCCCTCCATGAAAGCAAATCACTTTTTTAATATCATAGGGGAGCAGATTTTTAAGAGATTCCTTCGCCATGTTAAAATCATGACAGTATTGTGGATCTGGCCCCTGTAGCTCGCCACTCACTACGTTCAGAGCATCTCCTGCAATCAAAGTTTGACTGGTCTTATGATAGAAGCTTAGGTGTCCCGGTGTATGACCAGCAGTATCTATAACTACGATCCCTCCACAGAAGGGCAATTCCTCCCCGGCAACGATCGTGGAGTTTACGGCAGCCTTCGGGGGATTTTCAAGTGTACGCCGGAATGCATATCTCCACTCTACTGAGACGGATTCGGGCATGGAGCTTACAGCTTGAGTTATCGCTTCTGGTGTCAGCTTTATAAGCTGCTTTTCTCCCTGTATATAGGGCTTTTCGATAGAACTGGCAAACACCTGAACTGGGGATGGACAAGTCCGGATTACATCTGCTAAACTGCCGATATGATCAAGATCCTGGTGTGTTATGAATATGGAGGTAAGTTTATGGATGGTGAATCCGGTACTTAGAATAGCCTCTTGTAAAAGCGGTAATTGCCCGGGGTAAGTCGTGTCCACTAAAATCATATTATCTTCGTCCCACATTAAGGTGGGGTGAATGCTCTCTGTTCGTCCCATGATGGTAGAAGAAACCTGAAGTATCTGTATTCCCTTGTCCAATTGCATCGAATCCTCCTAAAAGAGTTGATGTAATACAAAGGAATCGTATCACGAAATTAAAATATGTAAACCTTAATTATAACATAAAAATAATTATTTGTCAATATGTAGAATTCTAAATTTGTGTGACAATGACTCTTGCAAAGAGTGCTTTTTTACTTTATTCAGGTTTAATCAGAGGTTCATGAAAGTAGAAGTGTAACTAACTTTACTGGTTAGGAGTGATTACGTGAAGAAGATTTACTTTGCGAGACATGCCAAAGCAACAGGACAGGAGCCAGATGCCCGACTCACCGATGAGGGTATCCAGCAAGCTGAGCAGTTGGCTGATTTTATGGAGAATGTAGGTGTGGAATATATCGTATCCAGTCCGTGGGAACGGGCCGTGCGAACCATTCAGCCTTTGGCTGAACGGAAACAGTTGCAGGTATATACTGATCTACGTCTTCAGGAACGGGTGCTTAGCCGTGTGCATTTAGATCATTGGATGGACGTGCTGAAACAGACCTATCTGGACGAGGATTTGAAGCTGGAGGGAGGGGAATCATCCCGTGAAGCGGCAGATCGAGGAATACAGCTTGTTCAGGAGCTTATAGAACGGACAGAAAAAACGATCATCATTGTAACTCATGGGGCTCTGTTGTCACTTCTCATTCGACATTACGATTCGCAGTTTGGGTTTGAGGAGTGGAAAACACTTTCGAATCCGGACGTATATTTGCTTGAAATCAAAGAAGCAGAAGCCCAGATTCGCAGAGTGTGGACTACGGAGTGAAATTAGTGAAGTGCGTTTACCATAGAGGTTTAAGTATGATTGGAATCGAAAGGGGCGGCGCAAGTTGAGTGCAGGGGTGATATTTATGATTATCGTCCATGACACACCTCTGAGCCTGTCACTCTAATTCAGAGCAGGCTCAGAACAATTTGAAAATATGGCTAAGCATATTGGCTCAGCAGATCATGGAGTTTATTTTTTATTTGTTCACGTACTACTTGAGGTTGCTTTACGTTTGCTTCCATGCCAAGCCCAAGAAAAAAATGTACCGCCCATGTCGTAAATGATGAACTCATTGTTGTACGAATCGTGCCCGAGCCATTCTCATTCAATTCGATAGATGGTGCCAACCACAAGTCTGACTGACATCGACGTACACCTTCGGATGTTAAATCTACTTCCAATTCTGCCATATCACTTTCATCCATGCGCATAACCCATTGCTCAATATGATCCCCGTTCATATCGATTTTCTTACTTTGGTCCCCTTCGTCAAAGAAATCCTTCACTCGATCCACACGGAACACTCGATAATCCTCTGCAAGAAAACAATAAGCCTGGCAATACCATAATCCGTTCATTGTATAAATACCGAGTGGCTGGATCATCCTTTCTCGACGCGTGGCTGCTTCATAAACAATTGTAATGACGCGTTGTTCCAGCGCACTCTCCAGTAGATCTCTTAAGAAAGGCACTTCTATGTCATGCGGAGGTATCCAGAAGACAAGCCGCTGCTGCATTTGTTCGATCTTTTGCTTAAGTTCACTAGATAGATAATGAAAAAACTTGTGCAGGGCCATGTCCACTTCGTTTGTGAAGGGGAGGGATTTGTAATTGCGTAATGATTGGCAGGCAAAAAACAATGCCATCGTTTCATGCTCTGTGAAACTGATTGGTGGTAGGACCTTCTCGCGCAGCACTCGATAGCCACCTCCAGGCCCTGTCTGAGAATATAGGGGAACTCCGAGTTCACTTAGCTCCATCAGATCACGAATCATGGTTCGACGTGAAACGCCACATTCGTCGGCTAACTCCTGTATGGTAAATTTTTTACGTTCATTTACTAACATGATGAGCTGAACGAGCCGTTGTGCTTTGTGCATAATTTGCTCCTTCTTTTAAAAGAAAATAAATAATAGTGACAATAGTTGGCACTATTATTACGTATGCTTAACCTCGAAGTCAAGGTACACACATCTGGAATAACAGTGAGTCAAACTTATTTCGCATTAAATGACTGTGATATAAGGTGTGAGGATGTTTTTTGAATGAAGAGGATGAGGAGAGTTTTAAGATGAAGAATGAGCAATATGTAATGGAGTTAGTAGAGCGTCAACTGCTACATACCTCTGACGAAACACAATGGACAGACATTGTATATTGGTCTGATATGCAAATGGCAGTGGCGGCGATGGAAAAGCTCAAATCTGTGCCTGCTTTCCAAACGTTTGCCTCTATGATTGATTCTAAAGACATTCATTTACTACATCTGATTCCAGTGAATCTGGAAACGTAAAGAAAATAGAATGGAGAATGTGAATAATATGAACAGCGTATCTGTAATAGGTTTGGGCTCTATGGGCGTTGCAATCGCTCAATCGTTACTTCAAAGTGGTTATAGAGTTACGGTATGGAATCGGACAAGTGAGAAGGCTGAACTGATTGTGAAGGCAGGCGCGGTTTTGGCCCCTAATGCAGCAGCAGCAATAAGCGCGAGCGCAGTGTCAATTATCTGTGTATCTGATTATGCAGCTTCGTATGATATTCTGGACACGGACGAAGTGAAAGTGGATATGGCAGGACGGATTCTCATCCAGTTAAGCACTGGAAGCCCACAGCAGGCCCGAGATTACGAAGCGTGGACTCAAAAGCACCATGCTGAATATATAGACGGAGCTATAGTAGCTTCTCCTACCCAGATGGGACAGCCAGAAGCTACGATTTTTTCATCCGGTTCTCCTGCTGCATTTCAGAAGTGTGAGCCGCTACTTAAAAGCTTGGCTGGAAATGTATTGTACTTGGGAGGGCAGGTTAGCGCAGCTTCTACGACGGATTTGGCATTTCTTTCGTATCTATTTGGTTCGTATCTCGGTTTTTTCCACGCTGCACGTATTCTTGAATCAGATGATCTTCGTGTGGATACCTTTGGGGCGATGATTGCCCAGATATCTCCCGTTATTGGCGGGGTAATAAAGTATGAGAGTGAGTTAATTCAGAGCGGAGCTTACGATAAGCCACAGAGTTCTGTGAATATGAGTATGGTTACCGTGGATCTTCTCATGGAACAGGCTCGTGAAGCAGGGATGAATAATGAATTCCCCGTATTTGCCCAAGGTCTCTTTAAAAAGGCTTTGGATGCAGGGTACGGTGAAGAGGAAGTGTGTGCTCTAATCAAGGTGATGCGTTAGGATCACGAACAGTCGGGAGTTAGGTTCAACAATAGACCACTATCATAGGTAGCGGTCTATTGTCTTTTGTATAAACTCCTCGAAGTCTGCTAGATAATTAGAAAGAAATCAGAAAAGAGAAATCTATAAAATCTAATTTAACCAATGGTCTGGAATGCTTAGAGAAGGGGGTAATTTGGTTTTACAATTGCCTTTAGCGAATTTAATTGTGCTTGTGTAAGAAAAATACTTCCTTCGAGATTAGCTCCACTTAAATCAGCGTCTCTGAAATCTGCACCGATAAGGTCGGTCATTCTCATATCAGCTTCTCGGAGGTCAGCAGCAATAAGTAAAACTCCTCTCAAATTGGCACCTCTAAGATTAGCCCCTCTTAAATTTGCACCGATAAGGTCTTTTTGCTTAACTTTTTCACGCACTAATTCACTTGCTTGTAGAAGTAAACCATTAACAAGTGCCCTATGGGTTGGTACGTGAAGATCTATGAGGGATTTTGGAGTTTGATCAGTAAGTTGCCGGTTTTCGCCATAGCTTTTTGTAAGTCTGTATAGATGGGTTGAGTTTCTTCTAAGCTAAGAGCTTCATTTAAGTAATAAAGCATTTCGTAAAGCTGTTGCATGATGGGAAATACATTGAACATTTCCTCAGCTATTGCCGGGTTGTCTCGCCAACTTTTTCCGTTGTACATAACTTGAGGAATCTTTTGACCTGCCCCAAAGCAATCATATACAGTACAGCCTCGCAAGCCGTTATTTCTTAGATTCTTATGAATACCACAACGATAATCCGCTTGCAAGTTTTGACAAGGAGTCCCTCCATCCTTGTTAAAAGCAAAATCAGCAGATTTTGCATAAGGTAAAGCTACACAGCATAAACCAAAACATTTTTCACAATCTGCACTAAAATTTTTTTGAATATTGTTATTGCTTAATTTATTAGACAATTTCACACATCCTTCTACTAACAAATATCAAATTTAATATTATAATCAAAAAAAGATGGAATATTGTTTTAATTATACCCGTTCATATTTAGGAAGAAAAAGATAACCGTAAAAGTTTGGTGTTGTCTCGCTTATTGTAAACAGACAGGAATTGACCAGTATGTTTTTTATTCAATATAACATGCTGTAATTTGTCTGGAACGGAATCGCGAATTTGTTGAAAGTATTGATCGCATGAAGTAGATAATTCTATGTAATCTGTTTTTGATTCTAGGAGATTAGCGTATAATAATTCTAATCGTGTACGGCAGTAGGGTCGAATGGTAGACTGATACCTTGGTTAGGGGCGGTCTACTTCTTTTTCATGTAGGTAAGCAATGCCAGAATGAACATACCAAACATGATCATCAAGGTAAAGGTCAGCATGTGATCATGAATGCACTTCAATAATAAATAACCCGGCTGAGATCAGAGTTATCTTAGTCGGGTTATTTTGCAATCGGGATATTAGGACATCGCAGGTTACCCTTTTGCCAAATTCAACTGCCATGAAACTCCGTACTTATCTTGAACCCAGCCAAATAGTTGGCTTACGGGCGAGGCTTCGAGCGGCATTAGTACTTGTCCTTCCTGCGATAGCTGATCAAACACGCGGTGAATTTCTTCTTCCGAGTCACAGGTGACGAACAGCGATAGGGCCGGAGAAAAAGGGTGCTTGTCCTGATGATTTTGGTCAATAGCCATGAAGGTTTGTCCTTTGAGGGTGTATACAGCATGTAACACGGTTCCATTCTCTTGATGGATTACGCTAATAATATCGGACGGCTTAAACACAGAGGTGTAGAATTGCATGGCTTTTTCTGCTTGACCGGAGAACATGAAAAATGTTGTAATTTTTGGACTAGAATCTTGCATGAGGTCAACTCCTTGGACTGTATATTGGATGTTAACATCTTCTCTCTTTTTTAATGGAAATATTCAACGATAAAAGAAGCACGTCATGAAGAAAATCATACTCTCGGACAGGGAGTTAATCGGGTCAGGATAGAACTTTTGATGAAATGGGACGAAATAGCGGAATGCGGCGACGGTATGGGGATTCGCCCAGTCCAAGGGCTGATGTCCCGCATAGGATACATCAGCCTAGAACACAAGGAGTGAAACACATGTCTTTAATGCCACAGGTCCCTTTCGGAACGCAACCGGGAACTCCGGGTCCATTCACACCGTCCGGTCCCTCGCTTCCACAATTTCCTGGCACACAGGGTTCGTTCCCGTCACCGATGGGACCACCACCCGGGGGAGGGTCTTTTTCGCCACCGCCGCAGGGGCCTTTTGGCCCTATAGGACCGGGATCCCAAGGTCCACTCGGACCCCAAGCTCAAGCGCCAACAGCCCCACCACCGCAATTTACGCCACCAAAGCCACTGGTCACGGCCTATGCTATTGACCCTTTAGCCATCTCCGGGTGTTTGTTCCGCAACACGTTTGTATGGCTGACGAATGGGGAGCGCTTCTGGCTGTATCCCATCTTTGTAGGCAGAACATCCGTAGCGGGATTTCGGTGGAATGGTCGTTTCTGGACTTATTATGGTGTAGACACCAACCGTATCGACTCGTTTAGCTGCTTTTGGTAAGCAAACCTTTGGGGAAAAGCGTACCGGAAGGGGAAGCTGCGGATAATCGTGGCAAGAGAGATACATGGGAGATATGAGGAAATAAAATGAAGTAAAAAAGGACTGAGAGAAGCGCTTATAGCGTTCCTTCAGTCTTTTTTGTTGTTACTCCATCCACCATCGCTTGAAATTGCTCCACCATGATTTCTTTTCTGCCTGCCGCTCCGCTTGGTCAGTCTGTGGCGCTGTCGGTGGGTTATCCTGTCCTGACAGCGATTCCTTCGGCTCCGTGCCGCTGACGAATACCTCCAGCCGCTTATCCGGACTGTCCGGCGCAGCCAGCTTGCCACTGGCTGGATCAATATAGGCGCTGACTACACCGTCAGGGATGGGAAAGATTTTGGGCGGCACATTCTCCAGCGCTTTCTCCGTATATTGCGCGAAAATCGGTGCCGCCCGCCGGGCATCCTGCGTGCTGATGGCCTTGCCCTTGTCATAGCCGACCCAGACGGCGGTGGACAGCTCGGGTGTGAAGCCAACCATCCACGCATCGGTGTTGGTTGTGCCGCTCTTCCCGGCAACCGGGCGCTTGATCAGCTTTGCGACCCGGTTGCCGGTGCCGCCTTCCTCGAACACGCCTTCCATAAGGCGTGTGAGGACGTAGGCAGAGGCGGGCTTCACTACCTGCACCGGAGCGGTCTGCGGTGCTTCATAGAGCGACCGCCCGGCCGCATCAGTGATGCGCAGCACCGCCACCGGGGCGACCTTTTGCCCGCCGCTGCCGATGACCGAGAAGGCCGAGGCCATCTCGAACGGGCTGACAGGCGATACGCCCAGCGCGAGGGAAGGCACGGGCTTCAGCTCGCTCGTAATGCCCATTTTGCGGGCGAGGTCCATGACCTTGTCTGTCCCCACCTTCAAAATGGTGCTTACAGCATAAATATTATCGGACGCCGCAATCGCACGCCGCAGATCGATTTCGCCCAAATATTTGTCTCCAAAATTTTTGGGCTTGTAGGTTTTACGGTTGTTGTCGTAGTGGAACAACGTCGGTCGGCTTTCGAACTTGGACGTACTTGTCAATTCGCCAGAATCCAGTGCGCTCAGATACATAATCGGCTTAAAGGACGAGCCGGGCTGCCGGGTTGTGGCAAGTGCATGATTATACTGATTGCCGACATAGTTGGTCCCGCCAACCATGGCCTTCACATGCCCGTTGCGCGGGTCAATGGAGATCAACGCCGTTTCCAGTCCGTTGCTGTTCTTCATGCCCTCGTCTACAGCCGCCTCGGCTGCTTGCTGCATGTGCATGTCCAGCGTGGTATAAATGCTTAGGCCGCCATGCTCCAGCACACTTTCACTAATTCCCAGCTGATTCGTTGCAAGCTGGCGGATGTAGTCGCGGAACCAGGGGGCTGTTTCTACCGTCCGGCGCTGGCTCTCGGGCCGCAGGGCAAGCATTTCCTCATAGGCCTTGGTAGCTTGGGCCGGAGTAATTTTGCTGGTGAGCGCCAAGGAATCCAACACAATTTTTTGCCGATCCTTTGCGTTTTTCATATGATTATACGGCGAATAATAGGTCGGTCCCTTCGGAATTCCTGCCAGCAGGGCGCTTTCAGCCAAATCCAGATCTTTTGCTGATTTACCGAAATACATCTGCGAAGCCGCTTCAATGCCGTAGGCACCGTGACCATAATAGATTTCATTCAAATACATCTGCAGCAGCTCTTTCTTGGTGTACTTCATTTCAAGCTGCGCGGTATAGATGGCTTCCTTGGCCTTACGTGTCCATGTTTTCTCATGAGATAGATACAAATTGCGTGCAAGCTGCTGAGTCAGCGTGCTGGCTCCTTGCGACATATCCCAATGGGTCAGATTGACAAGCACGGCCCTGCCCAGGCCTTTGAAATCAAAGCCAAAATGATCGTAAAACTTCCGGTCTTCCACAGCCAGTGTAGCTGCAATCAGATCGGGTGAAATCTGATCCAACTGGACAGGAATGGATTCCTTGCCTCCGGCAGAGAAGGTGGCAATGACTTGGCCCTGGCTATCGAGCAGACGCGAATTCCGGTCCGTATCCGCGAGCGGGAGACTGGTGGTATATAAATAGGCGAGCAGAATGCAGGCAGCGATGACCGTCAGAATGGTGAGTGACAGCAGTCCCTGAAACCATCGAAGCCAGAGCGGCTTGCGTTTGGGGAATTGCCCGGTTGTAGCGGCCATCCTGCCACCTCCTTCCATGGTTGATGTTCTCAGTATTGTCAATCCGAAAGCGTCTATTCATCAGATGCGTGTACGTGTACATTTTATACGAGATCGAGTCTAAAAAGGCTTTTTCAGGCTATCCAAGTATCGCCTATAAGCAAAAAGTGTGAAAGTACAGTGTGTTTGGTACAATAAATATAGCAAACACGGCGTGTGCGTATTGCAGATATTAAGGAAGTCAATGTTTATATTGCCACGACCAGAACCGCGAGGGCGCGGCCTGAACGATAAAAGGATTGTCGGACACATAATTTGATGAGAAAGAAGGTTGAAATGATGGACTTGTGGTTTACAGAGAAGCAAACTCCCTCTTTCGGCATTACAGCAAAAATCAAACAAACGTATGTCTCCGAAAAAACGGAGTTTCAGGATCTGGCGATGATCGAGACAGAGGAATTCGGCAACATGCTTGTACTGGATGGTATGGTAATGACTACCGTGAAGGATGAATTCGTATATCACGAAATGGTAGCACATCCCGCTTTGAATACCCATCCGAATCCGAAAAAGGTTCTGGTTGTGGGCGGCGGCGATGGCGGCGTTATTCGTGAGGTTATCAAGCATCCTGAAGTGGAAAAGGCTGTGCTGGTTGAGATCGATGGCAAGGTGATCGAATATTCCAAACAATATTTGCCCGAAATCGCCGGGAAGCTGGATGAGCCCAACGTAGAAGTACTGGTTAATGATGGATACATGCACATTATTGAGCATAAAAATGAATACGACGTGATTATGGTCGATTCAACAGAGCCAGTCGGTCCGGCAGCGCCGCTGTTCGAGCGCGGTTTTTACCAAGGTATATTTGAAGCGCTGAAGGAAGATGGTATTTTCGTGGCGCAGACGGACAACCCTTGGTTCAAGGCTGACTTGATTCAGAAGGTCAACAAAGATGTGAAGGAGATTTTCCCGATTGTACGTGTATACGGTGCGAATATTCCAACCTATCCGAGTGGTCTCTGGACATTCACGCTGGGGAGCAAGAAGTATGATCCGTTGGAAATAGACGAGGCTCAAATTCCAGAGATGGATACTCGGTATTACAGTCCCCGTATACACAAAGCGGCGTTTGTATTGCCTAAATTTGTGGAGGATTTAACGAAATAGAGAGCAAAACGAGCTAAATATACATTCAAATATCATCGTGTTATGACATAAAATAAATGTAACTGTATTTTAAGAAGCGTCGAAGTACTCTTTATCGCCTATTTTTGGAGGAAAAGAGCGCTGTAGGCGCTTTTTTTATTTTGGATCAGGTTGGAAAATGGGCTTGAAAGCAGATTGGACACCGAATTTCCTATAAAGATAAAAGAAGGAAATTTAAGGTTATGCGTAGAATATACAAAAAACCAGACATTTTACAGAATTGTAATATCAACAAGGGGAGGTCTGGTTATGGCAATACATAATTCGGTGATGTACCAAAGAGGGGGAAATTTTTTTGATCAGACGCTCTTTTTATTATCTGTGGGGGTCTCAGACGATCTCCAACGTAGCAGATATCATCTACATGTTGAGTGTAGTGGTATTGGTGTTCAGCTCAAGTAATTCTTTAATGACGACCATTTTGATTCCGCTCTTCCGATTGTCTGCCCAAGTGCTTAGCGGGCTCGTTGCACCGATAGTCCTCGGCCGATTTCGACTGACGCGTATTTTGCTATTTTCCCAATTTGGGCAGTTTGTCATCTTTACGCTGTTGCTGCTTTATTTGTGGATCACGCCTGATCAGAGGTCGTTTCTGTTCATTTTCGTGATGGTGTTTGGTATGTCATTTCTGGATGGCTGGACCAACCCGGCACGTAATGCGCTTGTACCCCGATTGGCAACCGGCGAAGGACTGATGCGTGCCAACGGCATGGTGGCGGTCAGTGATCAAGTGGTTAAATGTGCAGGCTGGGCGTTGAGCGGAATTATTGTGGCATGGCTCGGTTCCCTGAATACGCTTGTGATCGCATCCTGTTGTTATTTGGTGGCTGTAACTATTACTTCATTCATTCGTGATCCGCTGGATCAAAAGGAATTAAGCCCCGAATCTTCAGAGTTTGCCACGAGCGGGTCAGAAACAGCAAAAGCAAAGGAAAAAGGCTCTCACTGGAAAGAGCTTGGGGAAGGCTGGCAGATCATTTGGCATAACCGCCGCATTCGTTCTTTGATGATCGTGGATAGTGTGGACACCATTGGAGGAACCTCCTGGCTTGGCGTATTTATTCTGGCGTATGTTACTCAGGTGCTGCATCAGGATGCAAGCTGGTGGGGCTTTATGAATGCCTCCTTTTTCTCGGGTACGATTCTGGGCGGACTGCTCGTCGTTGGCTTGGTCAAGCGACTGCAAAGAAACAGCTTTCTGTACATGCTCGGAGCGTTGCTCGTATATGTGCTGATTACGGTGGTGTTTGCGCTCAATACGATCCCAGTCGCTGCGCTTGTTCTTTTTGCTGTATCCGGCTTACCGGTTCAAATGGCAGGAATTATTCGCCGTACCTTGCTGCAAACGAGTGCCCCGGCCGCTCAGCTCCCTAAAGTGATGGCGGGTATTGATGTGCTTACGAATCTCGCTTTCGGCCTATCCTTGTTATTCCTGGGCTGGTATGCAGACCGTTTCGGCATGGTGCAGGTGTATTTACTGGCTGCGGCTATGACAACCATTGCCGTTCTGATCGGTTGGTTCTATCGCCGTGATTTTCAGGGAAGTGAGCAAATGGATCATCCAACCGCTACGGGCGCTGGTATTTAAATTTGGTGTTCTCGTTAGGCGTGACATCGTTCACTGGATGACTACATAGTTAAATGCAGGTGTATAACCTGTAATTTCTCTCAATTTCACAGGAACACCACTGGGATGATGTTGACGGTGGTGTTCCCTTTATATCATTTGGGACAATATGTCTGTTGATCCATATGTACCATTCTAATGTCAGGTCTGTTTGCTCGTGATATATGTTTTGACGGCAGGAGGAGTGTAATTGGTAAATTGTCGTAGGATTCCTTGCGGAGTAGTATCCGTAATTACCATCGCACGATATTTTTCCTGCATAAATTGTTCCTCAGCCATACGATCAAACAAGGAAATAAGAGGATCGTAATAATGGTTAATGTTTAAAAGGCCACATGGCTTTTCGTGCAAGCCTAATTGTGCCCATGTAAAAATTTCAAAATATTCTTCCATCGTACCTGGGCCACCTGGTAAAGCAATAAATCCGTCCGAAATCTCTGCCATTTTAGATTTTCGTTCATGCATGGAATCAACAACGATTAGTTCGCTCAGGCTATTATGCGCAATTTCACGGCTTTGCAAAAAGTGAGGGAGCACACCGATGACGTGACCTCCTGCATGAAGTACCGCATCAGCTACTGCACCCATTAAACCAACGCTTGCTCCTCCATAAACCAGGCTTATCTCTTGTTCGGCAAGTGCCTTGCCCAGAGCAATAGCATGCTCTCGATAAATCGTAGACGCTCCATCACTGGAACCGCAGAAAACAGCAATGCTTTTCATATTAGATCCCCCTTATGAATATCTCTTTGCAAGTTTTTGCTGGTGTGCCCGAAATATGTCTTCCAAGGTGATGTCATACTTGTTGGCGATCACGATAAGATTACCCAGTACGTCTCCAAGTTCTTCTGTTAAATGTTTCTTGTTATCCTCGAATGAACCATCGATCTCATCGGGACGGTCTCTGCCGATTTCCAGGGCGCGAATGGCTCTCGCAACCTCTCCCGTTTCTTCTGCCAAGAAACCAATTCGGACGAATATATCTAAATCCGACCAGCTTCTCTCCTGGTAATACTGCTTTACCCATTGTTGAAATTCATTAATATCCATATCCAGCCTCCAAATATAAACCAATGTATAGGTGTCGGCTATACACAAAACCTCAAGGTTTAGATAAAACCGAAACGTTTGTTCGTGTTTTTTTTTATTATATAAGATGAAAGGGTATTTTTCAAAGAAAAAATATTTTTGGAGCGACCGTGGAACTTATAAAGAGGTACTTCAAGAACTAAAATTATTGTGGCATGTTTTAGTGAGGGTCAACGGTTATGGATGGACTACATAATAATTTCACAATTTTCTAATGTAGAGTAAGAACATAAGCCAAACCTGTCATGTAGAAGGCTTGGCTTATATGTCTGTTAACATGTAGTGACAATCTACAATAACCTTTTGAGTTGAGATACACGGCTTTGTGACACGCCAAGCCATTTTGCATATTCATTTTGTGTTGCATTAGGATATCTGCGCATGAGTTCTTTTAGGCTTTCGATCAGATTTTGTGATGACTGATAAGTCCGCTTTTCTGTACACGTATGTTCCTTAACAACAGGAATCGGTATTGGACTGACGCTTATATTCCCCTTCAATTCGACAGTACAGTTCTTACATAAAAGCGAACCCCTGAAATACGTTAGATTTTCAGTTGAGTTACACAGCTTACAGGAAGCGCCAACATATTTTTGCATACCCAAGAAGCCTGTTTCATGATCGGCAAAAAATTCTATTGAATCACCAATATCCAAGTTCATGGTGGTACGGATTTCTTTTGGAATAACGATACGGTTTAATGAGTCCAATCGGCGCAGCATACCTGTATTTTTCATATAATAATCCCTCCTGAACTGGAATGATAAAGAAGAATAGAAGCGTGGCAGAATCATTGCTTTTTCCTGAAATATTGATGTTTCTCTAGGATCTGTTTGAGCTGGCTGACCCGGGCTTGTGATATACGTAACATATCGGCGTATTCTTGTTGAGTGGCGTTAGGATGCTTTTCTAACAAATTCAAAAGCAATTGGGCCATGACTTCCTTCGGCTGGAGCATCCGTTTATCTGTTTCTGTATCTTGCACAGGTTTCGGTGTGAGGTTATTTTTAGCTTTGGATATGAAAGCGAATTTGATCATATTTATACACCTATTGCATATGAGAGAGTCTTTATAAGCGCTTAATCTTTCGGTTGATTGACAGAATTTACAGGATTGACCGATGTATTTTTTTAAAATAATTATGCCCTTCTCTGTGTCTATAAAAAATTCAACGGTATCCAGAGGTTCAAAATCGCACGTATATAATATTTCTTTGGGGATGGTGAAGCGACCCAAATGGTCTAATATTCTCGTCATGGCAATGTATTTCATGTCAAAAATCTCCTATTAAAAAGATAAGAAGCAATAAAATAGAACTATTCTTTATTGTTCCAATAGATGGTATAATTATGAATGGGTAAATGATTCATTATATTATATGTTTTCCAACTATAGGATTTATTGAAATGAGAATCATACTACAGTTCAAGTTGAAAGGGTGGTTTATACATGGAAATCACACCTGGGATAAGAGCAGAATTAGAAAAATACCTGGAACAAAAAGGGTTGAGCAAGACCGCGTTTGGACATATCTCGGGATTGAATCCGGGTACCGTCAGTGGTATTGTGACGGGCAATAAGTCCATTTCCGTGAATCAATTGGATCTGATTACGCTAGGAATGGAGTTACCACCGGATCATTTCTATGAGCGTTATATTGAAGAGTATATTATTTATGAACCGCTGAACTGGCGAAAAATTAGACCGTACTTGCACCGATGTGTGGAGCTTCATCGGCTCGATTGTTTAAAAAGAGTCGTCTATCTATTGCTAGACCATGCTACCTATCCATCTTTGCTCTATGGGGTAGCCGAAAATATTTTCAAAGACGGGTATAATGAAGCCGCTGCTTTTCTGTATACAAAGGTGGCTGAGAGTGAGAAGCATCAGCACTCAGAACGACTTGCCGTGTGCCAGTATCGCTTGTTCACAATAAATATTGGGAAAGACCAAGCGGTTAACCTTGAAGCCGCCGCTAAATTTGAATCGTTTATCAATCGTTTGGATGAAATGGATCAGCTTGATGCATTAAAAGACTTAGCGAATGTATACAGATCCATGGGCTATTGGGACAAGACATATACATTTGCTAAGGAAATGAGACGGCTAGGGAAAATGCAATATGACATGGTTCACAACTCTGGACGTAAGGAACAAGGGCTACGAAAGAAACTAAGTAGACCACTTTTTGTATATATAGCCTACGGTGATCTGTTATGTGCAAATGCATGTGATGCCAAAGGACATTATGATCAGGCATTAGAGCATCTCCGTGCACATACTGATTTAAGCTGGGTAAAGGAGCAGGATTCAGACACACTCCACTGGATGGGCTTATTTCAGCAGTGGGGAAAAATGAATACGTACGTGAACAGGCTTATGTCAGGAGATGTTAGCGTGCTGCCGGATTACGTAGAGTATATGGCGGGCGAGCAACAAATTTTTGCCGAACTCTTGAACGTTATAGAAGCCGCTAATCGGTACAACATGGATGTGGATCATATCCTCCAGCGCTTTGAGTCTCAAATTGCAGCCTATCAGGAGCCATCGTCTGCTGACCTGTACTCACAGCAGGTTTTACCGGAACAGTACGTACGGTTTTGGTATAAGATGGCCAAGTACAGCCTAAATAAAGGTAGATATCCATATGGTTTCAAATGTTTAATAAATGCTTTTGAAAAAGCTGTTACAATAAACCATGCACTACTTATTTCCAATTGTTCAGGTTTGTTTGGCCGTTTCAGAGTGCATGCCGCTCCTGAAACACTGTCTTGGTACGAAAAAATGTCTCAGGAGGTGTGGGAAAAAAATGATCAAAAAGATGGCTTTGTTCTTGACAGTAACTGGCTTTTTACTGGTATTTGCACTACCAGTCCAAGCTAATCATCAAGCTCATGGCATAGTCCAACTTCAGGATTACATCGGTGGTGCATAAATCAAGGATCAATTCATTACCATTGACCAGCTTAAAATGCTGGTCTTTTTTTGTTTTATTTTGCAAATTTTTGGTTGAAAAAAATAATGATTCGAATTTGCTCATTCCATCCTAAAATGAAATACATTAGGAGGGAATGTCAATGAATACAGATGAAACGTTACAACAACAAATGGAGAATGCCCGGCAGCAGCTTCATGATCTGTTTGAACAGTACGGTTTCGGACATGCGTGTGTTCTTGAGCAGTCTATGTTATTGGATGAACTTATTAATCAGTACAACCGTATGTTTCAGACCCAAAAAACTTACAAAAATATGCAACCGATGTAACCAGATCATACTGCTTTCAGCTCGCGTATACATGGAATACAAACGAAGGAATCTCTATAAGGCATCAAACTATGATTAGAGCCACATAACCTGCATTGTTTTTTTACTATTTGAATTAGGATGATGCCTTGTTCTTGTAAAGAAAATTCCAAATCATCTTGTTTTTCAATGCCCAATCCTCTCCTTATGTCCATCGGTAAAACGATTCTTCCGAGAAAATCCAGCTTCCTCACCCATCCTGCTCTATGCAAAACTAATCCCTCCCATCACATAACGAATATGATTGTATCACGATATCTATAAAATGACTTATTTGAAATAAAAATACATTATCATGTCATAAAATGTAATAAATTCGGTGTAACGGCTGTTATATGGGAAACGATTATATTCAACGTATGTAATTTTATTTTAAAGGGGGACATGCAGAAATGGTTTACGTTACGGTTCAATTCCGTAGCGTGCCTTTTATATGGAATGGAAATCCATTTTATTGTTGAATAATTACAATAAAAGACTTATAATGTAAATGAATATAACTACCTGTAAAAAACCTTATTGATCATGAATGCTCTAATAGTTTCTATACATACTGGTTGATTGATAAAGTACACAGGTTAAAAAAATCAAAGAAAGTGGGCTTATGAGTATGAAGAACATTAAAAAAGTTTCTTTGCTTTCTGTCTTGTCTTTAGCTGTTGCCATTCCATTAACTGCTTCTGCCACAGCTACTACGGATGTTGCACCAGCTACAACTGACTCAACAGCAGTTTCCCAATCTGCAAACACATCGACCGATGTGAATACACCAAAAGTGGGGGATCATGTCATTACTCCTCAGGCCACTGATCCTGTGCTTGATGTACGACTTAGGGGTACAGAAATGTCAAAGCCTTTCACCATTCGTGCAGGGTATGGATACGTTAAAGTATGGGTACGTAATTATGGCAGTCAAAAAATTAAGTTAACAGTAACTCAAGGCTCAGGTGCAGGCACGGTTAAGCTTAGTGGAACTATATATCCCGGTGAAGATTGGTCTTCTCCTATTAACTCAAGTGCTTGGTCTACCGGAGATTTTTATGTTAACCTCACAAGTGGTAGTGCTGATATGTCGGGTCAAGTTTCAGTTCGTACAGGTACTACAAGAGGCGAATTGGAATAATAATATCAAAACCGCTTACGAGTGTTGATCAGGTCGGCCAATGTGCCGGCCTTTTTCTATTAGGGAGGGATTGGCCTTGGGCATGGAGAAATTATGATACAATTTTAATTGAAATAATTACCATTAATTAAAATTTTATGAGTACCTACAAGTAAGATCGCATACACTTCCTAATCTTTCGATCACGGATGGGAATTGGTAAAAGTATCACCTATCAACCAGTTTTAAACAATGGCTTGGGAAGATGGGGGTTTTTACTGGTAAACATTTTGTGAGGCTACAGAGAAAGTCCAAACCGTTGAGAGTGACCGGGTTCAGTTTTGTGAAAACGCTATTATTTAAGATTCTAATCTAAAGCTCAGGAGGCTATTCGGATGAAAAAAGAAAAAATGATGCTCGCTCTCTTGTGTATTCTTATCATCACCGGCTGCAATGATGCTACACAGCAGCCAGATAGCGGCAAACCCAATGTTCCCTGCTCCAAGTGTACGAGTGGACGATAGCAAGAAAGATGCATCTCTTAGCTATGCACAATATCGTGATTTATTCATGGATATGTCCGAAAAGCTTCAATTGGCACCCTTTAATTTTCTGGAAAGTACCCAAGGGAATAATATTGTTGCCATTGAAAAGGATTGGTCATTTGGTGCCAGGTCGATGTTAACCCGTGATGGTAAGCCAACAGACGAGGAAACGCAAGAGAGAATCATCTATAAGAAAAAAGATGACACGTTGTTGCTTATTGATCTGATCTATCTGAAAGATACCTTAAGTAATGACTTGGTATTTTGGCCGACACATGAAACGGAAGCATATAAAAAAGAAGCCGTACTGCAATCTTTTGATGAAGCCATGCTCACTTACAAAAATGTAATCGTTAAAATTACACTCATTTCAAAAAGGCAAAAAGCTGACTTGCATGATATGCAGTCAGTCCTAAAGTCTGTAACAACTTTCATGAAAAAATATTAATCTTATTTAACGAAGTACCCTCTGTTTTAGCGTACATCACAAAAAAAGCCGATTGCAAAAGAGCAATCGGCTTATCCCCTCAGCCCCCTATGCTAGGCCGTAGTGAACTGGCTGTTATAGAGCGAGGCATAATGCCCCCCGCTTGCAAGCAGACCCTCATGGGTTCCGCTTTCGACCACATCGCCGTTTTTCATGTATAAAATCAGATCCGCTTCGCGGATGGTCGATAGTCTGTGGGCGATCACAAAGCTGGTGCGTCCGGCAATCATTTTCATAAACGCCTTCTGAATACGCGCTTCTGTCAGGGTGTCTATACTGCTGGTCGCTTCATCCAGAATGAGCATAGGTGGATCGACGAGGATTACCCGCGCGATGGTGAGTAGCTGCTTTTGACCTTGCGACAGGCTGTCGCCTGAGCCGCTGATGACCGTATCGTAGCCATGAGGCAGCCGCTTGATGAAGCTATGTGCATTGGCAGCCGTTGCAGCCGCGATCACTTCTTCTTCCGTCGCTTCAGGCTTTCCGTAAGCGATATTGTCCCGAATCGTACCGCTGAACAGCCATGTATCCTGAAGCACCATGCCAAAATTAGTCCGCAGGCTATCCCGGCTCATGTCATTGATATTTACCCCGTCGATGGATATCGAGCCGCTATCTACATCATAAAAGCGCATGAGCAGGTTGACGAGCGTTGTTTTGCCTGCCCCGGTTTGACCGACAATCGCAACACGGGTACCCGGCTTAACCTCCAGACTAAAGTCCGTAATGAGCGTACGCTCCGGGGTATAGGAGAATTTGACATGATCAAAAAGAATCGTGCCTTTGCTGCGTTCCAAATGTACGGCGTTCGATTTTTCCGGCTGCTCAGACGGTGAGTCCAAAATAGCGAATATGCGCTGGGCAGAAGCCGTAGCGGCTTGGAACTGAGTCAGTACCCCTGTGATTTCATTAAAGGGTTTGGCGAACAGGTTCGTATAGATCAGAAAGCTTGACAATCCTCCTACCGAAATTACACCCAAAATGATGGATATACAGCCGATCATCGCCGTGACCGAGAAGGTCATGTTGTTCACCAGCCGGGTGGAGGGATTGGACAATGATCCATAAAACTGTGATTTTACCCCGGCTTGATACAATTGGTCATTTTTGGCGGCGAATTCGTCAAAAGAGCGGTTTTCATAATGAAAGGCTGTAACCACCCGCTGTCCGCCAATCATTTCCTCCACATAACCATTCAGGCTCCCTAAAATTTGGGCCTGTTCGCGGAACATGCGTTGGGATCGTGTGGTAATAAACCGTGCCACGCCATACGTAACCGGGGCTGACACCAGCACGACCAGCGTCATGATCGGACTGATATACAGCATGAGCACAATCGAGCCTATAATCGTAATCATCCCGGTAATCAAGGTGGAAAAGCCTTGAAGTAGCCCATCCGACACAGCATCCATATCGTTCACAAAACGGCTGATACTGTCACCTTGTGGGTGATTGTCATGAAAGCTTAATGGCAGGATATTAAAATGATCAAATAACTCTCGCCGCATATCATTGACCGTCTGATAAGCAATACGGTTCGTCAAATAGGTGAGCAGCCAGCTAAACAAACTGCCTACGGCATACACCATGCCTAATCCGGCAAGAATGTGCGCAATCCCTCTAAAATCCACCACACCCTTATCCACCATGTGGTCGATGGCCTGACCAATCATGTAGGGGCCGATCAGACTGGCAAGCACGCTGAGAATCGCGCTGATGATGACCCAAAACGTTGTTTTTTTATATTGACCCACATAGGTTAATAATCTTCTCCAGGTTTCCTTACCGCTCATTGGTCTACCTCCTGCGTTGAGAGCTGGGAACGATTAATTTCCTGATATACATCTGAGCTGCTCATCAACTGTTCGTGTGTGCCGACACCGACAATCCGCCCTTCATCAAACACAATAATTTTATCAGCATGCTGTACGCTGCTGACCCGTTGCGATACAAGCAGGACGGTCATGCTGCTGCTATTTTCCCGTAACGATGTACGCAAGGCGGCATCGGTTGCAAAATCAAGTGCACTTGAGGAATCGTCCAAAATGAGGATTTGCGGATTCCCTACAATAGCTCTGGCAATGGTTAGACGTTGCTTTTGACCTCCCGACAGATTAAGGCCCCCCCGGGCAATCGGAGCATCGTATTTTTCGGGCAGATTGGAAATGAACTCATCCGCTTGCGCGATGGCTGCGGCTCGGGCAACTTCCTCATCGGTGGCGTGTTCATGACCCCAACGAATATTCTCCGCTATGGTGCCGGTAAACAGCAGCGCCTTCTGTGGAACAATCCCGATTTTCTGACGCAATGGCTCAAGCTTATATTGGCGAACGTCAATGCCATCGACTTGAACACGCCCCTCCACCGCATCATAGAACCGGGGAATGAGATTCACAAATGTAGATTTCCCCGAACCCGTCCCTCCGATGATACCGACCGTTTCACCAGGGTAGATGTTTACGGTAACATCGCTCAGCGTCAATTGTCCCGTTTGGTTGTATCCGAAGGAGACGTGATCAAAAGCGATAACTGGTACGGTTTTTTGTGAGGACGTATGATCTTTACTTGGCTGACCTTCAGATGTAGCAACATCGGAAATCGAAGCTTGTGTATCCAGAACTTCCTGAATCCGTGCTGCCGAGGTTGCGGCCTTGGTGAACAGAATGATTAAATTGGTCACCACGATCAGAGCCAGCAAAATCTGCGTGATATAATTAATAAAAGCAATAATCTCCCCTTGCGTAAGAGATCCATATTGAATATGAATGCCGCCGACCCACAGAATCGCAATAATGGCTCCGTTGACCACCAGCAAGGTGGCTGGGCTGAGCAAAGCGGAAATGCGCCCGACACGGATGGCGGTTTGGGTCAGGTCATCCGAGGCTGTATTGAACTTGACTCGCTCGGTTCCTCTTTTGGCAAAGGCCCGTATGACCCTTACCCCTGTAAGATTTTCGCTGAGCACAAGAGCGATGTTGTCCAGCTTTTTCTGATACTGGCGATACAGCGGCGAAGCCTTCGTGATCACCAGATACAGGATCAAAGCCAGAATTGGCGTAGCCGCCAACAGTACCAAAGCGAGGCGGAAGTCCAGAATCATCGACATGATAATAGCCCCAATGCAAATAAAAGGAGCGCGAATGACCAGACGAATCAGCATCGCCACAGCCGTCTGGAGCTGATTCACATCGTTCGTGATCCGATTAATGAGTGAGGGCGTACCAAACTTATCCAGATCGGCATAAGAGAACGATGAAATGTGCTTAAACATCGTATTGCGCAGCGTGGTTCCGAATCCCTGAGAGGCCCGGGCTGCGTAGAACTGGCACACCATTGAACTGCCAAAGCCCAGCACGGTCATAAGCAACATCAAAAAGCCCATCTGCCAAACATAATGGGTATCTCCTTTGCCCACGCCATGATTGATCATTAGGGCTACCATGGTAGGCAGCAATAATTCCAAAATCGCCTCAATCAGTTTAAACAGAGGTCCAAGAATACTTTCCTTCCTATAAGGCTTCAAAAAAACAGCAAATTTCAGCAAATAAACCATCACCTAACATGAATATTGTATAAAGCCCGTTGCCCCAACCTGATAACTGAATATGATTATGGCATATCCCAAACTATATGAATAATATTTAATATATATTAGAGGTATAGGTTTTACATATATCAGTACCGGAGGTTCATGATGGAATTGAGACATCTCAAGTATTTTCTTGCGATTGCAGAGGCGGGACAAATCACAGCGGCAGCTAAAAAGCTGCAAATTGCACAGCCTCCCCTCAGTCAGCAGCTCATGCAGCTGGAGGAAGAGCTTGGTGTTAAGCTCATGCATCGAGGCCCGCGAAGCATTCATCTGACAGAGGCCGGAATCATTTTGCAGAACAGGGCCAAGCAGATTTTGGAGCTGACGGATGCCACGACGAGGGAAATAAACGATTTTGCTATGGGTATGAAGGGAACGCTCACGATTGGAACCGTCTCTTCTTCCGGCGCAGCCCTGATGAAAGACAGGCTTTCCGAATTTCACAAAACCTATGCGGGCGTAAAATTCGAAATCCATGAGGGAAATACGTTCATGATCCTCGATCTGTTGAACAAGGGGATTGTAGAGGTCGGTATCGTCAGAACGCCGTTCAACACCACCGATCTGGGGTGCAGATATGCAGCCTCGGAGCCGATGGTCGCGGTGATGACAGAAGAGCATGACTGGAACCCTGACCAGAAGACGATTCCACTGTCTGACTTGAAAAACAGACCGCTAATCATATACCGCCGCTTTGAGCAATTGATCCACGATGCCTGCATGAAGCATGGCTTTGAGCCGAATTTCTTTTGCAAAAACGATGATGCCCGCACTACGCTTCACTGGGCTAATGAAGGACTGGGTATCGGTATGATTTCGCGGTCCGCGCTGTCTCTGGGCAGCAATAACCAGTTAATTGTGAAGGAAATTATGTGTGAAGAATTGCATACTCGTGTGGCGGCTGTCTGGCTCAAGGATAAATACATGTCTTCACTGGCTTCCCGATTTATCGAAAGCTTTAGCCAAGCAGCCGATGGAGTCACTCCGCAGTAGCTGTTTTTTTTGTGGATGAAAGCATCTTTTTGTAAAATCTCATTTGAATTGCAAACGGGAACTGGATATAGTAGTACAGTAGGATAGCGATAGAATGGAGTTTGAACACATGCCACACAATGCAAAGGTCCAAATCCGTCTTCATAGTCATCACGACGGAGAAGATGTGGTACAGGAACTTCCCGGAGAAGCCATCATGCGTGGGAAGCATCTATATATAAGGTACGATGAGCCCCAAGAGGGACCTGAGGGCGGAACGATAAGGAATACGGTCAAAATCGGACCGGATGAGCTCAAGCTGATCCGTCACGGCGAAGTGCAATCAGAGCAGTCATTTGCGCTGGGACGAAGATTGCCTGGATTTTACCGATCGCCTTATTTAAGCCTGAACATGTCTGCGCATACGCAGAAGCTCGATATTCGAATGGACGGATTTACCGGACAGGTGAGCTGGACTTATGATCTGTACGTATTTGAGGATTTCTCGGGGCACTTTGCCATCAGTTTGCATATACAGGAGGAGCAACAATCATGACAAGCAATCCACTGGAACTCATTAATCAAAAGGTGACCTCAGCTATCGAGGCAGCGGTACTGGCTGCCGGAATCGTGAGCCGCGAAGAGCTGCCGACGATTACGCTGGAGGTGCCGAAGGACAAGTCGCACGGTGATTTGGCTACAAACGCTGCGATGCAGCTCACCCGCATTGCGAAGAAAAACCCGCGTCAAATTGCAGAAGATTTGATCGCAAATATGGACTTGGCTGCCGCTTCAATTGAAAGCGCGGAAATTGCTGGACCGGGCTTTATTAACTTCCGCCTGAACAAGAGCTACCTCTATGCAGTTATTCAGCAAGTGCAGGAACAGGGAGCAGATTACGGACGTGTGCAGGAAGGTGCAGGCAAAAAGGTACAAATCGAGTTTGTCAGTGCGAACCCGACAGGTAGCCTTCACTTGGGCCATGCGCGCGGTGCGGCAGTAGGGGATGCCCTCTGCAACGTGCTTGATTTTGCCGGATACAAAGTAACTCGTGAATACTACATTAATGATGCGGGTAACCAGATTTACAACATGAGCCGCTCGATTGAGGCGCGTTATTTGCAAGAGCTGGGACAGCCTGCTGAGATGCCGGAGGACGGTTATCACGGTGAGGACATCGTCGGGTTTGCCAAGGAGCTGGTGGCTGAGAAGGGCGATTCTCTGCTGTCTTTGACACCAGGCGACCGCGCAGCATATTTCCGTGACTACGGTTTGGAAAAGGAACTGAACAAGATCAAGCGCGATCTGGAGTTGTTCCGTGTACCTTTTGACTCCTGGTTCAGCGAAACATCGCTGTATGAAAACGGTGAAGTGCTTAAAGCGCTGAATGAGCTGCGTGACCGTGAGGAGATTTACGAGAAGGACGGAGCCACATGGCTGAACACAACCAAGTACGGCGACGATAAAGACCGTGTCTTGATCAAAAATGACGGTACATACACGTACCTGACCCCGGATATCGCTTACCATCGCGACAAATATGCCCGTGGGTATGACACAATCATCAACATTTGGGGAGCGGATCACCACGGCTACATTCCACGGATGAAAGCAGCTATGGAAGCACTGGGCAATGACCCGGATAAGCTCAAAGTGCTGATTGCCCAAATGGTCAGTCTGTTCCAAAACGGGGAAAAGGTAAAAATGTCCAAACGTACCGGCAAGGCCGTGACGATGGAAGACCTGATGGAAGAAGTGGGCGTGGACGCGATCCGTTACTTCTTCACGATGCGCAGCATGGATTCACATTTGGATTTTGACATGGATTTGGCGATTTCCACTTCCAATGAAAATCCGGTATTCTACGTGCAGTATGCCCACGCTCGCGCGTGCAGCGTATACCGTCAAGCCGAGGAGCAAGGAATTGCCGTACTGCCGTTGGCAGAGGTTGATCTGTCCAAACTGACGGCTGAGCATGAATACGACCTGTTGCGCAAAATCGGCGAGCTGCCGGAGGAAGTATCGGTAGCGGCTGCGAGCTTTGCGCCACACCGTATGATTCGCTACGTCTATGAGCTGGCATCGTTGTTCCACAGCTACTATAAAGCAGAGCGCGTTATCACTGAGGATGCCGCTCAAACGCAGGCCCGCTTGGCGCTGTTTGGCGCGGTCCGCACCACCATTGCCAATGTGCTGAAGCTGGTAGGCGTGTCTGCACCGGAACGCATGTAAGCAAACCACTTTAATGATAAAAGGAACCGTCCGTACCATCCCCAGCAGGGTGGCATGTGCGGTTCCTTTTTTGTTCGAGTAGCTTAGTAGCGTTCCAGCACTAAATTCGTTTTCAGGGAATCGGCGGGAACCAGCCATCCTTTGGATTGCAGCAGATTGATCAGCTTGGTGCGATTGCTGGAGGCAACGCTGTAGTCCGAGGTTTTGAAGGAGATTTCAATGATGGTATCTGTACCTGATCCGTTCGCACTGCGGATAGGCCAGACTTCAACATCGGTATCCAATCCCTGGAAGCTTCCTCCATATTTGCTGACCTGTACAGGACCGCGTACTCTGGAGTCTGCCAAGGCTTGTTTGCCCCAGTTGCTGGTTTTCCAGTTTTGCAGCTTGCCCGGAAGATTGTCCAATAGTTGCTTTAACGCCTGATCCGGGGAAGGAAGAGTTAATCCTTTGGAAGCGTTCGTTTTTTTATCATTGGAAAAGCTCAGCGTCTGCTTGCTATAACCCCAATCCACCTCAGCATCGTAGTTATCGTCGGATGCGCTGAAGCCTTCTTTATTCGCTTGGTTGAGAGCCGCGTTGATATCTCCGTTCGTGACTGTGTACCGCTTTTTGTAGGTTAATTCATAATTCTTTTTATCCTCTTTTTTGCGAAATCTCACGTTCCAGCCCTCGTTGTTCAATTGCAGTTGATCCGTGTCAAAATATTCGATGCTCAATCGTTGCGCATCTTCGCTAATTTGAAACTCGTTGGCTACGCTGCTTTTCAAAGAGCCGTCCGCATTGAGGACCTGAGCTGTATCCAGCAGCAGCTTTACCTCATAGCTTGGTGTGGCATTGGCGGCAGCCTGTGCAGGCTCGGCACCTTTCCATCCCGTTACAAGCAGCACTGCACTCAGGGTTAGTACCGATAAAGCCTTTGTGATACGAAGACCAGTTTTCATCCAATCATCTCCTGTTCGTCCGAATGGGGGTACACGCTACACTTTACGGGTGTAATGTCAGTCGTATGTCAAGGCAAGCGGGTACTCCGGTTAAAAAATTACATAATTTCTATATGACAGGTAAGATTTATTCTTGGTTCCCTGACAAATATTCAGCAAATTGGCGGATTAGCGCCGAGCGGTGACGGTCCTTATTGCTAACCATATAAATGTACCGCTCCACACGTTGGCCCGGAATGGGCCGTATGACCAGCATCCCGCGTTCGACCTCGGACTGCACAGCTATGCGGGAGACGAAAGAGACGTGTTCTCCCAGCATGACCGCCTGTTTGATCGCCTCCAGCGAATCCAGCTCCAAATAGGAGGGGAGGCGGCGTCCGCCACGCTCCAGCCATTTGTCAGTCATTTGGCGTGTGCTGGAATCCTTGCCGTGCAGCACGAAAGAGGAAGAAGCGATTCGCTCAGGTGTTAAATCGGTTTCGCTTGCGAGCGGGTGCTCAGGTGCGCAGATTAGTACCAGTTCATCCTCGCCCAAGGATTCCGATACAAGCGTGGGCACTTGAAACGGCTCTGTTGAAATAACGCCAAGGTCGATTTCGTGACGGGCAAGCATGTCCTTGATTACCGGAGCAGTTTTCACGGACAAGGCAATATGAATTCCCGGATGTTCCCGGGCAAAACGGTGCAGCACCGCAGGAAGCACATAGGTAGCTGGTACATAGCTTGCGCCGATTCGAATGCTCCCCCGCTGGAGTGTGTCGAACTCGCATACGACCCGCTCCGCCTCGGCGGCGAGCGCATTAATCTTGCCGGCATAGTGGAGCAGCGCGTGCCCGGCATCCGTCAGGATGATTTTGCCCATACGCGTGTCGAACAGCTTCACCCCCAAATCCCGCTCCAGATTTCTCATATGAAAGGTAATGGTCGGTTGTTTCAGACCGAGAAGCTCGGCTACTGTGGTAATTTTATGGTGCTTGTCCAGTAACTCTACAATATGCAGCTTCAGAAGACTTAAATTCACTTGGAATGCCTCGCTTTCACGTTGATCGGAAATTCATGCCCGCTCCATGCGCGGCGGTATCAATCCCCTCTATATAGATTAAATCTATGAGTGTTAACACAATTCATTGAAATAATTAATTTTGTTTTAACTTTCCAATAACACAGGCTGCGAATTCAAGCTTTACACTGGGGTCAGTCATAAGAACAGGCAGGTAATGCGATGAATCAGGATCTATATATTCACGGGTTGAGTAAAACCTTCGGCCATATGACCGCATTGCACGAGACGAATCTGGTCGTACGGCGGGGACAATTCACGACACTGCTCGGTCCATCCGGCTGTGGAAAAACAACGCTTCTGCGTATGATCGCTGGGCTGGAGACGCCGGATACCGGCACGATCACGATGGGAGAGGAAGTTCTTTTTTCGGCTGAACGCAAAAAGGATATTCCTGCGCATCTTCGTCATTTCGGCATGGTGTTTCAGGATTTCGCGTTGTGGCCGCATATGACGGTGTTTGAAAACGTGGCCTTCGGCCTGCGAGCGGGCAAGCATGGAAAAGGCCCCGGTTCTGGTAGCGGTCGTGGCAAGGAGCTGCGAATAGCGGTGCTGGAGGCGCTGGACAAGGTCAGACTGTCGGGGATGGAGGATCGGTATCCTCATCAGCTGTCTGGTGGCCAGCAGCAGCGGGTCGCTTTTGCCCGCGCGGTTGCCATCCGGCCGCGGCTTGTCTTGTTCGATGAGCCGCTCAGTGCGCTGGACGCGGTGCTTCGCGAAGAGATGCGCATCGAAATGCTGTCGCTGGTGCGCGATCTCGGGCTGACTGCCCTGTACGTCACCCATGATCAGATCGAGGCCATGTCGATGTCCGATGAAGTGGTCGTCATGAGAAGCGGACATATTTTGCAGACCGGAACACCGGAGATAATCTACGGTCGCCCATCTCATCCAGAGGTGGCGAGGTTCATCGGTAAATCGAACTGGCTGGAGCCGGAACGGACGCTATTCCGTCCCGAGCATGTCCGCTGGGAACAGGATCAAGTAGACCAGCATTCTTTTACAGTGGAGATTCGTCATATCAGTTATGTTGGAGACCGTTATGAAATCCGAATACGGGCAGAGAACGGCGAGCTATGGACTGCATATCATTCCACCCGCTTGCCTATCGGGGAACAAAAGCAAATTTGGGTATCACCGCAACACATCCACCAACTCGATTCATAGGGAAAAGGGGTATAACACAAGATGATGAACAAGCACGTTTTTCGTACAGGTTGGAAAAAGGGCGCGATGCTCGCATTAACATTGACCTTTGGACTGGCTGTCGCAGGCTGTGGAACGGCTACACCATCCAAGGATGGAGCGCAAGCCACCGGATCAGCAGGACAAGCCGGGGCGGCATCCACCGATCAGAAGCTGGTTGTCTACAGCGCAGGCCCTGACGGGCTGGCAAAAAAGCTGGTAGCGGGGTATGAGGCGCAAAGCGGAGTGAAGGTCGAGCTGTTCCAGGGAACGACGGGTAAAATTTTGGCCCGGATGGAAGCTGAGAAGGCGAATCCGGTAGCAGACGTAGTGGTACTGGCATCTCTTCCGTCCGTGCAAGGCTTGAAAAAAGACGGTCTCACGCTCCCTTACCCGGATGCCAAAAACGCGGACAAGCTGAATCCCGATTGGTCCGACAAAGAAGGCAACTACTTCAGCACCAGTGCTTCCGCATTAGGCATCGCGTACAACACGAAGCTGGTGAAGACACCGCCGACTTCATGGGCCGATCTCGCGAAGCCAGAGTACAAGGACCAAATTAACATTCCTGATCCGTCGCTGTCTGGTTCGGCGCTGGATTTTATGACAGGCTACCTGAGTGCCAATGGCGATGGGGGCTGGACGTTGTTCGAGCAGTACAAGGCTAACGGCGTAGCGATGGCTGGAGCCAATCAGGAAGCGTTGGACCCGGTCATTACCGGAGCCAAAAGCATGGTCGCTGCTGCGGTCGATTACATGACTTACAAGGCCAAAGCCAAAGGCGAGCCAATCGACATTGTTTATCCGAAGGAAGGAACAGTCATCAGCCCGCGCCCTGCGGCGATTCTCAAATCGACACAGCATGAGCAGAATGCCAAGGCATTCATTGACTATCTGCTGTCGGACGAGGCACAGAAGCTGGTAGCGGACGCTTCCTTGCTTCCGGGCCGCACGGATGTCAAAGCAGATAAGCGCGCCAATCTGGATGAGATTCCGTTGCTGAAAACCAATTGGGAATGGATGGGCGAGCACGGGCCTGACGTGACGGAGAAGTTCACGCAAATGTTCAAGTAAGCGGATGGGGGTCTTATCCGTCAAACAGATCAGAGCGTGGTGTCTGACGCTCGCTCTGATCGCGCTTGCTTTACTGATCGTGCTGCCGTTACTACAAATCTTCATCCAAAGTGTGTATGTAGATGGACGATTACAATGGTCTGCGCCTTTCCAGACGTTGGCTGCATCCCGATTTGCGGGTGTGCTGTTCGGCTCGATCTGGCTGGGCATCTGTGTTATTGCCGGAACGACGGTGCTTGCACTTCCGCTCGCGTGGATCATGTCCAACACGCGTCTCGCTAGCTGGCGCTGGTTGGACGTGGTGCTATTGATTCCGTTTATGACCCCGCCCTATATCGGGTCCATGGGTTGGATTTTGTTTATGCAAAAAAACGGGTATCTGGAGCAGTTGTTTCCGAGCCTGCATTTCTTGACCCCGTTCTTTTTCAGCTTTGGCGGCATGGTGATGATCATGAGTCTACATCTGTTTCCGTTCCTGTACCTGCTGCTGCGCGGTGCGCTGGTTAGGATTGGCGGCAGTCTGGAAGAGGCCGGATCCGTTATGGGCGGCGGCTTTCTGTACAGGTTCCGCCGGATCATTTTACCACTGCTGCTGTCGGCTTACGGAATGGGCGCACTGCTTATTTTCGTCAAAACGATTGCCGAGTTTGGAACCCCCGCCACCTTTGGACGACGTATCGGGTATGAAGTCATGACATCGGAAATTCACAAATACATTTCCAGTTGGCCGATTGATTTTGGCAAGGCGACATCAATGGCCTCGGTGCTTTTAACCGCCTGTCTGCTCGTATGGTATGTGCAATCGGTAATCAACCGTAAGTACACATACAGGCTGGTAGGTGGTAAAGGTTCTCGTCCTTCCCGTCTTCGTGTATCTGGCTGGACTACGGGATTAAGTGTCACATTTATCCTATTGTTGCTAATTGCGTCCATCGGTATCCCTTATTTTTCAATTATCGCTGCTTCCACCATGAAGCTGCGGGGGATCGGCTTGGCTTGGGATAACTTTACGCTCGATTATTACAAGGAACTGCTGTCTTGGGGCTCAGAGAGCATGGAGGCGCTGCTGAACAGCGTATTTCTCTCTTTGGGTGCATCGACGATTGCCGTTGTGCTGGGCACATGGTTTGCGCTCGTTATTGGCGGCTCACGTACGAGGCTCCAGCGGACAGTGGATGCATTCAGCTTGCTTCCGAACACGGTTCCGGGGATTGTTATGGTAGTCGGCCTTATTTTATGGTGGAACTCGCCGTGGATGCCGATTCCGTTGTATAACACGTACGGTATGGTCATTCTGACGTATGTTGTCTTGTTTGTTCCTTATACAGTCCAGTATGTCAAAAGCGCCTTTACGCAGGTAGACACCGCTCTTTTTCAGGCAGGACAGGTGTTTGGCGGTCGCCCGTCTTATGTATTCTGCCGGATTGTGCTGCCGCTGATTTTACCAGGGATGCTGGCAGGCTGGATGATGACCTTTACCATTGCTTCGCGCGAACTGGTCGGCTCATTGTTGATTTTGCCGCCATCCGTCCAGACGTCTGCAACCTACATATTTGCCCAGTTCGAACAGGGGCAGGTGTCGCTTGGTATGGCAATGGCGGTCATATCAGTCGGTTTGACCACACTGCTGCTGATCTTAATGGAAAGCTTAAACTCGCAAAGAAAGTGGAAATGATGATGACCAAGCTTCGAATTTGGGGTGGTGCGGGCGAACACGGCCGCTCCTGCTATGTTTTGGAAGGAAAGCAGCATCGTATCATGCTGGATTGTGGCGTGAAAAAGGAAGGAACCGGGCAGTATCCGGTTTTTCCGCCGCAGGAGGCTGAGAGGCTGACTGCTGTATTGCTGTCTCATGCACATGAAGATCATTCAATGGCGCTCCCCTTACTGTATAAGTATGGATACCGGGGAGAGGTTTGGACGACAAAGGCCACTGCGGAACAGTTAGGTTCCTATTTTCGCTCCTGGCATACTTATGTAGAATCGAGAGGCGGCAAATTGCCATACGACGAACGAGATATCGAATCCATTGCTTACCGTCATCTGGAGGATGAAGCGCCGTTAGGGGTGTGGCAGGAGGCTTGTCCGGATGTACGGATCATGTGGGGACGCAGTGGGCATTTGGCTGGCGCAGTGTGGTACGTGGTAGAAATGGAAGGGAAGCGGTTATTCTTTTCGGGAGACTACAGCCGCGAATCCGAGCTGCTCGCTGCTGACGCACCGGAACCTAATCTAGCCGATATCTCCATTATGGATAATGCCTATGGCATGGATATAGACCCGCAACCTGTGAAGCTGGAGCGGCTGCGGGCCGGGATGGAACAGATATTGTCTTCTGGTGGTCATGTGCTGCTTCCAGTACCCGCCTTTGGCCGGGGACAGGATTTGATCGTGTGGGCCAGCGAGCAGTTCCCTGAACAAGCAATAATTGTAGAGCCGGACATATGGCAGGGATTACAGCGTTTGAGCCGTTTGAAAGAATGGCTGCGCCCGGAAGCACCCGTGCGGATAGAACATGTGCTGCACAGTGGCAGGATCTTTGTGCCTCGTGATGCTGCGGAGCGAGCACGGCTGCTGGAACAGAATACTGCGGCTGTGATCGTAACCGGAGATGGCATGATGGATTCGCCACGGGCGCGGTGGTACTATCAGTATTTATCAGATCATCCGCCGAGTGCAGGGGATGGAGAAGGTAGCGGAAAAAGTAATCTTAACGGTGTTATTTTGACGGGACATGCTGCGAGTGGTTCTTTTGGTAAACATCTGCTGGATTGTACGAATCAAAAAACGCGTCAGAAAACAGACCAGAATGACTGTTGTATAGTTCGGCATTTGATTTACAAGGTGCATCAGGGGGTATCGGATGTGAGGCAAATGTTGAAGGAGTTGCCCGGTAAACAGGTTGTGCTCGTTCATGCGCCCAAGCCGCAGACCGATCTTGTGCGTGACGAGCTGATAAGAGAAGGCTGGACTGAACAGGAAAGCTCTGTAAAAGCCATTCACTCTTTGGGGCCGGGCGCAACGTTAAACGTTTAGAGGTAATTCATTTACTTCATCAGTTATTTCGTTCCCTCCTGCATCAGTCGGAAGGCATCGACTTCTCCAAGTTTCGTGGATATAGAGTTGCGCCCGGTGCTTTTACGAAGGCGCAGCGGTGTAGCGGTACGCTTGAGCAGTGCTTTGATTTCTCCAGGCTCCATTTCCGGTCTCAGTGAAAGGAGTAGGGCAATACTTCCAGTCACATGGGAAGTAGCCATAGACGTGCCGCTCATTTCGTGATGCTTGCCGTGTATCCATGAGGAAATGATCTTTTCACCCGGCGCGTACACGTCTACAAATTGTCCCCGGTTGCTGAAAGGCGCGATGCGTCTGTATTTATCAGTAGCTCCGACCGAAATGGTCTGGGAATAACGGGCGGGGTAGTCAATACTCCGACGCTTACCCTCGTTTCCTGAGGAAGCTACGATCACGATACCGTTTTGGTACGCCTTGTTTACCATATCAAGCAGCGCTTTACTGCGCGATTTCATGCCGAAGCTCATATTGATGATATCGACACGATTCAATACACACCAGTCGATGCCAAGAATAATATCCGAGACGTAGGCGGCCCCGTTATGGTCAAACGCTTTTACAGGATGAATTAGCGCCTGTGGTGCTACACCAACCATACCCTCGTCATAGTTGGATGCCGCGATGGTACCGGCAATATGAGTGCCGTGACCGTTATCGTCATAGGGCAGCATGGTCCGATTAAGCAGATTGATGCCTCTGGCAAGAGAATGCCGCAGATCAGGATGTTGAAAATCCGCTCCTGTGTCGATCACACCAATCCTGATTCGGTTTCCTGTAGAGGAAGGCCAAGCCTTGTAGGCGCGTACCTGTTTGACTCCCCACGGCATGGGCAGGTTTTTCTCCGTCCTCGGCATGTGGGCCGCTCCTCCATGTACCCTCATGCGCGTATCTTCTTCAACGGTAACACCGTTGTGATATTTGCCCAGCCTGTCTCCCACTGGAAGCGGGGCGATCAGAGCGCGAATCAGACGCGCTGGTTGTACTTGCCGTAATCCCGCAAGCTCTGGTTTCAGCTTCCTGAGATAGGACAGGCATTCCCGGTATTGGTGAGGCTTATCGAACGTAATGATATGTTTGTGCCGTCCACTGCCGGACGGCTCCGAAATGCCCTCGTGCAAACGCTGCAAAAAACCCGGATAGTCCATTTGAGACAGTCCCCCTCCGATGAGCCATGCTGAGGTATTGTATGAGCAAGCGTCAGCAGCGGCATGGGAAACCTGCCCCTTTTTTATTGAAATAGGCCTGCTTGTCGTGTCAAAGTGATCGTGGACACATACGATACATGGAGGGCATAAGCTCTTGTGCAACAACTTTGGGGACTTCTCCCGGAGCGGGTACAGTCGAAAGACGGGGGGGACCCCGTCTTTTTAACGTGCGCCGCCTTGTTCAAGGCATACTACTGCAAATTGTACGGATACCCATGTTTAACTTGCAATTTGCTTCCAAATAGGTTTTACTTAGTTTTGATAATGGATATGTTAGTATTGCATGTATCGTGTATGCTCTGAAACATGTTCTTGTGAATTACGTGTGAGAGGAAGTGTCCCTAGGTGAGTACCCCACTCAACTTGAAGATTGACCCGGAGAAAGTCCACGAGACTCCAATGGTGGATTTGGCATTTATGGTATTGAAAGCGGCCAATACTCCATATTATTACCGTGACCTGATGAATGAAGTCGCCAAATTGCGCGGCATGTCCGACGAAGACATTAATGACGTTATCGCTCAGCTATATACTGAAATCAACATTGACGGGCGTTTCGCCTGTGTCGGTACGAATCTGTGGGGCTTGAAACGTTGGTATCCAGTGGATAAATCCGAAGATACTCTGACAGGCGCCAAACGTCCTCGTATCATTAATGACGAAGACGATGACGACGAAGAGGACTATCATGAGGAAGAAGAAACTTACAGCGCCGATGACGACTTCGATGCAGACAGTGAAGACGAGGATGGCGAAGAAGAGCTGTTCGACGGCGAAGATGATGATAGTGATGAAGACGTGGTTATAGACGATGAAGACCTCAGTGATGAGGAAGACACTGAAGATGAAAATGACGACGAGTCGACGGAAGAAGACGATGATTCGCTTCGTTAAGATCAGGCTGTAAGGGGAGATGTATTCTCCCCTTTTTCATGACCATTTTCTTGAAACTCCTTCTGATTTGAAGCTTTTAAGTGGATTCCCTCCAATCTTGTTCAATGGGCAAATTAACACAGATAACTTCCTTGACAGCGGATTGGACACGGGGTAAACTATTGCTTGGGCTTATGATTGATTCACTTATATGTTTGCTTTTTGTATAAAAGTGCCCCGTACTACGGGAGTGCTTTTTTGTTTTTTTATAGGGTGTTTCCACTCATGAAAGAGGGCTAAGGGCGGCGGGCATGGAAAATGATTCCGCTGCCTTCTTCATGGATGATAATCCGTGTAAACGGGTTACGATAACATCATAATGTCGCCTGAATTTTGGACTTTATTTAGGAGGGTTTTAAACAGTGACAAAGTATATTTTTGTGACAGGCGGGGTTGTGTCTTCCTTGGGCAAAGGGATTACGGCAGCTTCACTGGGAAGGCTTCTGAAGAACAGGGGACTGAAGGTAACGATTCAAAAATTTGACCCTTACCTTAATGTCGATCCGGGGACCATGAGCCCTTACCAGCACGGTGAAGTGTTTGTAACGGATGACGGTGCGGAAACGGATCTCGACTTGGGACACTATGAGCGCTTTATTGATATTAATCTGTCCAAGAACAGCAATGTCACGACAGGCAAGGTATACTCCAGCGTAATCAGTAAAGAGCGTCGCGGAGAGTATTTGGGCGGTACGGTGCAGGTTATTCCTCATATTACGAACGAAATCAAGGAGCGCGTATATCGTGCAGGCCGTGAAGCGGGTTCGGACGTAATTATCACAGAAATCGGCGGTACCGTGGGCGATATCGAGAGCTTGCCATTTTTGGAAGCGATCCGTCAGCTCAAAAGTGAGGTTGGGCGCGAGAATGTAATGTACATTCACGTAACCCTCATTCCTTATATTAAAGCTGCTGGTGAGGTTAAAACCAAACCAACTCAGCACAGTGTAAAAGAACTGCGCAGCATCGGCATTCAACCGAATGTCATTGTTTGCCGTACAGAGCATGAACTTTCCTCCGATATGAAGGCCAAAATCGCGCTGTTCTGCGATATTGATGCTAACGCAGTAGTAGAATGCCGCGATGCGTCGACTTTGTACGAGGTTCCATTGAACCTGCGTGAAGAAGGCTTGGACGAGATCGTAGTCAATCACCTCAAGCTGACAACACCTGCACCGGATATGACGGAGTGGGAAGGGCTTGTTGAACGGATCAGAAAGCTGGATAAAACGGTTGAAATCGCCATTGTTGGTAAATACGTTGCACTGCATGATGCTTATTTAAGTGTGGTTGAATCCCTTTCGCACGCCGGATTTGACGCCAATGCGGATGTGAAAATCCGTTGGGTGAACGCAGAAGAAGTAACGGACGAGAACGTAGCAGACATGCTGGGCGGCATTGGCGGTATTCTCGTACCGGGCGGCTTCGGCGATCGCGGAATTGAAGGTAAGATCAGCACCATTCGTTATGCGCGTGAACAGAAAATCCCGTTCTTTGGTATTTGCCTTGGCATGCAGGTATCTGTCATTGAGATTGCCCGTTCCCTGGCTGGTCTGGATGGAGCCAACAGCTCGGAGATCAATCCGGCTACGGATTACCCGGTCATCGACTTGCTGCCTGATCAAAAAGACATCGAAGAAATGGGCGGCACCATGCGTCTCGGATTGTATCCGTGCAAGCTGACGGAAGGCTCGCTGGCTTCGGCTTGTTACAACGATGAACTGGTATATGAAAGACACCGTCATCGGTATGAATTCAATAACGAATATCGTGAAGTTATTGAAAAAGCAGGTCTTCGCATTTCCGGTACTTCACCAGACGGACGTTTGGTGGAAATTGTGGAACTGCCTGAGCACCCATGGTTCCTGGCGGTACAATTCCATCCGGAATTCACTTCCCGTCCGAACCGTCCACAGCCGTTGTTCCGTGAATTTGTTAAGGCGGCATTGCAGCTTCAAGGCTAATGCTGCGGCCTGTAAGACCTCCTCAGGGAGGTCTTTTTTTATTCCACGCTTCCTGATTATGAAAGAATATTCCACAATTATGTATATGAGAAGGATTTTCTTTTTGCAGGAGCGAATATAGTTTAGGGTATGGGACGGATATTGTACGTCATCGGACGCTGTTATGGCAATAGCTGCATGATCCTCGTTTTAAGATCTTAGGAGGTTAAAACATTGGAAAAGAAAAAAGTGTTAATCGTCGATGACCAGAATGGAATACGAATTTTGCTGATGGAAGTGTTCGGAAGTGAGGGTTACGAGACCTTTCAGGCAGCAAACGGAAAAATTGCACTTGAAATTGTTGAAAAGGAACCGCCTGATCTGGTTCTGCTCGATATGAAAATTCCGGGTATGGACGGACTTGAAATCTTGAAGCATCTAAAGACCATGAATCCCGATATCAAGGTTATTATGATGACAGCTTATGGAGAACTGGACATGATTAAAGAGGCGACGGAGCTGGGAGCACTCATGCACTTTACCAAGCCCTTTGATATTGATGAAATGCGAATCGCCGTAAACAAGCAACTCAGGAGTGACGAAGCGAGTCACTTTGGTTGAAAACTCTGTTAACACAACAGGGTTTTTTGTTTGTGTTTATGGGAAATACTGAAAGTAAATCCTCTCCTTATACAATTCTATGAAAAAACGGCGTCCTGGGCGTGATTTTCGTATGTGTTGATGTGCAAAAGCTTGTTTAGTATTTAACTTGGGTTGTGGTATAATAAGCCCGTATGTGATGTCGGCTAAAATATAGACAAACCCAAACACCCTTAGGAGGACTGTAACCATGCCATTGGTATCTATGACAGACATGTTGAACAAAGCACTTGAAGGAAAATACGCGGTAGGTCAATACAACATTAATAACCTGGAGTGGACTCAAGCTATTCTGGGCGCTGCTGAAGAAGAAAAATCCCCGGTAATCCTGGGCGTATCTGAAGGTGCAGCACGCCATATGGGCGGTTTCTACACTGTTGTTAAAATGGTAGAAGGTCTTATTCATGACATGAAAATTACGGTTCCGGTTGCGATCCATTTGGATCACGGTTCCAGCTTTGAAAAATGTAAAGAAGCTATCGATGCTGGTTTCACATCTGTTATGATTGATGATTCCCACAGCCCGATCGACACGAACATTGCAACAACGAAAAAAGTTGTTGAATATGCACATTCCAAAGGCGTTTCCGTTGAAGCTGAAGTTGGAATGGTTGGCGGTCAAGAGGATGATGTTGTAGGTGACGTAATGTACGCGAAGCTTGACGACTGTCTGCGTATCGTTAACGAAACAGGTATCGACACATTGGCTCCTGCACTGGGTTCCGTTCACGGACCTTACAAAGGCGAGCCAAACCTCGGATTCAAAGAAATGGAAGAGATCTGCGCTGCAATCAAACTTCCACTCGTTCTGCATGGTGGTACTGGTATCCCAACGCATGATATCAAAAAAGCAATCTCGCTGGGAACTTCCAAAATCAATGTAAACACAGAGAACCAAATCGTGTTCGCGAAAGTGGTTCGTGAAGTGCTTGCTGAGAAACCGGATGCTTATGACCCACGTACATTTATCGCTCCAGGTCGTGAAGCGATTAAACAAACCGTTATCGGTAAAATCCGTGAGTTCGGTTCCAACAACCAAGCGTAAGAATAAGTTGATGTACCGTGCATCTGCATGGTTCAATGTATCTCTTGATTGTAATTGTAGTTCTGCACAGAAGATTTGAATCTGTTCAGTTGAATAGTTTGACTTGGAAAGCACACCGCTTAGCCGGTGTCTTTCCATTTTAACCACCAAAAAGTTGAAAGTTTATTATTTGACCGACTGCAAAACAAGTAGGGGGACCCTCAAGCTTATGGAAAAATTGATGATCACCGGTGGACGGCCGCTTCAAGGTACAGTTTCCATCAGCGGTGCCAAAAACAGTGCCATCGCCTTGATTCCCGCCGCCATTCTGGCAGAGTCGGAAGTCATTTTGGACAATTTGCCGCTGTTGAGTGATGTGGCGGTGTATTCCGAAATACTGGAGGAACTTGGTGCAACCGTTGCCTGGGAAGGCAGCCAGATGAGAATAGATCCATCCTCCATTAAATCCATTCCCATGCCGAATGGACCTGTTAAGAAATTACGAGCATCCTATTATATGATGGGAGCCATGCTAGGCCGCTTCAAGGAAGCGATCATCGGTTTGCCAGGAGGGTGTAATTTTGAACCTCGGCCCATTGATCAGCATATCAAAGGTTTTGAAGCACTGGGTGCTACGGTTACGAACGAGCACGGTGCTATTCATTTGCATGCCAAAGAGCTGCGCGGTACCAAGATTTATTTGGATGTCAGCAGTGTAGGAGCTACGATTAACATTATGCTGGCGGCCGCACGTGCCAAAGGCGCCACAATTATCGAAAATGCGGCTAAAGAGCCTGAGATTATAGATGTAGCAACCCTGTTAAACTCCATGGGGGCCATTATTAAGGGGGCCGGAACGGAAACGATCCGGATTGAAGGTGTGTCCGAGCTGCATGGCTGCCGTCACTCCATCATACCTGACCGCATACAAGCGGGCACATATATGATTGCTGCTGCGGCTACTCGTGGTAATGTTTTGATTGACAACGTAATTCCCAAGCATATGGAGGCTCTGACTGCAAAAATGCAGGAAATGGGTATTGGTATAGAGGAATATGACGAAAGTATTCGTGTTCTGGGTTCATCTTCATATGAGCACGTTGATGTTAAAGCCTTAGTTTACCCCGGATTCGCCACGGACTTGCAATCTCCTATGACCAGTTTGCTTACTCAGGCGCAAGGGGTTAGTGTGCTGAGTGATTTTGTTTATAGCAATCGTTTTAAACACGTCCCGGAACTTGTACGAATGGGGGCTAAAATCCGCGTGGAAGGTCGTTCGGCTATTATTGAGGGTGGCAAGCTGAATGCGGCTAAAGTCAAAGCGGCCGATCTGCGTGCTGGTGCAGCGCTTGTCATTGCCGGACTTACAGTAAGTGAAGGCGTAACCGAGGTGTCAGGTGTCGAATACATCGACCGTGGTTATGACCATCTCGTCTCCAATCTGCGTCTTTTGGGCGCGGACGTATGGCGGCAGACAGAATAACAACTTCGTACATTTTGGGACTCCCGGAACGGATGAACAATAGAATGGATAGGCTCTATGCAGCCGCTGCATGATACAAGATATAGGTCCATACCTAACAATCTTTTATCGGAATACCGGAATAATTCGGTATAATCCAAGCAGATGGCTGCATAACTTTATTTGTTTTGGTTAAAATTATGTTGATGGCGTTTATGATATCATTGTCTATCATTTAGTTTTGAATGGACTTAATAATTGAATAGGTGGTTATTATATGGATCTGCAAATTTCCGATCTGGAAGAAATGAAGCTGACCGATCTGTACAAGCTGGCCAAGCAATACCAGATCCCGTACTACGGAACGCTCAAGAAAAAAGAATTAATTTTTGCTATCCTGCGTGCACAAGCCGAGAAGAGCGGATTGATGTTTATGCAGGGGGTTCTGGAAATACTTCCTGAAGGTTACGGCTTTCTGAGGCCGATCAATTACCTCCCGAGTACCGAAGATATTTACATCTCTGCTTCACAAATCCGCAAGTTTGACTTGAGAACAGGCGATCTAGTATCCGGTAAATGCCGGACTCCGAAAGAGAATGAACGATATTTTGGATTGCTTCAAGTTAACGCTGTCAATGGAAGAAGTCCTGAACAAGCTGCTGAGCGGCTACACTTTCCTGCACTGACTCCACTGTATCCGCAAACTAAATTAGTCCTTGAAACTACCCCCAATAATTTGTCTACGAGAATAATGGATATATTGGCCCCTGTCGGACTTGGACAGCGTGGACTCATTGTGGCACCTCCCAAAGCTGGTAAAACACTTCTCCTCAAAGAAATTGCCAATAGCATTTCTACCAACAATCCCGAGATTGAGCTGTTTGTCTTGCTGATTGATGAACGTCCGGAAGAAGTGACGGACATGCAGCGTTCTGTTAAAGGTGAAGTTGTTGCTTCCACTTTTGATGAACTGCCTGAGAACCATATCAAGGTAGTGGAATTGGTTCTAGAGCGTGCCCTTCGCCTCGTAGAGCATAAAAAAGACGTGGTTATTCTGCTGGATAGCATTACTCGTCTTGCACGTGCCTACAACTTGGTTATTCCAGCATCCGGTCGTACGCTTAGTGGGGGTATTGATCCAGGGGCCTTCCACCGTCCGAAACGCTTTTTTGGTGCGGCGCGGAATGTGGAAGAGGGCGGAAGTCTTACCATTTTGGCCACAGCGCTCATTGATACAGGATCGCGGATGGATGACATTATCTATGAAGAGTTTAAAAGTACAGGCAATATGGAGCTTCATTTGGACCGCAAGCTTGCGGAACGCCGCATATTCCCGGCTATTGATATTCGTCGCTCCGGTACCCGGCGTGAGGAAATGTTGTTAGGCAAGGAAGAATTGGATACCATTTGGGCCATTCGTAAAAATATGACGGAAAGCCACGATTTTGTGGAAGGCTTCCTAAAGAAATTGCGGAACAGCAGCAATAATGCAGAGTTTTTGGCCTCGTTTGATACAACGGCACCGTCCGGCGGGTCACAAAGCACTTCAAGCACTCCGCAACGGAGAACCACGCGTTCCACCGCAGCATCGGTTCCGGCTTCAACCAACTAAAACCAGCCACATAGCTACCCTGAATAACAATGATCAGCCTATGGATAATCGTCATTTCCATGATAGGTATTTATCTGTTCCTCAAGCACGCAGCCGTCACGGTTCGATTGGTTTAAGGCGTGCGCTTGACGGAACGAAAGGAGCTCCACAATGTATTTGGTGTATGCCGACGAAAAAGGCAATGTATATGATCATGCTTCTTTGTATGGGCTTGCCCGCAGTGCGGACATGATTGTTGAAATCATGGAAGATGAGCTTATTCCGCTACCGGAAGGAGCTACGCTGGTAAGTCTGCCCAACACACGCCCGGTCGGTATGAACCCTGAATCCGGGGAAATGGTTTCCTTGCCAGGCGATATGCAGGCAGTGGGGGCTTTGTTACCTCAAGGCTTTACACGCCTGTGCCTGCCGGGGTATGTGAAGACCGATAAGGAGTATAAGCTCCCATTGTTCGGCTATTCGGCCGTGGTCTGGAAAGATGGAGCTTTTTATGTAACGGCAGAGCGGAGTGATAATCCGTCCAAATGGAATCCGGAAAACTGTGACCGCCACGAGGTAAAGCAGGGCGTGCAGCGGATGACAGAGCAGTACCCGGAAAATCGGCTGTACCAACATTTGTCCAACTGTGCATTAGGCTATGAGTGTCTTACTTCCTCGAACACGTTCCTGAATCGCTGGGAGGGTGGAGTTCCGGTATCTTATTCTTGTAATGCCGGATGCTTTGGTTGCATATCGGAACAGCCGGATGACAGTGGTTTTGTATCCCCTCAGACGAGAATGAACTTCCGCCCTCGTGTCGATGAGATTGTGGAAGTCATGTTGGAGCATTTGAAAACACCGGAGTCCATCATTAGTTTTGGCCAAGGGTGTGAAGGTGAGCCTTCTACTCAGGCCAAGTTGATTATAGATTCGATCAAAGAGGTCCGTTCCGTTACAGATATGGGATACATCAATATTAATACGAATGCAGGCTTGAACGATCATATCCGGGGAATCGTAGATGCTGGACTTGATCTGATGCGGGTCAGCACGATTAGCGCGCTGGACGACCATTACAATGCGTATTACAAGCCGCGTGGTTACACGTTAGCCAATGTGGAAAAATCACTTCGTTATGCTTCTGAGCAGGGAGTATATACGTCGATTAACTATTTGATTTTTCCGGGCGTGACAGACCGCGAGGAAGAAATCGAAGCGATGATTGAGTTTGCCAAACGCACCAAGCTCAAGCTTATTCAGATGCGCAACCTGAATATTGATCCTGAAAGCTATCTGGAGCTGATTCCACCTGCCCAGGGAGAGCTTCTTGGCATGAAGCAAATGCTTGAGATTTACCGGGAGGAACTGCCTGATGTCGTTATCGGGTCTTACACCCACGTACCGCCTCAAGGGCTGGCGCGTCCCAAATTTGCCAAGACCTAAAATAGTCAATATCAAGTTGAACTACACCTGTTTTACGCCATTTTTGGATACACAAAAGAGTTGTTGAAACGCTCATATTCAGGTGCTATAATGTGAACGTGTGTTCATATAACTCTGGGCCGATAGGACGCTCAGGGCGGAAAGAGGTGAAAGTTCAATGCAACAAGCTATTCAACCGAAATTTAACGTAACTAATGTCACTTGTGCTTGCGGAAATACGTTCGAAACCGGTTCTGTGAAAGGTTCTCTGCGCGTGGAGATTTGCTCCGCTTGCCACCCATTCTTCACAGGGAAGCAGAAATTCCTTGATGTTGGCGGCCGTGTGGATCGTTTCAAGAAGAAATACGGTATCTAATCGATTACCGCAGGTTATAAAGTTATTAGAGCCTTCTGCTATTGCAGAGGGCTCTTTTTGTTGTGGATGTTTGCTTTTTGTGCTGCCTTGAGATATACTTATTTTCACCGTGCTAGATGGGGAGGCAGCGGTGCCCTGTAACTCGCAATCCGCTATAGCGAGGTTGAATTCCTGTTAGAGGTGTTGTTGATGTGAGGCTGGTCCCTGCGCACAATGTTGACGGTTGGGTCCTCCGCAATGAGTACTTGTGAACCTGGTCAGGTCCGGAAGGAAGCAGCCATAAGCAAGAGCACTCTTGTGCCGGAGGGTAGCCTAGCCCGAGTTGCTGTTCAGGATTGCCGCTCGGATCACAACGATCAATAACAGGTGCACGGTTTATATTTAGAGAATTAGAACATCTTGGCAGTCATTGCGAAGATGTTTTTTTGCGTTTGGCGATGTTTAATTACATTCATGTTTTTCCTCCTGAACTAACTGGCGTGGAGATTTACAAATGATGGATTAGTTGTTAATGTGACATAAAGGGGGAATAAAGATGAGAATTGTTTTTGCAACTGATTCAGACTATGGATACATACGAGACTGTGACCATCATATTTCAGAGAGTTTAATACAGGTGAAAATAAAGGGAAATGAAATATACATACTGCGGAACCAAGATGAAAGTAATATCGGATGGATGAGGTATGGATACTTTTGGGACAACACACCTTTCCTGAATATGATTTGGGTCGATGAACAATATCGAGACAAGGGTGTAGGTAAGCAAGTTGTCCTCTTTTGGGAAGATCAAATGAAGCAAAAGGGCTTCAAATTGGTTATGACATCTACTCTGGCAAATGAAAAGGCTCAGCACTTCTATAGAAAATTAGGATATCGGGACGCAGGGTGTTTATTACTCGAAAATGAGCCGTTGGAAATAATTCTGACCAAAAAATTATTTTAAATCATTTATTATCCACTTAAAAAGGATTAGTTTGACCGCTTTTCATAAGGCGGTTTTCTTTTGCTCTTAAATTGAAAGGTGTCCGGTTTAGATTCGGACGGGAGTATAGTATAATGAAGTGAACATTAATGTTCATGAAAGTGAATGGGAAAGAGGGTAACGCGCATTGGAACATATAGCGTTGTACCGTGCTTGGCGGCCTCAGTCGTTCAAGGACATGGTAGGACAACAGCATATTATCCAGACATTGCAGAATGCCATCCGCGAAAATCGAACGTCCCATGCCTACCTGTTCAGCGGTCCGCGAGGAACGGGTAAGACGAGTGCGGCCAAAATTTTGGCCAAGGCAATTAACTGTGAGCATGGACCGGCGCCGGAACCTTGCAACGAATGCGAAGCCTGTAAACGGATCACGGCCGGAGCGGTCATGGATGTACAGGAGATTGATGCAGCCTCCAACCGGGGCGTTGAAGAGATTCGTGATTTGCGCGATAAAGTCAAATATGCGCCGACGGAAGTACGGCACAAGGTTTATATCATTGATGAAGTGCACATGCTGACGACGGAAGCGTTCAATGCGTTGCTTAAGACGCTGGAAGAACCGCCGCCACACGTGATGTTCATATTGGCTACCACAGAACCGCACCGGATTCCGGCGACGATCATTTCGCGTTGTCAGCGTTTTGACTTTCGGCGGGTATCGCTGGAGGAGCAGACGGAGCGGCTTGACCTCATATGTCGACAGGAGAACATAGAGGCTGATGCGGACGCATTACAGTACATTGCGCGTCTGTCAGATGGTGGAATGCGGGATGCACTTAGCGTTCTGGATCAAATATCTTCGTTTACAGACAGTCGGGTTACTTATCAGCAGGTGCTGGATATGACGGGAGGTATTGCGTCTGAACAATTCGGCAAGCTTGCCTTGGCATTGCTGAAAGAAGATGTCGGCACAGTACTGCAAATGATTGAGAACTTTATGCAAGAAGGTAAAAGTGCAGATAAATGCATGGAAAATCTGCTGTACTATTTCAGAGATCTGCTTATGATTAAGATGGTACCGCAGGCAACTAAAATGACAGAGCGCGTGCTGGAGCCAGAGCAGTTCAAGGAAGTGGCAGAAGCTTTTACCAAGGAGCAGCTTTTTAGCATGATCGACACGCTTAATCGCTATCAGAGCGAGATGAAGTATGCCGTTCAGCCGCAAACCTTGTTTGAGGTGGCTCTATTGAAGCTGTGCAGCATTCCTGGGGCAGCTGGAGCTACTGCTCAGTCGACTTCGCAGCATTCCGGCGCTGCCACTGCCAATCAGGAGGATGTGGCTGTTTTGAAGCGTCAGCTTGCCGAGCTGGAGAAGAAGCTGGAACGCGCGTTGCAAGGAGGATTGGCTGCCGGGGCAGGGCAGGATGCATCGTCGGGGAACCGTCAGGCTCCCGGTGGGCGCGCTCCCGCTCCGCGGATTTCTGCGCCAGTCAAGCTTCCTTCGCAGCTAGATCGCTATATCGCCGAGAAGTCGGGAGAGGCATTTGCGGCAGCGGGGCGTAAGTGGAGCCAAATTTTGCAGGGAGTCAAAGAAGCGAAAGTCACAGTTCATGCATGGTTTATGGACGGCGAGCCAGTGTCTGTATTAGAGGATAGCGTGCTCGTGGCGTTTAAGAACAACATTCACCGTGAAACTACTGAAAAGCCTGCCAACAAGCAGGTCATTGAGAAGGTTCTGCACGAACAGTTGGGCCATCCCTATCGTCTGGTGACGATGATGCAAAAGGATTGGAATGCTGCGATTGAAGGAGTTCCCGACCAGCCTGCCGAAGAATTCCAACTGGAGCAGGAGCATGACGCGCTGGGAAAGTCCAAGGAGCCCTGGATTGATGAAGCTATTGAACTTTTCGGGGAAGATCTGGTAGTTATAAAGGATTAAAATCAAAGTGTCTGGATGTATACTTCATTAAAGGAGATGATTGAAATGAACAATATGAACCAAATGATGAAGCAAGTGAAAAAAATGCAGGAGCAAATGCTGAAAGCCCAGGAGGAGCTTGGCGGAAAAGTAATTGAAGGTACTTCCGGCGGCGGTGTTGTGACTGTAGAGGTAAACGGACATAAAAAAGTGCTTTCCATCACAATCAAACCGGAGGCTGTAGATCCTGATGATGTGGAAATGCTGCAAGATCTCGTGTTGACTGCTGTCAACGATGCTTTGTCCAAAGCAGATGAACTGGCTAATGATGATATGGGTAAATTTACAGGCGGGATGAAAATTCCAGGCCTGTTCTAGACTGCGCATAAAGGAGAAGCACACTATTGTATTATCCGGAGCCGATTGCAAAGCTGATTGATGCATTTACGCGCCTGCCGGGGGTGGGGCCTAAGACGGCCGCCCGGTTGGCTTTTCACGTTCTGAAAATGAAGGAAGACGATGTGATTGATTTTGCCAAAGCACTGGTCAATGTGAAACGCAATCTTCACTTCTGTTCCGTCTGTGGCAATATTACGGACACGGACCCTTGTCGGATCTGTCAGGATAAGACGAGGGATGCTTCCGTCATTTGTGTTGTTCAGGATTCCAAGGATCTGGTAGCTATGGAGCGCACCAAGGAGTTTAACGGCTTTTATCATGTGCTTCATGGGGCGATCTCTCCTATGGAGGGAATTGGCCCTGAGGATATCAAGCTCAAGGAATTATTGAACAGGCTCAGTGATGAACGCATCAAAGAGCTGATATTGGCTACGAATCCGAACATTGAAGGAGAAGCGACGGCCATGTACATTTCCAGGCTGGTGCGTCCTTTTGGAATCAAGGTTACTCGTATTGCTCACGGATTGCCGGTAGGCGGGGATTTGGAGTATGCCGATGAGGTTACGCTGTCCAAAGCGCTGGAAGGCCGTAGAGAGCTGAACTAATAAGTACAACTATACGTTATAGATATTTTTAGTGCCGATAAATCTTATGGATTTTCTCGACAATCTGGGAGCCTTTATGGCTCCTTTTTATTTTGTGATGATATGACTGGTATAGATGGTTCCTGTTCTAAGTTTGTCCTCTGTTAAATAAGTATGAATAAGGTAGTCTTACAGACTGTGCACATAATTCAGCTTGTGAGGAGGATGAATGGATGTGGGAACGGGTGAAGCAAAATTTTCGTCGACAGGAGCACGGCAAATCGGAAGCAGAGCATCGTCAGGAGTTGTTTGCCCAGATTCGGGCTTCGCATGCGGAATGGCTAAGAGCGCATCGGTTATTTCATGAAGCTACAGGCGAGGACGAAATCGACTATGCCATTTTTGTTCTGGAAGCTGCGGAGCGTAAATATCAGATACATTTAAAATGTGCCAAAAAGCAAGGGTTGCATCGTTTCCACCTGCCTGCAGATGAACCGGGGTATGCCAATGACGCAGGCCGTGTTCATAAACGGAGAGCCGAATGAGAGGTGCTGTCTGGCTTGTTCTGATTGCTTGCGTTGTGGTACTGTCATTTCTAATCCTCAAAAAACGTCTGGGTATCGGCTGGCTTACTGTGTTTGGGGCGCATATGGCTCTGGTGGCAATTGCGCTGTATGTCATTAATTATTCGGGGTGGATCACGCAGGTGTATATCCCTATCAATCCGGTGACGATGGGGGCCGTAACGGTTTTGGGATTGCCTGGAATTGCAGTTTTACTGGGATTGAAAATGATATTGTTTGGACAGGCTATGTGAGTGTATATAGAGTTTAATCAAGGAACAAGGATTGTTTAATATGCGGAGCTTTTTGGCAAGGGCAAGTGAAAAGTGCTTTTGTTTTAAAATATAGTTGACGGGGAATTCGATTATATGATACATTAATTCTCGGCCCTTAAAGCCCGGGAATTTTTTTTGAGAATAACGCTGAAATGAAATTGAAAATTAATTTTAAAAAAGTGTTGACTTAAATCCCGAATGTATGTTATATTAATCAAGTCGCCGCTGAGATGCGGTGGTGAAACAAAGCAAGAGAATAT
>NZ_JTHP01000029.1 GCF_000943545.1 Paenibacillus terrae
TATCATCCGGTAGTCTCTTTTTTCATTTTGAGAAAGAGTGGTTTGGTGAGATGTTTATTTTTGTTGGTCAATCTTTTCAATAACCCGTCTCATATAAGCCAGCACTTCATCCTTGATTTCGTTATGCTGCAGGGCATAATGGATGGTTGTTTCAATGAACCCCAACTTTTCTCCAACGTCATGGCGATTGCCATCAAATTCGTAGGCCAGGATCGGATTCTTTTCACCCAGTTTGGACAATGCATCCGTCAATTGAATCTCCCCGCCTACTCCAGCGGATTGCTGCCCAAGGATATCAAAAATATCGGGCGTCAAGATATAGCGTCCCATGATCGCCAAGTTGGAGGTTGCTTCTTCCTTTTTCGGCTTTTCTACCAGACGTTCTGCTTCCGAGATTTTGGTGGTAAGTGCATGACCCTCAACAATCCCGTAACGATGAACCTCGTTCCAATCCACTTGCTTTACACCTACAACAGAGCGCTGATACTCGTCGAAAACGTCGATCATCTGTTTGAGACATGGATTCTCAGACTCAACGATGTCATCACCTAAAAGTACAGCAAAAGGCTCATCCCCTATGAATTTACGTGCACACCATATTGCGTGACCTAAACCTTTGGGCTCCTTTTGACGGATGTAGTGTATGTCTGCCATTTCTGATGGCTTGCGCACTTCATTGAGCAGATTCCATTTTTCCTTGGCGGCCAGATTATGCTCCAGTTCAAATGAGTAATCAAAATGATCCTCAATCGCTCTTTTACCTTTACCTGTTACGATAATAATATCTTCAATCCCAGATGCTACAGCCTCTTCAATAATATATTGAATGGTTGGCTTATCTACAATCGGAAGCATCTCCTTAGGCATCGCTTTGGTAGCAGGTAGAAAACGGGTTCCTAATCCCGCAGCAGGAATAATCGCTTTACGGATTTTCATGGGTTAAACTCCTTTTCAACAAAACTTACTAAATTATTCAATAATTTGAGTAGCGTTGTAAATTGCTAATAGTTTATTATAGCACTTAGTCATTGCAATGTTATATAATTCAAGTAAACCATATTATAAACTAAAAAAGATAGAAATATGAGTACCAGATAAGCCAAAATTTGAGGAGAGAGTTCTTTGGATTTAATAATCAGTAACCCTGTTTTAACGTTAGTTATTCCCTGTTTTAACGAAGAAGAAGTATTGCCTGAAACCATAAGCAGGCTTACGGTAATTCTTGAGGAGTTGGTAGAGTGCCAGCTCATTTCTAAACATAGTAAGATGTTGTTTGTTGATGATGGTAGCCGTGATAAAACATGGGAAATCATAGCATCATATAATCAGAATAATCCTTTTGTCAGTGGTCTCAAATTGGCGAAAAATGCGGGTCATCAAAACGCTTTATTATCTGGGTTAATGGAAGCTAAAGAAACATCTGATTGCGTGATATCCGTTGACGCGGACCTGCAGGATGATCTCAATGCCATCAGAGAATTTATAATAAAATTCAATGAAGGTTACGACATCGTATATGGGGTTCGAGAAAGTAGATCCACTGATACATTCTTCAAGCGTTCAACTGCTCAAGGCTTCTATCGTGTTATGAGTAAAATGGGAGTCAACATCGTATACAATCATGCGGACTACCGTTTAATGAGCAAACGAGTTCTGCAGGAACTAAGCAATTTTAAAGAGGTTAATCTCTTTTTACGTGGTCTAGTCCCGTTAATAGGATATAAGTCTACTGAAGTTTATTACGATCGACATGAACGCTTTGCAGGAGAGTCCAAATATCCTTTAAAGAAAATGCTCGCTTTTGCTTTCGATGGGATAACTTCATTTAGCATAACCCCAATTCGACTTATTTCTGCTGTAGGTTTCTCAATGTTTGGAATAAGTTTATTGATAACAGTGTATACCATTATTAGCAAGCTCCTTGGAACCACTGTCTGGGGCTGGTCTTCTTTAATGTTGTCCATCTGGTTTATAGGTGGTCTGCAACTTGTAGCACTAGGGCTCATTGGCGAGTATATCGGCAAAATATACAAAGAGGTAAAACAAAGACCCAAATATATTATTGAGACAATTTTAGATTCCCAGAGTACCTTAGATACTGAAAAAACAAAAAAAGTGAAAAATAGTGAAAGGGAAGCTGTGGCTGTCCAATAAACAGATGCGAACAGGTGACTAATTTGACTTTATTTCAGAATAGCTTTTTCCGTTTTCTTGTCGTAGGTGTTTTGAATACAATATGCGGTATGTCCGTCATGTTCCTGCTCTTTAACACTTTAGGGACTAACTACTGGTTATCCACCTTTATTGGTAATTCTGTAGGTGCCACTGTAAGCTATTTCCTAAACAAAAGATTTACTTTCAAAAACAATGCAAGCCATGGACAGACCATTTGGAGATTTGTCTTTATCATATTGATATGCTATTTATTATCGTATTGTCTCAGCTATTTAATCAGCCACTTCCTTATCTCAAGTTTGAGCATCAAAAACACCGAAATTCTAGGCAATCTGTCCATACTAATCGGGAATATATTTTATACCTTAATTAATTATGTTGGACAAAAGTTCATTGTTTTTTCCAGAAAAAAGGAAGCCCAAAAAGTATAACGATACGAGGTTCATAGTAATTAAAATAAACTCGCTGAAAAAAATAGAGTATGTGCTCTCGAGGCACATACTCTATTTTTTCACTTTTTCTACGTTCAATTATCAAAGCTGATCTAAATATGCTGTCATAACCTATAACATCCTTTTACTTTACCAGTTGCCCGCGTGTAACACCCAACTGATTCGTCGCTTTAAGCGTCTTCCAAACCTGCGTACCGCTGATCTCTCCGCGCAAGGCACGGTTGTAGAGGTCAATCACCTCTTGTACCTGCTCCGGGGTCTCCTCAAGAAACTCCACGCGGTAACGGGACACACCCAGCTCCATAAAGTTGGACAGGTACTCGGCACCTGATTGCTCAATGGCGTTGTATACCGTGTTGCGGCAGCCTTCATCCACGCGAACGGGGTGAGACATACCAATCCGGTCGCGCAGGGATGCGTGATGGTCCTCACACGGACGTCCGCAGTTGGTATAGTCCGTGCCTTCGCTCATGAAGGTGCAGTATACGCAATGTTCGGTATGGAACATCGGCATATGCTGCTGAATCACGATCTCCAGCTTATCGGTACGCGTGCGTCTGAGCATATCGACCATTTGCTGGATATTCAGGTCGTACGACGGCGTAACCAGGTCACAGCCTGAATCCAGGAACAGATCAGCCGCTTTGTGGTTGGCGACATTCAGCGAGAAGTCACCGATCAATTTCGGATGGTGTGCGTCCGGATTTTCCAACCGATGACGCATGTAGAAATACAGCGCCCCCGGATTGCGCACCAGTACAGCATCTGGCTTCAGGCGCAGGATGTTGTTGTGGTAGCCGTTTTCACCCGGCATGTGAATACGCGGGGTCGCCAGCGCAATTCGACGCCCTGCGGCGTGTACAGCCTCCACGGCTGCCGGGAATTGCTTGATGAACTCGAAGTCGGCGTAAATGAACTCCACACCGGCCTCCAGCGCAGCCTCAACCTGCGGGAGGCTGCGGCACAGCGCGGTCAGTTCTGCCTGACCGCGTGCCACTGGCGATGCGGGAACCGATGCATCGCCATACACCTCTACCGCCTGCTTCGTGTACACGGGCGGTTTGGGGCGCTCGCCCGCGAGCAATTCCACCGCCTGACGGCGGATGCTGTTCAGCTCGCGCATCGGCACGATGACGTCCCCATGCAGGTGGACGTCCAGCTCCTCCAGCTGGAACACCGTTCCGCCCAGTCGGCCGAACTGTTCTTCGAGCAGTTCGCGCGTCATTGGCCGCTTCTGGGCGATTTCAAGTTCCAGCTCGGAATCCACACGGACCGTCGTGCCTTTCTGCACATCGGTCCACCAGGTCGACAGCGGCTGCCCTGGAGAGCCGCTGACACGCACTTGTACCGGGAAGACGCGGTACGGCTTGTCGGTGTCGTACGTCTGGCGCAGACGCTTGTCCAGCGCCGGGTCGTTGGTCTTCCAAATACGGTCGCCGACATGTACACGGCGCAGATCGACATCGTTGCGTCCCGCTACGATGTCGATAATCCAGCCTTCTCCGGCTTCGCCCTCGATCTTTACACCCTTGCGACGGATATCGTATACGCGTCCGCCTTCTTCTTTTTGCGTGGGATCTCCCGCATCGAATACAATACCGTCGCCACGCTTCAGCGGTGCATCAATACGGCATACTACGCCGTCACGAAGGATTTGTTCTACCCGCCCCAGATAAACACCCCGGCTTTTCGGGAACGTACCGTCAACCAGCTTCTTATTATTCGTTCCTTCCAGAAACCCGTGCGTAAAGCCGCGTGAAAAGCTTTGCTGAAGCTCGCGGATATCTTCTTTGCTGGTCTTGGAAGTGTCACCTTCAAAATACTTATCAATCGCCTTACGGTACTTGCTGACCACGTTGGCTACATATTCAGGCGTTTTCAGTCGTCCTTCGATTTTAAAAGAAATGACACCTGCGCCAATCAACTCCGGCAGCAGATCAATGGCAGCCAAGTCCTTAGGTGACAGCAGATAAGTCACATCAGCCATCGGCTTTTGCACACCATCCACCATCAGATCGTAAGGCAAACGGCATGCCTGTGCGCATTCGCCACGGTTCGCAGAGCGTCCGCCCCACATTTCAGAAGTCAAGCATTGACCCGAGTAGGATACGCATAACGCGCCATGCACGAATACTTCCATTGGAAGTCTCGCTTGCTCACCTATTTTTTGAATCTGTTTCAAGTTATTTTCACGTCCGAGCACGACCCGCTCAATGTTGTACGGTTTTGTAAACTCTACTGCCTCTGGCGAGGTAATCGTCATCTGGGTAGAGCCATGGATGGGAAAATCCGGCGAAATATCGCGGATCATTTTCACCAAGCCCATATCCTGAGCAAGCAACGCATCCACACCTGCATCCACGCAGGCATCGACCAGCTCCTTGGCGTCCTCCAGCTCGTTTTCAAACACCAATATATTGAATGTCAAAAAGCCCTTAACCCCATAGCTATGCAAAAACGCCATAATTTCAGGCAGTTCATCCATACGGAAATTGTTCGCCCGCGCCCGTGCGTTGAACTTTTCCACCCCGAAAAAGATCGCATCGGCTCCATTCGCCACCGCCGCACGCATACAATCCCAGTCACCGGCTGGTGCCAGAAGCTCGACATCTTCTCTTCGTACTGCTAATTTCATCATTGTCCTCCCTATATGCTGAAAACGAATGATCACCCATTGGCTAATCGTTGTTTTCAGGGCAGCTATGCTGCTTACTTGGTAATCTTATGAGAATTCATCGACTCATTCCAAAGCTGATCATGCTGAGTCAGGGAAATCAAAGTCTATTAAGAATCACATTTTTAAATCCTATCTGTTTCTATCATCTTGTCCGATCATCCACACTCTGAACCATCGGTTCCTCGCATGAATTACATCCAACTCAAAAAATCCGCATCACAAATCTGCGGCATAATCATTCCTATCTTGTAACTAATCTAGTGTACCAGACTGCGCCCCAAGCTTCTACACTTTCCAAGCGATTCCTTCAAAAATATCATACTAAAAAATACTAAAAAACACCTCCAATCCCGTCAAACGGTACATTGGAAGTGCTGATTATATAAAGTAAGGCAGAATTCGCATGTTAAAATAACGCAAACAGCAGCCTTTGATCTTTCTGCTTACCTCACTTCTTTAAAAAGATTAGCACTCTGATCGTGGGCACCAGCGAAGCGGGCCATTTGAATCCGGAGAAGCGTCAGCGCTCGCCTTTGACCCGGGATTTTTACCATTCAATCCCTTATACAATCAAAGAATCCCGGGTCAACAGCGATCGCAGGATCAAATGGCATGCGTAGCGCTCTCCCACCATAACTGCCTAATCTTTTCCCTACACCCTCTATTTCACAAACATAAACGAATTCAGCGTTGAATCCAGTGCATTAGACTGAACGCCCGTATTGTTCGCGTCATTCAGCGTCGTTGTCACGGTATACGTTTTTCCGTCACGCTCCAGAACGATTTGGCGGCCTGTATAGCCAATGCCTTCTTCCACGCGGTGGAATGTAAAGGAAGCTGCCGAAACCCCGGCGAACGTCACGTCCTTAACCTCTTCAACCTTGAGATTTTTGTAGCTTTTACCCTGCTTATCGTAAAAGTCCTTGAGCTGGGATACCGTTAACTCGAACGATTTGTCATTATCGACTTTGATGGAGAAGCTTCCTCCGGTAAACTGGTACTCCACATCACCCAATTCAAATTGGTCACTGATCGCTGTCCAGTATCGTGGAATATTCACCGTGTACTCATAGGCTTTGGAAGTCTTTTTGACCGTTTTCGTTTTGTCTGCCAGATAGTCGTCCTCTTCCAGTTGTCCGAAATTGCTCGCTACAGTTTGGAAATCGATTTGAAGCGAGGAAATGAGCGCATTGAACTGATCATTCCCTTTGCTCACTTTTTCCGGCACAGCGTATTCAGCCAGATAGCGGTATCCATTTTGCTGAATCAGCACATTGTATTCCTTAACCCATCCGTCGCCAAAGTTGTATCGATACTCCTGAACCAGCCCCTGAACCCCCGCAACCTCAAGTGGATACGTCTTCTGGGCCTCATAAGCTGTAGACACAAATGAATCACTCAGCCACTTTTGCAGCTGTCGGCTCCAGTTTTCCAACTTGGCATCAGCCGGAGCTGAGGTCACTTTCAAGCGGAAACTTGATCCATCGTTGCTTTCGTACTGCATCCGCTGATCGTCCATTTTCCAACCTGCCGGTATGCTAAGCGACACACCATAGTCCGGGTTTCCAGCCTCACGTGTGCCCCCCACAACGGTCGACAGGTCTTTAATGCTTTTATCCTGTGCATTGAAGGAAGTCTTGAAGGAATTTAACAGACCCGCATACTGTGCGAGATCCTTATAATTCGTTGCTTTGGCATCGGAAAAATAAATGACATACAGCCGCCCGTTGTCATAATACTGACGGTTCTCCCACAGCACGCCGTCTCCATCCTTCGTAATGACACGCGCATAAGGTACCTTCGATTTCGGGAAGGATTTTCGATCTACAACGATCTCTCCCGTCTCCTTGGCGGTTTGCACCAATTGTTGGAGAAGGTCGTCCGCATTCAACGGAACCGGCTGTGAGGCCGTATGCACTTCCATATAATACGCACTATTCTCGTCCATAAATGTAGAGATGCTCTCATCCCCGCCACCCTGACCGATGACCAGTCCTGTCGGATAGTTCATGGACCAATCGTAGTAGCTGTTCCCGATCTGCGTCTTGCCCTCATCATTATCGATGCTCGGCGTCTCTTCCGCTACCTTACCTGCCTCTTCTTGCGCCTCCATCCGAATGACAATTCCCGCACCATTCTTCTCCAGCTTGCCCCCGAGACCTTCTGCTACTTGACGCAATGGAACCATCAGAATACCTGCTGACATTTCCGGTGGAGCCGGAAGTGTCACCTTGTGACCTCTCACCCAGGCAGTACGGCTACCGATGGTCAGCGATACGACGTGAGCGCCACTACTAATTTTGACCACATTATCTTCAGCCAGCCGAATTTTGCTGTTAAATGCTTTTTTGAACACACCAGCCGGAACCATCAGTGCACCGCTTTTCGAATAGGGCTTGGCAATACTTGCATTCTGGCCGTTCACGATGGCTGTGTTGCTGCCGCCTTGCAGACGCAGCTCCAAGATCGTTTTATCACTGTCCGCCGCAACTGCTGGCAAAGCAGATAGCAGAACGGACAATGCAACGGCGCCAGCTCCCAGCTTATGCATCATTTTTCTTTGAATATGCTTCACAATAATCTCCCTCTAGCTATATTTGATATCATAACGCTCCGTTTTCAATTACTTTCCTGTAACGGCCGCCTGTTGGACTGACTCAGATGCTTCCTTGGAAGGCGCTACATTGCCATCACCAGCCGACTCATCCGAGTCCCCGGAATCCTCTCCGCCCTGAATAGATTCATAGATTTCGCCATTATCCTGTGACAGTACCAACTTGCGTTTTACAATATCGCCGTCTGTCTGCATGAGTAAGCTCACCGTCTGCCCAGGCTGATAGCTTTTAAGCAACTCGTTGACGTCGATAGCGGAAGCCACACGCTTACCGTTTATGCTATACAGCTCGTCGCCTTCCTTGATTTTGGCCTGAACAGCACTAGCCGAAGTAATTTTTGTGACTTTCAAAGGGTCCTCTGTAGGCAGCCCCACGATCGCCGACCAGCTCTCTTCCAATCCTAGACCAAGACTGGCACGCCGAACCTCACCATACTTGAAAAATTGAGCAATCACATATTTCACCGTATCCGAAGGAATCGAAAAGCCCATATTTTCAATACCAACAGCCGAAAATTTCATTGTATTGATCCCGATTACCTCACCCTTGAGGTTTACAAGCGGACCGCCACTGTTACCAGGATTGATCGCAGTATCGCTTTGGATAAGTCGATAGGCAGCGTTGACGCCACGGTTCAATCCGCTGACGACACCCGAAGTTGCCGAATTACGCAGGGAAAAAGAGATAGGCGTTCCGATAGCCACTACCTGCTCTCCCACCTGAAGATTATTCGGCGAGCCTGCTAGGGTAGCAGGTTTAAGGAAGCTTGCTTTGATTTTAACCAACGCCAGGTCACTGACCGGATCGCTGTAGCTATCTGTAATACTGTAAGATTTACCGTCCGATGTCACGACCACAGCATCATTTAATCCTTCAATGACATGCGCATTCGTGACAATCCATCCATCTGTCCGAATGATGACCCCTGTGCCGTGAGCAAGGTTGTACCGATCTCCACCTGCCACGGCTTGTCCCGTTGCTGAGCGGCCGATGATGCCCACCACAGAGGGAGATACGTTTTTAACCACCTGCGGCACACGATCGGCCGATAACGTATATGTACCATTTGCGCTGTTATACGCGCCGCTGGTTCCTAATGCTTTATTCACATCGCCTACATTGACATAGACCCCGCCGTTAATGACCTTTGCCTTCAAAGCAGTTCCACTGCCGGCTGCACCTGCTGTTCCAGATACACACAAAGCGCTGCCCAAAGCCAGTATGACCGCCCTTTTCCCCATCTTACGCATAGTTTCACCTTTTCCTCTCTAACATGACCCTGTTCTATCAGTTAGTCCAAATCTACCATAGAGGAGACACGCATACAATCGCTTTTAGCCCTATCTTTTTCTAAAAAAGCTATGTTTGCCGCTAACATGACCCCTCATGTCATTTATACTATAAAATTACCAAATCCTTATATCAAGAAAATAAGCAAAAACGATAAATAATCGTTATAGCGTTTGGGCCATTCCTTCGTTTACTGGCACTTCCAACTATGATACCATCACATTATATCTAAGTTCTATTGTCGGAAATAAAAGTATAACTTTGAATCCCTGTAAACAACGCTTATGAAGGAGGTTAAAAGGATGGCTTACGAACCAATCTGGACCGCTCATCCCGATAAACTGAACAAATTCGAATTTGCCAAGCTGGAAAAGGACGGCCTCGACGTCATACGCACCATTATCGAAAACTATGCGAGCGAAGGCTTCGATTCGATCACTGCGGACGATATGGATCGTTTCAAATGGGCCGGAGTGTATCAGCAAAAGCCCAAGGATGGCCATTTCATGATGCGTGTCCGCATCAACACAGGTATCATGACATCAGCGCAGGCACATGCATTGGCAGACATAGCCACGCTGTACGGACGCGGTCTCGTTGATGTTACCACCCGTCAGGCTATTCAGTTTCACTGGCTGACGGTTCAAGACTTACCCGATATTTTCGAGCGGCTGGAAAAAGTCGATTTGTACTCCTTTGAAGCCTGTGGCGACTGCCCGCGTACAATTGTTGGCAATCCTTTGGCAGGCATTGATCCGAATGAATTGGTCGACACCAAGGACATTGTGGATGAAGTCAACCGTTTTTTCGTATTAAATCGGGACTTCTCCAATCTGCCGCGTAAATACAAGATGTCCATCTCCGGTAATACGTACAATAACGCGCAGGCTGAAATTAACGATTTGTCCTTTACGCCAGCCACTAAAGTAATCGACGGGGAAGAAGTCATCGGCTTCCATGTGATGGTCGGTGGGGGCTTATCCGCCAAGCCGCATTTGGCGCAATCGCTGGACCTGTTTGTCCGTCCTGATGAAGTTTTGAAGGTTTCCATTGCAGTCACCACCATTTTCCGTGATTACGGCTATCGGGAAAAACGGCACCATGCTCGCCTGAAATTCCTCATCGCCGATTGGGGCCCGGAAAAGTTTTTAGCCAAGCTCACCGAGTATATCGGCGAAATGCCCGGCCGGGGCGAAGATAAAACGATCGGCTGGCAAGCAGCTTATTTTGACGGCGTGCATCCACAAGCGCAGCAGGGTCTAAACTATGTCGGCCTGAACGTGCCCGTAGGCCGTCTGGATGCTGACGAGCTGCATGAGCTGGCCAACCTGGCTGATCGCTACGGTGATGGACAGATTCGTACGACCATGTCGCAAAATATTTTGCTGAGCGGCGTCCCGGACGACCAGGTGGATGAATTACTACAGGCTCCTGTGCTGCAACGTCTGACGCCACAGCCCAAGCATTTTATGAGCCGTACCGTTTCATGCACCGGGAATGAATTCTGCAATCTGGCGATTGTGGAGACTAAAAAGCGGGCGGTTGACGTTGCCGAGTATTTGGATCAGCACGTAGAGCTGGATGAAAAAGTGCGCATTCATTTCATCGGCTGCCCGAATTCCTGCGGACACAAGCATATCGCAGACATCGGTCTGCAAGGCTCGCTTATTAAGACACCCGAAGGCATGGTCGACGCGTTCGACATTGCTGTCGGTGGAGCGCTCGGACCGGGTGCCCAGTTCAATAAAGCGCTCAAAGGCCGCGTACGTGGTGATCAGGTCGGCCCTGTGTTGGCAGAACTGATTCTGTTCTACAAAGAAAATCGAAACGCCGATGAAACTTTTTATGCGTATGTACAACGAGTAGGCATTCCGACTTTTCAGGAAAAGCTATCTGCTATTTTGCAGTCCAGCACCGTCGCTTCCTGAGGCTTGTAAGTAAAGCTCTTCTATTAATGTGTTCTCATAACCTAATAGGCATTCCAAGGCAGCCTGTTTGTATCTCGCATACAAGCAGGCTGTTTCCTTTTGGTCAAAACATGGCTGCAAAAGGTCATCTTCTGCGCTTTCAAAAAAAAGACACCGGATTATTCCGGTATCCATATTTTTGCAAAATCAAGCACTACCGGTTTATGAGCGCCACCGGATGTGGATGTCACCACTGCATAGCCTATCGGTATTTTGTATATGAGTCCTGTGTCATATCGGATGCCGAAGGAATTGTCTTCCTTGTAATGGGTAGTGGTTTCCCAAACCTTCGCACCGTTTCCTTTCAAGCCAGTGATGGTGATCCCATGCATCTTCGTGGTGCTTCCCAGCGGATCATATCGGTCACTAAACCGAACGTACACCTGCTCCTCCGGCAGATATACCCGGTCAGTCGGATAATCCTCTGTATCACCGAACAATTGCAGTCCGTTGCTCAAAATCTGTGTACGCTTGCTGCTCCCTTTAAGCCCTGTCACGGCAATATGGCCGCCAGGCAACTCGCGTACTTCTGAAATGTCTTTACCAGAGCCCAGGTCAAAATTGATGTTACGGATTTCCCGTCCGTACACATCTGCCTGTACTCCTACCGGGCCATGAGGACTGTTCATAAGTGCATAGTATCCATCGTGATTGCCAACCAACCAACCCGAAGTCACCCCGTCCTTCGTTCGATTCCACAGCTCCTCACCAGCTTCTGAGTATTTGAGTATGGTAAATGCTTGCTCATCCCGATTTAGAGAGGAAACAAGAAATCCGCCGTCCGCAAGCGGTTCCAAACCTATAAGGGAGTTTTGTCCATGGGATGCCAAGCCATCCATTTGTAACGTTTTGGACCACACGCTATTCCCGTCCTCATCTAACCGTGAAGCCTGTAACTCCCGTATCCCATCTGGCTTCGTATAGTCGATAAGCAGCAGCGAGCCACCATCCGACGTCTCCCGCTGGACTCCCCTACTGCTTGCACCAGGCTGCACGTTCAGATCCAGCTCATGTTTCCACACACCCTCCAGCGAGCTGTCCAGCTTGCCGTACGTGACATGCACCACACTTGTCTCAGTGTTGTCTTCGATGTTCAGTACCAGAAACCCACCATTCGCTGCGGGCTGAATATAATTGTGTAGATTCCCTTCATCCTCAAAGCTTCCAATCGCCGCGCTTGTTTCAATCTCAGCCTGCTTGGGTACAGCCACCTCGGACACCTCGGATGCATAAGACGGAACAGCGCTAAACCCCATGACCAATGCCGCTAAAGCAACTCCTGCTGTCCATGAATAAACACGTGTACGTAGAAACCCGTTTCGCATTCCCTTCAAACGTTCCAGCTCCCTTCATGACTTTACCTCAGAGATGTTTTTAAAAACCTTAGATGTGATAAGACTACAGACGGTTTCGCTTCAACTTGTAATGGTTGTCACGTGGGCACGGAACTTCATGCGATGCTATACAATCATGAGTTATATATTTACCTCTTCAAGCCCGAGCCCAAACATTTGAAACTCCAAAATGGAGACTGCTCCGAGACTTTCTGCCGATGAATATACGTATAGATTTATTATTCCAGCGCTTGGTAAACTATGTGTCACATGCTTTAACGCAAGATTTGGATAAAAGTTCTCTTTTTTTACAAAATAAAGCCCCACCAAGGCAAAGGAATGAATACGGTAATTCGTATTCTGCCTCCATACCTGTGTGGGGCTTACAAGACTTACATAAAATGATGTCTACAGATCGGCTGTCTGAAGCGCTTGGCTGCGCTGTGTATCCCGTTCAAGGATCGGCTTCAAATACCGTCCTGTATAGGATTCTTCGACCTTCACGAGCTGCTCAGGTGTCCCAGTAGCCAAAATCGTGCCACCGCCGCTACCGCCTTCCGGTCCCAAATCAATCAGATAATCGGCTGTTTTAATCACATCCAGATTATGCTCAATGACCAATACTGTTTCTCCCGAATCGACCAAACGATGCAGCACCGTCAGCAATCGGTCAATATCGTGAACATGCAGACCCGTTGTCGGCTCGTCCAAAATGTAAATCGTCTTACCCGTGCTGCGACGATACAGTTCGGAAGCCAGCTTCACACGCTGCGCTTCGCCCCCGGACAAGGTAGTCGCAGGCTGTCCCAGCTTGATATATCCCAAACCTACATCCAGCAGCGTCTGAATCTTGCGATGAATCTTCGGAATATTTTCAAAAAACTCTGTCGCATCCTCTACTGTCATTTCCAGCACATCGGCAATACTTTTACTTTTGTACTTCACTTCAAGAGTTTCCCGATTATAGCGTTTGCCCTTACACACTTCACACGGAACGTATACATCCGGCAGAAAGTGCATTTCAATCTTGATAATGCCGTCGCCCTTGCAAGCCTCGCAACGACCACCCTTAATGTTAAAGCTAAAGCGACCTTTTTGGTAGCCTCGGACCTTGGCCTCATTTGTTTTTGAAAATAAATCACGAATATCATCAAATACCCCGGTGTAGGTTGCAGGATTTGAACGCGGCGTGCGGCCGATCGGAGACTGATCAATCTCAACGACCTTATCGATATTTTCAAGCCCGCGAATTTCCTTATGTTGACCTGGACGCACTCTGGCCCGGTTCAGATCACGCGCCAGCGTTTTGTATAGAATTTCGTTGACCAGCGTTGACTTCCCAGATCCGGATACGCCAGTAACAGCCGTGAAAATACCTAACGGGATTTTAACATTCAAATTTTTGAGATTGTTCTCCTTAGCCCCGCGGACCTCCAGCCACTTATCCGTAGGCTTGCGCCGTTCGGTATTGACCGGAATGAACTTGCGTCCGCTCAAATATTGCCCGGTTAAGGAATTCGGGTCTTCCATGACTTCCTGCGGAGTCCCCTGTGACATGATCATGCCGCCGTGGATTCCGGCCCCCGGACCGATATCAATAATATAGTCGGCCGCCATCATCGTATCTTCGTCATGCTCCACCACAATCAGCGTATTCCCCAGATTCCGCATATGCTCCAATGCACTAATCAGGCGGTCATTATCCCGCTGATGCAACCCTATGCTTGGCTCGTCCAAAATATACAGTACACCCATCAGGCTGGAACCGATCTGTGTCGCCAACCGGATACGTTGTGCCTCACCACCGGATAACGTGCCCGCTGCACGACTTAAGGTCAGGTACTCCAATCCAACATTAACGAGAAATCCCAAACGGCTGTTAATTTCCTTAAAAATGAGATTGGCAATGGACTGTTCCTTCTCACTCAACACCAGCGTTTTGAAAAATTGAGACGCTTCGCCGATGGACAAATCAGTTACATAGGCAATGTTACGCTCCTGAATAGTCACCGCCAGAGTTTCTTTCTTCAAACGATGTCCCTTACAGGTGTTACACGGCTTTGCGCTCATAAATCCTTCAATAAACTCACGGATACCATCCGAAGCTGTGTCACGATAGCGACGCTCCAGATTCGGGATAATTCCCTCGAAGGTCACATAGGCTTCCTTGCGTTGGCCAAAATCATTTTCATAACGAAACCGGATCTTCTGGTCGCCTGTTCCATGTAATATGGTGTTCATTTGTTCCGTGGTCAGTTGGCTGACAGGAATGTTCTGTGAAATACTATAATGCTCGCATACGGACTGCAAAAACTGCGGATAATAGGTGGAGGTTCCTCCACTCCACGCCTGAAATGCTCCATCTTCTACACTTTTCTCCGGGTCAGGAATAAGCAGGTCGGGGTCGACAACCATTTTAACGCCCAATCCGTCACAATCCGGGCAAGCACCGAATGGACTGTTAAAAGAGAACATCCGCGGCGACAGCTCGTCTATACTGAAACCACAGATTGGACAGGCAAAATTAGAACTGAAACGCAACTCTTCTTGCCCCATCATGTCCACCAGCAACTGACCTCCCGAAAGGTTCAATGCTGTCTCAATAGAATCGGACAGACGTGTACGCACATCCTCCTTAACCACGATCCGGTCTACAACCACTTCAATGGAATGCTTCTTGTTTTTCTCCAGTTCGATCTTTTCGGATAACTCACGCAGTTCGCCATTGACACGCACCCGTACAAAGCCTTGCTTGGCAATATCCGCAAACAGCGTTTTATGCTCACCTTTGCGTCCTGAAACCAACGGAGCCAAAATTTGCAGTCTTGTCTTTTCAGGATATTGCAAAATGCGGTCCACCATTTGTTCAACCGTTTGTGATGTAATTTCAACGCCATGTTCAGGACAATGAGGGTGACCAATTCGAGCAAACAGCAACCGCAAATAGTCATAAATCTCCGTAACCGTACCAACGGTAGAACGCGGGTTACGGCTCGTAGTCTTTTGGTCAATGGAAATCGCAGGAGACAGTCCGTCAATGGAATCCACATCCGGTTTCTCCATCTGTCCCAGGAATTGACGCGCATACGCGGATAAAGACTCCACATAACGCCGCTGTCCTTCTGCATAAATCGTATCGAAAGCCAGTGACGATTTACCTGAGCCACTTAGCCCCGTCAGGACGACAAATTTGTCCCTAGGGATGGTCACGTCAATATTTTTGAGATTATGCGCTCGAGCGCCTTTGATGATGATGCTTTCATTCGCCAAATGTTTCATCTCCTTAGCCATAGTTCACGTCATGCTATATTGCGATGGAATACCCCATGCAAGTGATATATCGCAAAGAGAACGACCACATGGGCCGCCCTCGCTATTTTTAAAAGCAATCATCCATTTCATTTTCAATGTGTTCACACTACTAGACGTCCCTGAAAGCTTAATCAGCCCGCAGTTCCAGCAAAGCGTCACGCAACTCGGCGGCGCGCTCGAACTGAAGATTCTTGGCAGCATCCTTCATTTCCGCTTCCAAACGCTGAATCAGCGACTGACGCTCCTTCTTGGAAAGTTTACCCGTCTCACCAGGAAGGTAATCATTACGCGCCTCGGCCACCTTGGTCGCTTCAATGACATCACGAATCTTTTTACGAATCGTTTGCGGGGTAATGCCATGGTCTTCATTATACTGAATTTGAATCGCACGGCGGCGTTCGGTTTCTTTTATCGCTTTATCCATAGAATCCGTAATTTTGTCACCGTACATAATAACACGGCCATCGCTATTCCGTGCTGCCCGTCCAATGGTTTGGATGAGCGAACGTTCGGAACGCAGGAAGCCTTCCTTGTCCGCATCCAAAATCGTCACCAGTGATACTTCTGGCAAATCCAGACCTTCCCGCAACAGATTGATTCCAATCAGGACATCAAAGGTACCCAAACGAAGATCACGTAAAATCGCCATCCGCTCCAGTGTCTTAATCTCGGAGTGCATATATCGGACCTTGATACCCACTTCTTTTAAATAGTCGGTCAGATCCTCAGACATTTTCTTGGTAAGCGTGGTGACCAGTACCCGCTCCTCACGCTCCATCCGAAGCCGTATCTCGCTAATGAGATCGTCGATCTGTCCCTTGCTCGGCCGCACCTCAATGATCGGGTCAAGAAGCCCCGTAGGTCGGATGATCTGTTGCACAGTCGTTTCGCATTTCTCCAGCTCATAGGGGCCTGGTGTAGCTGATACGTAGACGATCTGACTCACCTTGTCCTCGAACTCTTCAAACTTCAGCGGGCGGTTATCCAGCGCAGATGGCAGACGGAAACCATGGTCCACCAGTACATTCTTACGTGCTTGGTCACCATTATACATCGCCCGAATCTGCGGCAACGTAACATGAGACTCATCAATCACGATCAGCATATCATCCGGAAAATAATCCATCAGCGTATACGGTGTCGCCCCCCGCTCGCGGAATGTCAGTGGACCTGAGTAATTCTCGACGCCGGAACAAAAACCGACCTCTTTCATCATCTCGATATCATAGCGGGTACGTTGCTCCAAACGTTGTGCCTCCAGCAGCTTCCCCTGTTCCTTCAGCTCCACTAACCGCTCTTCAAGCTCACGTTCAATGTTGACCAGTGCTACCTTCATCGTATCCTCATGAGTAACGAAGTGAGATGCAGGGAAAATGGCAATATGATCACGTTCACCGATCAATTCACCCGTAAGCACATTAATCTCGGTGATCCGTTCAATTTCATCCCCGAACAGTTCTACCCGTATAGCGTGTTCCCCATGGGAAGCCGGGAATATTTCAACAACATCCCCCCGTACACGGAAAGTACCCCGCACGAAGTTGATATCGTTCCGCTGATATTGAATATCGACCAAGCGGGACAAAATCTGATTGCGGGGTTTCTCCATGCCGACTCTAAGCGAGAGCAGCAGGCTTGAATATTCTTTCGGGGAACCCAGACCATAAATGCAGGAGACACTCGCTACAATAATAACGTCACGACGCTCAAACAGAGAGCTTGTGGCTGAGTGGCGAAGTTTATCAATCTCCTCATTGATGCTGGAATCCTTCTCAATATACGTATCGGAAGACGGAATGTATGCTTCCGGTTGGTAGTAATCATAGTAACTGACAAAATAATCGACTGAGTTATTCGGAAAAAACTCCTTAAACTCACTCGCCAGTTGGGCAGCCAAAGTCTTGTTATGCGCAATAACCAGAGTAGGCCGATTCAATTTGGCAATCGTCTGTGCGATGGTAAACGTCTTACCTGTTCCCGTAGCACCCAACAGCGTTTGATGTTTTTTTCCTTTAGTAATCCCCTCTACCAATTCAAGAATGGCATGAGGCTGATCGCCTTGAGGTTGGAATTCCGACTGAATTTCAAAAGTCTTATCGCTAACAACGATATCACTCATTGCCCTGCATCACCCTTATCGTCTAAAATGGAAACATCATGTTTCTACAACAGTCGAGTTGAAACGTCTTTACCTGTAAACCTATGTCGATATTTCCCGAGCAATGATACTTGGGAAATATGGTTGGATAGGAATGTTTGTTCCCGTATTATACCTCTTTCTTTCCTTGGATGCAAACGATAAGTCTTGAATAGGAGTGAATTAAATTTTGGATATCACCATCGTATTGGGCATCATCGCCGGAATCATAGCATTAATCGGTGGCTTCTTATGGGAAGGCGGACAATTTACAGGGCTGCTTCAAGGTACATCGGCTCTGATTGTGTTTGGCGGAACGCTCGCCGCAGTGGTCATCAGCTACCCCGCCTCTAAACTAAAGACCATACCAGCTGCCCTTCGGATGGCCTTTAGCCGTGAGGACAACCTCTCCGAGCAATATATTGAAGATTTGGTTTCCATGGCAGCCACCTCCCGCCGATCCGGAGTGCTTGCGCTGGAGCGTATTTCCTCAGAACATCCGAATGCATTTCTGCGCGAAGGTCTTCAACTGGTCATTGACGGAACCGAGCAGGAACAAATTAAACAAATTCTGGAACTCGAGTTAGATACCATTGAGCATAAGTACGAAGGATATGCCAAAATATTTGAATCTGCAGGCGGCTATGCCCCTACGATGGGGATTATCGGTACTGTGATGGGCCTGATCCATGTACTCGGTAGCCTGACCGAGCCGACAGCGCTTGGACCGTCTATTGCCGTCGCTTTTATCGCTACACTATACGGCGTTGCCAGCGCCAATCTGATTTTCCTGCCCATCGCATCCAAGATCAGAGCATGCAGCGAAGGTGAAATGGTCACGATGGATTTACTGCTGCAAGGCATTCTCGCCATTCAAAACGGAGAGAATCCGAAGCTTGTACGCAAAAAACTGGAGTTCTTTATCCGTTCAGAGCAAAATCTGGAGCCTAAGCCGCCTCGTCGCTCACGTTCAGAGGACGCTACTCCAAAGGAGGACTTCCATGAGAGCGCGCGCTAAGCGCCGCCAACGTCAAGGAGGCGGGGACCATCGTGACCGCTGGATGATTACTTACGCCGATCTGATCACACTGCTGCTCATTTTTTTCGTAGTAATGTACGCTATGAGCAGCCTGGATGCGAAAAAATACGATGTCGTTGTTCAATCCCTACAGGATACGTTCCATAAAGGCGATTCTATTTTGGAGCAAGGTTCAGGGATTACGGGTACTGCTGACCGTTACACAAGCAAGAATCCGCCCACAACCAAGCAACCTTCATCCGATAACAAAGCAGCCGGACCGACCAAACTGACCGAACGTGAGCAGGCATTTCGCAAGCAGGAAAAAGAACTGCAAAATCTGATGAGCGTCATTGAGCAATATATTTCGGATAATAAGTTGCAAGGTCAGATTTTCGTATCCGATCAGCCACGTGGTATTGTCATCACCCTGAACGACCGCTTTTTATTCGATCAGGGCAGGGCTGCACTCAAGCAAGGCTCTGCAAACACGTTATCCAAGCTGGCAAGTCTGTTCCGGGATTTGAAAACGCCGATCAGCATCGAGGGCCATACGGACAATATTCCGTTCACACGCTCTTCGAACGCTTCGACCTACAAGGACAACTGGGAGCTTTCCGGGGCACGGGCGCTATCCGTGCTTCGATTCTTTCTAGACAGAGAAGGATTATCTCCTACAGAATTTCAATACGCAGGTTATGCCGATACACGACCGGTTGGTGATAATACCACCGAGGCCGGACGACAAAAAAACCGCCGTGTCGAAATTACCGTACTGCGCCAGCTTCAACAGTAAATGCCAAAAACCTCCTCAGTCACACTCAACGTGAACCGGGAGGTTTTTGTATACATTTTATAGTTCTACATGGCTTCCGCTCTGATGACGCAGAACAATAAACCGTACGAACAGCGTTGTATAGAGCGACGTACGAGAGATGAGGGAGGTTATTTTGTTTAAGTCTATATTCCCACTATGTATTAGAAGCCAAGGTGAAGTTAGGTAAAGCCTGGTCATGATGCTGGAAAATCAATAAGATAAGGCAAACTCGTGTTGCTTCTCTCGCACTGGTGAAGTTTTGGAGATGCTCTGCTTGTGATAGCTATATTTCCAATCGCTGTACAAATTAAGGAGCCGATCCAACTCCATAGACTTGGTCAACACCTGTCGATCCTTCAATCCCACTTCTTTCGCCAAATCATTTAATTCCTTACGCTTTTCTTCGATGCAATCCTCCAATTCTTTCAATTTCACATCAACAAACCTCCTGTTTGGTATGGTATTTACAGTTAGTTTACAAGCTGATACCTTCCCCACAGGTTAATAATATAATAAAACCCATTTCATCCCTTTAACGGAATAAATCAAAAAAGCCAATCCGAGAGAATTGGCATAAAGAGTGTTAACTCTTTTTTTATGAATCTTATTGTCCATCTATGAAACTCAACCCATACCATGATTAAATAATATAATTCTATCTGAATGTTCTCCATTAATTGGATAATATAAAGGGAATATACTAAAGAATAGAATACCTAAGGCTAGTACCATGGAATAACCTTTTTTCATAGATATTCACCTCCTTAATTATATTTTCATATCTTTTCGTTTGCTCACTAGTCACAAACTCTCTGTAGACTTCAAACAATGCAACACATTGCTTAAAGTCGCTATCATTCCGACTAATTAATGATAAAGCAAGACAGTCCAGAACATAGTTTGTGCCTTTTTCAAAGCTGCTATTCTTATACTCATAAATTGCCCTTTGATATAAAAAACAACAATAATAGTTTCTATTCTTTACGTCGTCAAGAAATTTAAATTGATCAATCTCTGCTGAAAAACTTTCAAGCACATAATCTACTGAAAAGTTGTACATATTGGCTGACTCTAAGATAGTTAAAAGGCCAGATAATTTTTCTTCTGGGTGTTGATTGAGAAAAGTAATATATTCACCTAGTACCGCTCTCTTTCCTAAGAGCATATCCAGTGTATAAGAGTTTGCCTTTGCCCAAAGACTAAACATCTTTACATACTGCTCCCCCTCCGAATTAAGTCCCTTGAACCAACTTAAATCAGCATAGTTTTGTATATAGGATTGTGCTTCCTCAAACATTTCCATTTTCTGAAGAGCTGTAGATTTAGACAGGTAACCATATCCATAATAAAAAACAAGATTTTTCTCTGTTTTAAAGTCATCTTTAACTCTTCTTTTAGCATTATTCTCATATCGGTTTAAATAAACAGTTTTGGCAAGAGTCCACAGCTCATCCCCATATTTCTCTACGCTGTCCCATTTATGTAGGTAAAAATAAGTATTGATAATTTTTAAAATTCCATCTAATTGATAATTCTCTGGTAAGCGATTTCGATAAGGAATAAATCTCAGTACGGCTTCCAAATTTCTCTCCATATCTTGGCCTACCGAAGCAACAAACAATTTATAGTGACTAATCGCCAAGCGTTCTGAGTGCTGGTACTTTTCATTCTCAATCACGCACTCATAAAAGGGAATTGCCTCTTGTAACTTTCCTGCTTCGTAAAGTTCTTCTGCTAAAGCAAAGATCGTTGGAATATGATTAAGATCCTCCATTAACCGTGAAAGCACCTTCTCCACGCACCGCAGATTTCCTACCTCAACACAACGAATCAGAAATGGTTTAACCCTTTTCCAATGAGGTCTTCCATCATAAAAGCATTCATCCACATACAATTCATACAACCAATCTTCGGGATAATTCAGTGCCTTAGTGATTAAATCCATTTGTCTAACGGAAATAGGTTTAGGCGGATTTCCGTTAAGCATAGCACTAAATATGCCCCGATTAAGACCCGTAGCTTGTCCAAAACTATTAAAAGTGTAACCACCAAGTTTTAATTCTTTTTCAATCTCCGAGCGAATCGTGGTTGTATTTTCCATTAAAACACCCCCCGGCATATTCAGATGATTTTTTAAATCACCCTCCTCGACAAACAATTACAATATACTAGAAATTATATGAATAAATTGGATGATGGTCAACCCCTTTTTTACACCGTTTTAATATTTATTGGAATTTAATGTGTGTTTAATAGTCTTTATAAGAACTTATTATTATACCATTTAGGCAATGCAATTACCTCCACGCTTGATCTACCTTTGTCTACACTCATACTATAGGAGTGTGGATGTCTATGGAAACAACAAAACTCATAGGAGCGAAAATCCGCCAATTTCGGACGTTGCGTGGTATTACACAAGAACAACTGGCGGAAGCATCCGATTCAACAGGTTCCTATATCGGCAAGTTGGAGCGCGGTGAGGTCAATGTACAGATTAAAACTTTGGAGAAAATAGCCGAAGCGCTGGAAACAAACGTATTTGCATTTTTTGACTTCAACCCATATGAGGAACTTCGAAGTCAGCCTTGGATATGGGAATGTGTTCATTTACTGTCCAAGCAGAATGAAGCCGATCAAAATAAGGCATATCGGATATTGAAGGAACTGTTCACCTCTTCAGAAAGCGGGCTTACAGCAAGTAACCCCGATAAGTCCAGCGAATAACGAAAAAAAAATTTTCCGATTGGTCATGAACATAATATTTCAAAAGGGCTATGTTACTCTACCTTAGTAGTAGGTTACATAGCCCTTTTATGTTCTAAGAAGTCATCTGCTTGATGTTACACTCCACTGCTTTAATCACTTTTTCATATTCTGTCCGCTGTTCATGTGTCGAATGATCCTTATATTTCTCAAACAATAATGTGATGGACTTGATATAGTAAGCCTTATCATTTAACTGTGAGGATGCTTTGAGACTATTCAACATACTGTCGATCGCCTCAGAGTAGCTCCCTTTATTAAAATAGTAGCGACTAATCTCAAGAAAAAAGTGAGAATAGGTCATCAGATTATAATTTGTATGATAGTAAGAAATATTTGTACGCAAGTCCCTAAATTCATTAATATTTTCTTCAAAAAGGAGCAGAATATCGTCTATAGAGTGATTGTAATTATTGGCCGATTCCATAATGGTCAATAGCCCATGTAATATTTCCTGAGGATTTTTCCTAATAAGTTCAACATAGGCGGGTAATCTAGTCATATCTCCCATTAGAATTTCTAAATTCAAACGGTTTGCTTTAGCCCACATTTTAAATTTCCGCGCCTCTAGCATTCCAAGCTCATCTAGCCAGTCACAGTCAATTAAATCTTCATAAAAAGGGATGAATCCCATAGCTTTTTCATATAGCCCTTGTTTTTCAAGCATGTTCCCTTGCATTAAATATGCTTGACCATAATACACGATTAGATGTCTTTCCGTGTTTAGAAATTTTACTTCACGATTTTTTATTCTCGCTTGAACTTGCTGCTGATAAATATTTGTGGCTAGTACTCCGAGTTCTTTCGCGTATTGTATAGCTGTCTCACAGTCATAAACTTGAAAGTATACATTTGCCAGCTTTAAAAAAGCATCCAGTTGATGATTCTCAGGTAAATTCTTACGAAAAGGAGCAAATTTAATAGCCAGTTGGCAATTGTTCTCTAAATCCTTGCTTAAAGAGTAAGAAAATAGTCTATACTGGCTGATGGCTAGTCGTTCCGAGTGGTAATATCTTTCGTTCTCTACCACACACTCGTAAAAGGGGACAGATTCCTTTTCCTTTCCTGCTGCGTGTAGTTCTTCTGCAAGCTCGAATATGGTCGGCACATAGGACAAGTCCTCTGTTAGCCTCGACAACACCTTTTGGATGAATTCCTGTCTCCCCAACTCCACACAACGCAACAGAAACGGCTTAATCCGCTTCCAGTGCCCTTTCCCTTCATAAAAACATTCTTCTATGTACAACTCATACAGCCAGCCTTCGGGATAACCCAACGCCTGAGTAATCAGATCCATCTGTCGAACGGAGATCGGCTTGGGTGGGTTGCTGTTCAGCATGGCACTGAATGTGCCACGGTTAATACCAGAGATTTTACTAAAACTGCTAAAACTATAGCCCCTTTGCTTCAATTCTGTCTCTATCTTTGAGCGGATCGTAGGTGTATGTTCCATGTTCATCCCCCCTGTGTGGTCAGATAACAAGATAAATATTAGTTTAGGGAACCATTTGCTTCATACCATAACGCACTTCTTCAAGTACTTTTTCATATTCTGCAAGTTGTTCATGTGTAATATGGCCTGTTAATTTTTCGAATAACAAGGTTACTCCCTTAATGAATGTACTCTTCGTATTTATTTGAGAAGATACTCTGAGGCTTTTGATTATATTATCAATAGCTTCTGAATATCTGCCTGTATTGAAATAGTAACGCGCAAGTTCCAAATACAAGCGAGAATAATTCCATAAAAGTGTGCTTATTTGATAGTGTGAAGATTTTGAAACGAATTTCTTATAGTCACCAATTTCCTCAGAGAAAACATCTAGAATACTATCTAAAGAGAAATTGTACTTATTTGCCGACTCTATAATAGTGATTAATCCATGAGAAATTTCTTGGGGATTTTGCTGTAAAAGCTCGACATAAGATGCTAAGCTGCTAACCTCTCCAATTAAAACTTTTAAATTAAGAAGATTAGCCTTTGCCCACAATTGGAGTCTTTTCACCCCTTGCAGCCCATTTTCATCCAGACCTTCAAACCACGTTAAATCTTCATAATAGGGGATGAATTTTAAAGCCTCTTCATACAATCCTTGATTCTCCAACGCATTTCCGTGCAATAAATGCCCTAAACCATAGTATACGACTAGAGGCTTTTCAGTATCGAAGCTATCCAGTTGCCTGTTTTTTGAACGGTTATAAACCTGTTGATGATAGACACTTATAGCCAGTGTACGGAGTTCTGTCGCATACTTTATTGCAGCCTCCCAATTACTTGCGTTGAAATAAACATTAGTTAACTTTAATAATCCATCCAACTGATAATTCTCTGGCAAACTTTTGCGGAACGAATTAAAGATAATAGCAGCCTGTAAGCTGCTTTCTAAATCTTCGGTAAGCGAGTAACAAAACAATCTGTATTGACTGAGCGCTAGTCGTTCCGAGTGGTAATACCTTTCGTTCTCTACCACACACTCGTAAAAAGGAACTGATTCCTTTTCCTTTCCTTCTGCGTGTAATTCTTCTGCAAGTTCAAATATGGTCGGTACATAGGACAAGTCCTCTGTTAGCCTCGACAATACCTTTTGGATGAAGTCCCGTCTTCCTAGCTCCACACAACGCAACAGAAACGGCTTAATCCGTTTCCAGTGTCCTTTTCCTTCGTAAAAGCATTCATCTATGTACAACTCATACAGCCAGCCTTCGGGATACCCCAACGCCTTGGTAATCAGGTCCATCTGCCGAACGGAGATCGGCTTGGGTGGGTTGCTGTTCAGCATGGCGCTGAATGTGCCACGGTTAATACCAGATATTTTACTAAAGCTGCTAAAGCTATAGCCCCTTTGCTTCAATTCTGTCTCTATCTTTGAGCGGATCGTAGGTGTATGTTCCATGTCAATCCCCCTCAATAAGTTTTGGACATATCATAAGTGATACTTTATATGTAAAATCCATCCTATAGGAAACTCATTTTAATACAAAATCACGAAAATAGTGAAATATATGGTCTATATAGTCACTTTAATTGATGATGCCTTAGAAAGAAGTCTTTTTTAAACGAATCCCGTGATAATTGAAAAGTTGAATGAAGTACATAAAGAGAAGCATTAAAAGCAAACTTTAAGTTTTTTTATTTGAATGTCACAAATGCATCCCTTTTTCAGTTATATAGGCAGAAAGGAGGGAAGTTAATGGAAAAACTATATGTAAATAAGCAAGATGCAGATATCAAGCTTGTAATAGAACAGGTACAAACGGGCGACAAACAAGCATACACACATATCATACGGCGTTATCAACAACAGATTTTTTTATATTGCTACTATTTACTTAAAAATCAGGAAGAAGCGGAGGATGCTGCTCAAGAAATATTCATCAAAGGGCTTGAGTACATCCATCAGTTCGTACCTACAGTTTCTTTTTCAGCTTGGCTTTACAAAATTGCTCAAAATCATTGTAATGACTTATTAAAAAGAAACACTAGAACGTTTAAATCCTTCATCCAGTATAAATTGAACCTGAAGCAACAACCAATACACGAATATACAGATTTAATTCACGAGTTAATGGATCAGCTAACGTTAGAAGAGCGACAAATCTTATTGTTACGCTCACTGGAGGAATACAGCTATGAAGAGATTGCTACAATTATGGAACTAAAACCATCGGCCATCCGAAAAAAATATGAGCGACTCCGTAAAAAACTAATTCACCAAAAGGAAAAGGGAGGAAAAAAGTATGAACATTCCTTTAAAACCGGAAGATAAAGAAATCGAGCATTTACAAAAGCTTATTCGGGATACTCCATTACAAGTGGATTTAATTGATAGAACTATGGAACGCTTTGAGAAAGTAGGCACAAGACGATATAAGCGATCTAACATTCGACCAAAAAGGACACGTAATACAATTATTGTGACTTCTATTATGCTTGCAATGACATTTATGCTGGTGGTTGGTACTGGCTTCATTTCCCCGACAATGGCTGCATCTTTAAAACAAATTCCAGGTATGAATTCTATATTCCAGCTAGCTGGTGATCTTGGTTTACAAACAGCGGACGAAAAAGGACTGCTATCAAAACCAAATCTTAGTGACACCCATGATGGTCTGACTCTCAGCGTACCAGAGGTCATATTCGACGGAACACGAGTATCTATAGCATTAGAGCGAAAAACTTCCGATAAAAGATTTTTAAACACCGAATTACCCTTATTACTTGATGATTTAATACTTTCCATTAATGGCGAAGAAATTAATTCTTCTTATGTACCTACAAACACCAGCAGCTCCATTGACTCATATACGATACCTGGAAAAAATTCGAATTCAACCATTATACAATTTTCAGATTTACGTAATCAAGGAGGAAAACCTTTTCCAGATAAGTTTGATTTAACAATTTCCATGCCTGTCTCCGGCATTAAGCAGCCATTTAAAATAGAAATTCCTGTGGAAAAGAATACTAAGAAGAACTTAGTTTTTACACCATCCCTTAAGCGAGAGTATAAAAACATTGATTATACTCTAGAAAAAGTTGAGCTCACGCCGATTACAACCAGCATCACAACTCGCATAAAGCTACCTGCTAATTCAAAAATTTCTTCGTCACTTCCTTTGTTTTTGAGTTATGAAATTTACGATGATAAAGGAAAGCAACTAAATTTTATTAGCAACAATGGTTGGAGTGCAACTGATGGCAACGTTCTGATAAATGATTCACGATTTGAACCTTTCCTCTCTCTTCCCAAAGAAATTACTATAAAGGTTTACAAATCTATCTTAAAAAAGGGTGATAGGAGTAAATTCGAACTAGGGAAAGATGGAAATCCAAAAAAGGAGTATTTCCCTGATTTAGAAATTACTTACCCAATTAATCCATAAAAATTAAGTAAGTGAAGGAAGTGAAGCGTACTTCACCTCCTTCACTGCATACAAATACTATCTTTCAACCTTAAAAGTATAAACCCCAAGTTTGTCTCCATTAGATTTATATGCCGCCACTTGAGCTGTTCCGTAACCTATCATTTTAGCCTTATTGCCATGAAGTTCGACAACATCACTTCCGTACAAAATCATCCAATTTGAACCTTCCATTTTATATGTGCTACCTATGCCTAAACGAAGTACGGGACTATCCTGCTTTGTAATGGGTGCTTTTTCTCCTGTTGCAAGTTCAAAAGTTACTGTCACTGTTGCTGGTTTTACATCTGATGCCGTTGAACTTACTGGTGAAGCGGCAGCTACTCCTCCTAATGATAACGCTAGCGCAGAAATTGATAATGCTAAGATGGCTTTTTTCATTTGTCATTTCTCCTCTTTAATAGTCTTCTTTCTAAGCTACTAAATGCCTTGCTTTATGTCTGTGACTACGTTTCTGTTGTTCTCAAGCTATTAGTACTTTACTAATCAAACATTGAACTTCCAAGCTATTATAGACATCAAGATATCAACCTTTTCATTTCCCCACCTCCTTTCTTCTAATTAATTCCATTGTAATTCTTGATGTGTTACAAGAACGATAAAAATAAACAAATAATTTCTTTTTTTACAAAATAATCAATAAAAAAGACCAATCCTGTAAGATTGGCCTAGTCTAATTGCATATGATCTTGAAGAGTCTTCATAGAAACTGGTGGCTTAAACCAAGAAAAGAACGTAATGCCCCCCTCTCTTGGCAAATAATCGGTTGATTCACATGTTGCCGTATAACGGACGCTTGTCTTAATTAGCTGTCGGTTCGGTTCCCCAAACAAGTACGCCATTATGATACAACGTAGCTTTTGTATGATCAGCATATGAAGTTTGCGTGCCTTTATACGAGTAATCGTCACTTTCGTTATAGTTCGACCAGTCTGTTTTATTCATACGGGTTTGAATTTCGCCCGTGCTTCCTCCAGGTGCTAACACGCCTGCATTCGAGTTGAAGCTGATTTCCAAATAATAATCAGCGCCGGTTACGGCTTTATCCATTTTAACCAGCTTACCATTCAGCTTCGAGCAGCTCAGCATCGCATAGTCGCAGTTGAATGTCTGCGCGCGGTCGCCGTCAATCGTGTAGTAGTAGCGAATTTTCAACTCGTTGATCGGTACGGAGTTTGTACCTTTGTTTAAAATTTGGAAATACGGCTTCAAGTTATTGTCGTTCACATTTGTATCCGCTGCGCGATACTGGAGCAACAGTCCCTTGGTCGGCTCCTGAGCATCCGCTTTCGGCGCTGCGCTAGCCGTGTTCGAAACCGATTGTCCTGCATTGTTCTTCGCTACGACTTGGTAGTAGTACGTCGTGTCTGCCGTTACGGCTGTGTCGGTGTAGCTTCTTCCGTATACATCGCTCGCTACTGTGGCGAACGCGCCGTTTTCAGCCGTCGAACGCTTCACTTCATAGCTTACCGCATTCGCCGATGCTGTCCAGCTCAGCTTTACTTTCGCCGTTTCGCCCGCTGCGTTCAGCGTGAAGCTACCCGGTACTGACGGCTGTTCGGTAATGCCATACGTTTTTAAGTTAGTCGGGAGCTTTTCAAGCGTAATGACGTTCGGATGATTATACACTTTTTTCAGATGCTCAAGGCTGTTTTGTTTGCCGTCTCTCAGAAAATCCCCATACCATGTAGCAAACCAGCTCCAATGGGCTTGATACGCCTTCATCAAATCAGGATCCGGGATAGGTCCGTTTTCGCTCATGGCAACTAACTTTTTGTCCTTGCCCAATGCAACAAGGTCTTCATATTTTGCAATTTGCGGGCTGTAGTCGCCTGCTTGCGGATAAGAGTCAAAGCTCAAAATATCCACATACTCGTCTCCCGGATACCAATCCGGAGCAACAGAATTCCAAACCCAGATCAGATTGTTCAATTTGTGCACATGAGTCAAACGGTCGTGCATCAAAATATACAATTTCTTAACAGGCTCAGGACCTTTAGCGCCCCACCAGAACCATTTGCCTTCCGCTTCGTGTAAAGGACGGAACAGGACAGGAACTTTCGCATCCTGCAACTTCTTCAATTGCCCTGCAATCACATCGATGTCGCGAATAAGCAATTTATAATCTTCGGACTCTGGATTATTCATCGCATATTCTATATCGAATGTAGTCGAATCGGCATAGAAGCCTCTCCACCATTCTTTTCCCGGCGTATCGATAAGATCTTTCGGCGCGTTCCAGTGCCATGCAAAGGTAACAATGCCCCCTTGCTTATCCCATGCAATCGCCTTTTCCGTCTCTGTGGAACTAAGACCGTGTTCCGCTCTGCTTGGCGAATAGTCAATCAGGTCAAGCGCCGCAATAGCCGGCTTTTTACCTACATTTGCTTGAAGCCAATCAATTTCGGGCATATCCTCTTGACCGGAAAGCATATTCTTCCCGTATTGATCAACCAGGTAGTTCATCAATGCTTTTGCTTCTACCGTCGCATTCGGATTGATGAGCGTTTTGGTTACCGCATGCGGTGGACGGTCAGCAGCAGGCTCCAGCTTGACGTAGTCGATATCGTACCAGCCCCAGCCTGTTTCAAAACCGATCGTATTCGCCCCTGCATTCAACAGAACCTTACCACCGGAAGTTTCTTTAAAATCAGCCGATTTCCAAAGTACCAGCTCGCCAGACGCTTTGCCGTTTAAAGAGAAATTCGTGCGTTTGTCATCATGAGGAGAACGGTAGCCGATTGTAAGATTGTACAAGCCTGCCGTTGGAGCCTGAATCGTCATCGTCAGGGAATCCCCTGCATTGTGGAAATTAGTTACATAACCAGTACCTGAGAAGCCGGTCCCGCTGGATTCCACAATGGTTCCCTTCAGCGTGCCATCTTCGGCTTCATAGCGAACAGGACCGTCTACAGGCGTCCTCGGAACCGCTTTCAAGACATTGGATTCGCTCGTTCCCGCATTTGTTTTTGCGGTTACTTTATAATAGTAAGAAGTGCCGTTCGTTACGTTAGTATCCGTATAAGACGTTTCGATCAAGTTGGATGCTACAGCAGTAAAAGGACCGTTTTCATACGTTGCCCGCTGTACACTGTAACCTACAACTCCGCTGGAAGCGTCCCAGGACAAATCGACTTTCCCATCGCCAGCCTCAGCTCTCAGCGCAAAGCTTTCAGGACCTTCCCCAGGTGGCACAGACGTATCATTGCCGGCAGTCAACACGATGTGATAAGCCGTCAAAGGCGGTACTGTATAGGTGAAGCGGTTGCCTGAAATTTGCGTGATTGGCGCTGCTTCCTTAATTTGCGAGCTATTTTTGTCGAAGCCCCATACTTTACCGGAACCGTAAGTCGTCTCGCCGGAAAGATCGAATTGGGCGTCGAATGCACTGTCCATGCTTTTATTCATGACAACGAGGTGCAGTTCTTTGTAGGATGCATCCGTTACGGAAGCATGCACCGAGCTATTGACAATATCCGACGTTTGCGCATTAACGCTGATACCACCGAAAGTAGAGCTTTTTCCGTCATAATTGCGGTAAAGCTTGTAAGCGGCACTAACGTAGTTGTTGGCACCATCCTTTAACTTCCAGTAGTTTGCCATATAAACATCGTTTTTGCCCAAGATGCCCAGCACATCGGTCATAGCGATACCGCCGGAAATATCATTTTCGCCGCCATAGCTATACTCGGTCAAAGCCAGCTTGGTTCCTGGGTAATACTTATCCACCGACTGCTTCAATCGAGGTAGTAAAGGCAAGAATTCGCTGTTCCATTGAGCGATCCAGCTATCTTCCTTGTAGGTCGGATCCCACAAAGTACGAGGCGCCTGCATTCTGGCTTTCTTCGTTTCGTCGTTGCCTACCTCATTTGTAATTCGTATGCCTCCGCCCATCGCTTCGGGATACCAGTGCACATCGAAAACATCCAGCAATCTCTTGCCTTCGGCTTGCGAGCTGAGGCGCATTTGATCCAGGTAATAGTCCACGAACCAACTGTAGCTGCCTTTTACAGAGTTCCAATCAGGTGCAGTTTGAAGATCTTTATAGGCGCCAAAACCGTAAAGAACCGGCCCAAAAATTTCCGCACCCGCGTCAACCGCTTTAACAGCTCTGGATAAACTTACCGACCGATCTACCAACTCTTTCGCTCCGACATTTTCACCATGAATGCGCGGATGCGTATGCGACCAGAGAGCGGGTTCATTGTCGAGCGCATATCCTTTCACACCCGTCTTTGTTGAAGCAGCACCGTACTTTTTCACTAAAAAGTTGACGAATTCATCCGCATAAACCTGATTGTCATTCAGATCAGGCTGCAGTTGAAACGGCGCATTTTTAGCGTTTACGACCTGATTCCAACGAGCGGAAGGAGCCTTTTCGCTTTCCTGCACACTTCCATTTCCATCCTTGGCCACATAACCGGCCATCGGCAGCGTAACTAAAGAATAAGTGCCTAGCTTCAGCGATTGATCATGAAACGAAGTCGTCACCGCCCCCGGCTTTTCACATTCAGCTTTTGTCAGACCGCCATTGTTGCATAAATAGTTATCGCTGGATTGCTCCCAATCGCTTCCCGCATTGGACATATTGTTTTCCCAGTTATATCCGGTCATTCGATTGCCACCAAGTCGTCTGGCAGTCAGATTCTCATCGCCTGCCAACTCCTGATTCGTACCGTAAATATAAGGGCTAATAGGCTTACGATCCTTGGATGTATCAACTTTAATGGTAACGGTCTTTGCCGTTTGACCGTGAACTACAGTTGGACCCGGTAGTGCCCCCCCTACTATAATCGTGCATGCCATGACGACAGGCAGCCATTTGGAACGTTTGAACCAAATACTACTACTATTTTCCACCTTCATGCCGCTTTCCTCCTTTAAGTTTGAAAAGAGCGGCACCCATACGAGTGCCGCTCCGTCAGGCTTTAAGGCTACTGACCCCAAACGAGTTTATCGTTCTGGTACAGCGTCACCTTACTCTAATCTGCAAATTAATTTTTTTTGTAGGATCGTAGGAGTATTCATCTGCCACATTGTAGCTCGTCCACTCGTTTTTGTTGATAAGCGCTTGAATTTCGCCAGTCGAAGCTCCAAGTATCCGGTTGACTACACTCTCTCCTCTCCGTCCGAAATCCAGAATTGGCCCGGATCTTCAAGTATTGCAACAGCCGTATTCACACCGCACATGATGGGTTTGCCGTTTGCATCAAGGTAGTACCGTTACCGGCTTCTTGTTGACAAATGTGTAATAGTACAGCTCTGCTATACGTTCTACCGACCAAGCCTGCATATCGAACCATTTGTTGGACAGAAGGTCCATATACATAGATTATTCCATATAGCCATATAGTAGAACATGAATTCGCTGCAAAGTTGTTCTAGCTATGTCACAGCCTTTCTTTGAAACTGTACAAACTTCGATAGGTTATCTATTTATATTTAAATCATAGTGGTGTAAGAATGCTGCATTGCCTTCCAATGCTTTTACGAATACTTAAAAGTCATATTGCTTTATGTAGCTTTTATCATCTCAAAATAAAAAAAGAATGGTTGAGTAAACACGGAGCCTGATAAACCATTCCTCATGGAAAATTTTTGATTCACACCCATCTCCCCTACCGTACCTTGTCCTTTTGAATAAGCTCATAATAGATGCGTGCAGGCTCTGATTCTCCAGTGGATAAAATATATTCTGCCAAGGGGGCGCACAGCTTTTGAAGATAGAAGGAGTATAGCAGCTCCGCCGTGTCAAAATGAATTTTCAACACCCGTTTCATCAATCCTTCAAATTTGGGGTAATCCAGTTCTTCCGGGGTGATGTCAAACGGGTATTCGGGAAAGGTTTTTTTCTGGATTTCGATGAATTGCTCCCTAAGCTTTGGTTGGTTGCCTGATCGCGCGGCTGAGAAATTCATCATAAAAAACGATATAAAATCTGTCTCACGATCACTTAATTCATAATACTCACACCAACGCATGAACATCAGCGGTTTTACCATATATTAATCCCCTTTTAACGAAAGTTCAGATTAATCGTTGAATCACACAAAATCTAACAGGTTCCAGCATATGTAATATATAGGTTAAGTCCCATTTTAAAATATGATTCCTTAAACAAATTTTGCTTTTTAACATATCCCCCCCTATCTTACATCTCCGTAAATAGCCTACCAAGAACGCTCAACAAAAAAGACCTTTTCAACATCTTAATGACGCTGACCAGGTCTTCTCATGAAAATCCGTATCTTTACATTCGTGTTTATTCTAATCCTCTACATAGCTGACAAATTACAGACTGCACGTGAAAACATAGGCGGGCGGGACGTTGTAATGTACCTTTTTGATCTGGATGTCACCAAAGAAGGTACGAAAAAAATTGTGTTTTACCTTACTATACTGGAACGTAATAAATTTGCCCTCCTGACCCAATACTTCAGCCGTTTGTCCCAAAATCAGGCTGGATAAGGCGGCAGGCAAGCTGGTAAAAGGGAGTCCTGATACGATGTAATCCACTTTCGAGACATGATACTGTGTCATATACCGGGCTACATGCTCGGCCGATCCATGAATGACGTGTACTTGCTCCAAGTGTCCGTACTTGCTTTGCAATGTTTTGTAAAACGATTCATTGGCCTCAATCACTAGCAATAGCGTATCCGGGCGCTTGTTCTTAATCAGTTCTTGTGTAAACACACCGGTACCTGCACCATACTCAATGATGCACGATGCTTGGTCAAAGTAGATCGGTGTGGCAATTTGCTTGGCCAACTGTCTTGAGCTTGGTATGATAGCGCCTACGCTGCGTGGATGCCTGATGTACTCTCGAATAAAGTGAATCGCATTCATCTTTCCCTCTCCCTGCTTGACACACATAATAGGCATTCGGTTCATCAATATATCGAATTACATATTCATTGTATCTTGATCATAATAGTCATTTCAAGCAGGCTACTGTCTGAATATAAAAAGAGGACAGCCTTATTCAAATCTAGTCAAATAAAACTGCCCTCTCGCTGTACCATCTATTTTTCTATCGTGTCCAAACTTGGACTCTCCGTCTTGGATGCCTGTCCACCTTTGCGCCGCCGTGCGCCCAAGTGCATGGCAACAATCCGGTAGATTGAGGCAGGGCGTATGGATACGGCCCAGTTCGCGTCCGCATCCGGTGCAAGCACGACTCCCAATTGGTGGTGATCACCATCGTACATGCCGCGCTGCACAAACTTGCTCTCACCTTGAAGATTGCGTACCTCCAGCTTGCAAAAAGCGGAGTTGATCCGCAAGGCTTGGTGCAGCTCGTTACGACTGTTCACGACGACGCTGTTCACGCGGTAAATGGCCTCGCCGGGCAGAATGCCCATCGCCGTCGCCGGACTATCCGGCAGCACAGCCAGTACACGCAACCCTTGCTCCGGATGAACAAACATAGGGCTGAGGCGGCTCTCTTCCATGTTGCCGTACCAGATCAGCACCTCATGGGCCAGGAAAGAGAACAATGCTGCCACCAGCGTCAGCGGACTCCACCACGCCGCCAGCAGGCTCAGCAGGAGCAAGGCTACACTGTAGAGAAGCAGGCGGTTGGACGTTAGCACCGCCTTCTGGCGTGGCAACTGGCCTAACGTCACGCTGCTGAAGCCCATAAGAACAGGCAAGGCTGCCAGCATATATCCGGTTCCATCACCAAACAGCGGCGTCCACGGAAGCGCAAAGCCTCCCTGAACAGGAACCAGAAGCAACAACGGAATGGGCCAGAGGTCTTCCATCCGGTAGCCACCAACCAGCCTTCCCCGCTTGCCCTCCACGAACAGTGGAGTTGCGGCCTTTCCTCCCTGCCAGCGAACCAGTAGCGCCTCAGCCACATGCAGCACAGCAACCAGTACCAGCAACGCAGGAATATCCAATCCACGGATGGCTGCCACCGATGTTCCAAGCGTTCCCACAGGCTGCCAGCCCTCTGCCACGTTCAAAGCAAACTGGGCTACACCCAGCAGGCCCACCGAATAGGCCAGGCACAGGTAACGCACGCGCACCAGCATAAGCAGCAATGTAGTCACCCACAGGCATACGATGGAAGCCGAGGTCAGATGCACACTTACGAACATTCCCAGAGCGGACAGGGCCAGCCCCGCGATTAGACCACTCCAGACTACGCGCCATGTCTCTCCCGCCCAATTGTGCAGCCTGGTATGAAAGAGCTTGCGCTCCAGCAGCATTTGCCGACGGTAGCTAAGCGCGACAATGAGTATCGAGATATAGTAAAACGGCTGCAAAAGCAGGTACAAACAAGCATTTAGAACGCTCCATCCCCATTGTAAAGCCCATTCCAAGTTCATTCACACTCCTTATGCCCCTGGCCCGCTGTTTAGCGGATCACGTACATTTCATATCCATTTATTCTATATGAAATTGCCAACGTAGGGAAGACAATCCGGCAGACTGCAAATAAATCCCAAAATAAAAGGAGGCTGTTTCCAGCCCCCTTTGTTGTAGCCTTATTATTATTTCGCTGCGCTGGTCTTCATTTCCTTCCGAATCTCTTCAATCCCCTGCTTGAGTTGATTGTCGTTTTTCGGATCACGGATTTTTTCGATCAGCTTGGCTTCCATCGCCGCCGCTGTCTTCGCATCAATCACACCGTTAGCCGTCAGCTTCGCCTGTTTTTGAAAAGCAAGAACGGAGCTTTCCGTCACTTTATCAAAATAGCCGTCTTCGCGACCCGGCTTGTAGCCCAAGCCTTGCAGAATGATTTGCGCATTTTTCACATCGCCGCTATTCATGTTGTATTTCAACGGCTTTTCCTTGTTCAATGGTGCTGCTGTGAAGAATTCAGGCTGTTCCACCGCGATATCCGGCTTAATGCCTTTTTTATGAATCCACGTTCCATTTGGCGTCAGCCATTTGGCAATCGTGATTTTAAGCAGGCTACCGTCGCCCATTTGCTTGTCATAGCTGGTTTGTACGGTACCTTTACCAAAGGAATTTTCCCCGATCAATACTGCGCCAGCCGATTGCTGGAGAGCGCCTGCCAGGATTTCGGACGCGCTTGCGCTACCTTTATTCATGAGCAGCGTCACCGGATATTTCTTGCTTGATCCTTTGGATTTCTCTTCTTCACGCTTCTGATTCTTGTCTTCCACTTGCACGATCGTTTTACCAGAAGGTACAAATTGCTGTGCGATATCAATCACGACGGAAAGTACGCCGCCCGGGTTATTACGCACGTCGATGACGAGCCCTTTAAGTCCTTGTTTTTCCAGCTTCGCGAGTTCTTCTTTAAAACGATCTGCTGTATTCAAGGAGAACTGGGTAATCGTGATTACACCTACACCGCCGCTTTCCATATGAGCCGTCACGGTTTCCATATCAATGCTGTCACGGGTAATGGTATATTCCATCGGATCAGGAGAGCCGCTGCGCTGGATTTTGACCTTGGCCTGACTACCTTTAGGTCCACGTATTTTGGAAACGGCCTTGTTCAGATCCAATCCGTCCAGCGTTTCACCGTTAACGGACAAAATAATGTCCTTGGAGCGCAGTCCCGCCTTCTCGGCCGGTGAGCCTTTAATTGGCGTTACCACGACCACTTTTCCGTTTTCTGCCGCTACCTCGGCCCCGATTCCGGTAAAGGAGCCTTCAATGGACTGTTCAAACTGCTGTGCTGTTTCTTTGCCCATATAAGAGGAATATGGGTCGCCGAGCGATTCCATCATACCGTTGATGGCTCCGTCCACCAGCTTGGTACGGTCAACGTCCTGATAATATTGCCCCTGGATCAGATCCATCGCTGTCTCGATTTTGCGGATATCACTTCTGGAGGTGGAACTGCTACCTGTCACGCTCGCCAGCAGTCCTTCGCCCAGAGCGCTGCTTCCCACTGTCGTCGTTCCAGTATAAGCAAAAGTGAGCAGGCTACCGCCAAGAAGCCCAATCACCATCAAGAGTACCGCTGTACTTTTTTTCAACATCTAATCGTCCACCGCCTTCTATTGATCTTGTATACTATTGCCTTACAACGCATATCCATCCACGCAGTATACGTCTAGCTTGTACGGAATATGTTAATTGTATCCTACTCTGTGTTTCAATGCACATGTTCTGCGCCGGGTATCAAGCTATGAAGGCAAAGCCCTATCTACAACCGTATTGGCTACAAATAGGGCTTCCCTTTTCAACTATAGATAGTTCATCGGATTTACTGGTTTGTTATTCTCGCGCACCTCAAAATGACAGTGGGGTCCTGTTGAATTGCCCGTCGAACCAACTTCTGCAATTTTTTGACCGCGTTTCACAGTCTGTCCTGTACGTACCACCGTACCGCCATTGCGAATATGTCCGTACAGAGTCCATAGCCCGTCTCCGTGGTCAATCACAACCGTGTTTCCATACCCACTCCACCATTCCGCAACAATGACAACACCGTCTTCTGCTGCATGAATGTCGGTTCCCTGTGGAGCTGCCATATCAATGCCTGTATGGCCTTTAAGCTTGCCGGTAATCGGATGTACCCGCATACCAAACGTAGATGAGAGTCGGTAATTGGATACAGGCAAAGCCAATGTGCCCGATCCACCCGTATACGTACTGGCTGCCGCATGACTGGAATTCGAGCCTGCGCCTGAGGATGAAGAAGCATATCGCTTGGCTTCAGCAGCACGTGCAGCCGCTCTAGCACGTGCCGCTTTAGCCGCCTGCTCCGCTCTGAGCTTGTTTTTCTCCTGCACCAGACCCACACGTTTGTTAGCGAGGGCTACCAGCATATCATTTTGCTCTTCACTGATTTCATCCGACTCAGCAATATCATGATCATAATTGGCTATCAATCTTTGCTTCTCTTGCTCCTTCGAATTCAGTTCTGCTTTGGCACCCTGTTTAAGGGCATACAGCTTCTTGGCATTTTTATATTCCGTGTCGAGCTGCTTCTTCTTGCTTACGACCAGAGCCTTGTCCTTTTTATGCTCGTCCAACAGGATTTGATCCTGCTCCACGATCGTTTTCAGGGAATCCACCCGGCTGAGGAAATCGCTAAAGCTGGCCGAAGACATAAGCACGTCCATATACGAGACCGTTCCGTCCGTATACATCAAGCGCACACGGGTTTCCAGCATCTTTTCACGTGCCTGAATGCGGTCAATGGCTTCAGATAAATCTTTTTTGGTTGCACGCAGATTATCTTCGGTTTGATCAATCTGGACCGCTACACGAGTCAACTGGTCGCTGACGCTGTTAATCTGGTCGAGTACAATTTTCAGGTTTTGTACGGTTTTATTTTTGTAATGTTGGGCATACTGTTTATCTTGAGCTGCCTTTTCCTGCTGTTGCTTGGCAGATTGGGCCTGCTTTTCCAAATGATTCAGTTGCGAATTGATTTCATGCATGCTTTTGGCATATCCGTCAGAGGGCTGGATTAGCAATGCGGCTACCAGGGTAGCGGCCAACACAGATCCTGTTTTTTTCAACTTGCACTCCCCATCCTTTATCGCAAAATAACACCGGCTTCCCCGTTCTAAAGAATACCGACTGTGACGTCCACCAATGAATTTTTATACTTTCAAGAACTTGCGCATGGATAGGGTACTGCCTACAATCCCGACGAGCATCCCCAAAATGATTAGCAAGGCACTCAATTGAATCCAAACGCCCTGAAGCGGCATAAGCTTCAACATGTTCAGTGCAATATCGCCTTGAACGGCTGTAAGCAAACGCTGATAACCAGCAAACAAAATACCTACCGTAATCACGGAACCCATCAGGCCAATAAGCGCACCTTCAATAAAAAACGGCCATCGTATAAAAAAGTTGGTCGCACCAACCAGTTTCATAATGCCAATCTCTTTGCGTCGTGCCAGAATGGTCACGCGGATCGTATTCGAAATCAGGAACATGGACATAAGCCCCAATCCAGCTACGAATACAAAGCCCACATTACGGATGAGCTTGGTAATGGTGAAGAGCGTCTCCACGGTACCTTTTCCATAACGGACCTTTAAAATCGGTTTCTCCGGATGTATCGTGTTCAGCTTCTCAATCTTCTCAGCCACAAATGGGACCGTCGTCGGTTCAATGACCTCTACAACGATTTTGTCTGGAAGCGGATTGCTGTCCTTATCAAAACCTTCCAGCAGCTCCTTGCCGCTGTCTCCCAAATCTTTTCGCAGCTCCTCCAAGCCTTGAGCTTTGGTGATAAAGGTGGTTTTGCTAATTTCCGGCATCGCCGCGATTTCCTTTTGCAGCGTTTCACGCATGTTTTGTTCTACATTCAGCTCCAAAAATACGTTAACCTCCACCTGGCTATCCGCTTGGTCAGCCAGGGAGTTGACGTTGAGCACCAGCATAATAAACACGCCCAGTATAAGCAGTGACACAACAATCGAGGTGACGGATGCCACGGACATCCAGCCATTGCGGAATATGTTTTTGAAGCCTTCCCGCAGATGACGCAAGAAGGTATTAAAAGTCATATCCGTACTCCCCTCTCACCTGATCTCTTACGATGTTGCCATTTTCAATGGCAATGACGCGTTTACGCATAGAGTTTACGATGTCCTTATTGTGTGTCGCCATAACAATGGTCGTGCCGCGAAAATTAATTTCGTCCAGCAACTGCATGATCTCCCACGATGTTTCGGGGTCCAGATTACCTGTGGGTTCATCGGCAATGATCACGGACGGATTGTTGACGATAGCCCGTGCGATAGCTACGCGCTGCTGCTCCCCACCGGAAAGCTGGGCAGGCTCGCGATTCATTTTCGTTTTCAAGCCAACCAGTTCGAGCACTTCCGGCACCCGCTTGCGAATCAGCTTCTTGGGAGCCTCAATGACTTCCATCGCAAAAGCGACATTCTCATAGGCCGTCAAACGCGGCAAAAGCCGGAAATCCTGAAAAATGACTCCGATGTTGCGACGAACGTAGGGAATTTTACGCTGCTTGAGCTTCCCGATATTAAATCCATTAACTGAAATTTGCCCCTTGGTCGGTACTTCTTCTCTATAAATAAGCTTCATAAAAGTCGATTTACCCGCCCCGGACGGGCCGACTACGTATACGAATTCATTACGGTCAATTTTGACCGACACTCCCTGAAGTGCATGGGTTCCATTAGTATAGGTCTTCCACACATCCTGCATTTCAATCACTCGATCACTTCCCGCTGCTTAATCAGATTACGTATAACTGAGCATTTTGCAACAATCCCAAGAGCGATTTCAAATCAGCAATATAGAGATCGAAACGGTTTAGTTCGTCTATATATTGTCTTTCGAGCGTTGGGAATCGAATGATGCAAAATGCTGATAACTTAATATCCATTCGACATATTCCATGCATTTCCTTTAAAAAGTCCTGTATTTCATCATACCGTTTATCATTGTAACAAATTTGTTACCTGAATAGTACCGAAAGTTTTCTGCTTTTGGCACATATATATGAATATTATGGCACATGAATACGCTGCCAAGCTTACGAGACAGGAGACAGCCGTATTATGAAAAAAATTCATTTATCCTTCATCTGGATATGGACTGTAATTCTGGCGCTGGCCATGTTGTGGGGAGGACTACATTTGTACGCCGACAGGCAAACGCTGCCGAAGGGCGTAACAGTCGGAGGAGTCAATATGGGAAATATGGATAAAACAGCTGCGCTCCGACTGCTGGACACAAAGCTGAATGCATTGAAGCAACGCCCCCTGATCCTGACGGACAGCGACAGTAGCGCGCAGGATATCAAGCTTACGCTCAGGGAAGCGGGTATCCACTATGAAGCGAAGGCATTCCGTGATGCCGTGAATGCGCTCGTCTCGGAGCATCTTTGGACTCGTGCGCAGACGCGGTTTTCCTTTGGAAAAGAATGGACCATCACACCTTCCCGGCAGGGGTCAGCCTTGCAGGCCAGGTTCGGAGCTAATTGGGAGGAACAGCGTTACGGCAAGCCTGTCAATGCCGTGCGCCAGATCGACGGGGACGATCAGATTCGCTATATTCCCGGCCGCTCTGCCAGGCGCCTGGATTGGCCCAAACTGGGCGTAGCGCTGGATAAGGCGCTGCCCAAGGATTTTACTGCTTCCGGGGAGCCGGTGCGGGTGGAGTTGCCGTTTCGTCAACTAGAGCCGGACATTACGGTGGACGGTCTGCGGAGCGAAGGGATTGAGCGCAAAATTGTCCAGTTTTCCACCAGCCTCAGCAGCAGCTCGGAAGGACGTGTGTACAACGTCAATTCGGCGGCAAGCACCGTTGACGGTTTGATTCTCAAGCCGGGCGAGATATTCGATTATGGTCAAATCATTGCCAAGGCTGAGCGCACACACGGCTTTCGTGAAGCCCCGGTGATCGTAAACGGGCAGCTGGAACCGGGCATTGGCGGCGGGATTTGTCAGGTATCCAGCACCGTCTATAATGCGGCGCTGCGAGTCGGTCTGGACATTGTTGAGCGCCGCAACCATTCCTTGCCGGTCAGCTACCTGCCCAAAGGTCAGGATGCAACTTTTGCTACAGGATCTATCAATTTCCGCTTCAAAAACAATACAGGCAAACATTTGCTCCTTCGTGCCGCTGTCCAAAACCGGACGCTTACCGTCAAATTTTTCGGCACATTCCCGCCCAATGTGTCCTATGAGCTGGAATCGCGTACGGTTCGTGTATTACCCATCCCAGAGAAAACAATCCGTAATGACTCACTTTCCCCCGGCTTCTATCAGGTGCTTCGGCAGGGCAAGGCAGGATACGTGGTGGAAACGTACCGAATGAAGATCGTAGATGGCAAGACCGTGGAACGCACCCGAATCAGCCGTGATACCTACCGTGCGCAGCAGCGTATTGTGGCTGTTCACAGCGGAAGCACATCGCCTGAGCCGCAAACACGCGAACAGCAGGAGCCTATTATAGAAGACGGCATAAGTGAATAAAGCATGCATACAAGCATAACAAAAAATCCCCCTTCGACTACCGCCTGAATTGGTACCAGCGGAGTTAAAGGGGGATTTCAAGTGACGGGATGATTTTACTCGCTGCGTTTGCCTGAAACAGAAATTTCTACAGGCGCACTTTCGCTTCCGTCTGCATCCACTGCTTTGACAACCAGCCTAACAGTGGCTTTTTGAGTAAGCACGCTAATGCTAAACGTACCATCGTCCTTGGCTACTGCACTACCGATTGGCAGATCGTTGGAATAGACGGTTACTGTGGAACCTGCTTTAGCTGTCCCCGTAATCGTACCTTCGCCGTCATGCACTTCGTTTACTTTAAGTGTATCACTGGAAGCTACCGCATCAGTGCTTGTATCTGTCGTTGTGGAGCTGTCCGTAGTCGTATCCGTGCTGTTGTTCGTTGTGCTGTCCGTAGTCGTTTTCGTGCTGTCTGTGCTGGTGCTGCTATCTTCTGTTTCGCTTCCAGGAGCAGTAGACGTGTTACCATACGTCGAATCCGTAACGTTACCGTATGTGGAATCTGTTACCGTTCCGCCAGGAGTCGATGTGAGATTATCAATCGCGCTCATATTGTAACCGGAAGCTGCGTCCAGAATAGCAACCGCTTCTGCACGTGTCAGCGACTTCAATGGCTGGAATTTACCATCAGGATAACCGTTGATGATTTTTTGCTCCGCAGCAGCGGCTACACTTTTCTTCGCCCATGATCCGATTTTGTCGGAGTCTATGAACTTGGTAACATCTGCCGCGTTACCTGCTGTCAGTCCAATGGCCTTGCCCACAATAGCGGCAGCTTCCTGACGCGTTACTTTTCCATTCGGTTTGAGCTTGTTATCTGCATAGCCGCTTATGTAACCTGCATTCACGGCATTTGTCAGTTCATTGAATGCCCAGTGCGAAGCTGGTACATCTGTGAACGTTCTGTTTCCATTACCGTTTACCTGAACACTGTCCGCATACGTTACGTCCGTCACGGGTGGAGTATCCTGCGTGAACGTACCGAGACTACGGTTCAAGAGAACGATAAATTCTGCACGTGTGATGGCCGCATCCGTTTTCACCGCACCGTTTAATTTTCCTGTAGCCGACCAACGTTGTACCTGGTCTCCTGCCCAATGACCGCTTGTATTCTGAGGAGCGGCTGCTGCTGCGCTGAATGCGCTAAGAATAAGACCTGTACTCAATACACCAGTAACTGTGTTTCTGAACTTATTTCCCATACTCTGAATTCCTCCTTATGATTGGCTTCACCATTCTTTTTTAAACACTTTACCAGAAATCAAACCCAAAAAACCCCCAAATTAAAAAAATCGTCCCATATAACCATAACCCGTCCTTATGTAGCATAAATGGGACTCAGGACTTAATACCTAGTTATTCACTAGGATATGTATATTTGGACAGACTACGTTATACTGAAATCACAAAATCCCTAGTAAAAGAGGTTTTCCTATGGCTCTTATTCAATGTCAGTTTTATTCAGAAGTCCTTGGCTTGAGCACATCCATGCATGTTATTCTCCCTCAGGAAACCCGTTCGCAGATAGGACTGGAGGGCAAGCAAGGAACCGGACCACACCCAACACTGTATTTACTGCACGGCCTGTCGGACGATGATTCGATCTGGTTACGCAGAACCTCCATTGAACGCTACGTTGCTTCACTGGGGATTGCTGTTGTAATGCCGCAGATTCACCGGAGTTTTTATACCAATATGGAGCAGGGAGGGGCTTACGGGACCTTTATCAGTGAAGAATTGCCGGCTTTGGCACGCTCCTTCTTCCCTCTGTCCGCCAAGCGGGAAGACAATTTTGTGGCGGGTCTTTCCATGGGCGGGTATGGTGCCTTCAAACTGGCACTCCAACATCCAGAGCGCTTTGCGGCCGCTGCCAGTCTCTCGGGGGTAATAGATTTACACGCGGCACGCATCGACCCTATACATAAAGCGATGAGTTCGGCGGAATGGAGTCACATTTTTGGTCCAGATGAAATACGCGGAACAGATCACGACTTGCTGGAGTTGCTACAACGTCATGCTACCTTGGGAACTTCACTCCCCCTGCTCTACCAATGCTGTGGTACGGAGGATTTTCTGTATGAGGGAAACCAGACCTTTCGTAAAGCGTGCGATACTGCCGGGATTCCACTGACCTACGAAGAGGGTCCAGGGACTCATGAATGGGGATACTGGGACGCGAAAATACAGGATGTACTCGCCTGGTTGCCGCTCAAGGGGCGATAAATAAGTGTAAAAAATACCCGCAGCTTCCCTCGCCGTATCATGGCGAAGTGGTTAAGCTACGGGTATTCATTATGAAGCTATATGCCAATCAAGATTCAGGGTCTTGCCACACATCAAGGAGCTGTCGTCGTAGCCGTAGATGGAGAATCAGATTGTGACTTGGGTAGCACTTTGTACAAGCGCCATTCCCCATTAAACTCGCGTTCGAGCTGAACCCAGGGTGCTCCTTTTTCATACAAATTCGGATACACCATGTTGATTTTACTCAGTGGCATGCCCGACTTGATCTGAGGTACAAGGATATAATCCACATGACTTTCCTGTGGATAGCTTAATGCCCTATTAAACGTATAATCACTTGTGATCAGGAAGCGCTTCGGATACTGGCTATATACAATCATGGTGTAGGCTGAGGCCGAATCGGTCATAATGGTTGACTTTGGCAAATGCTCATCCAGCCAGACTGCAATTTTCCGGTCCGATTCCTGTCTCACATAGTTCACATTCCCTGTTCGTGTGAGGAAGCTGTTCTCATCCGGCGCGATATCCGGGCGAGTCAGTGCATAGGAGAGTAATCCGGCCGTAAGCACCAGACTGACGGACACCAGACCAAAGGCCGCCCGCCGCGCTCTACCCTGGAGCTGACTCAGCTCATACGGCAGCCAGGCGACGGTAATCGGAAACACGTACATAAAATAGCGGAACCATCCATATGAGGATTGCTTCATCATGAGTAAAAATTGTAAACCCGGCACAGACAGGAACAACAGTAAAATAACCAGCGTTCCCCACCGCAACAACCGCCCGCTTAACAGTCGAATGAACAGAATAGCGAACAACGGCACGGAATACCAGAGGGTTTTAGAAGCGATAAATTTCAAGGCAACCAACGGATGATTAAAGATTTCCACGAATTTATCATCATTTAGCAATTCTGCCGATTGCGCCGTGTTGGAATACTCCGAATTAAGGAAATAGAAGGCATTTCCCATAATGAGATAGTTAAAGAAAATCCACAACAGACCGGAAAAAACAACAGGCAGCAGGAGAAGCAGCCAGGTCGCCTCGACCTTATGTAGCTTTTCCCGAAAAGGCAGCTCACGTCTGCCCATGTTCCGGTGAAGAAACAGAATGGCCACGACCACGCCGCCCGCCATCGCCACCCCGAGGGGGACTGCCTCATATCGAGTCCAGAACGCCATGGCAAGCGCTAATCCGGATACGATCAGACTCGCCGTCATGCGGTCCTTGAGCCACAGCGCAAATTCAATCACCGTCATCATAATAAAATATATGTATAGCGAATCGCTCAGCCCGTTGGCACCGAACAATAAAATAAACGGATTCAGCGCATAGAACAGCGCCAGCATCAAGCTCATTCCCGAGCTAAGCCCTGTTCTGACACCCGCCCGATACAGCAGCACAGCTGTCAAAGCGGCAAAGGTAGCACTCAGGATGACAGCCGCCAATCCGTAGGATGCTAATGCCGGAAATAATGGGTACAGCAGTAATATCACCATTTCCAAAAGACTGGGCAACGGATTCCAGATGAATCCGATGGCACCCAAATGCGGATCACGGCTATATAGCACATAAAATGCATTGGCTACGCGACTGAGCGCGTCCGTATGCATGTATCCCAGAACATAACTGAAATAAATGCCTGCGAACAGCTCCAGCGCAAGTATAAACACAAACAGACCTATAACCATCCATCTGTTTGCTGACCATTTGCGAAAGGACATTCCTCTCGTTCCCCCTCAAACTTGTTACGGTGTTTTTTTCTCAAAATTATGAAGTCTCTTTCTGACGCTGTTGTGGAACGGAGAAAATCCAATAGCGATTCCAGATATAATTGTGAACGGGCACGATGATGGTGGTCAGTACCTCACCGATCAGATACGACCAGCCGATCCAGTGAATGGTTGCGTACATCAGACCTGCATTCAAGAGCAGGCCACAGGAGCAGACCAACAAATATTTAAGAAACTGGGTGCGACTCCCCTCCCCGGTAGGCTCGAATGTCCAGTTCCGGTTCAGCACATACGATACAAGCAGCGTGACTACGAATCCGATCGTAGTAGCCGTTACCGCAGGCACCCTGAACAGTTCCACCAGCAGTACAAGTACACCGACATGGATACCTGTACCCAGCAGCCCCACAATGCCATATTTAATGATTGGATACTTTAGATATGAACGTCTGATCATGTTGATTAAACTCCCTGTCCACCCACAATCGGTCAGCGTTCGCTCGTTTGTCTGCAATCAGATAACGAGGTCTGGCTTTGACTTCGTGATATATGGCGGCGATATATTCTCCTACCACTCCGATGGACAGCATCAATACACTGCCGATAATCAAGAGCAGCAAAATAACAGTTGTAAAACCGGTCACAGCGGTACCCGTTAATTTGTGCGCCAAGGTTTGAATTCCCAATATAACTGAAATCAGCATAAAAATGAGTCCCATTAAACTTACTACCCGCAACGGCACGGTTGAAAACGAAACTATTGCTTCCGCTGCCAGCCGAACCAGTCCCAACGGACTCCAGCGACTGGGGCCCTCCTCCCGAGGAGCCACCCGGAACGAAATCTGGGTTTTGCGGAAACCAAGCCAGGCCGTCATCCCGCGAAAAAATGGAATCCGTTCAGGCATCGCCATCCAGGCATCCACCACCCGGCGATCCAGCAGCTTATAATCCGAGGCATCTTTGAGGTTAAAGCCCGTCAAACGGTTCAAGGTCGCGTAGAACAATGAAGCCCCAAACTTTTTGCCTACCGACTCTTCTCCACGGAATTCCTTCACACATTCGACCAGATCGTAACCCTCATCCTGCCATAAACGCACCATTTCCCCAATCATCTCAGGAGGATGCTGCAAATCTCCGTCCATGACGATGATGGCATCGCCGGAGGCGTTTTCCAGACCTGCGCACAGCGCTAGCTCCTTGCCGAAGTTCCGGCTGAGCCGAAGTGCGAGCAGAGAAGGCATACGACGGGACAATTCGGACAGCTTGAGCCACGTATCGTCTCTGGAACCGTCATCTATGACAATCAGCTCATAGCGTGAAGTGACCACAGACAGCACCCCATCAATCACCTTGAGTGAACGCTCCAGATGTGAGCTTTCATTATACATGGGAATGACAACAGATAAAAAAGGTGTTTTTGTCTCCATTCTTGCTCCTTCTTTCTTCATATTCAGGAGGACTGTGCCGGGGCTTCATCCAGGTCATGCATATCGGTCAGACCATGCGTCGTCTTCTCCCAATAGAACGGCTTGGTAATGAGCTGCCAGGCTGCCTTCACCGCAGCAATACTCATAAGTACCCAATACAGCGGAGAGAGAAGCCCATATTTGACCATGGAATATGAAAATGTACGTTCACCGCGCTCTTCCAGTTCCCCGATGACCCAATACATTCCGGCCACGTTACTGAATACGAACAAAAAGTTACCGATATAAAATTCCGCGCTGGCCAGGTAATACACATATCCCGGGAACAGCTTGGGAATAAAGGCCATTTCCCAACCAAACCATAAAATCAGCAATCCCCAAAAAATTGGATTCAACAAAGGCAGCATCGGTGTCGCCAAAATCATTACCTGAAAGCCGAAAAAGCCTTTCCAGCCCACCTCACGCACCAACTTCACCGGATTGCGCATATGAACCAGCCATGTCTGCATATATCCCTTGATCCAGCGTGACCGCTGACGAATCCAGTTCCCTACGCGACTGTTCGCTTCCTCCCATGTACGGGAATCGACAATGGCGGTTTTGTAACCGCCTTTATACAGACGTATACCCAGATCGGCATCCTCGGTTACATTGTAGGGGTCCCACGCATTGATATCTTTGAGCACGGATACCCGAAAATGATTGGATGTTCCGCCCAAAGGAATAGGCGTATCTAACTGCATAATACCCGGCAGCAGCAGTTCGAACCACATACTGTATTCCTGCGTGAACCAGCGGGTCAGCAAATTTTGCGTACTGTTAAAATAGTTGAGCTTCGCTTGAATACACGCATAATGCTCAGGGAGCGAGTCGAACGCCGCAATGACCTTTTTTAGCTGGTCGGAGTCGGGACGATCCTCGGCATCATAAATAACCACAAATTCGCCGCGCGCCCGAATAAGTCCGTAGTTACACGCCTTCGGCTTGGTTTTGGGCAAGCCGTCAGGGACGACCAGTGTCGTATAATAGGCGGGCAGCTTCATTTCACGAAGCAGCTCAATGGTCTCAATATCGTCCTCTTCAATCAGCAGCCGCACATCCAGCTTGGATTTTGGATAATCAAGCTGCTCCAAATTCCGCAGCAGCATCGGAAGCACGCCCGCCTCCTTGTACATCGGTACGAGAATCGTATAGATCGGCAGCTTTTTCTCATCCATGGCGTCGACCTCTTCCTTCGTGAAGCGAAGCTGCGCCCCACGCCGGGAACCGAGATAAATAATACCAAATTTAAATAGCGTCATGGCAAAATAAAACAGCTGAATCAGCATATTGATGATCAGCACCGTATTCCAGCTGTTCCAGAAAAGACCGAGCAGCGTAATCACGCCCATCGCCGCGAACACCCACAGTTGTCCCTTCGTAAAGGTCGTGCGCGCCGAATTATGCGGCTCTTTTTCCAACAATCCGGTCGTGCTCTCCTGCATCATTTCTTCACCGTAGATTTTACCCCAGAGCTGCTCCATCTCTTCCTTGGTCGCCAGCACCTGCTCCACCGGCATGCCGAGAATGTCCTCCAGCTTCAAGCGCCGCTCTTCCGGCAACGGATCACTGACCGCCACAATATAGCGGTTCATATATTCATGAATGACGACCACGCCGTAAGCCATGGCCACCTGCTCGGGTAACTTATAGGCTGCATCCAGTGCCAGCTCTTCACCAATACGGCCGATCCGGTTCTGTGTAGCAATCGCGCGGTACAAATCCGCAGGCTCCAGCATTTGCAATGACAGCAAAATATCGCCGAGCAGCCCGCCGCTCTTCGCTTGGAACTCCAGTGCGCGCTCTAGCTGCTCTGGTGAAATATAGCCGGAACGTACCAGCATGTCGCCCAGTCGCTCTTTGGATTTATCACTATCCACCTGCTCCTGCAACTGCTCTGCGGTAATGAAGCCCATTTCTACCAAAATGTCGCCCAGCCTGCCACCGTAACGTTTTTGGTTTCGGATGGCGTCGGTAAGCTGGTCGCGGGTAATTATGCCGTTGTCCACCAATTGGTCTCCAAGGCGGGCCTTGCCGTTCCGTCCGTTCTGCATTCCCGTGGCGGCCTCTCCGCCTGCGGAACCAGGAGCGCTGGAGACTACTCCCAAGGCGGCTCCTGCCGCAGCCTGTTCCTGTTGGCCGCTAAGATATTGGACTTGCGCCTCCTGCGCTTGTCCATCCTGCACACTTTCATCCAGCAATTGCTCCACCGCTGCTGCCGTATCCGCCGCGCTCTGTAATGCAAGGATTCGCAGTTCCGTATCCTGAAGCCGCCGTTCCAGCTCCTCAATATGAAAATCCAGCTTGTATAACACCGGGGCCTGCTCCGTCCGCTGGGCCTCCAGTTGCTGCTCCAGTCGAGCGATCTGCTGACGCTCTTCTTTTATTCTTCTCTTGGTTTGGGGAATTGAAACTCCCCCAATCTGCCACCTCAGCCTGTCACCCATGGATTCCCGCCCTTTCAATCCAACGCCGCTCTTCTGCGAGCGCATCCGCAAGTAACTGCTTCAACTCTGCATCCCGTTGCTTCTTCCGTTCCAGCGCCGCGTGGAAAAGCTCCCGTTCCTCGCGCAGCAACTCCTCGTCCTTCATCCGCTCTTCGTGCAACGAAGACACCAGCTGATCGGCGTCAGAAGCGCGATAACCGATCCATGCGCTCTTTAACTGCCGCGCCGTTCTTTTGCTTCTCATAATACCTCCCTGAACCGTCCGGACTCTGCCTCTTGATCTGTCCCTGCATCCATGGTCTTACGTCTTCCTGAAAGCAGGACATTTTCTTATTCTCATTTAAACCCTTCGTTTACACATTGATGCAAGTCTTCCAGTCAAGAGAGACCCGTAAAAACCTGACATTTATTCATTTGATACCAGTTCTGTCCTGATGAATTGGTAATACAATTAAAAACTTAGTGCTATTCTACCATACTCGTAGTAGGAGTAGGTATACAATAATGTAAATTCTAGAAACTTTCACACTAATGCATACATAGGTATATAGAACTATTTTATGATTCCTGTGATTGCACCTGTCTAAGAAACCTTACGCAATCTATCATTGTTCAGATCACCATTAAAGCCAAATAACCTTAAAAAGCACAAAAGGCACCCCGGACGGTGCCCTTGCTGTCTTGATATCCTGCTATATGTGCTAAACTATTAAATTCTACACAACGTTCCGCTGCTGCGCAAGAATTCTTTTAGCTGATTAGTTACTCCGTTTGTGCCCTTCAAACCATGTTGACGTGCTGCTCAGAAGCTGTTCACTGCGGCCGATGGCTGCCTGTACCTGTCCGGTTGCAGTTCCACCGTATACATTCCGGGCGTTAACCACCGTTTCCGGTTGAAGCACCTCATAGATACGGTCGTCGAACAAGTCGGAAAACTGCTGGAATTCCTCCAGTGTCAGATCAAGCAAATACTTGCCATGCTGGATGCAATACAGCACGGTTTTGCCGATAACCTCATGCGCCTGACGGAACGGAAGTCCTTTGCCGACGAGGAAATCCGCAATATCTGTCGCATTGGAGAAGTCCTGATTGACCGCTTGACGCATGCGATCCTTGTTCACCTTCATCGTCGCGATCATCGGCGCGAACAATTGCAAAGCCCCTTCCAGCGTAGCGACAGTATCGAACATGCCTTCCTTGTCCTCCTGCATATCCTTGTTGTACGCCAACGGCAAGGATTTCAATACGGTCAGCAGTCCAACGAGATTGCCATAGACGCGTCCGGTTTTACCGCGTACCAGCTCAGGTACGTCCGGGTTTTTCTTCTGCGGCATAATGCTGCTGCCTGTGCAAAAAGCATCATCCAGCTCCACGAAGCCAAACTCCGTGCTGCTCCACAGCACCAGCTCTTCGCTTAGACGCGACAAATGTGTCATGATCAGCGAAGCTCCAGCCAGAAACTCTACGATAAAGTCCCGGTCGCTAACGGCGTCCAGACTATTTTCATACACGCCATCAAAACCCAGTTGCTCGGCTACAAAATGACGGTCTATTGGAAAGGTCGTTCCAGCCAAAGCACCCGCACCGAGCGGTAATACATTAATGCGCTTGTAGCTGTCTTTGAGTCGGTCAATATCGCGCTCCAGCATTGATACATATGCGAGCAAATGATGCGCGAACAAAATAGGCTGCGCCCGCTGCAAATGCGTATATCCGGGTACAATCGTATCCAGATTATCCTTCGCCTGCCCGATTAGTGCGGCTTGTACATCATGCAGCATACCGACCAGCGCCACCACACGTCCGCGCAAATACAAGTGCATATCCGTTGCCACCTGATCATTACGGCTGCGCCCGGTGTGCAGTTTCCCGCCAACCGGACCAATCGCTTCGATCAGATTTTTTTCGATATTCATATGAATATCCTCGTCCGAAACCGAAAATTCAATCTCCCCACGGCGGATACGCTCCAATACCGTGTGTAGTCCTTCCCTGATAGTATCCGCATCGGCCTGCGGAATAATCCCACATTTGCCCAGCATGGCTACATGAGCCAAACTGCCCTGAATATCTTCTTCCGCCAACGCTTGATCAAACCCAATGGAAGCCGTGTATTCCTCTACCAGCTTGTTGGTCTGCTTCGTAAAACGTCCGCCCCATAGCTTACTCATTTTTGCAAGATCCCCTCTCTGCAATACAAGCCGCCCTCGTCGCTTGGACAAGGACGGCCCGCATCCCGTACATTTTTAGGTTAACTCATTTATTTATTATTTTTGGCTACTCCCGCATTGACCTTCAAGCGCAGGGCATTCAAGCGGATAAAGCCAGTTGCATCCCCTTGGTCGTAGGCTTGTGTCGGATCGGCTTCCATTGTCGCAATATCCGGGTTGTACAAGCTGACCGGACTTTTGACACCTGCGCCAATAATATTGCCTTTGTACAGCTTCACGCGCACTGTACCACTGACATTCTTTTGGCTCTCATGAACCAGTGCCTGCAAAGCCACACGCTCCGGCGCGAACCAAAAACCGTTGTAGACCAGCGTAGCATATCGGGTAATCAGACTGTCGCGAAGATTCATAACCTCGCGATCCATCGTGATGGACTCCATTTTGCGATGAGCTGTGAACAGGATCGTACCGCCCGGCGTCTCATACACTCCGCGGCTTTTCATACCGACAAAACGGTTTTCCACCATGTCCACACGTCCAATGCCATGCTTGCCGCCCAGCTCATTCAGCTTTTCCATAACCTGCAACGGGTTTAGCTGCTCTCCGTTCAAAGCGACACAGTTTCCTGCTTCAAACTCCAGCTCCAAATATTCTGCTTCATCAGGAGCATCCTCAGGTGCATTGCTGAGCAAGAACATTTCTTTATTTTCAGGAGCGCTCGGATCAAACCAAGGGTCCTCCAGCACGCCGCTTTCATAACTAATATGCAGCAGATTACGGTCCATGGAGTACGGCTTGGCCGCAGAAGCGGTTACCGGAATATCGTGTTTCTCCGCATAGGCAATCATTTCTGCCCGGCCCGGGAACTGATTGCGGAACTCTTCCAGCCGCCAAGGTGCGATCACCTTGATATCGGGCGTCAACGCCGCCGCATTCAGCTCGAAGCGCACCTGATCGTTGCCTTTGCCTGTCGCGCCGTGAGCGATAGCTGTTGCACCCTCTGCAATCGCAATATCCACCATCCGTTTAGCGATCAATGGACGTGCAATACTCGTTCCGAGCAAATATTGTCCTTCATACAAAGCACCCGCCTGAAACATCGGATAAATAAAATCCTTGGCGAATTCATCACGCAGATCATCAATATACACTTTGGAGGCTCCAGTAGCGAGCGCTTTTTCCTCCAAACCATCCAGTTCTTCCTTCTGTCCGATATCTGCGGTAAACGCTATAATTTCAGCGTCGTAGGTTTCTTTAAGCCATTTCAAAATAACCGACGTATCCAGACCGCCGGAATATGCGAGTACGATTTTTTCTTTTGCCATGATTGAAAGTCCTCCCCGAATGCTTCTAGCCACTATCTTTCATTCACATCTGCATCTAAATCTACAGATCATCTTCCACAAATGCAATCTTTCTAACCATAAAACATAACTTCTTTATCCCATTAAAGCAACCATCAATGCTTTTTGTGCATGCAGACGGTTCTCAGCCTCATCAAAAATCACTGAATTCGGTCCGTCGATTACATCTGCGCTCACTTCTTCGCCACGATGCGCAGGTAGACAGTGCAGGAACAGATAATCCGGCTTCGCCAGCTTAACCAGATCCTCATTCACCTGAAAGTCGGCAAAAGCAAGCTCACGTTCCTTCTGCTCTTCCTCAAAGCCCATGCTCGCCCATACATCCGTGTAGATTGCATCTGCATCCTTTACTGCTTCTTGCGGACTTTGGGTAATCACAATCTCACTGCCGGTTTGCTTGGCAATCTCACGGGAAGCTGCCACAACACTCGGATCAGGCTCATATCCAGCAGGACTTGCAATCGATACATGCACGCCAAGCTTCGCTCCACCAATCAACAGGGAATGCGCCATATTGTTGCCGTCCCCGATGTAGGCCAATTTAAGTCCTTTAAGCTTGCCCTTTTGCTCATACAAGGTCTGATAGTCAGCCAGCACCTGACACGGATGCGCCAAATCACTCAAGCCGTTGATCACAGGAACAGATGCATAACGCGCCAACTCTACAACATTATCGTGTCCGAAGGTGCGGATCATAATGCCATCCAAATAACGAGACATCACCTGTGCCATATCGCTAATAGGCTCACCACGTCCTAGTTGAATGTCGTTTTTACTGAGAAAAAGGGCATGCCCGCCCAATTGAAACATGCCGACTTCAAAAGATACCCGCGTACGTGTAGAGGATTTTTCGAAAATCAGTCCGATCGTTTTCCCCTTCAGCGGCTGATAGGTTTCTCCATTTTTGTGCTTGCGCTTGATTTCGATAGCGAGATCAATTAAATATTGAATTTCTTCGGTCGAGTAGTCATCCAACTCCAGAAAATCCCGCCCTTTTAGATTGATTTGCTGCAATGCCCCGCCCTGGCTCATGCTATCGTCTCCTTTTACACTCTAATCTAGGTAGTTTAACCACCTAAGCAATATGCTCCTGAATCAACTCAGTAATAAGTTCTACAGCCTGATCTATCTCGTCCTTCGTTACATACAGGTTAGGCAACAGGCGAACCACGTTCGGTCCTGCGGTAATGAACAGAATGCCCTTCTTTTGTCCTGCCAAAACAAGTTCTGCCACAGGCTCAGCACACTCGATGCCGACCATCAGGCCTTTTCCACGGATATCCTTCACAAAAGGAATCTCTCCAAGCTGCTTTTGCAGACTTTGGAACAAATACTCGCCCAGCTCAGCCGCACGCTCTGGAAGTTTTTCGTCAATAATCGTTTCAATGGTGGCCTGAACCGCTGCCATAGCAAGCGGAGTACCCCCAAAGGTGGAGCCGTGACTGCCCGCCGTGAACGCTTCGCGCAAATATCCTTTGCCCAGCATCGCACCAACGGAAAAACCACTGCCCAGCCCCTTCGCCAACGTAAAGATATCTGGCTCTATGCCGTAGTGCTCAAAGGAAAACAGCTTGCCTGTACGTCCCATGCCCGTCTGTACCTCATCAATGATCAAAAGCAATCCATGCTCGTTGCAAAGCTTTGTAATCACGTCTACAAAAGCAGGTTCTACCGGATACATTCCGCCTTCTGCCTGCACCATTTCCAGCATGATTGCAGCCGTATTCTCGCTAATCGCCTCTTCGAGCGCAGCCTGATCGTGAAGCGGAACACTTTTGAACCCGGCTGGAAGCGGTAAAAAACCTTCTTTTACTTTATCCTGACCCGTAGCGGTCAAGGTTGCCAGCGTCCGTCCGTGGAAGGATTGCGTGAACGTAATGATCTCGTAGCGTCCGGTCTGCTTCACCTTCTGGTGATAACGACGCGCCAGCTTGATCGCAGCTTCATTCGCTTCTGCGCCGCTGTTGCAGAAGAACACAGCATCTGCGCTGCTATTGGCAGTCAGCAGAGCGGCGGCCCGTTCCTGCCCCGGAATATGAAACAGATTGGATACATGCCATAGTTCATCAATCTGCTTTTTCAAGCGTTCAGCTACAGCCTGTGGCGCATGTCCAAGATTGGTAACAGCAATGCCTGACATGAAATCCAGATAACGCTTGCCCTGATCATCCCACAGCCAGCTACCTTGGCCTTTGACTAGTGAAAGCGGGTATCTTGCGTAGGTTGGAAAAAGAGAGCTTTCTGTCTGCACAGCTGCGGATGCCTTTTCCGTTTGTGCTCCGGCAACGGCTCCGTTCGTACCTGGCGTTTCAACGCTCACCAGCGTATTCGGTTCCTTACTCATTATGTTCACGCTCCTTTTTCGTTTGGTTGTATAGGATGATTACTGCATGCGCACGATGCGCGTTCCAATGGCTTCCCCGCCCAGCACACGGCTTAATACCTGCGGTTCACTGCCGTTCACAATGACAACTTCCCTCACCTTGCCGTGGATGCAGGCAATAGCGGCTCTCACCTTAGGAATCATGCCGCCGTATATTTCACCTGTGCTGATCATATCCTCAATCTCCTGTACGGTGATGGAGTCCAGCACCTTCTTTTCTCCGCCAATCTTTTTCAATATGCCCGGCACATCCGTAACGACGATCATCCGGCTGACTCCAAGATGAGAGGCTACTGCACCCGCCGCTGTATCTGCATTAATGTTGTAGCGCTGACCAGAACGATCAATCCCGATGGGCGCAATAACGGGCATATAGTTCATATCCAGCACACCTGTAATAATCGAAGCCTGAACAGACGTTACTTCTCCGACCCAGCCGACCTCTGCGGCATTCGACACAGGCTTTGCCTCGATTAAATAGCCATCACTGCCCGACAAACCCAGTGCTCGACCTCCGTGCATTCCGATTCTGCGTACAATCTGCTTGTTAATGCTGCCCGCCAGCACCATTTCCACGACATCCAGCACGGGTTCGGTTGTTTTGCGCAACCCGTTGATGAATTCCGTTTCGATGCCCAGCTTCGCCAAATTGTCAGAGATCGCAGGGCCGCCGCCATGTACAATAACAGGTTGCAGGCCTTCCGACTGCAAGCGGGCCAGATCGTCAAAGAAGGAATCAGGCAACGCAGCCAGCGTACTTCCTCCGCATTTCATCACAAAATTACGACGTGCCAATCCCGCATGATTTGCTTGATCCGCGTTTTCCACTGCCGATTGCATATAATCTCCCCTTTTCTCCTCTGCACAGTCTGTGCCATTTTACAATAATGCCAGCATTCCATCCGTGTTTATTCCGTTGTCTATGTCCGATATGCAGCGTTAATCCGCACGTAATCGTAAGTTAAGTCACAGCCCCATGCTGTGGCGGTTCCGTTTCCGTTATGCAAATCCACAATAATCCGCACCGTATCTCCCCGAAGGTAGGAGAGCGCCTCATTTTCATCAAAAGCGACTGGGCTGGACGCGCTCAGCACAACAATATCACCCAAGCGGATGTCTACCGTATCTGGATTGACCGGCTCTCCGGCCCGCCCGACAGCTGCAATAATCCGGCCCCAGTTCGCATCAGCACCAAAAACGGCCGACTTCACCAGACTGGACCCGATCACTGTCTTCGCTATCGCTTGAGCAGATACATCGCTTACCGCGCCGCTCACGGACACCTCTACCAGCTTCGTAGCGCCTTCCCCATCGCGGGCAATTGCCTTCGCCAGTTCACGGCAGATATAGGTGAACGCCTCGGCAAAAGCAGCCCAATCGGGATGTCCTGCGTGCAGCTCACGGTTACCCGCCAGCCCGCTTGCCATCGCGATCAGCATATCGTTCGTGCTCGTATCGCCATCTACTGTAATCATATTAAAGCTGGTATCTGTTGCCTGCTTCAATAGCTGATGAAGTGCAGTCTGCCCAATTGCAGCATCACAGGTCATAAAAGCCAGCATCGTCGCCATGTTCGGATGAATCATGCCGGAGCCCTTCGCCGCCCCGGCGATGTGTACGGTCACACCATCCACTTCAACCGACACGCATGCTTCCTTTTTAACCAAGTCCGTCGTCAGAATGGCTTGGGTAAATTGCTCCGCTCCATCGCTTTCCCCGTTCACACGGCCAGGTAATGCAGATATGCCGCCAAGCACACGGTCCATTTTCAAATGCTCACCAATCACGCCCGTCGATGCAACGGCTACATTGCTCTCCGCAACACCCAGCTCACGAGCAGCAGCCGAGCGCATAGCGTAGGCATCCTGCTCTCCTTGTTGTCCGGTGCAGGCATTGGCGTTCCCGCTGTTCACCACGACCGCTTGCAGCCGACCATCCACGAGGCTCTCGCGAGTCACTTTGAGCGGTGCAGCCTGAAATACATTGGTGGTGTATACCGCTGCGGCTGTAGCCTCAACCTCGCAGCGAATCGCGCCGATATCGTTGCGGTCAGTATTTTTAAGTCCGCAGTGCAATCCTCCGGCTGTAAAGCCGCGCGGGGTAACAATATTCCCCCCGTTTACTACCGTAAACCCTGATTTGCTCATAATTGTGTGCCCTCGTCCGCAACGCTTTCTATAAGTAACGGTTCCATTTGCGAATCCATTCCCGCCCGCTTACGTTTCCCGTTTCCATATTGCGGCTGCTTGCTGCTTACGGATATACCGGTATGAAGCCCAGTCCGAGGTTCTCCTCCCATCCCATCATCAAGTTTAAGTTCTGAATCGCCTGTCCGGCAGCACCCTTCACGACGTTATCAATGACCGAAATAATCGTAAGGCGCCCGGTCCGTGCATCTGCTGCAAAACCGATATCGCAGTAATTGGAGCCAAATACTTCCTTCGTTGCTGGCCATACACCTTCACCGCGCACACGGACAAAAGGATGGTCTTTATAATAATCCCGGTATAGCCCGATGAGATCCTGATCTGTGTATTCACCCTTCAACGTGACATAAATCGTACTCATAATTCCTCGGGTCATCGGAACCAGTTGTGTCGTAAACGTAATCGTAACGTCCTCACCCGCAATATCGCCCAAAACCTGTTCGATTTCAGGGATATGCTGGTGCTTGTTAATCTTGTAGGCTTTAAAATTCTCGTTCATCTCCGCATAATGCGAAGTGAGACTTGTTCCCCGGCCGGAGCCGGATACTCCGGATTTGGCATCTACAATCAGCGTCCGATGGTCGATCCAATCTGCCTTCAACGCAGGGATAATTCCCAGCAATGTTGCCGTTGGGTAGCAACCCGGATTAGAAATAAAAGAAACGCCAGCAAGCTTTTCTGCATACACCTCACTGAGTCCGTATACAGCTTGCTTGAGATATTCGGGTGAAGCCGCAGGCTTTTTATACCATGCTTCGTACGTTTCCCCGCTTCGCAGTCTGAAATCCCCGGAGAGGTCAATGACCTTCAATCCGGCATCAAGAAGCTGCGGCACCAGCTTGGTGCTGACACCAGAAGGTGTAGCTGTGAAAACCAGATCAGCCTTGGCAGCAATCTCTTGGACATCAACACCGTCCAAATCCTGAACCACAATGTCCGTCAGATGTGGAAACCCGTCACTGATCGGAACACCCGCGCTGGACGAAGAAATAACAGATACAATCTCTACCTGCGGATGATGAACCAAAAAACGAATGAGCTCCACCCCGCCATACCCGGTGGAACCGACAATTGCCACTTTTAGCTTGCTACTCACAGACCTTCCTCCATTCCGTTCCTATGAAATATGTATTATTATACGACTCTATTCATATAAATACAACATACTCATGTAAAGTTATTCACCCAAATTTGAAATATGCGCTCTTGCCTATTCTTTTGACGGACAAGCTGTACAGGCTATAATAAAGGAAATTAAAAAAAGATAGAGCCCATTGAATACGGTCTTCCTTTTTGCATAAAGAAAGGGGCGATTACCTTTTAAATTATCTTTTTTGAAGCGTATGATTGGGGTTCATAGTTGGATCATAATTTCAAGAATAAACTTAAACGTTAGGGGTGTTACACATCGAAACATATACAGCGAATATCGTTATAGATGCTAAAGCAAAGTTAGGCGAGGGCCCTAGCTGGGATCAACAGTTCCAACGTTTATTTTGGGTCGATATTGAAGGCTTTCAATTGCATATCTACGATCCTTCTACACGCACAAATCGTACAATAGACGTTGGTGAACATATTAGTGCAGTTGTACCTTATCTCAAAAATAAAGTAATCGTAGCACTAATTAGCGGTCTACATTGTTTGGATATTGAGACAGGGACCAAAGTATTAATCCATGATCCTGAAGAAGGTAGATTAGGTAATCGATTTAATGATGGTAAATGCGATCCTTCAGGACGTTTTTTGGCAGGAACAATGAGCCTAAATGGTGAACTCGCACAAGGAGCATTGTATAGTCTAAGCACCGAAGGCAATGTCTCCTTATTGGTTGAAGAAGCTTCTATATCTAATGGATTAGCTTGGAGCTCAGATCATCGTACAATGTATTATATTGATACTCCGACATTGGAAATCGTTTCCTTCGATTATGATGTGGCACAAGGCACTATTAAGAATAAGCAACTGGTGGCTAGATTGGATGAAAGTGAAGGGTATCCAGATGGCATGACAATCGATGCAGAGGGTATGTTGTGGATTGCTCGCTGGGGAGGGAAACGTGTTTCCCGTATCCATCCTGCCCATGGAAAAGTGATTGCTGAGGTGTCACTCCCAGTCAATCGTGTGACTTCGTGCGCTTTTGGCGGTGAACATTTGGATGAGTTATATATAACGACTGCTCAAGAAGACGATAGTATCGATCAACCACTAGCAGGCGGTTTATTTATGGCCAAAACAGGGGTAAAAGGGATGCCAACCTCGTATTTTAATCAAGGTCAAACTGCAAATTGGCTTGAACGATTACCAAAAAGGATCTAATGAGATATGCTAAAAAGAAAGGAGCCTACTACATCAGTGGGCTCCTCCTGCATTGATTCAGTTAAGAACATGCCTTTCGGCAAGCCACTTTGTTTCAGCCTTCCTTCTTAAAACCTTCACCTAATACCTCACGCGTGTTACTAATAATCACAAAAGCATCCGGATCTACCACGCGAACGAGCGTTTTGAGACGTGTTACCTCATTTTGACCCACCACAACCATCAGCACAGGACGTTCTTCGTTCGTATAACCGCCTCGTCCAGCCAGCTCCGTCAATCCCCGATCCAAGTCATGTAAAATAGCCTGTGTGATCTTTTCCTTCTGATTGGATATGATATAGGCCACTTTGGAGTAGCTTAACCCCATTTCCACGGCATCAATGACCTTGCCAGTTACAAACAAACCAATTAGTGCATACAGCGCCCGCTCCGGCGATAGAGCAAAGCCAGCCAGTGTGATGACTGTACCGTCCATAAGCATGACGCAGAGTGATAGGCTGAGGCCGGTATATTTTTGAATGATCTGCGCCAAAATAGCCAGCCCACCCGTCGAGCCTCTGCCCCGGAATACAGTGCCCAATCCCAACCCTACTCCGATTCCACCATACAGCGAAGCCAGCAACGGATTCGTTGTCGGAACTGCCCAATCCTTAGTTAGATAAACGAATAAAGGTAACATGATACTTCCCAGCAGGGAACGCAAACCGTATTTCTTTCCTAACAGCAGCACCCCCGCTATAAATAACGGAATATTCATTCCCCACTGCGTATAAGCTGGTTCCAGACCAAACAGATCCTGGCCCAAAATAGATAAACCCGACACACCCCCGGATGCAATTCGGTTAGGAAGCAGGAACATATTGAAGGTCAGCGCCGTAATGAAGGAGCCGAGCACAATGAGCAGAACATCCATCACATTGCGAGCGGGGCCGCTGGCGGCAATCAGAGGCTTACGGCGTCTTCGCCGAGCAGCGGGGAGATTCATTTGAGACATCTTTCGTATTCTCCTTTAATTTAAAAATACCGTGTACACAAAAATTCCTACAGTCCATAGGCACATGGCCTATGGGTCTGTAGGAAAACATACAGGCTATTATTCTGCGTCCAGCTTGATCTGACTGCGCAGGTAACCGTCGATGAACGGGTCCAGATCGCCATCCATGACAGCCCCTACATTGCCTGTTTCCACACTGGTACGATGATCCTTCACCATGCTGTATGGGTGGAACACGTAAGAACGAATTTGGCTGCCCCATGCAATATCGGACTGTTCCCCACGGATTTCGTCCAATTGTTGACGCTGCTCTTCAATTTTGCGCTCATAGAGCTTGGAACGAAGCATCGTCATAGCCTGCTCACGGTTCTTGATCTGGGAGCGCTCATTTTGGCAAGTTACAACAATGCCGGAAGGCAGATGCGTAATCCGAACTGCTGAATCGGTCGTGTTAATATGCTGACCGCCTGCGCCGCTGGCGCGGTACGTATCAATTTTAAGATCCTCTGTCCGGATTTCCACGTCCACATCATCCGCAATTTCCGGCACGACATCACAGGATACGAACGACGTATGCCGACGACCCGAGGAATCAAATGGAGAAATGCGAACGAGACGATGCACGCCTTTTTCTGCTTTGAGGTAGCCGTAAGCATTATAGCCCTTGATCAGCAGCGTTACACTTTTGATCCCTGCTTCATCACCCGCCAGGTAATCCAGTGTTTCTACCTTAAAGCCGCGTTTTTCTGCCCAGCGTGTATACATCCGTAGCAGCATTTGACCCCAGTCCTGCGACTCGGTTCCGCCTGCCCCCGGATGCAGTTCCAAAATGGCATTAAGCTTGTCATATGGCTGATTTAAAAGCAATTGCAGTTCGAACTCCTCAAGCTTGCTCAGCAAGGATCTAATACTGTTCTCAATTTCTCCAGCCAGTGTTTCGTCGCCTTCCTCATCAGCCAGCTCAGCCATCATCCCCGCATCCTCATATTCCTGACGGAGCTGTTCATAGCTGTCTACCGAAGACTTAACCGCGTTCATTTCCGCGATCACAGCTTGGGCTTTATCGTTATCATCCCAAAAATCAGGCGCAGCCATCTTTTCCTCAAAGTTTGCGATCATTTCCTGTTTGAGATCTAAGTCAAAGAGACCCCCTAAGGTTTGTTAGTTTCTTGCCTATTTCTCTTAAATCATGTTTAACATTTGGATCAATCATTATGTTATTCTCCTTTTAGCGATGGGTTAAGGGTTTAAAAATGTGTTGAGTTACGTACGGGCGATAAGAGACGCTACGCGAATGATTTGATCTTATGATCGCTGTTGCAGTGAGATGCCTCTGATTGAAATAACACATTCAAAGGTGGGCATCTCACTGCAAAGGCGAACGCTGGCGCTTCTCCAGATTCAAATCCTTCGCTTCGCTACCGACCGCCGTAAAGTCAAACGACTTTTACATAATCGGCTCTGGTATATGAGCCGGGTCAAGAGCTGAATGGACTGAGAAGTAAGCAGGTATCTACTTACTTCTCTTCATTGTTTATATGTTTATATATAGGGACATCCTTTTCATTCCGGCCTTCCAACAAATGTAGCATAACTGCAATTCAGCTTGCTCCCCTGTATGGCACAAAATGGCCGACGGTCAGTTGGATAAACTGCCGCCTGCCATTATATGCATTACAGGAAATGAATGCTTCCCTAAATCGGTCCTTCAATCCGTTATCTTCTGCGCGGACGCGAAGGGGCGGATTTCTTTTTAGGAGCAGCAGGTTCGCCACTCGTCGAGATTTTGTCTTCGTCGATGACAGCCTGACGCTCTTGGTTGGATTCAATTTGCGCCTTCATGATGTAAGTCGCTACTTCCTCCTGGATGCTGGCGATCATGGCATGGAACATTTCAAAACCTTCAAACTGGTATTCACGCAATGGATCGGTACCACCATAAGCACGCAAGTGAATACCTTGACGCAGCTGATCCATAGCATCGATATGATCCATCCATTTGCTATCCACTGCACGCAGTACGATAACTTTCTCGAACTCGCGTACCATGTCTTCGCCAATCGTTTCTTCACGTCTGTGGTATCTTTCGGTAACTTTCTCGAAGATCAGTTCAACGATCTCTTCTTTTTCTTTACCCCACAGGTCATCACGACTGATTGCATTTTCATCAAGCAGATTGTTGTTCACATATTCCGCCACTTCTTCAAGTTCCCAGTTTTCAGGGATGTCATCGCCACAATGCGCTTCCACCACACGCTCAATGACAGGCTTGATCATATCGAACACGACTTCTTTAATGTTCTCGGATTCCAGCACTTCACGACGCTGTTTGTAAATAATAGTACGTTGCTGGTTCATCACGTCATCGTACTGGAGAACGACTTTCCGCTGGTCAAAGTTGTTGCCCTCAACGCGTTTTTGCGCCGATTCGATAGCACGTGTAATCATACGACTCTCGATTGGTTGGTCTTCCTCGAAGCCCAAGCGCTCCATCATATTGAGTACGTTGTCCGCACCAAAACGCTTCATCAACTCATCGCCCAGCGATAAGTAAAACTGTGTAGACCCCGGATCACCTTGGCGTCCTGCACGGCCACGAAGCTGATTATCAATACGACGTGATTCATGACGCTCTGTACCGATGATGTGTAAACCGCCAATACCCGATACGCCTTCGCCCAACACGATGTCTGTACCCCGCCCTGCCATGTTCGTGGCAATGGTTACTGAACCCGCTTCACCTGCGCGGGAAATGATTTCAGCTTCCTCGGCATGATACTTGGCGTTAAGCACTTTATGCCGGACGCCTTTGCGTTTCAGCATTTCGGAAAGAAGCTCCGAATTTTCAATAGAAATCGTACCTACCAATATCGGCTGGTTGTTTTTGTGGCGCTCCACAATTTCATCCACTACCGCATGGAATTTACCTTTTACGCTCTTGTATACTACGTCAGGCATATCCACACGCTGATTTGCCCGGTTCGTAGGGATCTGGAGAACTTCCAGACCATATATTTTTTTGAATTCTTCTTCTTCTGTTTTAGCTGTACCCGTCATACCCGCCAATTTGCGATACATGCGGAAATAGTTTTGGAAAGTAATCGTCGCCAGCGTCATGCTCTCGTTCTGTACAACGATGTTTTCCTTCGCTTCAATCGCCTGATGCAAACCATCGCTGTAGCGACGTCCGGCCATCAGACGGCCTGTGAATTCATCGACAATCAGAACTTCGCCGTCAGCTACGACATAATCCACATCCAGACGCATAATAGCGTTAGCCTTCAAGGCTTGTACGATGTGGTGATTGATTGTAACACTTTCCTGATCGTACAGGTTCTCCAGTCCGAAGAAATTCTCAGCTTTAGATACACCATTCTCGGTCAAAGCAACCGACTTCACCTTGATATCCAAGGTGTAATCTTCTTCAACATTCAGACTCTTCACAAAACGGTCAGCCGCAAAATACAGATCCGTGGATTTCTGAGCTTGTCCAGAAATAATCAGCGGCGTACGAGCTTCATCGACGAGAATCGAATCCACTTCATCAATGATACAGAAATACAACGGACGTTGTACCATCTGTTCTTTGTAAAGCACCATGTTGTCACGCAGGTAATCGAATCCAAACTCATTGTTCGTGCCGTACGTGATGTCGCAAGCATATGCAGCTTGCTTTTCTCCATGACCCAGACCAGACAAATTCAGCCCGACCGACATGCCCAGGAAGTTATAGATTTGTCCCATTTCTCCGCTGTCACGTTGCGCCAAATAGTCATTGACCGTAACCACGTGCACGCCTTTACCCAACAGTGCATTCAAATAAACCGGCAGTGTTCCCACCAGTGTTTTACCTTCGCCAGTTTTCATTTCGGCAATTCTACCTTCATGCAGCGCAATACCACCAAGCATCTGAACGTCATAATGACGTTTGCCCAATACCCGCTTGGACGCCTCACGAACGGTTGCGAAAGCATCCGGCAAAATCTCTTCCGCCGTAGTTCCCTGCTCAATCCGGGCTTTAAACTCCGCCGTTTTCGCTTGCAGCTCCTCATCCGATAGCTTCTCGAAATCCGGCTCTAATTTATTGATCAGCTCAACCGTCTTCATTAAACGCTTGACGTCACGTTCGTTTGTATCTCCAAAAATTTTCTTTACAATTCCTAACATGGTTTACCCCTTTCACGCAAAACAATTAATAGAATCAATTTCACAATAAGAAAGGGTCCATGATGAAATTGATCCCGATATGTTTGACAGGCCCGGCTATACCAGCCCATCATGCGATGTTCTTTGCATAAATTGTAACAGTTTGTAGGACATGCCGCAACACAAGCCGCTCCCTGATTTGCATCCGGTTAAAGATACCAAAACAATTGACGCATGAAATACACAATTAGTTACGTTTATTTGCATTAAAATTACATTTCATTTTCAGAAAAAACATATAAAAGAGCCCTACCCCGCCAGGTTCGCAAGGATAAGGCTCGTCGTTATTTTCATTCTTCCCAATCTCCAATGAAGCATGCTTTCAATCGGGAACCCTCTATTCATTTTAAAACATGATAAGTTCCTGTCTTACAGATTATTCCCGTTCGATCAGGCCGTATTTACCATCATTGCGCTTGTAAACCACGCTGACTTCTTCGTTATCAATATTGGCAAATACAAAGAAATTATGTCCAACCATGTTCATTTGAAGAATGGCCTCTTCCACATCCATCGGTTTCAATAAGAAACGTTTGGTGCGGACGACTTCCAGCTCATCCAATTCTGCATCATCAGCAACAGCCACGCCACCTGCCGTATCTTCTACAAAAAGGGTTTTCAAGCTACCTTCCTGACGAAATTTACGGTTCAGCTTAGTTTTATGCTTGCGAATCTGCCGCTCAAGCTTGTCTACCACGGCATCAATGGACGCATACATGTCGTCGCTTTCGTCTTCGGCACGGAGTACAAGCCCCGGCAAAGGAATGGTTACTTCTACAGTGTGCAAATCTCTGGTTGTGCTTAACGTTACACTTCCGTCAGACGTCGGGGGTGCATCGAAATACTTCTCAAGTCTGCTGAATTTCTTATCAACGTATTCCTTCAAAGCGTCGGTAACCTCGATCTGTTGACCTCGTACTGTTAAGTTCATAGGGCACGCCTCCTTTGCTCCTCCAGTATAACACATATGTTAACGCCAAGTAAAAAAAGCACCCGACATTTCGGAGATATTTTACAAAATTCTGTTTTTTTCGATAAAACGCTTACTCAAACCTTATCTTTTGAAAAAGATCATGTTTTAAAGAGGCACACATACACATGTGAATAATGAGCACATATAAAAATAGTTGCTCTGCTGCATCGTGACATTATGTATTCCCGGCTTTACGTTCAACTGCTTTAACGAAAAAGGAGGGGTGGCCTTTTCACACTGAATCCAATGCAGGCCTGTGGTGTATGCACGACTTAGTTACCATGCGTGGCAATTTTATACGAAAGGATTATTACGTCCAGCCTAGCTGGCTCTTCCCAAACGACGATCCTCCAAACAGCGAATATTGGAAGAGATAGAAAGTAGGAAGCTAATCCATGGCTTTTATTCAGCGTTATGAAACGAACCAGACGGGGGCTGTTACCTTTATAGGGAATACGCTCGGACTGGCCCGTTCCGCTTCGGTAGGAGTACCGGGAAATGTAACCAGCATTGGCGCTTTCATCACAACCAATACAGCCTCTCGTTTTGACACGTATCCATTGGGCACAACCTCTGCAATTACAAGTAACTCATCAACAGCATTTCTTGTGCTTCCTGCGGGCAGTACGGTGCTGTATGCTGAGCTTATTTGGGGAGGAAGTTATGCCAACGGCAGCACCAATGTGTTGTCCAGCGCCAGCAATCCGGTCACATTTCACCCCCCCGCCTTGTCCACTACCGTCAGCCCTGAATCTGCAACCTCGGTCAATGATTCACCTGCCTTGATCAAACCAGGTGAACCATTATTCATCGGCAGCCTTCAACCGGGGCAAAAAGTGAATGCATCCTACACCGTGAACGTTCGGTACTGCCTGCCGGAGGCCGTCTAAACAATAGCGCGCAGCTCCGGTATGCTGATAGCAACAGTACGAGCGAGGTCACCAGCAACATCGTGACTGTAGCCGTCTTTGACCCGCAGCTTGATGTAAGTATCTCCACAGAAAATGCTGAGGCCGTAGCAGGAGAGCCCCTTACCTACACAGTGCAGCTTAACAACTTTGGCAACGTAACTACCGAAGTTACCCTGCAAAACTTTATTCCTGCTGGAACTCTGTTCGTTCCTGGCACCATTCAGTTGAATCAATCCTTGTTGGGGACCGATCCTGCTGTTGGTGTTGGTCTCGGATCTGCGGAACCCGGACAGCCCTTAACGCTGACTTATCAAGTGACCGTAGCCGAAACACCTCCATCCGGCTACATCGTCAATCAGGCTACGCTTGCCTATTCGTTCACACTACCTGGAGGAAGATCCGTATCGGGCTCTCTGGCCATAAATGCCATTAACACTCCAGTCGTATATCCACTGCTTGAATTAGTCAAAAATGCGAATACCGCCGATGCCTCCGTAGGCGATACGCTCACATTTACCGTACAAATCACGAACAAAGGCGGTATCCCGGCGCTATATCCATTGTTCACAGACCCGTTGCCGCAAGGACTGATTTACGTACCTAACAGCCTGACGATCCAGGAGGAAGCTCAGTCAGGCGCTAATCCGGACACAGGAACCAAACTCCCGGATATTGCTCCAGGTGAGACTGTCATCCTTACGCTACAAGCCCAAATCCGCGAAGCACCCGTGGATGAAACCTTCAGCAACCAAGCCACCATCGCGTATACCTCACGTCGTAGCGGAGGTGAAACTGTTCAAGAGACTGCTGAATCCAACACCGTCGGCGTGACCGTCATCGCAGCTATTCCTAAACTCACACTAAGCTCCAGCGCTCTACGTGTCGGGCAAGAAGATACCTTGTCCTTTACCGTCAACGTGGAAAACATCGGCAACACTCGCTGGAGGAGCTATTACTCACTGCACCATTCGCAGCAGAAGATTTCCTTTTACTGCGAACGGTCACTGTGAACTCTGTGCCACTTCCATATCCTAAATTGCTCCAAGGTATCCCGTTTGGCCGTCTTGACCCAGACCATAAGGCCGTCATCGTCTTTTCCTTGGACATTGAATCCGCACTTCGTGCTTATCTAATCGCTCAAGTCATCCTTCACTATCAATTCCGCTATCCAAACGGACGCGTAGAGAAGCAGTCTGCTTCCTCCAACACCATTTTCGTGGAGATGGCTGACTTCGACGGTTCTGTAGAGTAACTTTTCACCGTGCTGTGTATCGCCTAGCTCCTTACCATCGTGTAAGGGGCTTTTTTATGAACATCTGCTCATCTAGAAAACATAAAAAAGCCCTGGAATATATTCCAGGGCAGTTGCTAGCGCGTTATCCATTGCTAACCATCTTACCAATTATGTAGGTCGGCTATGCCGGGGATGATTATAATTTGGTTACGTTAGCGGCTTGTGGTCCACGTGCGCCTTCGACAATGTCGAACTCCACGTCTTGTCCTTCTTCAAGTGTTTTGAAGCCTTCTGTTTGAATTGCGGAAAAATGAACGAATACGTCGCCGCCATCAGCAGTTTCAATGAAACCATAACCTTTTTCTGCGTTAAACCATTTAACTTTACCTTGCATGCACTAACATTCCCTTCGTCATCAAATGAAGTGAGGCTCTCGCCTACATTTCCGACTATACCACCCAAAGTTATCCATTGTCAATTGGAATTGATAATGTTTTCATGCATAGTTATTCCATATATAATACAATGGGTAAATAGTCAACAACTTTGTTCTCTTGAACCATTAAAACTTGGACTAGAGTAGACTTACTAATCATGTTTTAAACTACATTTTAGTGTCTGAAACGATAAATTGATAGATTTTTTTGTATGTGTCCTTTCTATTCGCTTAAACTTATTAGAGACTTTACAAATGTTAAAAAGCTCTCGTCCACA
>NZ_JTHP01000030.1 GCF_000943545.1 Paenibacillus terrae
CTTTTACGTCTTCTCTTCCGTCAAGCTCAAAATAGCGTTCATGATATCCGTTTTGGTAACCCGACCCATCAATCCATTAGTTTGAATGAAGGAGGTCCCCATACACTGCTCGTCCATGACCGGAAGGCAATTGATCTGATGACGAACGAGCCTGGATATCGCCTCCAGCAGAGAATCCCCCGGAGTGAGTGTCGTCATTTGGGCGCGTCGCGTCATTGCCATCGTTACCGGAACAGCGTGAAGATCGGTATGCCCCAGCGTCACCTTCAGCAGATCCTTGCGAGTAACAATTCCGATCAGCTCCTGATCCTCTCCTGTGACCATCAACGTACCGGTATTTTGCTGAAATAACATCAGTACCGCATCGTAAGCCGTAGCGTCACCAGAAATTAAAATCGGATCACTGAGCACATCAGCCACAGTCAGCTTTTTGAGCATGGTGCCAACATGACTGTCGTATTTAGGGTAACGGCCTGGCAGATATCCTACCTTCGGCTTGGCGTCTACCAGACCGAGCATGACGAGCAGCGCAAGATCGGAACGGAGGGTCGGTCGCGTCAGCCCCAACTCCTCAGCAATTTTATCCCCCGTAACAGGCGCCAGGCGCTGGACAATATCAACAATTTCACGCTGTCTTTCAGACAGTTGAATAATGATTACCTCCTTATAGAATGGGGTAGTATACATTATAGATGAGCATAGATCGGTAAATTTCCGCATTTTCCGACAATTCATCAAATTTTAATCAAAGACAGCTTGTTTTCAATTTTAAAATGTGTCACAATTGAGTATGTAATACATACTAATTATAAGTTTAACGTGTGCAATATGCTATCTTTTATTTAGCTGATGTACATGGTGTGTGATATGTATTATGAATTTAAAAAAACCTGAGGAGGAAATCAAATGAAATTTTTCTTGGATACTGGTAACATTGAAGAAATCAAACGTATTGAACGTTTGGGTCTGGTTGATGGTGTAACAACGAACCCTTCGCTGATCGCTAAGGAAGGTCGGGTGTTCAAGGAAGTCATTCAGGAGATTTGCGGTATCGTTGAAGGTCCCGTGAGTGCTGAGGTCATTGGCTTGAAAGCCGAGGATATGCTCAAGGAAGCTTATGAGATTGCCAAATGGGCACCGAACGTTGTTATTAAGCTGCCTATGACTGAAGACGGTTTGTATGCTTGTAACGAGCTGACCAAAAACGGGATTAAAACGAATGTAACGCTGATTTTCTCCGCGGCTCAAGGTTTGATGGCTGCCAAAGCTGGCGCTACTTTTATTAGCCCGTTCGTAGGACGTCTGGATGATATCGCTGTTGACGGTATGAAGCTGATTCGTGAACTGAGACAGATTTTGGACATTCATGGTCTGAAAGCCGAAATCATTGCAGCCTCCATCCGTAACATCAAGCATGTGGAAGATGCTGCTCTGTCTGGTGCGCATATTGCCACCATTCCTGGCTCCCTGCTCCCTTCCCTGTGGAAACACCCGCTGACTGACAGCGGTATTGAACGCTTCCTGAAGGACTGGGAAACTGTACCTAAAGCCTAATTCGCCCGAAACGGCAAAACTATATTGCTTTAAACCCGAACAGCTCGCATATTGCGGGCTGTTTTTTTCGTCCGTATCATTTTCTCTCCATATCTCGCAAGTCTGCCAAAGGCCGCGTCAAGTTTTTCCAGCGTTCAGGCACATCCTCACCATGATCCACGTAAACCGATTTCAGATAGCTAGACATATGGTTAACCCGATCCTCTACCAAGACCTCTCGTATGTCGGATGGCTTAACAGGCACAAAATTATTCCGTACCACCTGGAAGCGGTCTAGAGGTAAAAACATGTCCAGACTTTTCTTGTAGGAATAATGGGCCGGAAAACGCGGCGAGCTTCCTGAATCATATACCCCTCATAATCTACTTGTACCGCCTTTACGCGGCGTTCTCCTGCAATGTGGTGATTGATTTGGTAACTGGACAATATAGCGTCAAAATGAGCAATCACCGATACATTACATACTCGTGTAAAATGAAATAAGGAGTTCCTGTTTTTGGCTTTGGTGATGGCAGTTACAATCGTATTATCCACGAGTTCTCTCCTCTCTCCAACAAAGTCCAGCTCAAAGTAAACGATGAATAAAGTACAACTTTTTTTGACAAAACAACTTGTTTTACATATAATTGTTTTAACAATTAATTTACTTTTGAATTAATTTATGTACGGAAAACAGAAAGGAGTACTCATGAATAACTTGCCCCCGGATTGCTCCATCGGCATGCTGCTCGGCATTACCCATCGCAAGATGAGCCAGCAGCTTATGCATCGCCTTAAACCTTATGATATTTCCCCTGAGCAATGGTCGGTTCTGTATCAAATCTACCAGGCAGAAGGTCTGAATCAGAAGGAAATTGCATCTAAGGCGATCAAGGACCAGCCAACTACGACTCGAATTATTGATTTGTTGGACAAAAAGGGTTGGGTGCAGCGTGTGAATAGCCCACAGGACCGTCGAGCCTATTTGCTTCATTTGACTGAAGCCGGTCGACAGCTCGTGGAGGAAACTCTTCCGGTCGAGCGCGGCGCCAACCACGATTTTGTGAATGGAATTTCCCCTGCTGATCTGGAGCAGTTCCGTCAAACTCTTTTACAAGTCCACGCTAACCTGACTCAATCGGAAAAACAAGGAGAGAACGACTAACATGCAACAAGGGAAGCAGCCACTTTGGACCAAGGAATTTATCGTTTTAACCGTATCTAATCTTTTTTTATTTCTGGAATTACAGATGATCGTATCTTCCATTCCTGCGTATGTTAAAAATACATTCCACGCCAGCTCCGTTCAGGTCAGCCTCGTCACTACGCTATTCGCATTGAGCGCGATTGTGGCAAGGCTTTTTTCAGCCCGTATGCTGGAAAAAGGGCATCGCAATACCCTGATTTTCATCGGTCTGCTGTTCGGATTAGCGAGTACGCTCGGATACAGCGTTTCACCGACGATCACGGTGTTGCTACTCATGCGTATGCTGTTTGGCATCGGCTTCGGTTTGAGTAGTACCGCCTTTCCAACCATGGCCTCAAATATCATTCCTGCCAAGCGTCTCGGTGAAGGAATGGGGTATTTCAGCTTGTCCACCAGCCTGGCGATGTCGATTGGACCGACCATCGGTATTTCGATGCTGCAATATGGCAGTTTTAATCTGCTTGTATATACGACCTCAGCTGTCATTGTCCTCATTTTCCCGTTGGCCTACTGGCTGATTCGCACCCTGCCGAAAGGACATGTTGAGCCGCCGATGGTTCCTGTGGAAGAAGGACGAAAACCGGCATTTAACCGCAAGCTCTGGATTCCCGCCTTGCTGAACATGCTCATGTCTATTACGTACGGCGGATTGATCGGCTTTATGGCGCTTTACGGAGATGAAGCCAATTTGTCGCACCCGGCCTATTTTTTCCTGTTTAATGCGCTGTCCGTTCTGATCGTACGTCCCTTCTCAGGCCGTATCTATGATAAAAAAGGAGCAAAAGCGCTGCTCATCCCCGGTTCCCTGTTCCTGTTCGGCGGTCTCATCCTGCTTTCCTATGCGCACAGTGATGCCTTCATGTATCTGTCTGCCCTTTGCTATGGCATCGGTTTTGGCGTCATGCAGCCGACTTTGCAAACGTGGATGATTCAGGTCGTGTCGCCCAAGCAACGGGGCATGGCAAACGGTATGTTTCTAAACTCCCTTGATTTCGGAATCGCTGCCGGAGCGCTTATTCTTGGTATTATCGCCAAAGCCAGCGATTATGCGTGGATGTATCGCCTTTCCTCGCTGTTTATCGTATTGTTCCTGCTCATCTATATCATTCAGCTTGCTGTAGGTCGCAAGCCCAAAACGCGTGTCCCTGTCGAGGGGTAAAGCATATTTCAAAAAGAGCACCCAACACCATGGCTTCATGGAATCGGGTGCTCTTTGGTTTTAGATCGCTCTTATTTGGCCGGGGTTTTGCGTCTCAGCTTGGAAGAAAGCGGCTTTTTCCGGGATACGTCTGTCAGCCCCCCAGTGGCGTTCATATGTTCACCGGATTTTTCGTCTGAGGGTTCATCTTGCTTCGGTTTGACCGCAAACAGCATGAGCAGAGCCGCAATTCCGCCCACTCCGGCCATCACGCCAAAAAGTAAACTATGTCCACTGCTTCCGATCAGCAAGGATACAACCGGAGGACCTAGTGACACCCCGACAAAGCGCATACTACTGTACAAGCTGGTAATCGTTCCGCGCTCCTCTTTTTCAATCCCTTTCGTAATCAGGGCATCCAAACAAGGCAGTGCCAGTCCAATTCCGGCTCCCCCCAATGTAAACAGTCCGATCACCGCATAAATATGTTGAAAAAATCCGAGAATGCCAAAGCTGATCGTCAACACTGCCAAACCGGAAAAACCGATCCATTTCATCCGTTTTTTGTGCTTGCCGATGATTTTTCCTCCGATATAAGAGCACAGACAGAGAGAAACCAACGGAATCGCCAGCACGAACCCTTTCCAGACCCCGCGAAGGTTGTAACGACTTTCCAGTATGTCGGATAAGTAGAACAGGACGCCAAAAATGACAAACATACAAATGCCGCCCACGGCGAAAATTGCATATAGCCAGCGTCCTTTTTCGTCAAGCACCTGCTTCACATTTCCCAGAAACTCCCGAAACATTATCGGTTGGTTCTTACGCTTGGGCGCATGAATCAGCCAAAGCACCAAAATGAGCGAAATCAGACAGAGGCCCGGAATCACTGCCAATGGCAAAAACCAAAGGACTGCGCCGAGTGCCGCACCCAGAATTGGGCTTAACACTTTACCGAATGTATTATAGGTCTCGACTACACCCAGGTTTTTGCTGGCTTCTTCCTCATTCTCATACAAATCCCCCACGAGCGGAATGACAATGGGAAAAGCTCCCGCCGCTCCGACGCCCTGAAGCAACCGACCCCCAATAATGGTCCAGTACGCTGCCTGATCATGAAGCAGCCATGCCCCCACCGCAGAAATTCCCCCGCCAATCACCGTCAGGATCAAGCAGGGCACAATCACCGCCTTGCGACCAAATCGGTCGGAGAGATATCCCGCGATTGGAATCAGCAAAATGGCAACTACCGCATATACCGTAATTAACATGCTAATGCGAAAGGAGCTGACATGTAGCTTACGTCCGATTTCCGGCAAAACAGGAATCAGCATGGAATTGCCCAGCGTCATCATCAGCGGGATGGAACCTAATGCAAGCAGATTCCCTTTATTTTGTTGCATCCCGTTACCACCTTTGCAAAAGTAATAACACAGCTGTCCAAAATGGTTCAACAAGTGTTATTGTGTTTACATTAGTGTGGATTTATACAGCTACACCTTAAATCCTCCAACCCTTGCATTCAGCAATTTCGACATTTCTGCCAGCGTATGAATGGATGACGCGATTTCCTCCATGGAAGCCAGCTGCTCCTCAGCCGCTGCGCTGACGCTCTGGGTTCCGCCTGCGGACTGTTCCGCTACTTCGCGGATACGCTCCACGGCTCCCACCATTTGCCCCGATCCGGTGGACATCTGTTCCACAGACCGATTCACACTGTGAATCTGTTCGCTGACCTGCTGAATGGAGCTGCCAATCTGACGAAATGCCGTTTCGGCCGATTCCATGATCTTCACACCTGACTGCACTTCAACTGTTCCAGCTTGCATGGTTGATGCGACATTACCCACATGGTCCTGAATATGATGCACAAATTGTGTAATTTCCGCTGCTGAAACGGATACCTGTTCAGACAGTCTTCTTACCTCAGATGCTACGACAGCAAATCCTTTGCCCTGTTCTCCTGCTCTGGCGGCTTCAATCGACGCGTTAAGCGCCAGCATCCCTGTCTGCTTGGCAATGCCGGTAATGACAGAACCGATCATTCCGATCTGTTCAGCCTGTTCACTAAGCAGACGTACAGCACGAGCAGAGCTATCTACACTTTCGCTTACCTTTTCCATCTGCCTCATCGCCTGACCGATGGATTGCTCTCCTGCTTCTGCGTCCTTGGCAGCCGTATCCGACAGCTTGTACACCTGCTGGCTCGTCACCGCAATATGCTCCAGCCCATGAGCAAGCTCTTTTACTGCATCTGTGGTCTGTGTGATGTCATCGACCTGATACTCCATGCCAGTCGCTAGCTCTTCCATCACACCGGAAGTATGACGATTGGCCTGATTCATTTCTTCAGTGCTCAGGCTTACCCGCTCGGCGGTCACAGATATCGTACGGGCTGTATCCTGAGCATCCACAATAATATTGCGAAAGCCCGCGATCAGCTTGTTGTACGAGCTGGCAATCATGCCAATCTCGTCCTTGGTCGTAATATCGAGTTGACTACGCAAATCTCCGCCGCCCGCTGACATCTCCAGCAACTGTTCATTCATGTGGTACAACGGCCGGATGGAGCGAATCAAAATGATCGATTGTGCAATACTGTAAATGATAATAAGACAGCCCAGAATGCTCGTAATCCAGATCGTGTTGGTCATGGTTTGGTGGGCTTCTTGTACTTTCGCCGCTACCATGTCCTCCTGAGATTTAACGAACGCCATCATTTTCACATCAAGCTGTTTCCGTAAAACCCGTTCATTTTCATATATATCGAGTAAATCAGAAAACGGGGGAAACGTATCGATCGTACTCCGGTAACCCGCTGTATTCAATAATCCATGGACGCGGTTGAAATAGGAATTGATTCCCATTTTCAAATCATCCATCGTTCTCTTCGTATCTCCTGCATTCAGATCGAGCAAAGCTTCCGTTTGCTGAAGCAGCTTCACAATTTCGCTCTGCTTGCTTTCAATCCCTTTTCCATATTGTTCATCCCGAGTTAGCAAGTATCCTCGCTCGTCATTAGATATCCCGTTTAATAAAAACTGAAGAGACTTTGAATTATATACAATGGTCTCTTCACGATTCACAATATCCTTGTATTTATTCTCATTTTGTACGCTCAGAATGTAGTTTGTCAGCAGCATAGCTGCAATTACACCCGGAATAAGCAGCGCACTAAGAATCATTTTAGCCTTAATCGTTAAATTCATGAATCGGTCCCCCAGTTATGTCTGAATATAATGTCAACTTACTATATATCGTTTAATTCGGTGAAGTTTTGAACGAAACAAGAAAAGTGTATAGTTTTTCCAATGTAATTGTGACAATATGGTGAATTAATATGTTCTTTTCTGAAATAAAAAACAAAAAAAGTAACGCCATCCTTATATTCATCTCTTATTGATGATCATGAGATTAGTCGGATTTGTGATCTTTAAAAATGATATACTATTTATTTATGTCAGCATTTTGCATCATTCTATGAAAAATGCTCATGTACTATAAATGTCAAGGAGGGACTTACTTGAGTAGTCTGGAACTTACACCGCTTTTTTGCGGACTAACCGAGCTGGAAATCCGTAGCTGCCTGATCTTCCAGCATGGGAGCATGGCGCTGGAATACTACCGTGAACCTCAATTTGCGAATGAACTCTATAAAATAAATTCCTGCACCAAAAGCGTGCTTGCCGCATTAGTCAGCATCGCCATGGATCAGCAAATCGTACCACAGCCGGGTACGCCTATCCTCGAATTTTTTCCCCAGATTGCCGAGGACAGCGATATACGAAAGCGTGATATTACGATTGAACATCTGTTAACGATGTCCGCGGGCTTTAGCTGGACTGAATTTGGCGGTCAAAATTCATTTCCGACGATGAGCAAAACATCAGACTGGGTGCAATTTGTGCTGTCGCAGCCGCTGGCTGATGTACCAGGTACGCGAATGGAGTACAACTCCGGCTGTTCTCAGCTTTTGGCTACCATTTTGCGTCATGCTTCTGGACAAGCGGTAGCTGAATTTGCTGAGCAGCAGTTATTCCAACCGCTGGGTATCGAAAGCTACCACTGGGAAACCGATCCTCAAGGCACTCATACTGGTGGCTTTGGGCTGCATCTCAAACCCATGGGCATGCTCCAATTTGGCCTGCTTTACCTGCATGAAGGAAGCCGGGAAGGCCGTCAGTTTATCCAGGCAGAAACAGTCCGACAGTCCACTCGTGCGCTCCTTCCGACGGTCAAACCCCAAAAAGCCTTTTACGGCTGGCACTGGTGGGCTTCTTCCTTTTCAGACGAAACGGAGAAAAGCGCTGAAACGGATTATTATTACGCGCTCGGCTTTGGTGGTCAATACATTGTTGTCATCCCGTCTTATGACATGGTGGTTGTTGTTACTGCTGACAAGTTCAAAAAGAAACGGACTCCTGTGGATATATTCAGGCAGTACATCGTACCGATGCTTGTTCAGCAAGGGTAAACAAAAATCGAAACCTAAGTTGAAAATTGCCATTACGACTCCAAAGCAAAAAAGGGCCTGCCCGTTTGATCAGGCAAGTCCCTTTTTGCAATACATCGCTACACTAAGGAATGGCGAATTTTACTTGTGAGCGAGAGTGTACATGACCTATCCCAAGTGAATGGTAAGCTCCTGCTGTCCGCTTGAGGCTGGTGTAATGATCACTCCCTGCTCTCCCGCTTGACTGCTGCCACCCTCGACCTGATTAGCTTCGTGAATGCCCCGCAGTACCAGTGACCATGGTCTAACCGTACCCTCAGCCTTCACCGTAATCACAGCATCCTTGCGACTGGCAGTGACGGTTAGCTCTTCTTCACCAGAAGTGTTCACGATAACCGTCCGAGCCTGCTGCCCTTCACCCAGCTCGAACAAGTGAAAAGCCACTTGTTCTGCATAATCATAATCCGGACGGCTATCCTCATGACCGATCGCCAGCAGCGTGTTCGGCTTCACCAGCACGGGCAGGGTTGTAAAATCGTGATGCTCGTTAACCCAGCGACCACCCGACACGGTTTCATTCGTCAACAGATTCGTCCACTGGCCCTCCGGTACGTAATACTGTACGTTGCCTTCCTTATTAAAGATCGGGGCCACCAAAATGGAATCGCCCAGCATGTATTGCAGATCCAGCGTTGCACAGGTCGGGTCCTGCGGGAATTCCAGCACCATAGCCCGCATCATCGGCAGACCCTTCACCGAGGATTCCACAGCAGATGGATACAGATACGGCATTAATGAACATTTGAGCTTCGTAAAGCTACGTACCACATCCACCGATTCTTCATCAAACAGCCAAGGCACGCGGTACGATTCATTTCCGTGCAGACGACTATGGGAAGACAAAAGTCCAAATTGTACCCACCGTTTATACACGTCCGGCGCAGCCGTTAATTCAAAGCCGCTAATATCATGGCTCCAAAAGCCAAAGCCGCTCAAGCCAAGCGATAAGCCGCCCCGCAGCGATTCCGCCATCGACTCATATGTCGACGAGCAGTCACCGCCCCAGTGAACCGGGAACTGCTGTCCCCCGGCCGTAGCGGAACGTGCGAACAACGCCGCTTCATTTTTACCCAGCTTTTCCTCCAGCACGTCAAATACAGCCTTGTTGTACAAATGCGTGTAATAATTGTGCATTTTCACCGGATCAGAGCCGTCATGATACACCACATTCGTAGGAATCCGCTCGCCAAAATCCGTTTTAAAGCAATCCACACCCTGATCCACCAGCACCTTCAGCTTTTCCTGATACCAGGCTACCGCAGCCGGATTCGTAAAGTCAACCAGCCCCATACCTGCTTGCCACATGTCCCATTGCCACACGCCGCCATCGGGGGTTTTGACCAGATACCCGTTCTCCATGCCTTCATCGAATAAAATGGATTTTTCCGCAATATACGGGTTAATCCAAGCGCAAATTTTGAGTCCCTTCGCTTTCAATCGCTGTAGCATACCTTCCGGGTCCGGGAACATATCTTGATCCCATTGGAAATCGCACCATTGGTATTCCTTCATCCAGAAGCAGTCAAAATGGAATACAGAGAGCGGCAAATCACGCTCAGCCATCCCGTCCACAAAATGATTCACCGTCGCTTCATCATAATCGGTCGTGAACGAGGTCGTCAGCCACAAACCAAAGGTCCAGGCAGGTGGTAACGCGGGCTTGCCCGTCAGCTTGGTGTAATTGTCCAGCACCTCTTTAGGGTTGGCTCCGCCAATAATAAAATACTCTAACGATTCGCCAGAGACGCTAAACTGCACCTTCGAGACATTTTCCGATGCAATTTCATACGATACCTTTTCCGGATGATTGACAAACACACCATACCCTTTATTAGACAGGTAAAATGGAATGTTTTTGTACGCCTGCTCACTGCTCGTGCCGCCGTCCTCATTCCAGATATCGACCACCTGCCCATTTTTCACAAATGGAGAGAAGCGTTCCCCGAGGCCGTATACGTACTCCCCGATTCCCAACTCCAGCTGCTCCCGGAAAAAAGGCTGATCCTGTGGGTCTGTAATGTATCCAGGCCCACGATGTCCGCTACCCGTGATTTTACGATCCTCCACATAAAAACCTACGTCCCAGCTCTTTCCACGACCGACACGCACACTCAGATTACCGCTTTTCAGCACCGCTGCGTCCTCACCTGCCGTAATATCCACCTCTGTTGGCAAGGTATGAATTTCAAAATCCGGTCCATGATGCACCCGCCCCTTGTGGTGGTTAAAGCGTACCCGAATGACATTCGGCATCGGCGAGCTATAGGTCGCTTTCAGCAACGCCCCGTTCAGGGTGTCTCCTTTATGCTCGATCCGGTGGGTCGACGCGTATACCGTCATGGAAGCATCGTCCGTCACAATATCACGGATTTCCGCAGGATTTTGGATCTCATAGCCTTTGCGGACCATCCAATAGCCATCTGTAAATTTCATCTGTTTATTTCCTCCGTTTCGATCTATATATTGTTGAACCCAAATAAAATCGCTTGTTGGATTTTTTCGAAATCCTTACTATAATAATATTGATTTATGTAAGGGTTTACTTCTTTTATTTTGACGTATTGTATCAATATTTTGATATTTTCTATACAAAACAAAAATCAGGAAGGGAGTGGATGAAATGAATCGGGAAATGCTGCGGGAAAACCGTATTCATGGTAATCCCATGTATCCGGTCAGCGTGTATCCGAGCGTAGAGCAGTTGAACGGAAACAGCGTGCTGGAGTCTCATTGGCATGAGGAAATGGAGTTTATCGTCGTGGAGCAGGGTAGCGCCGTCTTTCAGACGGATATGGAATACACCGAGGTCAGCGAAGGTGAGGCTCTTTTTGTCAACAGCGGAGAGCTACACGCCGGATATTTAAAAAAAGCGCCAAGCTGCGTATTTTCTGCTGTGGTGTTTCATCCCGATCTGCTGCACAGCCGGACACAGGATACGGTACAGGAGCAGTTTATCGACCCTTTTATCAGCAAAAAGCTCATCGTTCCCCCTCACATTCGCGGGGTCCTGCCTTGGGAACAGGAGGTACTGACCGCGCTGCGCCGCATCATCACCAGCCATGAGCAGAATGCGCCTGCCCGTGAGCTGGCGACCAAGGCACAGCTCTATGGCATCATCGCCAGCATGTATCCCCATATGACCCCGGCTAACGGAGAGGACGTGATTATGGCAGGTCAGCGCAGCAAAGTCGAACGGATCAAAAAAGCGCTGGCGTACATCAACAGTCATGCTCATGAGCCCATTCGTTTGCGGGAAATCGCGGATGAGATTCGTATGAGCGAGGGACACTTTTGCCGTTTCTTCAAGCAGATGGTGCAAAAAAGCCCGGTCGAATACATCAATTACCACCGGGTTCAGAAGGCTTGCAGACTGCTGGAGCAAAGTGACCGCAAGGTGGTCGATATTGCGCTGGAGGTTGGCTTTGATAATCTGAGCTATTTTATCGCAACCTTTAAAAAATGGAACGGCATGCCTCCTTCACAATATCGCAAGCAGCACGAAGCCGAGCAGATGCTTGGAGCAACGCCCTTTGTCACAGATATAAGTTGAAACCAAAAATTACATGTTACTCCACTGCGCAGACGGATGGTGCTCTTCCCATCGCTGTTGTCCCCAGATTTCCTGAATGGACCCCAAGGGTAGAAATCCGGGGGCAAAGGCAACCGCTATCGCTTGTACAGCACCATTCCGTCTACTCCGTTTTCCGAGTTAATTTATCGGGTTCAGCTTATAATTTCACTTTTTCATCTGTAGTATTTCTGACTCGTATGACTGAAAGGCATTTTCCATCCCCATGACCACATTTTTAATCTTCATATATCCCTTGGTGTACGGCTCCGAGTCGCGAATTTCTTCCCACATATAGTGATACTGTTTCATATCCTCCGTTTCGCATACGACGAAATCGGTGTAATCCTTGCCAGGAAGCGCCTCTGCATCAAAAAAACGAACTTGAACATGCTCGCTATATTTTTGAATGCTCTCCTGCAAGGATGCCGCATATTTTCGACGCTCTTCCCGAGGCAAAGCCAGCCAGGAAGGATAAAATTCCAACAAAACAATCATCATATATCGCATATGCCTATCTCCTTTTTTATGAAGCTCGAATGGACTAATATGATTGTACTCTGCTTGTCCCGCAAGCTGCATTAACCTATGTTAATGCGGATCGCTGCGGAGCAATCGGCTAAGCGAAACGGGGGATACACCGATGTACGAAGCGATATGATATTGGGCAATTCGTTTGTCCAATCCGGGGTATTTGAGAAGAAAGGCTTGGTAACGTTCCTTGGCGGAAAGATACAAGAGTTCGCGTTCCCGTTCCTCTTTTCGAATGTATAGTCTCTCTACACTCTTGCGCACGAATCTTTCCCACATATGGCTTGTATCCATAAGCTCCTTCAGTACGTCATAGGGGATTTCAATGACAACCGAATCCTCCATAGCCTCAATGGTAAAGGTCGACGGTTGCCCTTGGACCATAGCCCCGTAAGAGGTTACATAATCATCTTCTGGCGAAAAGCCAACATTATACTCCCTGCCATCTGCCAAAGTGTAAAATAAACGGAATAATCCCTCTGAGCAAAAATAGGCATGATTCACGGGTTCACCCGTTTCGATCAGATACGTTCCCTGCTGTACATGTTTTACACGGGTTCGTTCTACAAATCTGTTCCAATCCTGCTCTACAATCGAGGCCTGATAAACCATCTGCTCTAATGAAAGATAATACTGATACATATGCTCATTGCTCCCCGGAATTCTTAAATAGAAGGAAACCTTTTTGATTTTTAAATACAGAAAACAGGAGCTATCCCTCCAGTCTTTACAGACCTTATGGGACAACCCCCTTTCAAAAAAGCGCACATATCATAAATACACGCGTATGGGCAAAGTAGCCTGTCAGGCTTCTGCAATATCCTCTTCGACGAAGATCGAAACCTTGCGGATACCGTCTGCTCCGATCACAACAAGCCCCTGATCCGACAGGCGGATTTCGGGGATGACGACCAGCGCCAGCAGCGACAGTGTCATCAGTGCGTTGTTCAGCACACAGCCGGATTGCTGAAGTGCCCGGCTGATGCTCTCGGACTGCGCAGCCACCTCTGCAAACGGCGCAGGAGACATCAGCCCGGCGATAGGCAGCGGGAAGCGCGTTTCGCCCGAGGCGGACACGACCACTACACCGCCGCGCATAGCCACGGCCTGCTTCGCCGCCTGGGTCATCAACTCGTCATCATTGCCAATGACGAGCAGGTTGTGGCTGTCATGCGCCACAGTCATGGCAATGGCGGCAGGCTCGGTGAAACCGACGCCCGTCACGAGTGCCACGGCATGGCTGCCACTGGCATGATGCCGCTCGAAGACGGCTATTTTGCACAGATCCTGCGCGGGATTTGCCGTGACCTCACCATTGCGGACCGGAACGGTCATCCGCACTTCCTTCGTGTCCACATGATTTTCCGTGACACGAATGACCCGTACAGGTACGTTCCCCTCCTGTACTGGAGTCGCAATGCGGAAATCCGCAGCACTCAGGTCGCGTCCCAGACGGACCGTGTCCATCACTTCCGCAGGATAAGCGAAGCCCTCCCAATCGGCGACCATTTGGCCGTGCTCGGCCACCAGTTGACCCGCCGCAATCGTAGCGGTCACGTTCACTTCGGCCAGACGGCCATCAAGCAAAATAATATCGGCAATCGCGCCCGGAATGATCGAGCCGATATCCCGCGCTACGCCGAAGCGCTCTGCCGTATTCAGCGTAGCCATCTGAAACGCGGTCACGGGCTTGACGCCCTGCGCAATGGCATGACGCACGACGAAGTCCATCTGACCCTCATGGAGCAAGGATTCCGCGCTGCGGTCATCCGTCACCAGCATCATGCGCCGGGTGTCGAGGCCCATTTCCGTGCTGGCGCGGATGGTCTCGGCCACATCATGCCATGCGGAGCCTTGCCGCATTTTGGCATACATGCCGAGCCGGATACGCTCAGCTACATCCTCGGGCGTGACACATTCGTGGTCGCCCGTAATCCCTGCGGCTGCATATACCGGCAGCCGCCAGTCGTCGGAGGCCCACGTAAAATGGCCATCCGCCACCTTGCCCGCGCGCAGCGTGGCCTGAATTTCCCCGATCATCACATCGTCACCATAGACGACGCCCGGGAAATTCATGACTTCACCCAGCCCGATCATATCCGGGCCCCAGCTTAAGGCTTCCTCGACTTCCGCCGGGCCGAAGGAGGCCCCTGTCGTTTCCAGTTCCGGCCCTGTGGACGGAACACAAGAAGCCACCTGCATGTAAGCAGCCAGCGGTGTCGTACGTGCTTCATCAAGCATCAGGCGAAGCCCTTTCAGACCGAGCACATTGGAAATTTCATGCGGGTCAAAAAATCCGCCCGTCACGCCCAGCGGCAGCACAGCTTTTGCAAACTCGGTTACCGTAAGCTGCGTGCTTTCGATGTGACAATGTCCATCCAGTAATCCCGGCGCCATATAGCGGCCTTCCGCTTCAATGATCACGGTGTCTCCTCCAATGGTATGGCTAACGTCCCGACCGACGTATGCGATACGGGAGCCCTGCACAGCAATAGACATTCCCGGTAATAATTCGCCCGATACCACATTGACCAGCGTTCCTCCGCGGATAACCAGCGATGCCTTGCGCTCCCCTCTGGCTGTAGCTACCAATTCGGGTACACAGTCCGCCAGCGGCGGGCGTTGAAATACACTCTTCATGTCCATTACGTTTTGTAACCTCCGTTTATGCTTCTTACCTGTTTTTCTTATTTGCTTATGTTACTGGAATACGTACAATTATGCCAGTCTTACAGAACAGGATCACTTTCTTCCACTTTACGGGTATACGTATCCGATACCTGCGAACTCACGAACGGTGTAATTTCGCCTATCGTATAGATGTGTAGCAAATGCATAGCCCGTGTACAGGCAGTGTAGAACAGCTTGCGCTCACTTTCACGCTGATATTGCTCCGCTGAACCGTCATAGATCAGGACCGCATCAAATTCCACGCCTTTTGCCAGGTAAGCCGGAATGATATGGACTCCCTTTTCAAAAGCCGGGGTTGTCTTCTTGATCAGCCTTGGCTTCACGGGCAACTCTCCTTCGAGCGCTTCATAAGCTGCCGCACTTTCTCCGGCATTTTTGCAGATCACTGCCACGGATTCATAGCCTTCTGCCAGCAATTCCGTGATGTTTCCGACGATCAGACGATGCAGCGTTTCACGCGAACGTACCTCCGTAACACGTGGCTTCTCACCCTTGCGGTTAAACGGTACAATATGCTCGCCTCCGGCCACCATTCCCCGGGTAAACTCCACAATTTCCTGAGTCGAGCGGTAGCTGCGTGTCAGGGAGATCATCTCGGTCTGTTCCGCTCCATACAGCTCATAAAGAGGTTCCGCATCCTGAAGCACCGAAGCATGCGCATAAATCGCCTGATTAAAATCGCCCAGCGCCGTCATTTTAGCCTGTGGAAACAAACGTTTGAAAAAAGCCAATTGGAAGGGTGAATAGTCCTGTGCTTCATCAATAAACACATGACGGATATGGCTATTGGAACGGAAGCCCAACATCAGCTCACGCAGATATAAAAATGGTGTCACGTCCTCATATGCCAGTTCCCCGGCCTGCATCCGATCCAGCGTTTGACGGCTGATTTCACTCCAGTTATCGGGCAGCTCGGCGTGATTGGCCAGCTGGCTCAGTAGCGTCTCATTCAGGAACAACTCGCCATATAAGCGGGTCGTGTCCACAAAGCGAAGCGCTTTGATCCATTTACGCAAAGGCTTCAAGCGTTCACTGACCACCATTCGCGCCAATATTTCCCGTTCACGTGTAAAATCGTCAAAGGTATGGCCTTTATTCTTGGATTTACGCCGCATGCGATTATAAGCACGCTGGTAATCCTCCGGCTCCATCAGGTCCATCTGCTGATCCACCCATGGAGCGGAGCATTCCTCTTTACCGAAACGGGCCAGCTCTTTGAGCATCCAATCCCGAAGCAGCTCCAGCCGATTCGCCAGCCGAACCGAAGAATCAAACCCATAAAACTTATGCACCATTTCCTCCAATGGAACCACCTCGCGCCCTTGAAACCGGATCGGTTTAAAACGCATACCCTCCTGCTCCAAATACGCCTTGTATCCGGTAATGGCTTGCAAAAACGTCTTGGAAGACTTAAAGCGAATACCTTCCATTCTGGCCTCATACCCCGGCTGTGTCGATGCCGAAAGTACATATTCCAGCTGCTCAAAAGGGTCTTCCAGTTGAAACTCCCGGCCCAGCCGACGCTCCAAATACTCCTGAAGCGTCGCCTGGAGCATGTTTTCCTCACCCAATTCAGGTAATACCGTTGAAACATAGCTGTTAAACATCGGATTGGGCGAAAATAGCACTACCTGATCCGCGCGCAAGCGGTCACGGTACTTATACAGCAAATAGGCTACTCTCTGGAGCGCAGCAGATGTTTTGCCGCTTCCTGCCGCCCCCTGTACGATAAGCATCCGGCTTCGATCATCACGAATGATGCGATTCTGCTCCTTTTGGATGGTTGCCACGATACTTTTCATCTGAGCATCCGAGCTGCGACTCAGCACCGCCTGTAGCAGCTCGTCTCCAATCGTTACCCCTGTATCGAACATAAAACGAATCTGTCCATCTCGGATCGAGAATTGGCGCTTGAGGGTCAGTTCTCCTTCCATTTCCCCTGCCGGAGTCTTATAGGAAGCGGGACCCGGCATATTATCGTAATAGAGATTGGAAATCGGCGCACGCCAGTCATAGACCAGAAATTCCTCGTCCTGATTATCCAGCAGGGAGGCGATCCCCAGATAAACACGCTCTGCGGGCTGTCCTTCCTCAGCAAAATCAATACGTGCAAAATACGGTGATTCCAGCAGCTTTTTCAAACGACCCAGCGCCTCTGTAGAATGCTTGTGCCTGCGCTCCCGTTCCGACAAAATTTCAGATTGCTGACGCAAGCTGGTGGAGGTCTCGCCCACATCATCCGCCTCACTGAAATTGATCGTTACCTCATCCCAAAAGTCTTTACGCATATCTACGACATCTCCGCGTACAGAGCCAACCTCCGTCTCCAGCTTCCGAATTCGCCCGCTAATGACAGCAGTCACGTCCTCTACTCTCCGTTGTTCCTCGTTCCATTGCTGCTCAGTAGCCACTGGCATCACTCCTGTTCCGTTTCCTCCTGCTCCACCGCAGGGCTAAACTATGCTCTATTATGGACCTGGGTATACCCATGGCATCCCTCTGATCCGGGAAAATTGACTTAAACTTTGAAACATGCTATAATGTGATAAGAAGTGTGATTAACGACTTTATACTCATGGTTTTTCATAAACATAGCATCCTCTATTGTAGCAAGTTTAACCTCTGTTCGCAACCAGCGGGCTTTTTTTTATGCCTTTATATAAGTAAAAAGCGGTCGTCCATCTATAAGATGAATACGGCCGCTTTTTACTTTTTCATACATTCGCTACTTGCTCTCTTCCACAGGATGAATATGTTCCGCCAGTCTGCTCAACCGCTCCAGTTGATGACCATAGTCATACATCGCAGCAGCCACAATCGAGAGTCTCAGCATCCCCTCCTGACAGTGGTCAAAACGGGTAATCGCATGCTTCATAAACTCACCGTTCGCCTGCTGGAACATTTCGCTTTCGTCCTCGTTCGGTTTCAGCTTATCTTCAAACTTCAGCAGCGCATGTTCATGGAACCGAATTAGCAGTTCCAGATGACCATCAAAAAACGCATCCGTTCCCTTCGGTCGCACAGACTGGAAGTAGTGCCTTTCCACCGCGTCCAGTACCTCATACCCTTTGTGCAAACTTCCGAGCATTTGCTTGTATACCACCATCTGTCTCGTCTGACTGAACCGGGAGCGCTTGAGCTTCTTCTGCTCTTCCTCGAACAAATGATATTTATCCGATAGCGATTTTATGGCTCCCTCCAGATTGCCTTTTTCCTCTTTAAAGACAGACTCCTTAATCTCATCGGAAATGGCGGTGCGCAGCAGCAAGGACATAGTGTTAAATACACTTTGAATCTGATTGATAAACTGTCTTTTCGGTTTCGGAGGAAACACCGTAATATTAATAACAAAAGCAGAAACAATCCCGATTAAAGTAAGCACAAAACGGGTCACCGCAAATTTCCAGTCATCCGAGGCTTCCATGACAGAAACAACGGTTACCAGTGTTAGTCCTACCGTATCAGCCATATTTAATTTCAGACATATCATAAGTACCAGCACACATACCAATCCGACCGCAATCGGTTCATTTGAAAATACCATTCCGCCCAGCAACGCCATGATTGCACCCAGTGTGCTTGTTTGGAGTTGATCCAGAAAATAACGCCACGACCTGTATATCGACGGTTGCATGGCAAAAATAGCGGCTATCGCTGCCCCCACAGGCGAATGGGTATTCAAGAGCGTGCTCAAAAAAAGGGCGAGCGTCACTGCGATTCCCGTTTTTAACACCCGTGCTCCAAAAGCCAAAGCCATCCCTCCTGCTTACCCTTCAAATTTATTCATACCGAATTACTATAATGAAATTTCAAGACAAAGTCTATGCTTTATTATTACCCAAAAAAATCGGAGACAAGGAATATTTATGAAATGCACAGATCCTGCTAGAATACATATCAACAGCATCAACTTATCTGCATTAACGTCACAGGAGGATCGCATCGTGTCATGGATTAGCAAAATGTTAGACGAGCCTCGAAAGTGGCCGCGTAATATCCGATTGTTTTTTATCGCCAATCTGCTGTATCAGATGGGTACGGGAATGTTTTCCGTTCTGTATAACCTGTATATCCAGGGGCTTGGCTTCGGGGATGACATGAATGGCCGAGTGGTGAGCATGCAAGCACTGGCTACAGCCTTGCTGTTTATTCCGGTCGGTTTTTTGGGGGATCGGAGGAGCCGCAAACACATGCTGGTCATCGGTGCGTTATTCAGCGGTGTCGCCTTTCTCATCCGTACCTTTACGGATACCAGTGGCAGTATGCTGGTTTTCGCCGTCGTTTCGGGTGTATTCGCCGCCTTTATTCAGGTGCTGGCTGTACCCTTTTTAGCGGAAAGCATCAGCAAAGCCCAACGCTTGAAAATATTCAGCTATTACTCGGCTCTTGTACTCGCAGCACAGGTCATGGGGAGCTTTGGCGGTGGTGTACTTGCGGATGGGCTGCAAACGTGGGGGATCACACAGCTCTCCAGTCTGCGGGTTGCCCTGTTCCTCGGAGGAACGGCAACATTGACCGCTTTTATACCATTATTGTTCATGACAAAAGCAACTCATGTTGAGGAAGAAGCGGCCCTTGCTAAATCGACACCTAAACCGGTATCAGCGAATACGGCGGAATCCACGCCCGCTTTACCAGTGCCACCTGCTCCTGCTGCTTTCTCGGATACCAGAGTCATCGGACAATTTGTCCTTGCCCAGTTTTTTCTCGGGTTGGGCTCAGGTCTGGTCATCCCTTATCTCAATTTGTATTTTACGAACCGCTTTTCCGTATCGCTCAGTGCGATGAGTTTGCTGATTGCTCTTGGTCAGCTGATGACGATCCTCTCTATGCTGATCGGGCCTACGCTTGGCAGCCGAATCGGACTGGTCAAGGCTGTCGTTGGCTTCCAATTGCTCTCGCTCCCGTTTCTCCTGATTACCGGCTTCACGAATGTCCTCTGGATTGCTTCCATCAGCTTTCTGTTCAGGCAAGCGTTGATGAATGCCGCCAATCCGCTGCAAACCGCCATTCTGGTGGAACGTGTATCGGATAAGAACCGGGGGATTGCCAACTCGGTTCTCCAGACGACCTGGATGCTAGGAACCGCAGGCATGGGACCTGTACAAGCCTATCTGGTTACGACCTACGGCAATTACTGGGGCTATGCCATCACGTTCAGCATGACAGGTGTATTTTATATTTTGTCCTCCCTCGTCTACTATTGGATGTTCCGAGAAAACCGCCCGTCCGCGGGTCAGCTTTTACAAAACCCGGCAAGCCCGTAAACAAAATCATGGCACAATAAAAGCCGGAGCCACCAAGCGGACTCCCCTGGATCGTCATAGGATAAATGAGAATGGCGGAGGAGGAATGAAGGCATGCTTCGAGTCGCATTATTTACGGACACGTATGCGCCTGACGTAAATGGCGCTGCCCTGACACTGGAACGATGGATTGGCTATCTGGAGAAACATGGGGTATCTACGCTCGTCTTCGCACCGGAGGCAGACCACCATCTGCCCTCCGGGTCGGGTATAGAACGGCTTCGGAGCATTCCTTTTTTGTTGTATCGAGAATGCAGGCTTGCGATCCCCAACGCCAAACAGATCAACGACCGTTTGTCCGCCTTTTCCCCGCACCTGATTCATGTCGCTACCCCATTTAACCTTGGCCTGTACGGAACAAGCTACGCAGCCAAACACCATGTTCCGCTCGTCGCCTCATATCATACCCACTTTGATAAATACCTCGAATATTACAAGCTTCGCTGGCTTGAACCTGCCTTGTGGAAATACATGCTCTGGTTTCACAGACATTGTGAAAGGGTGTATGTACCCTCTCGGTCAACCATGGAGTTATTGCACAATAAAGGAATGAGTCAACTCGAAATCTGGGGCAGGGGCATTGATACCCATCGCTTCCAACCTAAAGTGGATCGTCACGCAGTATGGAGAAAATGGGGCGTTCGTGCAGACGCATTCGTTATTTTATATGTCGGCAGACTTGCACCGGAAAAGGGAATAGACACCTTACTGGATGCTTACCTCCAGTTGCCGGACGATGTCCAGGCAGAATCTGTGCTGGTCATTGCGGGAGACGGACCACTGTACAAGGTCAAAACAGCAGCAGACATGGGGGTGCCAGAGCATGCAGTCCATTGGCTTGGTTTTGTGAAAGGGCAGGAATTAGCGGAGCTATACGCCGCAGCGGATGTATTCCTGTTCCCCTCCACTACGGAAACATTCGGCAACGTCGTGCTGGAAGCTATGGCTAGCGGAACACCCGTGGTCGGTGCCGATGAAGGCGGGGTAAAAGATAATCTCATTCATGGGAAAACGGGCTTGTTGTGTCCTGCCGGAGATACCGCTGCCTTTGCCGAAGCTGTGCACCTGTTGTACAAAGACGGCCCGCTTCGCGATTCTATGTCCATGGCGGGTAGAGCCTACAGCGTGGAACAGACATGGGATCGCATTTTCGAACGACTGCTGGACAGCTACATGGATGCCGCAACCCTGCATCTCGACAGTCGCCCTATGACGCATATATAGCCCTGGAAACTGCGGATTTCAGGATACATCAAAGGGTGGTTAAAAAATGCTTTAGCATGCATTCTATAACCACCCTCCACTATCATTATAACTTTATACCGTCCAGCTATGTTCTCCTAAAGAAAGGAACACGTTAATATCTTAGCTGTTTCAGCAACTTGTTATGTACTCCGCTCAACAGAATCACGGCTGTCAGAGCGCCGATCAAAGCGAGAAGCATATCCCATTGGGTATCCCATATATCCCCTTGGGTTCCCAAAAAGGCTTCTGCGGCCGTTCCAGTCGCCTTGGCTACGGCAAACTCAATCAGCTCATACGCAGCACTAATCGCAAGGCACACACTAACCGTGAGAAAGGTCAGCCAGCCTCCGCTTCCCAAGGTCGTTTTACGCAGCAGCACTTCTCTGACAATAAGCGCAGGCACAAAACCTTGCGCAAAGTGCCCAAGTCGGTCGTAATAATTACGCTCCAGCCCGAATGTATCCCGTATCCAGTTAAACAGGGGCACTTCCGCATAGGTATAATGCCCGCCGACAATCAAAATCAGCGCATGCAGCCATATCAGAGTATACACCAGATTCGTGAACCGGAATTGGCGGTAAACAGCCACCAGCAGTCCAGCTCCCAAAATCGCCGGAAGAACTTCCAGTACCCAAGTAAAATGATCCGCCGGATGGATAAAGGACCAGATGAGAGCAAGCACCAGTAATACAAGCAAAACAAGCGGGTAGCGATCATGTTTCGACCTTGCCGTTGCCTGATTCATGCGTCATTCCTCCTCAACCCTCAGCTCTATCCTTCATTCGTTACGATATGCTTGACACGCCCAACCTGTCCGTCTGACAAACGTACTTTAATTCCATGCGGATGACGCGGAGAATTGGTCAAAATATCCTTCACTGTTCCTCGTGTCAGCTTTCCGGTAGGCTGATCTTTTTTAAGCACAATATCCACCTGAAGCCCTGCGCGAATATCTGATCGGTTTTGTCCATTCATGGTTTCTATTCCTCCTCTCTATTCAAGCTTATGAAGCTACTCGGTTATTCAGCCACTCAGTCGCATTTAAATCATTAGTTACGCCATTCATCCCGACGGCTGTATCCGATCCAAACCACGCACATCGTGGATACATAGCTAATGAACAAAATAGCAAATACCATCCCGCTAAACTCTACAAAATGAGTACGCTGTAGGGTATCTGCCCATATGGAGGACACTTGCGCATACAGTTGGGAAGGCGCAGAAATAATATCCCACGTGTTCCCCCGAAAGAAACGGCCAATATAAATGCCCAAGCTGCTGAGCAGCAGCACCGCCAGCACAAACAGCCAGCTTACAAACCCGCCGCGTGCACGCTGTACCAACTGTCGTACAGATTCGAGCGATACAAATCCCATCGTCAGCCCAAGGACAGCGACCAACAGCATCCCCAGTACATGATTCCAGAAATACGGCTCTCCCCAGAAGCGCTGCCCCCCAAGAAATGGATATCGGGCGAATACATGCAGCAAATCTGTGATTAAATACGGTGTGTTGGGATAAAAAAAGAGCCATACCGCTCCTGTTATCCACAGCAAAAATGTTCTCGTTCCCCGCCGCCAGGAACTATAAATCACATCAAGCAGCAGCGTTAAAAGCATCGGAATCCAGGCCAGCATCATATTCCACCATATAAAACGATAAGGGCGTCCCCCCGAGGGCAGCTGCACGTTAATGATCCATAGAGTGCTGATCACTGAGCATACAGCTAATACGATAAAAACATACCCTTTTACAGGATAATTTAACGATCTTAAACGGGCATACATGTGTATCTTGTCCTCCTTTGCAGCCGTCCAGCCTTTTGACGTTCCAATTTACACCTGTTCTGGACAGTGTACACCACAATCGCTTCAAGCTCAATGGAAGCGCTCCATTCAGCATGCCTCAAGACGCGAAAAAGCACCTGTTTTACGAGACTGATCTCATCCTCGGAAACAAGTGCTCATCGTACCTCAAACTTCACTCACAGGCAAAGGCGACATGCGGATCGTGATCGTCTGATCAAACGGAGCCATCCAATTGACCAGCAATGTGTGACAATCCACTGGGTATGCAGCCCCCCGAACCGAGGTAGCCGTATGCTCCATCGCTGTTCCTGTCAGCTCAAACCATGCATTTCCTGATTCATAGCGCGCCATACCGCCAGTCCAGCATTGCACCGCTTCATTAACCAGCCTATATTCCCCGCAAGTGAATTTTCCTTCACGTCCAAAAACAAATAAAATCTGTGTCATGCAATCCACCGGACCTTCCGAACGAAAACGAAGCGTCCACACATCCTCCTGACGATCCACATCCACCCGGATTTCATGCTTCTGTTCATGGGTTAGTGGACGTTTGTGATGCGGCAGCAAATACCACGGACTGATTTCCTCCTGCGAGGTAGGCGGCAGATCAGCGGCAGCAACAGGCCCGTAATAGCCCTTGGCCTGCTGACCCGATAGCGTCCATCCGGTTTCATGCGCAGTCAGCTCCTGCATAGGCACGAAGCCTGGCGAGAAATACGAAGCTGCCTGAACCGCCAGTAGACGTGCATTTCCATGCCGCAACGACAGGAACGATGAAGCCTCAGTCATGAGTGTCGCGCTGGTATCCTTCTGCCGATATCGAGCAACCGGAGCGCCAAAATCCGTATGCAGCCTGCTGTGATAAATGTGCTGATGATGCCCTGCCTCATCCATCCGGCTCAGATAGTCAGCCCTCGGAAAACCTCCGTTCAGCAACTTGTTATAGGTGACAGGTAATGCAGCAGGCGATATTTTGCGGGTTTGCAAGCGCGGCTCCAGCAAGAAGCGTACAGCCGCATTAATCGGAGCACCGCCCGGATGATCCGTTACCTGAATGGCGGCGACAGCCATCGCTTCGAATATAGCATCCTCATCCTTGGTAGCCAGCATGGCATACGGGAGAAGATAGGAGGATAAATTCATCATCACGCCGAAGTCCTGTCTTCCCGAATATTCTGTGACCACTTCCCCATCGGGATGGACAAGGTACACCATCATGTGCAAATTGCGCCGTACCGGCTCAAGCAGCTCCGGCAGCTTCAATAAACGGGCGGCATGAATCAGCATAATATCGCTGACGGCATTATAAATTCCGTTGCTGCGCTCCGTCCATTCGCCATCCGGCGTTTCGTCCAGCCCTTCTGCCAGCCACATACCGGCCCGGGCGAGCGCTTCGGGCAGATCAAACAGCTCGTGCAGGAAGCCCAGAGCAGCGCACAGTACCCAGCGGTGATTCGGCGTATGGCAACCTCCGGTCAGCATGACCGGGATCGTCCGCTCCAGAAACAGGCGGATCGCGTCAGTCACCCGGCGCAGCTCCAGCCAGTCGTCACCGATCAGCAACTGGTAGACCTGAGCGTAGCCCACTACCACGAACGCTGTATCCGGCGGCGAGTGAAAATTGGTCCAGCCCGGCGAAATAGAGCCGTCCTCATGCTGTACGCGCAGCATGTACTGCGCCGCCAGCTCCAGCCGGATCAGCACACCCTCATTCCGGTAATAAGCGGAATCCGGATTGACGAGCGCGGCCGCCCAGACCGCCATTGCCGCAGGAGTGCCAACCGAATGATTAGGCCAGGCAATCCCGTTCTCATCATCCGTCACCCCACCGTAATAACGGCTGTCGACATCCAGCACCTGATGGTCCATGCCCGGTTTCACCCAGGCATCATTGACCGCTACGATTTTACTATACATTCCCTCACCCCCTGTGATATGCATAATCGTTGATCATCCTTGCGTCTGAAGTTTCGCTATCTTGCTTGTCAGCAACTCATGGCTGCGTTCAATGTCCTCCGGCTGGCATGCTGCTTTCAATTCATACACCTTGATCGGCGCCTGCCGGATAATATGAATGAAGCGATCAAAGAACTCCAGATCACCACTATGAATATAAGGGCACCAATGATCGCATAACCCTATCGTTTCATGGATGTGGACACCAAGAATATAGTCGATCATCTCATTGGCTTCCTTGGCATTATCGTACAATCCCATCCGGTCCATGATCATGCCGTGTCCAATGTCATACCATAGATATACGGGCGCGTCCTTCAAATCGTCTATGATCGTCTTGGCCTCCTGTAAGGTAGGCATCTGATAGCAGCGTGAACGCGTTTCGATACCAATTGCTACATCATAGCCCTTGGAGGCGATATGGTCACACACCTCTTCCAGACTGTCGCGGATTGCTACGCTGCTCATCATTAATCTGGGCAATATGATCACCATTGGCTTTGATCGTCCGTATGTGATTGGCAACGTGGCGGGGGTTCGGGATTATTCCGATGTGCTAAGTACGTTTGTATACCGCATCGGGATGGAATCCGGGCAATACACACTGGCAACGGTGGTTGGTTTGTTCCAAGCCGTGGTGGGCCTGATCTTCGTACTGGGTGCGAACTATGCTTCCAAGAAGCTGACGGATGAAAGTATTATGTAAGTGGTAAAGGAGCTGACACCTGATGAGTGAACGTACTGCGAACCGCACCTTTGATATTGTAACCACCCTTTTGGTGGCTGTGGCTGTGCTGCTGTGTTTGGCCCCGTTTATTCATATTTTGTCTATTTCCTTCAGCTCAAACCGGGCTATTACGTCCGGGGAGGTTACCCTGTTTCCGGTTGAGTTCAATTTGAAGGCGTATGGAAAAGTTTTCTCCGATATGAGCATGATTCGTTCGCTCGGGTTTACGGTCATGTTGACCGTGATCACGACAGTGCTGAGTATGCTGATGACGGTGATAGCTGCATACCCATTAACGAAGAAAAATTTAAAGGGCCGCAAAACGATCATGTTCATGATTGTAGTCACGATGTTTTTCAGTGGCGGTATCATTCCAGAATACATTCTGGTGCGCGATCTGCATTTGCTGAATAATATGGGGTCCCTTATTTTACCAGGTCTGATCAGCCCGTTTTATCTGATTATTCTGATTTCCTTCTTTAACGGGATTCCAGAGAGCTTGGGAGAAGCGGCGGAGGTTGACGGCAGCAATCAATTCGGCACTTTGATTCGGATAAGCGTTATACATATCATCACAAAATCATATTTACAACAAAAAAAGGCTTATCCGCCTACATGAAGTACGGATAAACCTGATCTGTTCTCTAATCTTGTATCCAATCTAGCAACGAGCGTACCGTCAGTTTGCCTGGAGAAGCTGCCTCAAAAGCCGAGCTCCCTCTGCCCAGAGCCAAAAATCCCACCGTTTTAGGAATACCGGGAGCCAAATCCAGATGATTGTCGCTGAAAATGCCTTCCTGGTCCGCCGACAGCCATACATGCCTCGCCAGTACATCCGAGAGAAGGTTAAAGCTGCTTCCTCCGCTTCCCTGCACCTCTATCACTTCAATATTCGGCTGCGGCAAATCCATCTCTTTTGTGTCAGCAAAATAAACTTCACAGGAAGCCACTGGTTCACCGTTTTGTATCAGACGTGCGACCAGCATATGCTCCGCAGGGTTCAGGCCATTCAGCCATTTGTCGGCAGGCAGTATATGTACCGGCCCCGCCGCATTAGCTTGCTGCTCTACCTGAATGTCCTCTTCACGGATGGCCTTACTACCCCGGATATGCAAAAGCGTCAGCCGCAGCGTGCCTTGAACAGGTTTTAGCGTATCGTTGACAATATGCAGCTCCTTATTACCCTGCTCCGTATCCGCCACGCTCAGCAGCACATCGGCAAAGCTGCGCTTAGCCGTATATTGCAGCGCCTTCCAGCGACCAAAATAGTCCATACTCGACCAGGAGGCAACGGGCCAGCAATCATTCATTTGCCAATACAATGTGCCCATGCAGTAAGGCTTGCGACGCCGATGCGCCTCGATGGCCATTTTCATTGCTTCCGCCTGTAAAATCTGACTCATGGGAAGAAAAGCTTTAAAATCCTTCGGCTCCCGCATGTACCGTTCCATATATTCTTTAATCAGGCGATTGCCCGCCCCGTTCTTTTGATGCGCCAGCATTACCGCAGATTCCAGCTCCAGATCGTTCTCTTCCGCATAAGCGCGCACGGACCTGTATTCGGGAAAGGACTGAAAGCCATATTCACTCATAAAGCGCCCCACATGCACATGGTAATTCTCAAAAGGCTCAGATGCGTGCCATACGCCCCAGTAATGAACATCCCCTGCCGTCGAGGACGGATGAGCATGCTGATTTCGGTCTCCAGACAGGCCGATCAGTGGAGACGAGGGCCAATATGCCGTCTGCGGGGACCAGCTGTGTACCACTTCCGGTAAAATCCGGTGAAAGAGCGTCTCATAATCAGACCACAAGCGCTCTCGCTGCGCTGGCGTATAATCCTTTTTCCAGCCCCAGCCTCCCTTCTCCTCATAATGCGCCCAAGCTGAATCAATCTCATTATTGCCGCACCATAACGCAATACATGGATGATTGCGCAGACGCTTGATGTTGTCCTCCGCTTCCTTAGCCACATTGTCCAAAAAAGCTTGATCCCCCGGGTACATACTGCACGCGAACATAAAATCCTGCCATATCAATAAACCGTATTCATCGCAAAGCTCGTAAAATACGTCTTCCTCATAAATACCGCCGCCCCAGACCCGCAACATGTTCATATGAGAGGCGGCAGCGCTGGCAATCTCATGCCGATACCTTTCCCGTGTCACTTCAGGGGCAAAGCTGTCATTCGGAATATGGTTGGCTCCCTTCGCAAACACTGGAACCCCGTTCAGTTCAAAATAAAAACTCTCTCCCGCCACATCCCGTTCACGCACAAGACGAATCGAACGCAAGCCTGTCTTCACCGTTTTTTCCGCGATTACAGCTCCTTCATCCCGCTCCACAAGCTCGGCTGCAAACGTATATAGATGCGGCTCTCCAAGCCCCCGGCACCACCACAGCTTTGGCTGCTCCATATACAATTCCAGATCCACCGTTTGCCTTCCCTTCAGCAAACGAACAGGCTTCGACCACTCCCTGCCGTCAGCGGAAATACGCAGATCGGCTTCTCTGATCTCACCCGCATTCTCAATCTCTGCCACAGCCGTGAGTCTGGCTCCCTCTGCACTTATTTCATCCTGCCGGATAAACAAGTCCCTTACGATAAGGCCGGACCATGCCTCCACGCGCACCTCTCTCCAAATGCCACTCGTCACCAGCCTCGGCCCCCAATCCCAACCGTAATGGTAAGGAGCCTTACGCGCGAAAACACTTACCTTTTTGTCCGCCAAACCACCCGCTTCGGACTGATCATTCGGCGCAGGAAGAGCGTAACCTAGTTGTTCCAGCTTGGGCACATCCTCAGCTATTGGAGAACGGAACGCGATTTCCAGCCGATTCTCTCCCTGTTGAACCCATGCCTTCACATCCCGTCTCCACATCCGAAACATATTGTTGGCCGACAAAACGGGGTGTCCATTCACTTTTACCTCCGCATACGTGTCCAAGCCCTCCAGCACCAGTTCTACACACGGGCACTGAAGCTGTTCCACACTCATTTCAAAATGGGCTTCGTATATCCAGTCCTGTTTGTCAATCCATTGTACCTTCTCCTCGTTCGTTCCGATAAAAGGATCAGGAATTTTGCCATGTCTTAAAAGGTCCGTATGCACACATCCCGGTACCTCTGCGCTAAGCCACTCATCACCTTGCGCTTCCCTAAACCTCCAGTTATCCAACCCTGTCACATTGAACATCGTCACAAGCCTCCCTATAAGGATGATTGGGAACATCTTGACTCCTCTATAAACATAACAAAAATAACATCAAGCTAACAAATTAGTCAAATCGTTTTTTGTAAAAAAACAAATTGAAAAACAACAAAGAAAAGTCGCTCTCGGCCAAAAAAGGCTAAAAGCGACTTTTTTATCTTCCCCATGTACGGAGCTCAATCATCTACATCTGGACATCAACTATATTTGATTGTACTAATCGGGTGTTCATGATCATCATTTCCCTGACTGAGCCGCGGCGCATACCCCTCCCGTACGACTAGCTCCGCGTGCAGCAGCTTTTTCTCGACGGGAGAATCCGGGTTAGTTATACGCCATAGCAGTTGATCCACCGCACGCATTCCCAGCAGCTCCTTATCCACTCTCACCGTCGCATAAATCGGCATCTGCTCGCTCGTATCGTCAAAACCAGTCACTCCACAGCGCCTTGGGACGTCAATTCCCTTTTGTTTGAGCGCATCCACCACTTGCCCGGCAGTCACATCATTCACACATACAAACATCTCCGGCAATTCATCCTCGGTCAGCTTGTCCAATTCCTCGGCAAGCTTCTGCGCTCCCATGTGGAGCAAAGCTCCGTTTTGCTTTAAGTCTATTCCTCCAAGCTCCAGTGTGGAGCGAAAAGCTTCCCAACGTTCATAGAAACTGTGAGCATCGTCGATATTTCCGACAAATTGAAAACGGGTATAGCCCCTGCACAGCACATTTCTCATGAGTTCAGACATACATGTGCGGTTATCTGTAAACACCGTATCGCTTAAAAACGCAGCATCCCAATGGTCCACCATGACGACCGGAATGCTCATCCGATAAATATTCAGCAATATAGAAGTAGAAATCGACCCCACCGTGATAATGCCCCTGATCGCTTCCGGATTCAGCAAAGAAAACATATCCTCTGTCGAAGGCTCCGTTAACGTCAGCATGTTCATACCCTTTCCATTCAGGCGCTCAGAAATACCTTCAAACACAGGACCCCAATACCTGGATTCTCTGTTCTGGTGCCGTATATTCGGAAATAACACCAGCACAGTTCCCGACCATTCCCCGGCATCCGTGTCCCGAGGTTCCACCCCCGTTGTCTTTGGATGATTGCGAAAATAGCCCATCTGGGCAGCCAGCTTGACCAACACTGCCCTCGTCTCCTCACTTACTCCGGGCTTGCCGGACAATGCACGCGAAACAGCGAACTTTGAAACACCGGCCGCATCCGCAATTTCCTGCAACGTTACTTTTCCACGCATCTTCTCACCCAACCCTATTCGGAATCTTTTTTTGCCTCTGCCTTTCCAATACATAGGCGTACCAATAAACTGGTATCATCGTAGCACACTTTGTTTTAGATCATCAAACGATAGATTTGCACAAATCCACACCATCCACCAAAATATGTTTGCATAATAAAAAAACAAACACATAACAAATCAACAGAAATGACTTGACGGAAGGCTCGCTATTTCCTACAATTTACTATTGAAAGCACTTACATTATGTAAATCATACTTATAAAGGGGGATTTTGCAGATGTTCAAGATCAGGTCGGTACGACAAGGCTCCATCCTGCTCCTGGCTTTGTTGCTGCTCGTCACGACGGGCTGCGCAAACGGAACAGGCGGTACGGCAGAAAAGGAAAATCCCGATGATACCAGTCCTGTTACACTTACTTTCTTTGGTGGTGACGCCAGCTCGAACTGGAATAACATGAAGGATGCAATTGGACAGGAAATTATCAAAAAAACGGGCGTGACACTGAACGGAGAACATGCCGTCAATGGCCGGAGTGAGGAAAAGTTTGCTTTGATGGCTGCCAGCGGAGAGTATCCTGACCTGGTCTATCCCAAAAACGATGTCGGTAAGCTGGTCGATGCCGGGGCACTCATTGACTTAACCGACCTGATTGATAAATACGGCCCCAATATCAAGAAAGTGTATGGAGACTATTTTAACCGTATTAAATATAGCCATGACGACCCTGCCATCTATACCATTCCGACAAATTTGGGCGTAGATCACATCGCATTTGACGCACAAGCCGGGTTCGAAATCCAGCATCAGGCACTCGAGAAGCTCGGCTATCCGAAAATTCGCACGGTTCAGGATTTTGAAAAAGCACTCAAGGACTATGTAGCCCTATATCCCACCACTAACGGTCAGCCTACCATCCCCCTCTCCCTTGATGCCGAAGATTGGAAAATTCAAATTACCGTAACCAATCCGGCAGTTACCGCTACAGGCGGACCGGACGATGGAGAGTATTATATCGATCCCAAGACGCGTAAAGCCATTCTCCACTACAAACGCCCGGAGGAACGGGAATATTTTCGCTGGCTGAATCACATGTACAACGAAGGACTGCTGGATAAGGACACTTTTGTGCAAAAAAGCGATCAATACAAGTCCAAAATCGCCGCAGGTCGTGTGATTGGACTCATCGATCAGGAATGGAACTATCAGGATGCCGAAAACGCACTCAAAGCGTCAGGCAAGGATGAATTTACCTACGCGCATTTTCCAGTCACGTTAAGCGAGAAATATGAGGATCATTCCCTCCAGCCGCTCGGGTTTGATGCTGCATACGGGATCGGAATTACGACCTCGTGCAAAAATCCCGTGCGTGCCATCAAATTTCTGGATTTTCTGGCCTCCGACGAAGGACAAATTTTGCGCAACTGGGGAATCGAAGGCCAGCATTACAATGTAGAGAATGGCAAACGGGTTATTCCGCCCGATGTGCAGCAACGTAAAAACACCGATAATTCCGCTTTTACGAGAGAGTCGGGCATCGGTTTGTACTGGATATGGGGACCGCATTACGGTGACGGCATCAAGGACCCTTCTGGCAACTACTATACGACGAACTATCCAGAGATGATTACCGAAAATTACAGCCGGGCCGAAAAAAAATCCCTGCAAGCCTACAATGCTCGAACGTGGAAGGACCTGTTCCCGAACGAAAAGGATTTTCCAGTGAAAGAATGGGGCGCCGCCTACAATATGCCCGTTCCGACCAATACGAACTACAATGTCATTTATCAGAAGTCGCAGGACATTGTGCGCAAACGGATTCCCGAGGCCGTACTCGCCAAGCCGGATCAATTTGATGCTGTCTATGACCGCATGCTCCAAGAGCTGGATCAGGCAGGTGTGCCGAAGGCTGAAGAAATCTACACCGGACTGATCCAAAATCGGCTCAAGCTGTGGAACGCGGAAAAATAACGATCAAATAAGCTGAACTTAAAAGTTACTTATCGTGCCACTACGCAGTCGGATGGTGCTTCCCATCGCCACCGCCCCCGGATTTCTTGAATAATCATATAACTAGGGTAGAAATCCGGGGACAAAAGCGAACGCTTCGCTTGTACAGCACCATTCCACCTACTCCGTTTTGATGCTTATTTTTTCAAGTCAGCTTATAGTTCGAGCTTGGCTTATATGAATGAAAGCATACAGGGGCTGACAGCCTGATGCTGTTCAGCCCTTTTACATTGAACGTTCTGTTTCGTTCCATATATACATGACACGATGATGACTGTCTGTTTCCCTACACGTTCTGCGAAGATTCCGTCGTTTGCTCCGCAGCCTCATACTCACTTCGCAAAATGCCCATTTGAATGATGTCATAGTATTGTCCTTCCCTGAACAGCTTTTGCCGCAGCCGACCTTCCTCCTTGAAGCCGCAGGCCAGATAGCAGCGATATGCACGCTCGTTGTATGCATAGACCTCCAACTCCAGCCGATTCAGATTCAGCGTATGAAATACAAATTTCTGTAATAGCCAGATCGCTTCACGTCCGTAGCCTTTGCCCAGGTTATCATCGCGTCCAATCACAATGCCGAGCGTGGCATGCCGATTCATCCAGTTGATTTTAAATAAATCCAGTTGTCCAATATAGTCCAGTGTGTCTTTATGCGCAATGACAAAGCCCTTCGTCTCCGAACTGCCGTCGATCATCATCTGTACATAGGCTTCGCTATTCGTCTGAGAATGAGGATAAGTAAAAACATCGCTCAAACCGCGTGTAATATCCGGGTCATTGACCCATTTTCGTATTTCCGGTATATCCTCCTGACGATACTCTCTCAGCACGATGCGTTCCCCAATAATATGCGGCATAGTACATCTTCCCTCCAGTTATGTATGGGCATCCTGGCAGTTACCTGCCCTCAGGTAATTCAGCTTATGCTTCCATCGCTCTCACGAACTCCAGAAAGCGCGTGCCTTTATAACGAAGCTCCCCACGATCTCCAGTAACAATCATTCCAAAATCCCTATCCTTCACCTCCAGCTCCTTACGCTCGCCCCCATCAAACTCAAAGGTAACATAATAATTTGTCGAAGCTGAAAAATCGCCTGAGCCCCCGCGAACCCTCGTTCTCTTGTCCACCACCTTGCATGAACGTTGCTCCAACTCAGCAGCTTGATTCGAAAGCCCTGTACCGATTGCCTTGGCAATGATAGCAATAAATCCAATTGCAATGATTCCAAAAACGATAAAAAATATGGCATCAAACGACCCTGAATCCATAAATCCATTTCCCATCATACGTATTCCCCCTACAGTAAAAGGTAGATTTACCACAGTATCTCCTATTGACAAATCGTACATCTTCATCCTTCAAAACTCCAGTACATTTGTAAAATTCGCACGAAAAAAAAGTTATTCTGCTTATCCCGCACCCCGCTTGGACTTGCCCCCAATCCTTGTGCCCAACCTTTTAAAAGTGATTGACCTCACCTATATATAGATATAAAATAGAAATCGTACTCTAAATATAGTGTACAACGCGTATTTTACACATATATCTTGAAAATACAGATATGGAAGTACCAATATAAATAGGCGTTAAAATTTTGGCGAAGCACAGCCAGCAAGGGGTTGCGAATCTTTACAGGATTTCGAGCCTTGGACAGATGCTGTTTTGCCAAATGTCAAGGAGGATGAATACAATGCTGATTGCTTATGATTCCAAGACCGGCAATGTAAAAAGATTTATCGGGAAGCTCAAGCTTCCGGCGGTCCAAATCCAGGAGCAAATGACTATAGAGGAACCATACGTACTCATTACATATACAACGGGGTTTGGACAGATACCTGAGAGGGTATCTTCCTTTTTGCAAAAAAATGCTCAAAACCTCGTGGGTGTGGCTGCCAGCGGCAACCGTAACTGGGGCGAGAGCTTTGCCAAAAGCGCGGATTTGATCTCCGACCATTATAACGTGCCTGTCATCAGTAAATTTGAATTATCCGGAACGTTCGGCGATGTAGAGCGTTTCAAACAGGAGGTGAGCCGAGTTGCGGCATATTGAACTGAACAACATGTTGATGAAACGCGATACAGATGGCTTTTTCCAATTGGAAAAGGACCAAGAGGCTGTAGACGAATTTATGAAGGAAGTCGAAGAACGGAGCTTGAAGTTTGCGGATACAGCGGCTCAAGTGCTCTACATGATTGAGAATGATTATTACGAAAATTTCTATAGTAGCTATACAGCTGACGAAATTAAGGATATTTTCCATATCACTCATAGCTATAATTTTAAATTTCCTTCCTATATGGCAGCATCCAAGTTTTATACGGATTATGCAGTGAAGAGTAATGACCGTAAGGTTTATCTGGAGCACTACCCTGACCGGGTGGCGGTCGTCGCCCTGCATTTGGGACGCGGTAACGCCGATACGGCGCGCCTGTTGTCCCGCTCGATGATGGAGCAGCGTCTCCAGCCGGCTACGCCAACCTTCCTAAATGCAGGCAAAAGCCGTCGTGGAGAACTGGTGTCCTGCTTCCTGCTCGAAATGGACGACTCCCTCAACTCGATCAACTACGTGCTAAACACTTGCATGCAGTTGTCCAAAATCGGCGGCGGTGTCGCGGTCAACCTGTCGAAACTGCGGTCACGTGGCGAAGCGATCAAAGGTGTAGAAGGCGCGGCTAAAGGAATTATGCCTGTGCTGAAGCTGATGGAGGACGGCTTCTCTTACGCGGATCAGATGGGTCAACGTAAAGGTTCCGGCGCAGCATACTACAACATTTTCGGATGGGATGTACTGGAGTTCCTGGATAGTAAAAAAATCAATGCCGACGAAAGAGTACGTCTGAAGACACTCTCCATTGGACTGATAGTACCTAACCGCTTTTATAAGCTGGCTCAGGATAATGAGCCGTTGCATGTATTCGCTCCTTACAGTGTGTACAAGGCCTACGGTACCCATCTGGACGATATGGATCTGGATGAAATGTACGATACACTGCTCGCTGACGACCGGGTGAAGAAAAAAGTGGCGATGAGCGCGCGTGACATGCTGACCAAAATTGCCATGATCCAGCTGGAATCCGGCTATCCATACATGATGAACAAAAGTAACGCGAATCAGGCACATGCTCTTAAAAACGTGGGCCAGGTCAAAATGTCAAACCTGTGCACAGAAATTTTCCAATTACAGGAAACCTCTGAAATTACAGATTACGGCCAACAGGATACAATCCGTCGGGATATCAGCTGTAATCTGGCTTCTCTCAACATTGTAAATGTGATGGAGCATGGGAAAATCCGCGAATCCGTTCACGAGGGGATGATTGCCTTGACCTCGGTCAGTGATATGACCCAAGTCGCGAACGCGCCGGGTGTTGCCAAGGCAAACCGGGAGATGCATTCTGTCGGTCTGGGTGTCATGAACCTGCACGGCTACCTTGCCAAGAACAAAATTGCTTATGAAAGCAACGAAGCGAAGGATTTTGTCCGTACCTTCTTCATGACGATGAACTATCACTCTTTGGAGAAAAGCATGGAAATCGCGCAAGCGGCCGGACAAAGCTTTTATGGCTTTGAGGAATCGGATTATGCGACTGGGGTGTATTTTGACCGTTATATGAACACCGATTACCGTCCGACAACGGCACGCGTACAAGAGCTGTTCAACGGCATCTATATTCCTTCTCCAGCGGACTGGGACAAGCTGAAAGCAGACGTGCAGAAGAACGGCCTGTATCACGCGTACCGTATGGCGATTGCGCCGACTGCCAGCATTTCATATATTCAAAATGCGACGTCCAGCGTAATGCCTATCGTAGAGCAAATTGAAACACGTACCTATGCGAACTCAACGACCTATTATCCAATGCCTTACTTGCAAAGAGATAATGTGTTCTTTTATAAATCTGCGTATCAAATGGATCAGTTCAAGGTGCTGGACCTGATTGCAGAAATTCAGCCTCACGTGGATCAAGGAATTTCGACCGTGCTTCATGTGAACAGTGACGTGACTACACGCCAATTGGCGCGTTGCTACCTGTATGCTGCTCACAAAGGACTCAAATCGTTGTACTACACACGCACCAAAAAGCTGTCTGTAGAAGAGTGCCTCACCTGCTCGATCTAAGACCATAATCATAAATTAAAATCAGAAGTCCTCATATGTATGGATGCTTTTCATTAGAAGCTGTATCCAGCGTGATGTTCCGCCATTTATGGGTTGGGACACGGCCTCGCGGATGCAGCTTCCGTATGTCAAGCATACGATGATTCGCCTATGTCATTTCATTATGACTCTAGGAAATCTCGGAAGCTGAAGGGAGAATGCTAAACAATGACAGGTATACAAGCTGTAAACTGGAATCGCTCGGACGATGATTTCACACTGATGTTCTGGAATCAGAACATTATGCAATTTTGGACGGATGATGAAATTCCGCTGTCCGACGATAAAATGAGCTGGGTAACCCTCAGTGATATTGAAAAAGAAGCCTACATGAAAGTATTAGGCGGCTTGACGTTGCTTGACACGATTCAAGGCGGCGTGGGTATGCCGCAAATTATGGAGCATGTGGACGGGCTGCAACGCAAAGCTGTACTGAGCTTTATGGCGATGATGGAGCAAATTCATGCGAAGTCGTACAGCAGCATTTTTACAACCCTGGCTTCTACGGAAGAGATTGATAATATATTCCGTTGGGTAGAGGAAAATCCGCATCTCCAGACCAAGGCGGAAACCATTCGTCAGTATTATATGAATATTCATACGCCAAAAGACTTGTATCTCGCTATGGCAGCGTCAGTGCTGTTAGAAAGCTATTTATTTTATAGCGGCTTCTTCTACCCTCTCTATCTGGCGGGTCAGGGCAAGATGACATGCAGCGGAGAAATTATCGACCTGATTTTACGGGACGAAAGTATTCACGGTGTTTATGTGGGTGTGCTGGCACAGGAGATTTATGCAGAGCTGGACGAGGAAGAGCAACGGGATCTGTACCAGACGCTGGTAGGGTTGCTGCGCTACTTGCACAATAACGAGGAACAATACACCGAGCAAATTTATGCTCCTATCGGGCTGGTGGACGATGTCAAAGTCTTCTTGCGCTACAACGCTAATAAAGCCATGATGAACCTGGGCTTTGATCCGTTGTTTGAAGAAGAAGAAGTCAATCCAATTGTATTCAACGGCATCAGCACCCACACCAAGCAGCATGATTTCTTTTCTAAAAAAGGAAACGGCTACGTGCGTGCAATGAATGTGGAGCCGCTGACTGATGATGATTTTAATTTTGGAGTGTAGGTAATCGGTATATGTGAAAATAGTTTGTTTAGGTGATGCTAAGGAAGACCACTCCGCAAGTGGATGGTTCTTCCGATCGCTGTTGTCAGGGGATTCTTTTGGATCAGAATTTAAGGTTCGAGTCCCCCGGCAAAGGCGAACGCTTCGCTTCTCCAGAATCCATCCACTCGCTGCGTTTCTCAGCATGATTTAATATCCAAAAGTATTTTACATATTCATAGAAGTCGTTGAGTTATTTATATTTATAAACCATACAGGCACCATCTAAGAACGAGTTATAGTCATCTCTGCATACTGAGTCAACTATCTTTGTATATTTGTAATACTTCCAAAAGAAAATCCTTATCATACCCTGTTTTTTGATGGAGTCGATCACACCATGCTTTAATATCCTTTATCTCAGGTTCATTTATAATTCCAGCCGTCGTACTCAGAAAACTTGACCAGTTATAAAACTCCCAATGTGCAATTTCGGATAGATACGGAACTCTACATTCTAGCAAAGGCGACTTTTTTATTGTGTTCTGAGAAATTTCCGCTGCCTTCCAAAATGTCGAGAATTCCAATGGTGCAAGATCGAACTTCTGACGACTCATTTTACCATTAGGTCTGTGATATAAGATTGTAACTGTATCCTGATGCGGTTGAACCTCAATTTCTGCTGCTGGAAAAAAGCCTGTTAATCTCTCTGATGTAAAGCTTGGATGATCTGCATCTACTAATACTGGAATCAACCATTGGTCTCCCAAGTCGCATAAATAACGTCTGCCATCTTCATTTTGGCAATTACAGCGACGTGCGCCTCTGTTGTCCCCAAGTCATGGCCGATAGGATAAGCTTCAATTCCTTCTTTTTCAAACTCGTGCAGCAGCCATATCGCTAAGTCAAAACAATTACCTGTAATCCCATACCGCTCATGGTGCTCCTTCATTAAAGACACATCTCTCTGTTTCTTTCCATCCGTTTTCTTATAAAACCAAGCCTTCGTTAACGTCTCCATCGGAAAGGTATTAAACTTTTCCCATATAGACAAAATCTCGTTAGGGACTAACATCGTCAACCTCCTCAGGTCTCTCCACTTTGATCATCAAAGATCAGTTACACATATATTACCCTGTGCTTGTAAAAACAGATAAGGCCACCCATACTATAAGTATACATATTTGATTTTCAAAAAAAAGCATAGTGCTATGATTGATAAGGAGGTCCAACCCACATTCAGGATAGCGATGGTCATACTTGTCTGCACACCGCTGCATATCATGACGATCAACCGGAAATCATTCGTCTGTTAATGGAGCACGGCGCTGTTGTAAATGCCAAGGGAAGCGTCGGCGAAACCGCACTGTCTCTCGCTGTTCAGCAAGGCCACCAGAACGTTGCAGAATACCTTCGCCAGCATGGAGCAACCTCTTGAACGAGGATTCATGCAAAAAAACGGCCAGATCGCCAAGATAGCGAAATCAGGCCGTTTTCCATTGTTTAAGACCGAGCCTCCGTGAAAATTTGAAAAGTGACACCAAACTTGTCCGTTACATTCCCATAAGCAGGACTAAAATGGGTTTCTTGCAAAGCCATCCCCACCTGTCCTCCTTGCTGTAGAGCGTCAAACATTTTTCTGGATTGCTCGACACTGTCGGTTGTAATACAGATGCTCACCTGATTCCCGCTGCTAAACGGCGAGCCAGGAAAGGTGTCGGAAAACATAAGCTCCGTCTCACCGACTTTGAGCGTAGCATGTCCCACACGTGCCTTGACCTCTGCTGGAATCGGAAATTCCGGATTTTCAGGCATTTCACCGAAGGTTTGGATAAAAAGCAGTTGGGCATCCAATGCCTTTTCATAAAATTGAATCGCGTCCTTCGCATTTCCATCCATCGTAATATAGGGGATCAAACGCTTTGACATTTTCAACACAACTCCTTCATTTTAAAGTTATCCCGTCATTTCTCCTGTATTATATGCAAAAAGTGTTAAGAAAAACAGAGTTGTTTGTTATCTTTCTTCTACCGAAATGCCAAGTTGCTGCTCCAGTTCCTTCATCATTCCTCCTTCTTAAATTTTTCAAGCTTCGCCTGCTCAATCACCTGCCGAATGAAGGGCCCTTTGGTATATCATTTCCAAAATCGTTTTTTCCATAATTATGGTACATTTTTGGGATGCTGCTACCGATATATTCTATAGAACCCAACACTGCAAACGTTCTCTTCTACTTTGAGGGTCATATAAAAACTTCGAATAACAAGGAGATTACAATTCATGAAAAAGAAAGTCGGCATTACTGCTTCTGTCTTACTGCTCGCTCTATCCGGTTCTTTATCCGTATCTGCTCATCCGGGCAGAACAGACTCCAGTGGCGGCCATACCTGCTGGACCAACTGCTCGAAATGGGGCCTTTCCTACGGGGAATATCACTATCATAACGGGGGTTCTTCCTCCAGCAGTTCTTCCTCTTCCAGTAGCTCTGCATCCAAGAAAACCACGAAATCAAAGCAAAAATCAAAACAGCAGCAAAGTACACAACAGAGCCAAAAACCCGCTTATACTACATCCAATCTGAAAGTACTCGTGAATGGAACGCCTATTTCTTTTACAGCCAAGCCCATTGTCTACCAAAATACAAATCTTGTTCCCTTGCGCGATATAGCAGAAAGCTTGAAGGCTGAGGTCGTGTGGGATCACGGCACTGGAACCATAGGAGTTACCAAAGCCGACCACAAAGTCACGTTAACCCTGGGAAGCCAAACCGTATTTTACAACGGACAAGCGGAACAAATCGCTTTGGCCCCCAAGACGATCAACGACACCACTTATGTACCTGTACAGGTATTCGCCAAAGGATTGGGTGCGCAATTAGTCTATGATGAAAACACAAATACGCTAAGAATCTCTCTATAAGCCGGTCGAATATGCCAAAAAGCCTTTTGATCGCACTTGGCGCAATCAAAAGGCTTTTTTTTGTTCAACTGGATCAGCTTAACCTACTCAATTGCGGCTTCTCAATCACAATCAGACAGGTGCTATCCGGCAGGGGAACAGGCTGACCCAGCTCATCGGTAAATTCAATACGCCCGGCAAGCGCTTCTGCATATCCCTCCTGCAAATAGTGACGGCTCTCCCGGATTATAGCCTCCGATCCAAGCGTGCGGCGAATACACTCTTCATACTGTGAAGGGGTAAAATACCCAAACTGCTCCTGCACTTCATGCACATAGGCTTCCGTCCCCCACGTGTAGGTGTATAGAAATTCCATCGCATCGTTCACAGGCAAAATAGCCTCATGCTCACTCACACGCTCCACTTCAATGTGGCGACCTGCAAAATCTTTGGCATATCGCAACAGCCATTCCATTCCGTCCGGCTCCAGGAACCGGATTCGTCTGCGCTGTTCTCCCGGTTCAGTCATAATGCCGTCACGGATAATGATACGTCCGCCTGGTGCCAGCACATGATAGGCGCTTTGCAAAGCAGCCTCCACCGTATGCAGATTGAATCGGGCTCCATCCCGTTCAATGTAAGAATACAGCTCATGGAGAATGGAAGAAAAAATGACCGTGTCCATGCTCCCCGGCTCTATAAATTCCTCCAGTTGGAGGGCATCTCCTTTAATAACATCCCAACGGTGGCCCTCCAATTGCTTTTTACGTTTGAGCGCCTCAATAACGTTCACAGAAATATCGAGTCCCAACGGCTTCGCGTCCGGTATCTCCTGTTCAATCAGGTCCAGCAGCACACCCCCGCCCGGTCCGATATCCAGTACACGAGTTCCCGTCACGTAATCCAGAATGACCTTTTTGTAATCCACAGTTTGATTCATATCCGTAAGATATGTTTCCTCATTGTGAAAACGATCATAAGCATCACGGCGCAAACCGAACAGGTCAAACAGTAGTAATATAGCTTTGTCATACAAAGGCGTTTTTTCCGCCTCGATGCAAAAGTCGATCAGCTTCTCAGCCGCAGATGAAAAATGAAAATTGAAAAATACGGTACTCGGCAGTTCCTCTTTATGCTCCACGATCACATTCAAATGAGGATTATGCTTCCGTTTTCCTTTCAAGATATCCTGCCAGGATAGCGCATGTAAATACTTTTCGATCATCCGTTTTTTATAAACGTTAATTTTCTTGATGCCGCGATAGTCATAATGCATGGTGTTCATGAGAGATTCAAAGCTGATATGTCGCACCGTTGCAGGCAATTCCTGTCCCGTACCATCCCGTAACGCAAGTAAAAATACCTTCACCAACTCCTGCAACGAAAAATCCTGTAAAGCCGACTCCACATACCAAAGCGTTCGATTCTCCAACGGAGCCAGCGCCTTATCTACATTCAACTCGCGCTCCAGCTCGGCGTAAGCCTGCTCAAAGGGCTCCCCTTCATGAATAGAAACCGATCGTAATCTCTCCAGTCGTTCCTTTACACTCCAGGCCACAGGCGCGTTATCCCATGCGATCCAGCCAATCAGTTGCTCCACTTCACTCCTTACCTGCTCCCATAATTCAGGGTCTACCCCAGCGATAATGCACTCGTTCAGCACCCGCAAGGCAAGCTCCAGTTCCTCGTGGCTTAACCAGCCCTTACGGGTCATTTCCAGCAGCGCCCGATTTTCCGCAAAAGGAATTTCACCCCGTATATACTGTCCGATTAATCCATGGGTCTCAATCAGAATCCGAGTCATAGTGTTGCGGGGGAACACCGGTTTCTCCGCTTGAGCCTGTCTGACGTACAACTGGGCGGAACCGATATTATGCACAAATAAATTGATGCCCTCCTGCTGCCAGCGCAGCCGTTCGCGAACTGTGCCTCCTTTGGCCGTCTCAGACCATACCAGCACGTCTTCCAGCAGCTCCTTAATCCAGAAAGACAATGGAAGCCCGTCCAAAATAAGCAACGTACGCTCCACATAATCCAGTACGGGATTAGCATCCTTTAACTCCCCTATAGAGTGGATGCGTTCCAGATTCACAATACGCTCCTCAGCCGAAACGAGCAGTTTCAGCCAAGTCGGCGTATCCCAGGCCAGATCATTTTCTTTCCGATAATTAGCAATGGCTTTTAATGATTGCAGCATTTTTCTCACCTCGTGTGATTCGGATTCGGTATGCACATGAGACCTTGGAAAAAAACTTTAGGATAAAAAATTCTTGTATAAACTACACTTTACCATACATTTGCAGCTTCCATACCGTGGAAAATATTAAACATTTTTATCAAATCAAATGCTTGACATACCTGTCTTCTACAAAACAAATGACCGTAACTCCAACATAAGGAATTGCGGCCAGCCTGCTTACTTCCATATACAGTTTAAAAAAATCACCCTTGCTTTCCCGAAATAAAAAAGATATCCCCCGGCCTAATGCTCAGGGGATGTCTTATTCCTCTTGTTATGCGTAGTGAAATTATACTTACTACCCTATTTAGAAAGCTACAGTATTGCTGTGCAACCCATGAACCATCTACAACATTCGTATCGCTTATTTACCAGCAGGAACTCCATCCGGTACAGGAATGCCAAAATCAGGCGTCCCGTCCTCATGCCAGTTCAACGGCTGAACACGTGTATGGCGATTCGGGTCATACAACGGGTCACCCGTAATCTCCTTGTAATTCCGTGCATGATACACGATGACGTCATTACCGTCAGCCCCAACCGTAAAGCTGTTATGACCGGGTCCAAATTGGCCCGTTTCCTCATTCGTGCAGAATACCGGCTCAGGCGATTTCGCCCATGATTTCGGGTCGAGCAAGTCTGCATTCTCGTCCGCTGTCAGCAGCCCCATGCAATAATTATAGTCTGTGGCGCTGGCTGAATAGCTGATAAAGATTCGTCCGTTTCGTTTCAGAACTGCCGCTCCTTCATTCACCTTAAAACCGATGACTTCCCAATCATATTCAGGGGTAGAGATCATCACCTGCTCACCGCGCAGCGTCCACGGATTGCTCATTTCAGAAATGTACAGATTGGAATTGCCGACGATATCCGGATCCTTCTGGGCCCATACATAATACAGAACTCCATTATGCTGGAAGGTTGTGGCATCCAGCGCGAATGTTTCCCATCGGGTCTTGATCTGCCCCTTTTCCACCCATTCTCCTTCCAGAGGGTTAGCTGAATCATTTTCCAGCACGAACATCCGGTGGTCGAACAGACCTTCCTTCGTTTCTGTGGTGCGAGCCGCTGCAAAATAAATGTACCATTTACCATCAATAAAATGAATTTCCGGTGCCCAAATGTTGGCGCTTAATGGGCCTGTTTCATATTTGTGCCACACGGCAACAGGCTCTGCTGTATTCAAGCCCTGAATGGTATGTGCCCGCCGAACCTCAATGCGGTCATACTCTGGTACAGATCCGGTAAAGTAATAGTATCCGTCACTATGCTTGTAAATCCAAGGGTCTGCCCGTTGCTCAATGACCGGATTAATAAAAGGTACAGGTTGATTCATGGTTCTTCTCTCCTCTATGTGTAGTATGTAAGTTCATACAATTAATCGCCGATACGCTTACCCCAAATGGAAACTCCCTTGTCGTCCATACCTGTAAAAATTAAAGTTTGGCGACCCAGCTCCCAGTCCCATGAAGGAAGCAATAGCAGTTGTTCCTTGGCCCTTTCGGATGTATCGCTCCAATCCAGTGTTAAAGTACGCTTGCCGTCAAAGCTCCACTGGCCTTCAAGCGTTCCGCTGGTTGCCCGACCTCCATCTTCCAGACGAAGCGGTTCAGCTTCCACTTGACCGTCCACTTCCTGCTTCATCACGATGCGTTCCCAACTGCCGGGTAATAATCTTTTAGGTATATCCTGCTCCTGCTCGCCCGCATACCGTTCCGGCGATACGACAGGCCAGCCCTCATCGGTCCATAATATTTTGCGTACATGCAGATACGGCCATTGCTTATCCGTTTCTCCCCTAGCGTGATGCACAATATAATAATCCTTTCCGTCCTTCAGAACGGAATTGTGACCTGGCGCAACCCAGCCTTCTCCTTCGCTGAACCGATAACCACCCAATACCTTGTTCCCGATCTCATATTGGGGCAAGTAGCTGGTATCTGCCATATCATGTCCATTGATATCCACATACGGCCCTGTGATCGAATCCGAGCGGGCAACGCGTACATTATAGTCCTCGAACAAAGAATCATATGAGACAAACAAGTAATATTTGCGGAATGCGGGATTGTACACAATGTACGGCCCTTCCACAGCACCGTCCTCTGTTGCCCGATCTCTGGCGGCAATATTTTTGCCGTAGCCAGACTCCTTCAGCTTTCCAGTCTGGGGATCAAGTGGCGTAATATAAATGCCTCCAAAAAACGAGCCGTATACCATCCACGGATTCCCCTCCGCATCCAGCACCGGATTGGCATCAATCGCATTCAGCTTGTCATGCTCCTTCGTTTTAACGACCAGCCCTTCATCCTTCCACGGGCCTTCCGGCGAGCTGGATGTCTGCAATCCGATTGCTGACCGTGTGCTACCGAAGGTGGAAGCTGAATAATACATCCGATAGGCATCGCCCATTTTAATAACGTCCGGTGCCCACAGATTGGTTGCTGATGACCATGCCCCCGCTTCCTTTGGAATGCCGGGCAGTGCATACTGCACCCAGTTCCAGTGAATCAGGTCAGTCGATTTACGTACCATGACCCCCGGCCTCAGCTCTCCGCCTGCCTTTACATCCGTGGAATATACATAATAGCCCTGATCTGTTTTGATAATCGCAGGATCATGCGCATTGTTAATCGTCCAGCGCTGCTCATCATTTATTGTACTCTGATCATACAAGTGATCGGGAGGCGGAGCCTGCGGATATATAGGGTCCGGGGTATTATCCCCACAGCCGGATAGGCCCAGCATAAGCAGCATTACCATAACTGTTATTCTCCTCCTTCCTTTACCCATTACATATTGTGATTGCCTTGCATCATTCATCCGTGCCCTCCAGTGGCTACACTTAACCTTTGACACCGGAAATAGCAACCGACTCAATAATCTGTTTCTGGAAGATCAGGAATATAATCAGCACAGGTAACAAAGCGACTATGGAAGCTGCCATAATGAGCGGATAATCCGTCTGAATGGCATAGGTCGCATTAAAGTTCGCTATGACCAACTGCAACGTCTGTGTTTCCGGTGAATTCAAGTAAATAATCGGTGCCAAATAATCGTTCCAAATTCCCATGAACCATAAAATAAGCTGTGCTGCTACTGCCGGCTTAATAAGCGGGAATGTAATGGACGAATACAGTCGGAAATAAGAGCTTCCGTCAATTTTAGCTGCTTCGATAATGGCATCCGGTACACTGAGCAAATACTGCCGCAGGAAAAAGATCATAACCACATTCCCGAACAAACCTGGAACGATCAGAGGCAAGAGTGTATCTACCCAACCGAGCTTGGAAAACATCATAAACTGTGGAATCATAACCGTTGGGTATGGAATCATCATCGATGCGATGAGTAAAAGAAACAGTTTATTTTTATGAGGGAATCTCAGCTTTGCAAATGCAAAAGCAGCCACACTGGATGTAAAGGTACCCACAACGGTAACACTTACAGCCACAATCACGCTGTTCTTGATCCCGCTTAACAAAGGTCCCGCTTCCCAAATTTCCTTGTACTTGCTAAACTGGAACACCTCTGGTATCCATACCGGTGGAAGAGCAAAGACATCCTGCTTTTCTTTCACCGAAGTGGACAGCATCCACAGCAGCGGCGCGATCATCGCAATCGCTCCAATCGCCAGTGCAATAAAAATAATGATATTGGTAACTTTCGTTCTTTGACTATGGGACATAATCAGACTCACTCCTTTCCGCGAAAATCAATCCCCATCAAAGGACGATTTTTCATTCATTTTGAATTGAATCAAAGTTACGATAAAAATGAAGATGCCAAGAATCATAGCCATCGCGGAGGCATATCCCATTTGCAGGTTTTTAAATGCCTTATCCCAAATATAGAAGACGATTGAGGCGGATGAGTATTCCGGCCCCCCTGTAGGAGTCATAATGTTCATTTCAGTAAAGATTTGTGAACCGCCAATGATATTGGTTACGACCAGGAAAAAGGTCACTGGTTTCACCATTGGCCATGTAATGTTGCGGAACATTTGGAATCCGCTAGCTCCATCCAGCTCTGCTGCTTCATAGTAAGAGCGAGATACACTTTGCAGGGCTGCCAAATACAGTAACATCGTGTAGCCAAGACCCTTCCAGACCGTCATAAGGATCAAGGCAGGCTTAACCGTATCCTTATCCATCAGCCAATTGGGACCTTTAATACCGAACAATTCGAGGAATTGGTTCACCAGACCGTAGTCTCCGTTGTATGCCCAGTTCCACATAATAGAAACAGCAGCCAAAGAAGAAATAACCGGAATATAGTAGATCACACGAAACGTTGTCGTGCCCGGAATCTTGCGATTCAACCCCAATGCCAGCAGCAAAGCTAACAAAAGACCGATTGGAATACCCAGCATTAAGAAAAGAGTATTGTACATCGATTTGTAAAAGAGTTCATCGGTAAATAAATCTTTAAAATTATCGAGACCAATAAAGTTCATTTGTCCCAATCCGTCCCAGTCTGTAAAAGAGCCGTATAACGAATAGACAAACGGGAACAACGTAAAGATTAGCAAACCGAGAATAGGAGGAAGGATAAATAAATATCCATATATTTTCTCTTTGCGATAGAGATTAGATTTGGTTATCACAGGGCTCACCTCTGTTTCTAATTTGGAATGAAGATGATGCCAGCAGCATGATATCAGCCACTAACATCATCCTCTATCCGTTATTTACGTACTATTTCTGTGATTTTTTCTCTTGCTCCACCGCTTTATCCAGCAGTTTCTGCATCTTCGGTTGCTCCTGCTTCACATAATCCGCTGCCGTAATTTTCCCGTCCAGCACAGGCTGAATATCGGTGAAGAAAATATCGTACCATTCTGCGTTATACGTGTAGTTGCCTGGTAATGAGCGTCCATAGTCATTCACAATATCAATGAATTCCTGTTTATTGTTAGGCTTGGTTTTCGTATCTTTGGACCACTCGTCCGCCATATCTAACAGATTCGGAATTTGTACCTTGGCATCTACGAGCTGCTTCATTCCTTCTTTGGAAGTTGTCAGATAGTTGACCAGTTCTACAGCTTCATCCGGGTACTTTGTTTTAGAGGAAACACCAATACCCAGAGAACCAATCCATGTTGCCGATTTGCCAGTCGATCCTGCCGGGAATGGCAACAGATCATATTCAAATGGCAGTTTTTCAAATGTACTCATATCCCAAGGACCTACCGGGAAGAATGCCATTTCGCCCTTCATCCAGCGTTGATAGGTGTCCAGTGTTTGTGATTGTTCAATACCAGGCGTAATCTTATATTTGTTTTGCATATCAGCAAAGTATTGAAGCGCTTCCGCAAATTTAGGATCATCAATCGTTACTTTCGTTTTGCTCTCATCCAGCCAATCCGCACCATTGCTCCATACGAAGGCTTGCAATGCCCACTGAACGTTAAAACCTGTACCATACTGATCCGGTTTGCCATCACCATTCGTATCTTTTGTCAGCTCTTGGCTGACCTTGATAAACTCATCCCATGTATACGGTTTGTCTTTATCAGGTAACGGAACGCCTGCTTTTTCAAACATGGTTTTGTTATAACCCAAGGCGAATGGACCCAAGTCCTTTGGCATACCGTAAATATTTCCTTGGCCAGCCATTTTACCGTCATATCGATACAAATCCACACCGTATTTCCAAATGTTATCCAGCTTTATATCCTTGTTCTTCTCAATGTAAGGGGTGAGGTCCTTCAGTACCCCACTATTTACATAAGCCTTCACATCTCCAGGGTTAAAATAAAAGACATCTGGAAGATTATTCCCTGTGATCGCAGCTCTAAGCTTTGTAGCATATTGATCTGCTGCCGTCACGACCATTTTAACCTTCACGCCAGGATGTTCCTGTTCAAATTTCTTAATGACTTCCTTATAAGCCTTCTGCTCATCCGTACCACCACGGAACATGAACGTCAGCTCCTTGCTTCCATCACTACTGGAGCTTCCTCCACTACAGCCAGCCAGTGCAGCAACCATCATCAACAGCACAACCATTGTCATTGCAAAACCTTTTTTCTTTATCAACGCGACCCCTCCTAAAATTGAAATGAAACCGCATACATATAGTGTTAAAATAAACTCATACCACTTGGGCTGTATTCACCTGTGCGGTACATCATCTGTTGTACACTCAGCCTGTGATCATCATCCCTCTCATGCGCCATATAATTAACATTTTACTTTATCAATAATGTATTCGTTTACAAACAAAATATAGCACGGCATTCTACGGTTCGTCAATGCATTTTTAAATCTTTTTAAATAAATATAAAGTATAGAATTAAATAGCATGAAAAACGAAATAAAATCGTATTTAAGTTATTTTATTGAAAAATTTAGAGTAAATAAACTTAAATACGATTTTATTTAAGTAAAAAAACGATTCTGAGTTTCGTTTCACTCCCCTTTTTATTTTTGTAAAAATAATTTACAGCAAAGCGGTTTACTTCTTTCTGATTTTATTTTAACATAAATCAAAACAAATATATAAGCGCTTACATTACATTTTTTATAGATAAGGAAGGTCTATAGCTATGATTTATATTAAGGACTTAATGTCAGGGCTAGACATTTTCAAAGCGCTCGGCTCGGAAATCCGCATTCAAATTTTGGAATTGCTCGCCGCCCATCAAGGACAAAGTATGAATGACATCGCTAACAGGCTTGATTTGAGCAACGGTACGATTACGATGCATATTCGTAAGCTGGAGGAATGTGGCCTTGTCGAGATCAATACAGTAAGCGGCAAGCATGGTACCCGAAAAATGTGCTATCTGAACAAGGAAAAACTGATGGTGGACTTGCGTAGCAGAGAGCAGAAAAATGTGTACGAGGTTGAAATTCGCATCGGTCATTATAGTAACTACCAGGCAGTACCTACCTGTGGCTTGGTGACCAGAGACAGCATTATTGGTGATTTTGATGATCCCCGCTATTTTGCAGATCCCGGGCGGCTGGACTCGGAAATGATCTGGATGGCAGATGGTTTTCTGGAATATCGGATTCCTAACTATCTGAAAGAGAATCAATCCTTTACCGAAATTCAATTTTCCGCAGAACTGGGCTCAGAAGCACCGGGTTATTGTGAGGTATATCCTTCCGACATTTGTTTTCATGTCAACGGCATCCCTATTGGTCACTGGACTAGCGCCGGAGATTTTGGAGAAGTACCGGGGGTTCTGAATCCCGATTGGTGGCCACCGCATTTGAATCAATATGGCATGCTCAAATTAATTCGCATCAATCAACATGGAAGCTTTATTGACGGATGCCGTATATCAGAAGTCACAATAGACGATATTGGGCTTAACTATAAAAGCGATATTACACTACGCTTATCCGTATCCGATCAGTCAGAGAACAAAGGGGGTCTCACCATTTTCGGCAAAAGATTCGGCAATTTCAGTCAGGATCTGCTGGTGCGTGTGCTTTATGAAGAACACGGGGAGGCCAACGTTAGCTGATGACTTCCCATATGTAAAAAGGCCGAAGCCCGTATTCGTGGAATACGTCTCCTCGGCCTAAGCGTGCTTCTCCTCACTTAAAGAGATATAGATCAACAGATAAAAAATGACCGCGATTCCAAACACCAGCCAGCTAAAAGACAACAAATGAACCCTTGCTCCGGCATGCACCACCCATTTCCAAACATTCATCACGATCACCATGGGTTGCAACGCCACATCCCAGCTATTCCAGCGAGCAAATCTGCCGATATATACACCTACACTGGACAGCCACAGGAATATAAAAACGATAACCCACGCAAGCCAGCTGGAACAAACCTCTTGCAGCATACGGTGGATCGTAAATATACAAATGGAAGTAAGAAAAAGACCAATCCCTGCTGCCGAAAAAGGCGTAAATAAGATCAACCAAAATTGAATATCCAGCCAAAAACGCGAGTCAGGATTCACTTCATAAAAACGGAATGCATGCAGTAATTCAGTCAGCAAATAGAGTGCATTCGGCAGAAAAAACAGCCATACGACTCCGGCAATTAATAAAAGAAGCCTTCTCACTCTTATGTTTCCCAGTCTGGATAAGGCGATCATTCCTAGAGAAATCAAGACCGGAACCCATGCCAGAAATATATCCCAGTACAAAAATTGATACATTTTCGTCCCACTTGTGGACTGCACATACATAATAAGTCCATAACATCCCAACGAAGCTACAAGCAGTACACTCAATAAGCCGGGCAGCTTATATCTCTTCCCTTTAAACAGCAAACTCTCGTCCTTCCCCCTGTATGAATATACGTATATACGTCATGCTGCCATATTTGTTTATAGAAATGCTCTCTCCGTTTATTACACAGTTCGTATGTCCCCGGATACGTGATTTTCCACATTCAAGGCATCAAAAGTAACATCACAACCTTCTCCGACCGGAGATTGTGCAACGACCCCGACCTTTAGCTCGTTTGGAACATCCATGCCAAAATATCTCGCCAACTTCCATTGCTGCCCGTCTGATGAATAATGAAAGGCAAAGCAATTTCCGGCTCTTGCCACTCGCAAATACGGATTGGAAACGTCCATCGTCCCAGATATACAATCATCGGACGTATCCCGTGTGACCACACTAAGGATAGAGGGGGTGCTTTCAAAGTATTCAAAGCACAGCTTGGCCCAATGGGTATCATCCGCCATAATCATCAAGCATCCTGAATCATAAGGCTGCTTCATATCGACACGAACCCTCGTCCATATTGTAAAATCACCTTGAAGCGTTGTATGCAAAAAGGGTGCGGACGATTTTATCGCCGCGCCGGACGGATCTCTAAAGAAATCCGCCTGTGAAGGTGCAGATACTTTTAAAGCCTTGGAATCATCGAATCTCCATACAGTCGGTTCGTTGGTCCAGCCCCATCCTGTAGGCAAAACCTTGCCGTTAAAGCGTTCAAATACGTTCATATGGACACCATCCTTCTCTAGCCAATATTGTCAAATATCATGGTGAAATCGGGGGCCCAATCCCCCTTGATACCACTATATACGTTATTTTCCAATCGTCAATGATGATGCTCCTGTCTTTAAAATTTATAAAAAAAGACTTGCCATCCTGAAATGTTGTGCTTATAATTACACCTAACTTGATACGGCAACAAATTTCAATGACGAGAACGAGTAAGCTATACAGCGGATTTGCAGAGAGTTGGGGCAGGTGAAAGCCAACATTCCGAGGGTAGCCGAACGCCATCTCCGAGAAGCGGGCTGAACTTGAAGTAAGCTCTGCCGCCTTTCCAGCGTTAACCGGAACACGTATTGATGGATACGTGAACAGAGTGTCATTTCTTATGGAATGAAACTAGGGTGGTAACACGGGTATAAGCTCGTCCCTTTACAGGGGCGGGTTTTTTTTGTTTTTCAAAAAGGAGGAAATCAATATGACGAACGTATCGACCACAGTATCTATAAGCGATTTTTTAACTCCAGCTGTACGGGAAATGCCGCCTTCAGGCATCCGTAAGTTTTTTGAATATAGTACGGGCAGAAAAGATATCGTTTCGCTTGGTGTTGGTGAACCGGACTTTGTGACCCCTCAACATGTCAGAAAGGCTTGTATTCTAGCACTGGAAAATGGCAAGACCTCGTACACACCGAATGCTGGTCTTCCCGAGCTGCGTGAGGAGATTGCCGGGTATCTGGAGAGCAACTTTAACACGTCCTACAATCCGGCAAATGAAATCATGGTAACGATCGGCAGCAGTGAAGCGCTGGATTTGGCGCTCCGTGCCCTGATTACGGAACACGATGAAATTCTCATTCCGGCTCCCTGCTATATTTCGTATTCACCGATCACGTTTCTGAATGGAGGGCATACCGTAACGGTTGAAACCTCTGCTGATCAGCAGTTCAAGCTGACGGCTGAAGCGCTCAAAGCCAAGCTGACTCCACGATCCAAAGTGCTTATTCTCTGTTATCCGAACAATCCGACAGGTGGAGTGATGACTTATGAGGACTGGCTACCGATTGCCCGCCTGGTGGAGGAGCATAATCTAGTCGTGATCTCCGATGAAATTTATGGTGAGCTGACCTATGGACAGAAGCATGTAAGCTTCGCCGCTTTGCCGGGCATGAAAGAACGAACCCTGCTCATCAGCGGCTTTTCCAAAGCCTTTGCGATGACGGGTTGGAGAGTCGGCTATGTATGCGGCCCGCAGGAGCTGATTTCAGCCATGCTGAAAATCCATCAATATACGGTCATGTGTGCTCCTATTATCGGGCAAATTGCCGCTATTGAGTCCCTGCGCCACGGGCTGGAGGAAAAAGACCGCATGATGGAATCGTACAATCTGCGCAGAAAATGGTTTGTTGAAAGCTTGCGTCAGACAGGACTGCCGTGCCATGAACCGAACGGTGCCTTCTACGCTTTTCCATCCATTACACACACGGGCTTAAGCTCAGAGCAGTTTGCCAAGCGGTTACTGGAAGAAGAGGGTGTCATTACCGTACCCGGCTCCGCATTCGGACCGGGCGGCGAGGGCTTTATCCGCTGCTCGTACGCATCGTCGCAGGAACAACTGGAAATCGCCTTGGAGCGTATCAGTGTATTCTTGAAACGTCTGTAATCAGCCCTCCATATAATCCAATAAGCGACTTCCAATAAACAATATATAGATCGAAATGGTTAGTTCGTCTATATATTGCACTTTGGAGCGACTGGAATCGAATTTTTCAAAATCCTGACATGAATACAAGCCAATCTCGCGGGATTTTATTTATCAGTAAGGACCTATTCGAAATAAAGGAGCGACATGACATCATGAACATTCAAATCAATCCACTGGCTGAACAGCGGCTTACACAAATTCTCGGTGATCAACCGGGCTATATCAAGCTTTTTTACGACACAGAGGGCTGCGGCTGTGATGGTATTACGGTACTAAAGATCGTCAGCGCACCGGACAACGGCGATATAGAAGTACAGGCGGGCAGCTTGCCTTTTCTCGTTAGCGGTCAGCAGGCGATTTATTTTGAGGAATCCATGCGCCTTGATGCAGACGAGAAGTTCCCTTCCTATAAACTATCCAGCGATTCTACCTTCTATAGTAACAATGTAAAAAACCGGGATGTCCGGCCGTCCTAATCTTTAGGATGGTCCGGCATCCAGAACGTTTTGCACAAAATCGGTTTTAGCGTCCGTGTACGCTTCACGATCATGCTGATTTTCCATCGCCAGCTTCCTTTTTAATGCATCATATTGCTGAACCAGCTCAGGCCGTTCACGAAGATGGTTTCGAAACAACAGTTGTTGATCCCAATGCTCCTCATGTTCCAGCATGAGATGCAGATGTCCCTTTCTTTGATCCTGTTCCACTTTAACCAAAAATCTTCTCCATTCCCGACCGTCCAGCTCAGGCGGAACATAGCTCCAGCCTGCTGGTTGCAAGGCAGATACAATCTGTTCCAACCTATCCCAGGATTCCAATTTTGCCATAATGTCTATGATGGGCTTGGCGGAAAGATTGGGAATTGCCGTGCTTCCTATGTGCTCCATTTCCGTCACCTTAAACGGCAGTAGCAGCTCCCGCAACTCGTGAATAACCTGCAAGCCCTGCTCTGACCAGTCAGGATCAGGATTCACTATTTTCACAGGCTCCGTAGCCCACACCGGCCAATGTTCCTGATTTTGCTCCTCATGCATTCACTTATCCCCCTTATACCCACTCGTGCATTCTCTCATTCAACCGTATCTTTTTTAATATCCTTTACTTCATCTTGAAGCTTGCGGCTGTATAACTGAGCATTATCCGCATCAAAACAAACAAAAATAATTTCATCCAAAGTAGTATGCTTCTGTACAAAACGTCATAATATCGGCCTTACAACGGGTGATGTCTCCTTGCACCACGCGTAATAATACATTTAACAGTTGAATTTGCGTGTTCATCATCCTTGTCACCCGTATTCATTGACTACATCAAGCTATAGATTCATCTTATAGTCTACACAAGCGATTTCCAGTATATCGTATAAAATTATCTTAAATAACAGCCATTATTAATATCAAAGGTCGCTCCCGTATAATGCCTGGATCTTTCCGATAGCAGAAAAAGGACAGTATAAGCAACATCTTCTGCATTTAAAGGCTCTGGAATTAGCTGGTGACTTGTATATTCTTCCTTTCTCCATTCAGGAATATGATCCATCATTGGAGTACTTACCATCGTTGGTGCCACAGCATTAACCCTTACATAAGGTGAAAAATTCATGGCACAGCTTTTAGTAAAGCCCAAGATTGCAGCTTTTGATAATCCATAGATCGCATCCGAGCTTCCTTCCATTCCAGAAACAGAAGACATATTTACGATAATCCCCTGATGCTTCTTCTCAATCATGAGCTTTCCAAAAAATTGCGAGAAATACACACATCCCTTAATATATTCAAAATGAAATAGTCACTTCAATAACATAAGTGTAGTCGCAACCGCATGATCCACAAAAGAACGCTCCGGACGTGACTTCATCATTACGGTAATCCCGATTAACAACGAGATCATCGTATGAGCCAAAGCTCGCGCGTCCGTAGTCGCCTCAAGCTCCCCTGACCGTATACCACGCTCGATGGTTTCTTGGAATACAGTAGAAAGATACATCTGATGTTCCCTCGTCAAAATTTCAAACTTCTCATCATGTGGGGCCAATTCTACCATTGTATTGATGCAAAAGCACCCCCGGTTAGGGCCTTCATCATATTCTTCTGCCACTACCCCTTCAAAAAAATTGCAAATTGCTTCTTTGACAGAAGCACTACTTAGCAGTCTGGACCGTACATTAGCAGCGTGGGATTGTGTATATTTGCGCAGCGCGGCTTCGAATAATTGCTTTTTATCCCCAAAGGCAGCATAAATACTGGGGCGCTGAATTCCCATTTTGGAGGTTAAATCGCTTAAAGACGTAGCCTCGAACCCTTTTTCCCAAAAAAGCTGCATCGCTGCATCCAATGCCTTTTCCTCATCAAATTCCCGTGGTCGAACCATAAATAACCCCTTCTTTTCGTATCGTTCAGTATATTAAGATTGTATGATTATCAGAAGCGACTGTCAAATATGTACATGATAAACTCTTGACATCTCGTATGGACGCAAGTTATATTAACCTGAAATCATTACGTACCAATCGGTATATTATACTTATCGGTATGTAACTCACAGAAAGTGATGTGGTATGTGCAAATGAAGACGTCAGAAAAAAAAGCGGTACTCCTGCCCCATCAGACTGTAGCCAACGCTGCCGAAACAGCCCCCGTTCATTCCATGTCCCGATCTGTGGCACTCCTATTTGCCATCGTCTGTGGGCTGGTTGTCGCCAACATTTATTACGCGCAACCATTGCTGGACGCGCTGGCACACGAGTTTGGCATCACACATTCATCGGTTGGCATCGTCATTACAGTCACGCAGATTTGTTATGCATTGGGACTGTTTCTGCTCGTCCCGCTTGGCGATCTTTTGAATCGGCGGCGGCTGATTACCGGACAAATGCTCCTATCCGTGCTGGCGTTAGTCGCAGTTAGCCTGGCTCCCACGCGTACAATCCTGCTCATGGGCATGGCAGCGGTTGGACTGCTGGCTGTCGTCACACAGACACTTGTCGCGTTCGCCTCAACCTTGGCCGCCCCGGCTGAACGCGGACGTATCGTAGGTCTGGTGACCAGCGGTGTCGTTATCGGTATTCTGCTGGCACGAACCGTGGCCGGTGTATTGACCGATCTCGCGGGTTGGCGTTCGGTGTACCTTGTTTCTGCCGCATTGACGCTATTCATGGCTGTAGCGCTGTTTCGGGTGCTGCCACAGAATGAACCCAAAGGAGCAACGCTATCCTATCCGCAGCTGCTTCGTTCGGTTTTCACACTGTTCGTGCAAGAACGGATTCTGCGTGTTCGGGCCGTGCTGGCTTTGCTCATTTTTACTGCGTTCAGCATATTGTGGACTTCGCTAGTATTGCCTCTCAGTGCCCCGCCGCTATCTCTTTCACATACTGCTATCGGGGCCTTTGGTCTGGCCGGAGTCGCCGGAGCATTAGCGGCTGCGCGGGCAGGACGTCTTGCCGATCAAGGCTCAGGACAGCGGACGACGGGTATTGCACTGGCTCTGCTGCTGCTATCCTGGTTGCCTATCGGCTATGCCGAGCACTCGCTGTTCGCTTTGGTCCTTGGCGTTATCCTTCTGGATTTGGCGGTACAGGCTGTGCATGTGACGAATCAGAGCATGATTTTCACTGTGCGTCCTGAAGCGCGTAGCCGACTTACCGCAGGCTATATGATATTTTATTCCATCGGCAGCGCCACTGGAGCCATCGCCTCGACTCATATGTACACATATGCCGGCTGGAATGGGGTATGTCTGTTGGGTGCTGGCGTCAGCACCTTGGCACTTATTTTTTGGGCCGTAACCTGCCGTTCAACTTGAATGAAGGGTCGACTACTATGATTTAAACAGCAAAAAAAACCGTCCGCACCACAGCAATGGTCGGACGGCTCTCTGTTTTTACTACCTAATCATCACTTGATCGCAATGTAAATTAGCACAGGCTCATCAGGACTGCCATACACTTCAAAATCACCTGTGTACGTCCGCTCTGCTTGTCCCGTGGCAGCCCAGTTCCAAATCGCTTGCCATACCCGAAAAACCGAGGAAGGTTCGGATGTAGCTTGAAAAACAGCGTAACGTGCAGCCGGAATCACGAGTTGTTCAAGACCGTCAGAAGCTTCACCATCCACAGCCGCTTCTTTTCCGATAAAAAAGGTATAATCGCCAAAAACCCCATTTTCATAATTGGTATAGCAACCATAGACAGAACGGTGTTCTTCATGCCCGCTTATCCGTCCAGGCACATCCTCACTCCAGAAGCGTTCCCACATGCCTGGAATGATCGCCTGGGATGTTTGCTCATTCCGGTTGCTTGTACGTGCTGCCAGTCCGATCAGGCGAATCTCCCCCCGACTTTCCTCCCGGATCGGTTTAAAATCTTCTTCACGTTCCGTACTCTCCTGTGAACGCCAGCGTTTTAAATTCGGCAGATAACTACGCATCATCGCGACAGCCTCTTCCTTCTGCATCCCTTGCTCTGCGAGAATAGGCGCGCACTGCTGAATCATCTCCTCCATCGTCAGCTGAGGCTGCACAAACGCACCTTCCTTATAACAATACTTACAATATTCATCAGTTTTGGCCTGTTGTGCGTCCGTTCCGTATTGTTCCTCATGCTCCAGCGGCATCCCGCAACTTTGACAAGCTTTATCCATTTTGTAAATCCCCTTTCGTGATTGATATGACATCAGTATAACGAAACAAACCTGACAACTATCCGTCAGGTTTGTTTTTTATATGCTATGTTTTTCGAGATTCTCTATAGGAGACTCTCCATAATTGGATGCAATACGTAACGCCATATCCCGAATCTTCTCCCGTAAATGGGCGGGTTCCTTGACGATCACATCCGGCCCCAGACTTAAAATAAATCCGTACATCCACGCATCCTCGGGAAAAGGAACCGAAACTGTATACATCCCTTCTTCCTGCTCAGTCAATGCTTCCACGCCAAACCAGTCTTCCGCCAAATGCCGGGATTTGTGGTTAAATTGCAGCGTAAAAGGCTGTACCGTCTTAACCGCCGCCAGCCGTTCCTCATTCCATGGCAGCTTTTCATAGGAAAGGTCCCGGCGAGTAAAAGCCGACTCCGTCACGACAGGATCACTCATGCGGGATAGTTTGAACAGACGAAATTGCTCCTTGTCGAGACAATAAGCATATACAAACCATTGCTGTCCTTTCAAAACGAGTGTGTGCGGTTCAACCTTCCGTGCGGTCACGGCTCCCTGCGCATTCCTGTAAGTAAAAGCAATCGTACGCGATTGGCTCAGCGCCTCTTTCACCTTCACTAGCTTGCTCTCCTGCGCAGACTGATTTCCCCAACCCGAATGATCGACGATAAACTGTGTGGTATTGACACTGAATTTCGCTTTTCCCGAATCCGGTATAATGCTTTCAAATTTATCGAGCAGCCGGGTTACATTCGGTCCACCTAACGACGAGGACAAGCTCTGCAAGCCCATCACAATGTCCTTCACATCGCCATCCGTCAGCACACTGCGATCCAGGCGGTAGCCATCCATCAGGCCGATTCCCCCATTTGCCCCCTGATAAGTTACCACCGGAATACCAGCCAGGCTAATCGCTTCGATATCTCTGTAGATCGTCCGTATCGAAACTTCATATAAATCTGCCAGTTCCTTCGCCTGAATTCTATTTTTTTTCAACAACAAAATGACGATAGAAAGCAACCGATCAATTTTCATTTCTCCAAAACCTTTCATTAAATAGATCACGTTTTTTGTGCGCTGAGTAAGCAACTGCATCTATGTCCGCTACGTGACCGGATTATTCTTGAACGCTTACGCTTCTCCAAAACGACTCCGCTCTCTTCGCTGCTTTTCTGCTCAAATATTTTCGATCTTCTTTTCGAATCTAAATCTACGCCTAATGAAATTCCTTGATCCTTTAAATATTGTTCTTTACAATCTTTTATTATGTCTCCAACTTCGGAGAATTTCTCTATTGCGGATTGATTAAGTAATTATAATCTCCATCTTACTCTATCTCTTATCTAAAATGAATCTGTTATTTCTGGAATAAAAAACCTCAGGATCCCATCCAGTTGGATAGAATGCCTGAGGTTTCAATTCCTCATTACACTTATGACTCATAACGCTTCATCACAATCACCGCATTGTGGCCGCCAAAGCCGAAGGAGTTGGATAGCCCGATATTTAATGAGGCCTTGCGTGCTTCGTGAGGCACATAATCCAGATCACAGACCGGGTCCGGGTTGTCTAAATGAACCGTTGGCGGAATGATGCCTTCCCTTAGACTCTGTACAAGTGCAATGGCTTCGACACCACCTGCGGCTCCTAGCATATGACCGAGCATGGATTTATTCGCGGTTACCGGAATTTGGTAGGCATGGTCACCGAACAGTTTGTGTATCGCGAGGGTCTCGGCCAGATCGCCAACGGGCGTACTCGTTGCATGCGCACTGATCACATCCACCTCTTCAGGCGTGATATGGGCGGATTGAAGGGCTGCTTTCATCGCCAGATAAGCTCCGGTCCCTTCCGGGTGCGGTGCAACCATATGGTAGGCATCCGAGCTTGCGCCATAGCCAATGACCTCCCCAACTATTTCTGCGCCACGCTGAACAGCATGCTCCAGCGACTCCAGTACCAGAATGCCCGCCCCTTCGCTCATAACAAAGCCGTCGCGGTCCTTATCAAACGGTCGGCTCGCAATCGAAGGCTCCTCGTTACGAGTCGACAAGGCCGTTGCATTGGAGAAGCTCGCAAGCGCCAGTCTGGTCACCGCTGCCTCCGCTCCACCTGCAAAAATCACATCCGCATCTCCTGTGCGAATCGTACGAAACGCTTCTCCAATCGCCGTATTTCCAATGGAACAGGCCGTAACCGGCGAAAGCGTGGGACCCATCGCTCCGAACGCAATACTGATTTGCGCTGCAGCCATATTTGAAATCATCATAGGCACCAGGGTCGGACTGACTCTGCCCGGCCCACGATTCTGTAATACATTCACATTGTCCACCAACGTATCCAGACCGCCGACTCCTGATCCTACATAGACACCGACACGCTCCAGATTCGTGTTATCCAGTTCCAGACCGGAGTCCTTCAGCGCTTGCTCTGCCGCAAACAACGCAAACTGCGTGAAGCGATCCATTCGTCTGGCGTCTTTACGTCCCCATTGCTTTTCTGCATCAAAATCCTGTACCAGCCCGGCGATCTGTGCTTTCAAATCGGACACATCGAACGTGTCTATTTTTCGTATACCTGAACGACCCTCCAGCAGATTCTTCCACAGCGTGTCCACGTCATTGCCCAGTGGCGAAACCACACCCATACCTGTAATTACAACTCTTTGCATACGCTCTTCATTCCTCCTGCTCGTTTGCTTACTTATAATCCTCATTTTATCCTCGGCTTATCCTATTACAAGTGTTTGTTTATCCTGGTATAATGAACACTACTATAGTTAGAGCCTTAACTGCTCATTACTTATCCACCATCGAATGGAGAGAACTCACTATGAAACCGGAAGCACGTCTGGAAGCACTATCTGTTTTTCTTAAAACAAAAAGAGCCCGTTTACACCCGCATATGGTCGGTCTGCCGAACGGATCACGCCGCAGAACACCCGGCTTGCGCAGAGAAGAAGTGGCTCAATTAGCAGGTGTCAGCACCACATGGTACACCTGGCTGGAGCAGGGACGCGATATCAAGGTGTCCGCCTCTGTACTGGATGCCATTGCCGCCACCTTGCAGCTAAACACGGATGAACGAAAGTATTTGTATGATTTAGCGCTTGAAACCGGATTTCAGACACCTCCTGCTCTTGCAGAGCAGACGCTTATTTCCCCTTCCCTGCAAAAAATAGTACAGGAGCTGCGCTATTGCCCTGCTATTATTTCAGATCGGCGCTGCCATATTGTCGGCTGGAATGCAGCCGCGGCTCATGTGTTTATGGATTTTGCCGAGCTGCCCCATGAACAACGCAACATGATTGAACTGCTGTTTACCAAAAAAGAGTTTAAAAGTCTCGCTGTAAACTGGGAGCATTTCGTCAAAGGATTCCTTGCTATTTTCCGCGCTTATTACGGACAATATGTGACGGACCCTTGGTATGCACAGTTCATACAGAACATGAGCCGGGCTTATCCGGAGTTTAATGAACTTTGGAATCAGAGTGAGGTCAGCTCTGCGCCGGAGGTGCTGATTGAATTTCGTCATGCCAAGGCAGGCAAAATGTTATTTGACCTGACCTCCCTTCAGGTGCAAGGCAGCGTCGATCTGCGTTGCAGCATCTACACCCCGAACGCACAAACCTCTACAGAAAGCAAACTCCAAAAGCTGATGGAAGGCAGCTAAAGGATTTCACCCCTCCTGTTATGAAGATATCTTTTTCCGTCCATACTACATCTACGATCTGTGCAAAAAGGAGGGAGGGAATTCATCATGAAAGCCAAATCGACAAGTTCCTCACAATCACAAAATCAGGCACCACCACCTGTTCCGGTGCAATTTGACCGGAGCTGGCAGGATGAGCTGGACCAACGTCTCCGCAAAGGAGGACCTTGGGGAGATTGGGATCTATATCAGTTGGCAATTGAGGCGGAGAAGGCCAAGCTGGTACCCAGCTTTGATGAGCTTCAATGTCTGAAGCATTTGCAAGATCTCACTCCGCTGCCCCATCAGCTGGATACGGCCCGTAAGGTATTATTTGAAATGTCCGGCCGCGCCATCCTCGCCGATGAAGTTGGCTTGGGTAAGACGATTGAAGCTGGAATGATTCTCAAGGAATATCTGGTTCGCGGACTTGCCGCCAAAGTGCTTATTCTTGTACCCGCTTCTCTGGTTCTACAATGGGTTCGTGAGTTGAACAGCAAATTTGGCATTCCAGCTGTCGCTCAGAAAAAAGCGTATTCCTGGTCGTCCGAGGTCGTCGTGGCCTCTATGGATACTGCCAAGCGGGAGCCACATAGTAACATCCTACTGGATACCGATTATGATCTGCTCATTATCGACGAAGCACACAAGCTAAAAAATAAAAAACATCCAACTACCAGTTCATTATGAAGCTGCGTAAAAAATATTGTTTGCTCCTGACCGCCACCCCTGTACAAAACGATTTGTCCGAGCTCTTCAATCTCATTACATTGCTTAAGCCCGGTCAGTTAGGACGACATGGGGATTTTTCAGCCAACTTCGTTGTGGATAAACGACTACCTAAAAATGAGGATCAGCTCAAAGATGAGCTGTCCAAAGTCATGATCCGCAATCGTCGCGGCGAAGGGCCGGTCCAATTCACCAAACGAAATGTTTCCAACATTCACTTGGAGCTTTCGCTGGAAGAGCAAGCGCTATACGATGGAGTCACTTCCTTTGTCAAGGATCAATATCAGGCGAATGGCGGAAATTTGAGCAGCATGCTGTCTCTCGTTACCCTTCAGCGTGAAGTGTGCAGCAGCCGTGATGCGGTATTCGTAACGCTTGTCAATTTATCTAAAAAGATGGCGCCCGACTCCCCTCTACGCGATCGCGTCTGGGAATTGGTCGCGCACATCAAGGCGATTAAAGCCAATTCCAAGGCGGAAAAAGCGCTTGAACTCATTCGTCAAATGAACGAAAAAGTGATTATTTTTACCGAATACCGGGCTACACAGGAATATTTGCTGAACTATTTTCGCGACCGGGGGCTATCCGCTGTTCCTTACCGAGGCGGCATGAACCGGGGACGCAAGGACTGGATGATGGATCTGTTCCGCGGACGCATTCAAGTGATGATTGCCACGGAGGCGGGCGGCGAGGGCATTAACCTGCAATTTTGCCACCATATGATTAACTTTGACCTGCCGTGGAACCCCATGCGTGTGGAACAACGGATTGGACGTGTGCATCGACTGGGACAGACGCATGATGTTAATATTTTCAACCTGTCCACAACCGGAACGATTGAAGAGCATATCCTCCATCTCCTGCATGAAAAAATCAACATGTTCGAAATGGTCATTGGCGGACTGGACGTCATTCTGGAACGGTTTGAAAAGAAAGAATCCATTGAAAAGAGTCTTAATAGAATCATGCTTGAATCCAGCAATGACGATGAAATACGCCAAAAAATGCAAAAACTCGGCCATTCACTGGATTCCATCAAGCAGGAAATGAAACAGCTGCGTACGGACAGTCCATCCACTTCGGATACGGCAACCGATATGTCATCCGAGACAAACCAGATCAATGGGTGCCTGACGGGAACAAGCCAAAGCACCGCTGATTTGCTAGGCTTATCAGGTAGCGCTGTTCCTCCAGCCAAAGCCCGACGCGGCGCGAAAGGAGGCCGCTGATATGACCATGAATTCACAGCAGGTACAGCGCTATGTTCTTACGTATCTGGAAGCCACCGGATGCAGCGTGATCGAGAGGTCGCCAAACCATGTGACTGTCAAGCTTTCTCCCGAAGCGGATAAAGCTCTAACGAACCGCCCCTACTATTGGGGCTATGTAGAGCGTACTGGTGTTCCGGCGCAAACGATGTCATTCACCTTTATTTTCGATGGGGAAGCCTACCGGACGGCACAGGAGAGTTCGATGGACAATCCGCCCCTCCCCGCGTCACAAGCACAACCGGGGCAAGGATCACAACAGGCTCCAGCGTCCGGCAATCCGGCACAGGATCAGGTCATGGGCCGTTACTTCGGCCATGTTCCAGCGTTACCGCAGTTGGGACCCGGACGTATTTTGCAGGAAGAACTTCACTATGGGAGTCGTCGGCTGCATCAAATTTTTGAAGCTGCACGGGATGGAGGAAAATATGTCAATTTGTTCGAGCAACCTAATGCTCGTCAATTATCCGCCCGTTCTCCCGCAGTATATGAAGCTTGGTTAGGCGTCTGCTACAAGATCGAATTTGCCTGTGATTTGAAGCGGGAAGAACTCCACTGGCTTGGGATTTCACTCAAAAGCGGCACCATCGTACCCGACTTTGGTAGCATGCTTGAATCCCGGCAGCTCAGCCCGCTACTGGCAGGCAATATGCATGTGCAGCCTGCAAAATTATCTGTTCCGGAGGCCTCCATCTCGCTGGAAAACTACCTCAATGCTCAGCTGAGCCAGCAGGATTACGAGTGGGCTGAGCAGGCCAGAGAACGGCTGCGCGAGGAATTGGAGGTGATTGATCACTATTACGATGATTTGGTTAAGGAGCAAAAAGAAGAAGAGGAAAAAAAAGAAGCCGTACAAGAGCAGCATCAAGCCCGTCGCAAAGAAATGGTATGGCAATATGAACCGAAAGTGCTTGTATCCGCCATTAACTGCGGGATATTTCATCTGCGGTAACCGATATCTCACGCTCCTTCGCAGGCTAGTTGCAGAGGTATCGTCAGCTTTTAACATCGTGCTTCAGACTATATCGGGTTTATTGCTGTACCGACAAGCTTTGCCAGGCCTGCCGCTACTTATCGACAGCAAAAAACGAACCCGGTCAGGACAGATGTGCCGACAAGGTGTAGCAGTCTTTTTATCGGACAAGCTATATGCTGGATAAAAAAGCTTCCATCGGTGCATTATGCCGTCAGAAAGGTGGATTTCATTGAAAAAAAATTCCGGACACTATAGCGTTGGTATGATTGCGGCTGTTCTGATCGGTCTGTCCGCAGTCTGTCCGTTTGCTTCCATTCAAGCGGCCCCCTCAGCAACCCAAGACCACAACGTAAACCCGTCACCCTCTTACGAAGCAACTTCATTGGTTTCCTCATCGGAACCCACGAACCAGAACCAAGATGGGAATCAGGGGCAAATCGAGGCAACTACTGTAAGCCCTTCCCCGGGTAACTCTTCTGCAAGTCCTCCTGCTCAGGAACAAGGGGTACCAACGGACGTAAAGCGGGTTTCCACCGATACGGTGCAGTCGCTATCCACACAGCCGTCTTTTGCCCAGTGGAAAGATGCTGAGATTAGCTACCACCCGCTTGGTCCCGGAACACATAGCTGGCTCGTGCAGGTGAATCGTGCAGGAGAATACATTGGCTACCTGATTATCGGGGCAGATCATAACGGCGCTTATCAGCTTAATGAATACGGAAACGGGCCGGGCGGGCCATACAGTATGAATTTACTCCGCCAATCCCTTAAATCCCTCACGGAAACCAAACTTTCATCCATCGACAAGCTGCAAATTACCCCCATGTATGAGGAACCGCTATTAGCCTACTGGCTGGTGCGTTCCTCCACTGGCAGCGAAGTGTGCATCGACGCTTTTACGGGGGATCCATTGCCTGCGGAGGTAGCCAATGGGAACTGGAAAAATAAGCTCCACAGCAGTACAATTCCTTTACCTGCTCTCTCTCTGAAAGCAGAGCCACAGGCGATTACCCTTTCGGCTGAGCCTTTTGATCCCTATGACGATCTTAGTTGGCTTCTACCCAAACAAAAGCTTTTCATCCATAACGTACAGCAGTTTACTAACACACTGAGTGAATCATCACGTATCGTATTTTCTGCTACAGACATAAATTTCGCTTTTGGCGGCCCCTTAGCTATTAACGGATATCAGTCCTGGAACCCTTCGCATGGTCTCTCTCATCCTATTATGTATGCGGTAACCTGTCGCACCGAGCTTTCCCGCTTTGTCCCGCTGGATCAGCTGTTATCTGGCGGTGGATTTTATCGTATGCACTCTTAGTTATTAATTTATGTAATCACCTTGATCATTTCAAATGATCTGTATAACACAAAAAGAGACCTCAAACGGCATTTCGTATGCCTCTTGTGGTCTCTTTGGCGAGTTTAATGCCGTTCCTTTCGCCCTTTGCGTGCGGATTTAATCCACATATTCAGAGCGAGCGGCAGCATTCCGAACCATTTGTATACCCATGGCTCTCTGGATTGTTTGCGGCTACGGCGCACATCGCGTGGCGTTTCCATATACCGAACAATTCGCTGCGTAATGTACGTCACCAGTTCGTCACTCTTGGCCATCCTCCGCGACCTCCTTTAATCTGCATCCCTGACATTTTGTTCGCATTGCAGGAAAACATCAAATTCACACGTTGGATGCAGATAAGCCTAGCTTGCTCATTTTCCAAAAAGTCTAACCCTGCGGGAATAACTATGCATGGTTTCCCTTAAATGGTACATACTATCTTAAACAAAATCGTTACCCGAAGGCTAATGATTTTGTTTAAGGCAGCTATGCTGCTTTATATGGTTGGTTTTCAGAAAATAATCAATCCGTCTATTGGAGGAATAGAACGTGCGAAAAGAAAAGTTAAACATCATATGGCTAATAGGAATGGGATTGAGTTTTAGTATCCTTTGCAGTGCTGTATTTGCCTCCTTTGCCTATGCAAGCGCCCAGCCCGGCGAAAAAAGCACCAATCCGAACAAGGACACAGAAAGTCAATCCAACGTACATTCGTCCTATCACGCTTTTGCCAAACCCGTTGTGCTCATAGACGTTGGTCATGGAGGCGTGGATGGTGGAACGAGCCATAAGGGTCTTTTGGAAAAAGATATTAATCTCGCAATTGGTCAAAAGCTATATCTGATTTTACGCTCACAGGGCTATCCCGCGGTCTTAAACAGGGACAAGGACTATGCTCTAAGCGACGATAATCGTTGGCTTCAATCCAAATCCCGGCATCTGAAAGACCTAGCCCAGCGTAAGAGCCTGACAGAACAGTTGCCCACCGCTTTAGTCGTCAGTCTGCATGTGAATTGGACCAAACGTGCCGAAAAACGGGGGCCGATTGTTTTGTACCAGGACGAAGGCAGCAGCTATCTGTTGGCAGAGCGGATTCAACATTCATTAAACCGCTTATTCTGCATGAACAGAGAAACGGTTTACGGAAAACCCTTCTATCTTCTGAACAAAATCCAGCCTCCCGCTGTAATCGTGGAAACCGGATTTATCAGCAATGAACAGGACAGGGCCATTCTTTCCGGAGATCGCGGTCAAAAAAACGTCGCAGAAGCGATAGCCAAAGGCATTATTGCTCATTTGACGGTATGGTAGTATGGGTGGCAGGAGCTCCCTTCCATCCCCATTCGGAACGTACCAAATCACTGATGCCCACAAACTTGGCGTGATCTTTTAGCGTGGGAACCGATGAATGGAGTGCCGCGGACGTGTGCATGCCGGATACACCAACATGACCAATCGTTACACAGGTATCGTGCTCGTCCACCCATTCTCCCACCTTGGTCAGTTGCCGATTCACATGGGCGAGTGTATGGGTATCATCCAGAAAAATGTCATTGCGCACCGGTGGCATTCCCTTTTCTACAGCTAGCTCAGGCACTACTGACCAATAGTTCGTACGGCTGTCGACAAAAAATAGCCCATGCTCCTTGCAAACATCCAGAACAATGGACATAATGCGTTTGTCTGAGGTGACCTTGGAGCCCATGTGATTATTCATACCTATCGCAAAAGGGACTTCCTTAATGGCTGCTGTCACCTTGGCGCGTACTTCTTCATCCGACATATTCGCCTTAATCGCTCCAGGTCCAAGCCATTCGGGTTTTCCCTGCTTTGGCTCCATTGGAAGATGCACAATGACGTCATGACCACGCTTATGAGCTTCCATGGCATCCTGCTTGGTGGAAGGCAGAAACGGCATCACCGCAACCGTAATTTTAACCGGCAAATTTAAAATTTGCTCTGTCCCTTTCATGTTGTTGCCCAGGTCGTCGATAATGACGGCCACCATCTTTTGGTGCTGATCCTGCTTACCCGTAGCGCTCGCTACATCCATGCTCCAGACATTACCGCATACCGTAAACACAAGACCCACCATAATACACGCAGCTAAGTTTTTTTTCATTCTCGGATTTTGGCAAACCACATGTGCACAGGTCGGCTCTTTACGGCTGCGAGTAGCCTGTATAGCCTTCTTTATGACGTTTCTCAGGTGCTGTTTCGTTCGTTTACTCATTCAGGTCAGCCTCCTTCTCTGTCCCTTCATTGTGTGAGTAACGAGGCCTAAATATGTATGGGCAGACCCAAGAGGTTATCCCTGATCTGCCTTACGTACGCAAAATGTATGCTAAACTTGCTTACCAGTTCTGATGTATAAACTCATCACGACCCGATTGGGCGCGGTCTTCCTTGTAATGCTTCACATTTTTTTTGTGATAATCCTGATGGTAATCCTCTGCCGGATAAAATATGGAGGCCGGAAGAATTTCCGTCACGATGGGCTTGTCAAAACGTCCGCTTTTTGCCAACTGCTCCTTGGACTGCTCTGCAAGATCCCGTTGCTGGTCCGTATGGTAAAAAATAGCAGGCTTGTACTGTGTACCCCGGTCCTGAAATTGACCTTCCCCGTCAGTAGGGTCTGTTTGCGGCCAATACAATTCGAGCAGCTTTTCATAAGGAAACAGCTCAGGCTCAAAAGTAATCTGCACCACCTCGTAGTGACCTGTAGTTCCTGTTTTAACCTGTTCGTAGGTCGGATCGGGAATCGTCCCTCCAGTATAGCCTGAGACAATGCCATGAATGCCCGGCTGCTCCTCGAACGGAGTCACCATACACCAGAAGCATCCTCCTGCAAAAGTTGCTTTCTCCATCTCTCATCCAACCTTTCAATAGCTT
>NZ_JTHP01000031.1 GCF_000943545.1 Paenibacillus terrae
AAAAGGAAGAAGGACCATGATCTCCTTGAGATTGTGGTTTTTTTTGTGTTGAAAAGGTAAGAAATATATACTTAACTTAATGGAAAGGTACAAATGGAGACTAACTCATACCAATTGAAGCTATTTTGAAATAAATTAGTACCAGGTATTAGTATCAGGTGTTATAATAGGGATAAGGATTATAAAGGAGAGTGACCAATTGTTGAATTCTAAAGCAAAGCTTACGGCCCTGGGTACTTATGTACCTGAACGGATTTTGACGAATGCTGACTTGGAAAAGCTTGTGGATACTAGTGACGAGTGGATTGTGCAACGAACGGGTATGCGTGAACGGCGAATTGCGGCTGAAGATCAATATGTATCTGATTTATGTATTCAGGCCGTTACACGTATGATTAACCTCTATAACGTAAATATAAACGAAGTTGATATGATTATTGTAGCAACAAGTACACCTGATTACTACTTTCCAAGTACAGCTTCACGGATTCAGGCACATTTTAAAATTTCAGATACGGGATCAATGGATGTAAGTGCAGCATGTGCAGGGTTCACTTATGGACTTCACCTGGCTAATGGCCTTATTACGGGTGGTCTACACCGTAAGGTGTTAGTGGTGGGAGCGGAAACGTTGTCTAAAATTACAGATTATACGGACCGGACGACTTGTGTACTTTTTGGAGACGGCGCAGGGGCTGCTCTTGTTGAATATGACGAGAATGAAGGATCATTTTTGACTGCAGATATCGGAACTTATGGACAAGGGGGAGTTCATCTTTATCGGGCAGGTTTATCTGATTATTTAGATGGAGAAAAGCTGCAAACTAATGGATTTCTTGTTCAAAATGGACGTGAGGTTTATAAATGGGCTGTTCGCTCTGTCCCAGCGGGAGTAGAACGGTTATTGGAGCAGGCTGGAATGAAGAATGAGGATCTTGACTGGTTTGTACCGCATAGCGCCAATCTGAGAATGATCGAATCCATATGTGAACGAGGGGCAATACCTTTGGAAAAGACGCTGACAAGTGTAGAGTTTTATGGCAATACATCGGCGGCATCTATTCCTTTGGCTTTACAGTGCGGTTTGGATGATGGGCGTTTACGGTATGGGCAGCGGGTATTGTTATATGGGTTCGGAGGGGGCCTGACTTATGCAGGTCTGCTGTTAAAATGGAGCGTGCCTGATTTGTAAGCTGTCCTATAAAATGTAGAAGTAATAGTAATAGCATGTACAATCACGTCTTTGAGAGCCGTTGGCATTTGATTTATCGTAAGATGGGAGGATGGTATAATTAACAATATAAGAGAAAGGGGCGTAACATGAAGGTATTAGTATTAGCAGAAAAACCATCCGTAGCCAGAGAGATTGCACGTGTGATGGGAAGCCGCGAGAAGCATAAAAGCTATATAGAGGGGCCTAAGTATGTTGTGACGTGGGCGTTAGGACATTTGGTTGGACTGGCAGAGCCGGAGGATTATGATTCCAAGTATGCAACCTGGAATTTGGAGGACCTGCCGATCCTTCCGAAGAGTACCAGGCTGAAGGTGCTACGGGAAAGCAATCATCAGTTCAAGGCTGTGCAGCAGCTCATGAAGCGACAGGACATTGGAGAACTTATTGTGGCAACGGATGCTGCACGTGAAGGGGAACTGTTGGCACGTTGGATTATACAAATGGCGAACTGGAAAAAGCCTTTTCGCCGCTTGTGGATTTCATCGCAGACGGACAAGGCGATCAAGGAAGGCTTCGCGAAGCTGTTGCCTGGGCAGCAGTTTGATCGTTTGTATGAATCGGCTCGTTGTCGGGCTGAAGCAGATTGGATGATCGGTCTGAATGTGACCCGCGCATTGACGTGTCGCTATAACGCTCAGCTTTCGGCGGGAAGGGTACAGACACCGACGCTGGGGATGATTATGGAACGTGAGAAGGAAATTACTCAGTTTCGTTCTCAGGAATATGATACATTGACGGCGGAATTTGGTGATTTTCAGGCAACTTGGCGTGCGGAAAATGGCGATTCACGCATGTTTGATCGTACTCAAGCAGAGGCTCTGCGTCGCAAATTGGAAGGCGTCAAAGGCACGGTTGCCAGTGTCAAAAAAAGTGAAAAGAATGAGCCACACCCGTTGGCTTATGATTTAACCGAGCTGCAAAGGGATGCCAACCAGCGCTACGGCTTTTCGGCCAAGCAGACGTCTAATGTGCTTCAACGTCTGTATGAGCAGCATAAGCTGGTCACGTATCCACGTACAGACAGCCGTTATCTGACATCAGATATGGTGGATACCTTTAAGGAACGGCTCAATAGTGTGGCTGTAGGCCCATATGCTTCCTTGGCACGCCCGTTACTGCGCAAGAGCTTGACGATCTCGAAGCGAATTGTGGATGACAGTAAAGTAACGGATCACCATGCGATCATCCCTACAGAGCAGACGTTGTTGCTTAATCAGCTAAGCCCGGAGGAACGTAAGCTGTATGATCTGATTGCGCGGCGATTTATCAGTCTTTTCTATCCACCTGCTCGTTATGATGCTGTAGCGGTTGCAGTAACGGTAGAGCAGGAAACGTTTCAAGTCAAAGGCACGACGACAAAAGATAGTGGCTGGCGTGCTGTATATGACGGAAGTCTCTATGATACGGACGACGAAGCAGAGGAACGTGAGGACAACGGAAGTGGTGTTATTTTACCTGAACTGAAAAAAGGGGATTCCGTCCGGGTTCAGCGTTGCCTTGTGCGTGCTGGACGAACGATGCCGCCGAAGCGGTATACGGAAGCGGCGCTACTTGCTCAGATGGAGAAGCATGGTCTGGGTACTCCTGCTACTCGCGCAGATCTGATCGAGAAGCTGGTTAGCTCGGATACAATTGAGCGTCAGGGAAATGTAATGCATCCAACGGGGAAAGGCAAACAACTGATTGAGCTGGCAGCTCCACAGCTAAGAACACCGGAGCTGACGGCACGTTGGGAAGCGGAGCTGGAACGAATCGCGCGTGGTCAAGGGCAACCAGGACCGTTCCTGGACTCCATTCGTGCGATGGCGAAAGAGCTGGTTTCCACTGTGAAAAATAGCAGTGCCGAATACAAGCCCCATAACGTGACGAACAGCCATTGCCCGGATTGTGGTACAAAGCTTTTGGAGAAGAAGGGCAAACAGGGCAAGTTCCTCGTATGTCCAAGTGCGGATTGCGGCTATCGCCGTTCGGGAGAAAAACGTTTGTCGAATCGTCGCTGTCCGCAGTGCCATAAAAAAATGGAAATGAAAGAGGGCAAGGCGGGGGTGTATGTAAGATGTCTGCCTTGTGGCATTACCGAGACGCTGGACAAGGACAAGCAACGGGTAAACAAACGTGAACAGCAGAAGCTGGTAAGACAATATGAAAAACAGGAGCCTCTTGGCTCCAGTCTGGGTGATCTACTGAAAGCAGCCTTGGAGCAAAAGCAGGGAAAATAACGGGCAGCTACAAGTAATCCAACAGCAAGGGCGATAAGCATCAGTAAATCGGTATAAAATCTCTCGCTCCTTGGCATGGTAAGCCGAGGAGGTGAGTAGTTATGCCCAAGCATAAACCGCTTAAAATCAACAACCAGCAAAATAAATCAAGTATTTTGGAGGAAGAAATCGCTCCACATCCAGAGAAGCAAGCGAAATATCCTCCAAGCTTGAATGGAATTCCTAAACAGCAGTCTTGATACGAAGTGGCAGGAGCCATGGATTGTAGCGAAATGGAATCAGTTATCCATTGACTGGTATGGATTTAACCATCCGACAGGCAAACTTAAACTTGAAGCTATATTAAGGCTAAGACAATTGGGCTCCGTATGAAGTTGTAGGTTGTCATTGTCTTGCGAAAAAGGAGCAACAGTTACGGTATATCACCGTTACTGCTGCTCCTTTTTTTGTGATCTGGCTTTTATATCTTATGGTTTATTGAGAATGCTTATTTGGATTTTCACAAATCCTCATTTACTCATTTATTAGTATTCATTAAAGAAGGACTGAATTTCTTTAACATCATGCGTTTGAGTCAAAGCAAGCATGAGCAAGATCCGTGCTTTTTGCGGATTGAGCGAGTCAGTGGAAACAAAGTTGGACGCTGCGTCTTTCGTTGACGGAGAGACGATCCCGCTCCCTACACGGCTGGAACGTGCGATGATGACTCCTTTTTTACCTGCTGCCTCAGCACCTTCTGTAGAGGTCTTGGACAAGGAACCATTGCCGGAGCCTGCCACGACGATCCCTTTGGCACCTGCCGCTACGGCTGCATCATACAGATAGCGCCCGTTATTTTGATATTCGTATAAAATATCTACCTGAGGCAGTTGGGTCAGAATGGAAATATCGAACATAGAAGCAGTTGTATGCTTGTGTGTAGATTTGTTGTAGTAGTACACTTGATCTCCCACAACAGCTCCCAGGTATCCCTGCTCCACAGACTTGAACGTATCGACTGCTGTCGTGTTCGTTTTGGTAATGTATCTCGCTGCACCGATACGGTCATTTAGCAGTACGAGTACGCCTTGACCTTTGGAGGCAGAAGCCCCGGCGACTTTGACAGCATTATAAAGGTTAAAAGGACCATCGGCGCTGATTGCTGTAGCTGGACGCATGGAGCCAACGACAACCACAGGCTTATCGCTATTGACGACCAGATTGAGGAAATAAGCGGTTTCTTCCAGCGTATCTGTACCATGAGTAATAACGATTCCGTCTACATCATCTCTGGCGAGCAGTTCATTCGTACGTTTGGCGAGTTTTAAAAGGATATCATTATTAATGTCAGGACTGCCCACGTTGACAACCTGTTCACCGCTGACGTTTGCAATACTTTTCATTTCAGGAACGGCGTTAATCAGAGTCTCGATACCCAACGCGCCTGCTTTGTAGTCGGTTGTATCGGTGTTGACGGCAGATGACCCTGCGATGGTTCCCCCAGTAGCAAGTATTTTAATGTTGGGTAGATTATTTGTTTGTGGTTTCTCAGATTTATCGGTGATGGTAGTGGCAGATGGAGGTACAGTCGTGCTGGTGGTAGCTGCTGCCGCAGCGTTAGCGGTAAAACCACCACTCCATAAGGTACTTCCGAGAATAAAGCTGGCCAGCAGGGGAATCATTGTCATTTTTTTCATGTTAGTCATATAAAGCTCCTCTCCAATGTGAAAACCATAGATATGAATGATAGATTAACTGACAAATATTTTGTCGAATTACGTTAATATCACGAATTATAGAGGCTGAAATTGTTTTTAGTCAATATATATGTCACATAATATGACGTTATAACTTATTTTTTATAAATGTAATCGTTTTATTGTTTGTATAAGGTGTGTAGTAAGATGATAGCTATTACTTTTTATATGATTTTGTATAGAGTTCATTAGTAGGATGATAGGGGGAGTTAACTTTATGTAAGCCATACGATTACACAGGGTAAACCGAAATTGACCGGTCTTCCGGCCGTTCTACAATATAAAGTATTCAATGAATTAGATGCTATCACTCGTTCTGTACGTTTTGAAAATATAGGCAGTTCAAATGTAACGCTTCGACGGGCTTTAAGCTGTAATGTGGATTTCGTGACGGTGATTATGATATGTGCAATTGTCTGGTTCATGAGGTAGGGAGAGTCATTCCAGACGCCGGAAGCTGTACTGGTTCGTTCCTCGGAAGAATTGTGTGATATGTCGCGCACCTATCATCGCTTATATCGAACAAGACTGTCAAGAGGAGGATTCCGTGATCAGGTTCGTCCGGTGCTGATTAAAAAATGGGAAGCCACGTATTTTAATTTTAATGCGGATCGGATTAAAGAAATTGCTTCGGCTGGTCAGGAGCTTGGGATTGAGCTGTTTGTACTGGACGATGGTTGGTTGTCTGGGTAGGCTGGGAGAAGAGATTACTGCGACAGGATGGAAGTGAACATCGAAATTACAATAAGCAGACACCTCAAAGGGAGCCTGCTTGTTGTTTTTGCAGAAGCTAAAAGAAGGCAATGTATCTGGTTTTTGCAACATTTAAAGTAAATACATTGCAATCCAAACTGACATTATACGTGAATAACATGGTTTTACAGCTTATACAGCAGGGTACCTGCAATTAAGGATTGTTGGTATGCTGTTTGGTCGGCAAGCTGGCGCTGGGAGTTCCTTTTCCTCTTTTACGATTGCGTTCTGCCTTTTTCGCATTTTCCCGCAGCTTTTCCACGTATTCATGGGTGCTTTCCATCGTAGTCCCTCCTTTAATTCAAGGTTATCCGTCATACAACGTTACTATATCCGCAAAAGCGGTATTTCAGTCAGGAGAAGGACGTTGTTTCTGCAAAAGGGGTGGAGTTATAATGAAGGGGAGAGGGCTATAGAGGGGCTAATGCCTGGACTCGGTACGGTGTGCAAAAGGAGGGGAGACATTGCAGACAGGCTTGTTGGTGTGGCTGCTGTTTATAAACGCAGTAGGCTATCTGGTAATGTCGGAAGACAAAAAGAGGGCGCGTAAGCACCGTGATCGTGTACCCGAACGGACGCTGTTTTTGCTGGCCCTGATCGGGGGAGCGTTAGGCGTGCTGATTGCAATGTACCGCAAACGCCACAAAACGCGGCATATGAGCTTCAGGCTGGGTATTCCTGCGTTGCTGTTCGTTAATGCATTGCTGTACGGGTATTTTTTACGGTAAATCCGTGGTTTAGGCTCTCATGGGAATGTTTAATGATGAGTAAGGCGGCTATGCTAGCGTCCGGCAATGTGAATGTATGAGCGGCCAAGGGAATACATATTTCAGGCGTTGTTCTAACAAACTGAATAGGAAGAGGTGCATATGTATGTTATTTTCAAAAATATTGCTTGCTTATGATGGTTCCGAGGCATCCAACAAGGCCCTGCTGAAGGCAGCAGAATTAACCAAGGCATCACCGTCCTCGCAGCTTGAGGTTGTAACAGCATTTGATTTTCCGCGTATATTCATGGGGGAAGGTTTGGCTCCGATTCCAGCTTCGGTGAATAAAGAATATTACGATTTGGCGGAGCAAACCACGGATGAGGTCAAAAAACGGCTTGCCGACCAGGGCATTGACGCCAAGGTGGAGCTGATTCAGGGTTCGCCGGCTGAAGTTATTTTGGATTATGCGAATGAAAATGGCTTCGATGTGATTGTGATCGGCAGCCGTGGTTTGGGTGGTATTCGTGAATTTGTGCTAGGCAGCGTCAGTCATAATGTGGTGCAGCATGCGCGTATTCCTGTGCTGGTCGTGAAGTAACAGAATAGAAGGAATAAAAGTCGGATTACTGCCTGTACAGGAAGTACCGGCTTTTATTTTTTTGTGGAGCATAGAGCCGATCTATGATGGTAGTCTGAGGCAAAGAGTCGGCTAAATGTATAGCTACCGTCCCGTCTTGCGGGTAGAAAAGGGTTTGTGTTTTGTAAAACACGAACATTCAATTGGTTGATTTTAATAATGTTCGTTTCCAAGTTGACATAAGGTGTAGGGAATTGTTAAACTATGAAGTGTATTGTCGATAAAAAAAGAACTTTAGGTAAAAATTAATAAGGTACACATGCTTGAGCCGAAACAGACCATCGAGTAGGCAAAATGATGACTCGTATAATGCCGGGGATATGGCCCGGAAGTTTCTACCTGGAAACCTTAAATTTCCGGACTACGGGAGACATACGGCTGAAGCCGCATTTGTTGCGGTGAAACAGGCTTGCCTTTGGCATGCCCTTGAGAGGCTTTGTCGTTTGTTTTTCGTAGTCCGGTGTCTTGAAAATAACATTATTTTCGAGTGCCGGATTTTTGGCGCTTATTGATAAACAGGGAGTGAAGGACATGTCAGTGCAGGTCGCTGTCATTATGGGCAGCACATCGGACTGGGACACCATGCAGCATGCATGTGCTGTGCTGGACGAGCTTGAAATCGGATATGAGAAAAAGGTAGTCTCAGCCCATCGTACACCGGATTTGATGTTCCGTTTTGCTGAGGAAGCCGCCGGGCGCGGGTTGAAGGTCATTATTGCCGGAGCGGGCGGCGCGGCGCATTTACCGGGTATGGTAGCCGCCAAGACGGCTTTGCCAGTCATCGGTGTGCCTGTCCAGTCGAAGGCGCTGAATGGTCTGGACTCCCTGCTCTCCATTGTGCAGATGCCGGGAGGCATTCCGGTCGCTACTGTAGCAATTGGTAAAGCAGGCGCTACGAATGCAGGACTGCTGGCAGCACAAATATTGGGTGCTTTTGATGAAAAAGTGCGCCAGCGGGTCGAAGCAAGACGCGACCGTATCCGTGATGAGGTGCTGGAAGGCAGTGACTCGCTATGAATGAGGCATGTGAACCCACAGGCTGTGTTCGACCTCCCGGTACAACGATTGGACTTTTGGGAGGCGGACAGCTGGGAAGAATGCTGGTACTGGCGGGAGCAAAGATGGGATACCGTTTTGTGACGCTGGACCCGACACCGGATAGTCCGTGCGGGCAGGTGTCAGAGCAGATTTTCGCTGCCTATGATGATGAGCATGCAGCCAGAGAGTTGGCCGGGCGATGCGACGTGATTACGTATGAGTTTGAAAATGTGGATGCGGGTGTAGCCGCGCTTTTGGAACAGGAATCAAGTGTGCCGCAGGGCAGCCGTTTGTTGTACACAACACAGCATCGGCTACGGGAAAAACGCTCCATTGAAGCCGCTGGCGTTCCGGTCGCTCCGTATCGTGAAATCGGCAGCGCTGTCGATATGGTTCAAGCGGTAGCTGAGCTGGGCGTGCCATGTGTGCTCAAGACAGCAGTCGGCGGTTATGATGGTAAGGGTCAGATGGTCATTCGCCAACCCGAGGAAGCCGTAGCTGCTTACGAACGGCTGGTTGGTAGCGGTGCGGAACTGGTGTTAGAACAGTTCATTCGTTTTCGCTGTGAAATCTCAGTAATCGTAGCACGCAGCACGAACGGGGAAGCCAAAGCCTTCCCACCTGCGGAAAACATTCATGTGAACAATATTTTGCACACGTCGATTGTACCCGCGCGCGTGCCACAATCCGTGCAGGAGGATGCACGCAAGCTGGCTTTGGCTGTGGCGGAGTCGTTAGGCGCGGTGGGTCTGCTCGCTGTAGAGATGTTCGTTACCGAAGACGGACATTTGTACGTCAATGAGCTGGCACCGAGGCCGCATAACTCCGGTCATTACACGATGGAGGGATGCGCAACGTCGCAATTTGAGCAGCATATACGTGCCATTTGCGGCTTGCCGCTGGGAAGCACGAAGCTGCTGACTCCGGTCGTCATGGTCAATGTGTTAGGTGAGCATTTGGAGGACGTGATTCAGCGGTTCGTTCAGCCGGATGCCGAAGCTGAAAGATTGGATGTTGTGCCCAAGCTGCATTTGTATGGAAAAAGCGAAGCCAAACCAGGCCGAAAGATGGGACATATGAATCTACTGTGCCAGGATGCGGAACAAGCGCTGGAATGGATTGAACAAACCAATATTTGGGGGAATAAATAGTTATGATCGAACGTTATAGCAGACCGGAAATGAGAGCAATTTGGACGGAAGAAAATAAATTTAAAGCATGGCTGGAAGTAGAATTGTGTGCCTGTGAAGCTTGGGCAGAATTGGGCGTCATTCCGAAAGAGGACACTGTGGCGCTGCGTAAGAACGCAAGCTTTGATATTGACCGGATCTATGAAATTGAACAGGAAACAAGACATGATGTCATTGCTTTTACCCGCACGGTGTCCGAAAGCCTTGGCGATGAGCGCAAATGGGTGCATTACGGCCTGACCTCCACGGATGTGGTAGATACCGCACTGGGCTACCTGTTGAAGCAGGCGAATGAAATTCTGGAGCGCGATATCTTGAATTTTATTGAAATTTTGAAGGAAAAAGCACTGGCTTACAAGCATACGCCGATGATGGGCCGTACACACGGGGTACACGCTGAACCGACGACGTTTGGCCTGAAAATGGCTTTGTGGTACGAGGAAATGAAGCGCAATTTGGAACGTTTCCGTTTTGCGGCTGACCAGGTTGAATACGGTAAAATGTCTGGTGCAGTCGGTACGTACGCTAACATTGATCCAGCGGTAGAAGAGTTTGTATGCCGCAAGCTGGGCACCAAGCCTGCGCCAATCTCCACACAAACGCTCCAACGTGATCGTCATGCCGAATACATGGCGACATTGGCACTGGTAGCCACATCGCTGGACAAATTTGCAACAGAAGTCCGCGCGCTGCAAAAGAGTGAATTCCGTGAGGTGGAAGAAGCCTTTGCGAAGGGTCAAAAAGGTTCCTCTGCGATGCCGCATAAACGCAATCCAATCGGCAGTGAAAACATCTCTGGTCTGGCGCGTGTGATTCGGGGGCATATGGTATCCGCGTATGAGAACGTAACGCTGTGGCATGAGCGCGACATTTCGCATTCTTCCGTGGAACGTATCATTTTGCCAGATGCAACGATGCTGTTGAACTACATGCTGAACCGTTTTGGCAATATCGTGAAGAATCTGACGGTATTCCCTGAAAATATGAAGCGCAATATGGCGCGTACGTATGGTGTACCGTTCTCTGGCCGTATTATGACGAAGCTGATCGACAAGGGCTTTAGCCGTGAAAAAGCCTACGATACCGTGCAGCCGCGTGCTATGCAGGCATGGGAAGAGCAACGTCAATTCCGCGAAATCGTTGAGGCGACTCCGGAAATTACCGCCGTACTCAGCCCGGACGAAATCGAGGATGCTTTCAACCCGGCATGGCATCTCAAAAACGTAGATACGATCTTTAAAAAGCTGGGATTAGGGGAGTAAGAGGGATGGTTGGCGCTTGGGGAGGCCGCTGCGCGAACGGATCATTCTTCCGATGCTGACGCTTCTCCAGAACGATTCCGTTCGCTCCGCTGCAATCCAGCACCAACCCTCGTGTGGGAGCAGGAATAGGGGGCGGTGCGGCACATAAGATGCCGCAACACCCCAAAGAGTGTTAGAAAAGTGTGTTCCACTGCTTTTCTGTCGCGAAGCAACGTTCTTGGGAGGGCTGCCGAATTTGCGTAGCAAACAGCCCGTAGCCCTCCCAAGAACGCTCAAGGCTCAAGGAGCGAAGCCTTGAGCCAACGTATAAGTGCGCATGGCGTAGATATGCGCACGACAGGCGAAGCCTGAAGGCTCGGCGGCATGACGTGCCGAGCTACGGCCACGGGCCGAATGGTTTGGCGGTATGTCATACGCCGAGCCATGGTACAACCGTAAGCTGCATATAAAGTTGCAGCTTAGAGCTTTCAAAGTTGATACGAAGCGAACGCTCGTAAAAACGTCGATATGCGCCAACGTAAAAGCGTTGCTGGATTAAAGCTTGTGCCAACAAGCCTTAATCCAGCGGAACGCGCTCACACCCCCCCAGCTACAATAAACAGCCCCGCCCACTCACTGCGCCAAACCCTTGCGGGAGTCCCGAGGGCAGCAGCCCTGGGGGTCCTCCCCGAGGGGAGGATTTAGGAGGGGCAAGGTTCGATTTAGGAGGGGCCAAGGTTTGAGGGGCAAACTCTTTTAGAGGAGGAAGTTAGAAATGTCATTGTCTACTGCCGAGGGTCTGATCCATGCGCCGTTGCTGTACAAAGGCAAGGTGCGTGAGCTGTATGATCTCGGAGAGCATTTTCTGATTGTCGTGACGGACCGGATTTCGGCCTTTGATTATGTGCTAGAGCCACCCGTGCCCGAAAAGGGGAATGTGCTGAATAAGCTCAGCGCTTTCTGGTTTGAGCAGACGAAGGACTTGTTGGAAAACCATGTCGTACACACCGATGTGAACAAGCTCGGGCATGTGATCGACGAACAGAATAAAGAATTGCTGAAGGACCGGATCATGGTCACGCTGAAGGCTGAACGTATCGACATTGAATGTGTGGTGCGCGGATATATTACTGGAGGCGGTTGGCGTCAGTATGAGCAGAACGGTGAGGTGAACGGAATTCCATTGCCGAAGGGGCTACGTAAAAATGAGCGTTTTCCCAAGCCTTTATTTACACCGGCTGCGAAAAATGATGTTGGACACGACGAGGACATTTCCCTCCATCAGATGAAAGAGCTGGTTGGGGCCCAACTGACAGATGAGCTTGAGGAAAAAAGCTTGGCATTGTACGAATTTGCGCGTGCTTTCTGCGAGAAGCGTGGAATTATTTTAGCGGACTGCAAGTTTGAGTTTGGTCTTGTTAACGGAAAAGTTATTTTGATTGATGAAATTTTCACCCCGGATTCATCCCGTTTCTGGGCACAGGAAAAGTATGAACTGGATGTTGAGATTGACAGCATGGACAAGGAGCCGGTACGAAGCTATTTGGCATCATCCGGTTGGGACAAGAATAGCAAGCCCGATCCGTTGCCTGCTGAGGTCGTAGAAGAAACAACTGCAAGATATACGGATATTTGGCGGCGTCTGACGGCACAGTAAATAGTAATCATAATTCAACCAATAGGATTCATCCATTCGGAGGAGGAACTGAAGGAACATGATTAAAGCAACGGTCTATGTCACAATTAAGCAAAGCGTTTTGGACCCGCAAGGGGTTGCGGTGCAAGGCGCACTGCATTCTATGGGCTTCGGAGAAGTGGACAGCGTCAGAATTGGTAAGTATATGGAATTGAATCTGGATACAACAGACCGCGAGAGTGCAGAAAAGCGTGTCATTGAGATGTGCGAAAAGCTGTTGGCCAACACGGTCATTGAAGACTACCGCTACGAACTGGAGGGCTGATTCCATGAAATTTGCAGTTCTGGTTTTTCCGGGCTCCAACTGTGATATTGACTGCTATAAGGCGGTAGAGGACACGGTCGGTGAACCTGTCGATTATGTTTGGCATACTGCGACGGATCTGTCGCCTTATGATTGTATTCTTGTTCCAGGAGGCTTCTCCTACGGGGATTACCTGCGCTGCGGCGCGATTTCCCGGTTTGCCCCGGTGATGAAGGAAGTAGCCAAAGCGGCTGCCGAGGGCAAATATATTTTGGGTATTTGCAATGGTTTTCAAATTTTGACCGAAGCCGGGCTGTTGCCGGGTGCTTTACGCCGTAATCTGTCGATGAAGTTCCGTTGCCACGATACGGTGTTGAAGGTTGCGAATAATCAAACGCCTTTTACAAAGGATTATGCTGCCGGTGAGGAGATCATCATTCCGATCGCCCACGGCGAAGGCAACTATTACTGTGATGATGAGACGCTGGCTCGCTTGCAGGCGAATAACCAGATCGTATTTACGTATAAAGATAATCCAAACGGTTCCGTAACGGATATCGCAGGGATTTGTAATGAACAAGGAAACGTGCTGGGCATGATGCCTCACCCGGAACGCGCGGTGGACGCATTGCTTGGAACGGATGACGGCAAACGTATGTTTACATCTATTTTGAACGCTTGGAGGGATCGTCATGGCGCAGCAAGTATCCGCTAAGGAACCAACGGCAGAGCAGGTTGCCGAACATAAACTGTATCAGCAGATGGGTGTGTCGGACAGCGAATATGCGTTGATCTGTGAATTCATGGGGCGTCAGCCGAACTATACGGAGATAGGCGTATTCAGTGTCATGTGGTCAGAGCATTGTGCTTACAAAAACTCCAAGCCGTTGCTGCGTCGTTTTCCAACGAGTGGCCCACGAGTTCTGATGGGACCGGGTGAGGGCGCAGGGATTGTAGATATCGGTGATAATCAGGCAGTTGTATTTAAAATCGAAAGTCATAACCATCCGTCGGCTGTAGAACCTTTTCAGGGGGCAGCGACAGGGGTCGGCGGCATCATCCGTGATATTTTCTCCATGGGCGCAAGACCTGTGGCGGTGCTGAACTCCCTGCGTTTTGGCAAGCTGGAGAGCGACCGTGTGAAATATTTGTTCGAGCATGTGGTATCCGGTATTGCGGGATACGGGAACTGTATCGGTATTCCGACGGTAGGCGGCGAGGTTGTATTCGATGAAAGCTACGAAGGCAATCCACTCGTCAATGCGATGTGTGTCGGACTGATAGACCATGATAAAATCCAGCGTGGTGTTGCTAAAGGGGTCGGTAACCCGGTGTTCTATGTGGGACCGCCGACAGGCCGTGACGGGATTCATGGAGCGACATTCGCATCGGTTGAGCTGACCGAGGAATCCGAAGCGAATCGGACTGCGGTTCAGGTAGGCGATCCATTTATGGAGAAGCTGGTTATGGAATCATGTCTGGAGCTGATCGACAGCGGTATTGTGCTGGGTATTCAGGATATGGGCGCGGCAGGGCTTACCTGCTCCAGTGCGGAGATGGCGAGTAAGGCTGGCAACGGCCTCGAGCTGTATCTGGATCAGGTACCGCAGCGTGAAGAGGGTATGACACCTTATGAAATGATGCTGTCCGAATCACAGGAGCGTATGTTGTTCGTTGTTGAGCCTAAGGACGAAGCACAGGCGCTTGAAATTTTCGAGCGTTGGGGTGTGATTTGTGCCAAGGTCGGTAAGGTGACGGATGACGGACGTTTGCGTTTGTTCCATCACAGTGAAGTGGTGGGTGACATGCCAGTGACGGCGCTGGTGGACGAGTGTCCGATTTACGACAAGCCTTCTGAAGTTCCTGCTTATTATGAGCAGAACGCTACCATTGACACACTGCGTTATGCAGAAGTGACGGATTTGAACGGTGCGCTAAAAAAGGTACTGTCTTCGCCAAGTGTAGCCAGCAAGAAATGGGTATATGAGCAGTATGATTACATGGTTCGCACCAGTACGGCCGTGCGTCCGGGCTCGGATGCAGCAGTAGTGACGGTGCGTGGAACCCGCAAGGGACTTGCCATGACGACAGATTGTAACGGACGTTATGTATACCTTGATCCAGAGGTAGGCGGACGGATTGCGGTCAGCGAAGCAGCACGTAATATTGTATGCTCCGGTGGCGAGCCGCTGGCGATTACAGACAACCTGAACTTCGGTAACCCTGAAAAACCGGATATTTTCTGGCAAATGGAAAAAGCCGTGGACGGGATGGCAGAAGCTTGCCGCGTACTGGATACACCAGTCATCGGGGGCAACGTCAGCTTGTACAACGAAAATGCCAAAGGTTCCATCTATCCGACGCCGGTTGTCGGCATGGTAGGTCTGGTGCATGATACGGATCATATTACGACACAAGGTTTTAAAGCCGAAGGCGACGTGATTGTCCTGGTGGGAGAAACGAAGGCTGAGCTGGGAGGCAGTGAGTTCCAGGCTGTCGTACACGGTGTCTCCGAAGGACGACCGCCTGAGCTGGATTTGAACGTGGAGAAAAAGCTGCTGAATGCGGTGCTTAGCGCCATCCAAACAGGTTTGGTACAATCCGCGCATGATTTGGCAGAGGGCGGATTGGCTGTAGCACTTGCGGAATCCGGGATTAGTGGCGGATTGGGAGCACAGGTCAACATAGAAACAACCTTGCGCCCTGACCATGCTTTGTTTAGCGAAAGTCAGTCCCGTATTTTGTTATCCGCATCGCCAGATAAGGCGTCTGCGCTGGAAGCACATCTGCGTGGTTTGGAAGTGCCAGTTACCGTATTAGGAAAAGTTGAAGGATCACAATTGACAGTTGAGGTGAACGGACAACCCGCTTTGAACGAGGCAGTCGCCAGTTTGAAGCAAATCTGGGAGGATGTCATTCCATGTCTGATGAAATAACAGCACGGACGTTGTGGACTGGAGATTATTATAATGAAGGCTCTGGTAAAGAGGGGCTTTTTGATAAATTAAAAGAGGAATGCGGCGTATTCGGAGTGTACAGACACTCCGATGCTGCTTCCCTGGCATATTACGGATTGCATGCGCTCCAGCATCGCGGAGAGGAAAGCGCGGGCATCTGTGTAAGCAGTGGCGACGAGTTCCATTATCATCGTGGAATGGGCCTTGTTAAAGAAGTATTCAATAAAGATTTGATGGCTTCGCTGACAGGCGACATTGCCATAGGGCATGTACGTTACTCGACAAGTGGAGACAGCAAGCTGACGAATGCACAGCCCTTGGTTTTCAAATATCGTGATGGCGATTTGGCAGTAGCGACGAACGGCAATATCGTGAATGCCTTGCAAATCCGGCATGAGCTGGAGCAGGGCGGGTCTATTTTTCAAACGACAAGCGATACGGAGGTCGTTGCGCATTTGATCGCCCGATCTTCCAAGGATTTGGTGGAAGCGGCCAAGGATGCATTGAAGCGTATTGTCGGCGGGTTTGCTTTTCTTATTATGACTAACGACAAACTGCTGGTCGCTTCCGATCCTAACGGCTTGCGTCCGTTGACGATGGGCAGATTGGGTGATGCATATTTGTTTGCTTCCGAATCCTGTGCTTTGGAAACGATTGGAGCAGAGCTGTTGCGCGATATCGAGCCGGGTGAACTACTGGTGTTGGACAAAAATGGATTGCACGAAGACCGTTACAGTGAAGGCAAGCATCGTAAAGCACTGTGCGCGATGGAATATATTTATTTTGCCCGTCCGGACAGTGACTTGAACGGAGCCAATCTTCATGCCGCACGCAAACGGATGGGTAGCCAAATGGCGTTGGAAGCTTTTGTCGATGCCGATTTGGTTACCGGGGTACCGGATTCCAGTATTTCTGCAGCGATTGGTTATGCAGAGCAGACAGGTATTCCCTATGAATTGGGCATGATTAAAAATAAATACACCGGACGTACCTTCATTCAACCGAGTCAGGAGCTGCGCGAGCAAGGTGTGAAAATGAAGCTGAGCGCCGTACGCCGTGTTGTCGAAGGTAAACGGGTGATCATGATCGACGATTCCATTGTGCGGGGCACCACATCCCGTCGAATCGTGAATATGCTACGGGATGCAGGAGCGCTAGAGGTGCATGTACGCATTACCTCGCCGCCTTTCAAAAACCCGTGCTTCTACGGCATCGACACGCCGGATCGCCGGGAACTGATTGCGTCGTCCAAAACAGTTGAGGAAATCCGTGAGGAGATTAACGCCGATTCGCTCTATTTTATGAGCGCTGAGGGCTTGATCGCCGCTGTAGGCGGATATAACGAAGAGGATTACAAAGGCGGTTTGTGCCTGGCCTGCTTCGATAATGATTATCCCACTCAAGTGGATTTCAAAGGCGAAGAAAAGCTCGGATGTAGTTGCTGAGAAAAGGGAACAAAAGAGGTACAGCGGTGCATTGTGGGTATGGGGATGGCGGTTCTGAGGGGGCCACTCCGCGAGTGGAAGGTTCTTACGATCGCTGTTGCCGCTGGATTCCTGGATTAAAATGACCCCTTACAGGGTTGGAATCCAGCGGCAAAGGCGAACGCTTCGCTTCTCCAGAATCCTTCCACCCGCTCCGTTCCTCAGATGTGCATCCTTTTGCAGCAGTGCAGGTCCCTCCTTTGTCCCCACGGGGGGAGAGGGACAGGTAAGGCAGTTAAAAACTCATGGCATAATTATTTCATGCCATGAGTTTTTAAAGGGGCAGGTGGCTCAAGAAAGCCACCTGTTCACTTAGCAGTTTAGCAGCCAGTGCGCGCTAAGCGACTAAGCCGTACAGCAGGCTGGGCGAAGCTGCCTGCCTCAAACCTGAGGGCAAAGAAGTAAGCCAGCCATTGGCGCTGCTCACTTCTTTGCCCGGCACGTCCCCGCCTTTGCGAAGCAAACAGCCCGGGATGTGCCCCGCCGCCGCATAGGCGGCCATGCTCTAAAGCGTGTCCTTGTGGTTGGTGGGAAAATCCGCAAACCACAAGGAAAACACGCGACTCCCAGCACGAACCAATCACCAAGCAACACCAACCCTACGCATCTGACCGACTCTTGAGGGGTCCAGGGGGAGCAGCCCCATGGAATCCTCCCTATTAGGGAGGACTTAGGAGGGTCAATCATTTGAAGGAGTGTTCATGAATGTCCGAAGCATACAAAAACGCAGGGGTAGATATCGCTGCCGGTAATGAAGCAGTAGAACGGATGAAAAAGCACGTCAAACGTACCTTCCGTCCCGAAGTGCTGACGGATTTGGGCGGATTCGGTGCGTTGTTCGGCCTGAATAAGGATAAGTACGAGGAGCCTGTACTCGTTTCCGGTACGGATGGAGTTGGCACGAAGCTGAAGCTTGCTTTCGCGATGGATCGTCATGACACCATTGGTATTGATGCGGTTGCGATGTGTGTGAACGACATTGTCGTCGGGGGCGCGGAGCCGCTCTTTTTTCTCGACTACCTCGCTTGTGACAAGGTTATACCTGAGAAAATCGAAGCTATTGTTGCTGGAATCGCAGAGGGTTGCCATCAATCGGGTTGTGCGCTGGTCGGCGGTGAAACCGCAGAAATGCCAGGGATGTATAGCGAAGGTGAATATGATATTGCCGGATTTACGGTCGGGATTGTAGATAAAAGCAAGATCATTAACGGTAGTTCCATTGCCCCCGGCGATACGGTTATTGGGCTGGCCTCCAGCGGAGTACACAGTAATGGCTTCTCACTGGTTCGCAAGCTGTTATTGGAACAGCAAGGATACAGTCTGCATGATGAAATCGAAGGCTTGAACGGCAAACTGGGCGATGTACTGCTGGAGCCTACGAAAATCTATGTGAAATCCGTTTTGGCATTGTTGGACAAGGTAAAGGTAAAAGGCATGGCGCATATCACGGGCGGCGGTTTTATCGAAAATATCCCTAGAGTGCTGCCGGATCACGTTAATGTGGATATAGAATACGGCGCTTGGCCGATTCTACCGATCTTCCAGCTCATGCAGGAAAAAGGCGCAATCTCCAACAAAGACATGTTCACAACCTTTAATATGGGGATTGGTATGGTTATCGTTGTAGGCGAAGAGCATGCACAGACTGCACTGGAAGTTCTGAAAGAACAGGGCGAAGCCGCTTATGTGATCGGAAAAGTAACGGAAGGCAGTTCTATCGTGACCTTTACGGGAGCCGAGGTGTAATGAACGAGTACCGGATTGCTGTTTTTGCATCAGGTGAAGGAACGAATTTTCAGTCATTGGTGGATGCGGCTGTGCGAGAAGAACTGGGCGGGGCAACAGTGAAACTGCTGATCTGTGACAAGCCTGCGGCTCCTGCCGTAGCCAGAGCACAGAAAGCCGGAATTGCGTGTCACACTTTTCGACCCAAGGAATATGCTTCCCGCGAAGATTATGAGCGTGAACTGGTATCTTTGCTGGAGCAGAAATCCATTGATCTCATCGTGTTAGCAGGCTACATGCGTTTGTTATCCAGTGTCATGGTAGATGCCTACGCCGGAAAAATCATCAATATTCATCCGTCGCTACTTCCTGCATTTCCAGGGAAAGATGCTGTTGGACAGGCATTGGCCTATGGGGTCAAGGTAAGCGGGGTCACCGTTCATTTTGTGGACGGGGGGATGGATACTGGAGCCATTATTGCCCAGCGTGTCGTAGAAGTACACGACCATGATACAGCGGAATCCTTATCCGCAGCCATTCAATCCGTGGAACGTCAGTTATATCCAGAGGTGGTGGGCAGACTGGCTCAAGGCAAAATCCAATTGGATGGCCGTAAGGTGATTTCACTTCTCTAAAGATGATTGTAATTTGTCATATCATTGTCATATCAAGGATGCCGTACAGGCATTTTCCGATATTTCTCGGGAAATAAATTGATAAAAGGGAATTTTGCAAAATCCTGAAGAGCTAAAGGAGGAGAAATGGTGAGTATTAAAAGAGCGCTTGTCAGCGTGTCAGATAAACGGGGGATCGTGGAATTTTGCCGCGAGTTGTCCAAATTGGGTGTGGAGATCGTTTCGACAGGGGGAACGAGCAGCTTGTTGGCGAAGGAGGGCATTCCTGTCATCGGCATTTCAGAGGTAACAGGATTTCCTGAAATTATGGACGGACGTGTTAAAACACTTCATCCTGCGGTACACAGCGGCCTGCTGGCTGTTCGAGATAATGAGGAGCATCAGCGTCAGATGAAAGAGCTTGGACTGGATTATATTGATCTGGTCGTTGTGAACCTGTATCCTTTTGCGGAAACGATCGCCAAACCCGGTGTAACCTATGAGGACGCGATTGAAAATATTGATATCGGCGGTCCAACCATGCTGCGTTCTGCGGCGAAAAACCATGCATTCGTAAGTGTGGTAGTAGATGCGAACGATTACAGTACAGTGCTGGACGAAATCCGCAAGGATGGCGATACGGAGCTGAATACTCGTAAGCGTTTGGCAGCAAAGGTTTTCCGTCATACCGCATCATACGACGCGCTCATCTCCGATTATTTGTCGAATGTGACAGGCGAGCCTTTGCCTGAGCGTTACACGGTAACCTATGAAAAAATTCAGGATTTGCGCTATGGCGAAAATCCGCATCAGCAGGCGGCATTTTACCGTCAGCCGTTGGCAGCGAAGGGTACACTGACGACAGCGAAGCAGCTTCACGGCAAGGAACTGTCCTACAATAATATCAACGATGCTAACGCGGCCCTGCAAATTGTTAAAGAATTCAGCGAGCCTGCGGTGGTAGCCGTTAAGCATATGAATCCTTGCGGCGTGGGAATCGGCGGCAGCATTTATGAAGCGTACAGCAAGGCGTATGCGGCTGATCCAACTTCCATTTTTGGCGGCATCGTAGCGGCTAACCGGATTATTGACGGCGATACAGCGAAGAAGCTGAGCGAAATCTTTTTGGAAATTGTACAGGCACCGGGCTTTACGGAAGAAGCACTGGAGATTTTGACGAAAAAGAAAAATATCCGTTTGCTCGATCTGGGCGAGTTGCCCACATCTGAACAGGCTGAGAGCCGTTTCGTAGTTACTTCCATCGAAGGGGGCATGGTTGTTCAGCAGAACGACATTCACGCTGTAGACCCGGACGCGCTTTCTGTAGTGACAGATCGTGCGCCTTCCGAGGAAGAACTGAAACAGCTTTTGTTTAGCTGGAAAGTGGTTAAGCATGTGAAGTCCAATGCGATCGTACTGGCGGCAGACAATATGACTATTGGCGTGGGTGCGGGACAAATGAACCGTGTCGGAGCGGCTAAAATCGCTATCGAGCAGGCTGGAGACAAAGCAAAAGGTGCTGTGCTGGCATCTGACGCATTTTTCCCGATGGGCGATACGCTGGAACTGGCAGCCCAAGCAGGCATTACGGCAGTTATTCAGCCGGGCGGCTCCATCAAGGACGAAGAATCCATCAAGGTTGCTAACGAACACGGCATTGCGATGGTCTTCACAGGCGTGCGTCATTTCAAGCACTAGCTTGTATTAGCTGAGGATGCAGCAGCATTCTCTCACACGAGGATTTTGCAAAATCTTGACACCATAACGGGAGCGGGAGGAATCACCTGAATGGATATTTTGGTTATCGGTGGGGGCGGCCGCGAGCATGCGATTGTGTGGGCACTGAAAAAAAGCCCCAATGCCGGACAAATCTACTGCGCGCCGGGCAATGCCGGCATCGGGCAGTTGGCGGAGTGCGTACCGATTCCGGTGAGTGATTTTAACTCGTTGACAGAGCTGGCGGAATCCAAAAAGGTCGGACTTGTTGTGGTTGGCCCCGATGATCCGCTGGCAGACGGAATTGTGGATGCTTTTGAAGCGAAAGGCATTCCGGTATTCGGACCGCGTAAAAATGCAGCGGAAATTGAAGGTAGCAAAATCTTCATGAAGGATCTGCTGCACAAATACCATATTCCGACAGCGACCTATCGCAAGTTTTATACCTATGAGGAAGCACATGCCTATTTGAAGGAGCAGCCGATTCCTGTGGTCATTAAGGCGGATGGACTGGCAGCAGGCAAAGGGGTAACGGTCGCTTACTCTATGGAGGAAGCGGAAAAGGCTTTATCCGACATTATGGTAGCAAAGGTGTTCGGCGAAGCTGGGGCGCAGGTTGTGATCGAGGAGTTTCTGGCGGGACAGGAAATGTCGATTCTTTCCTTTGTGGATGGTGAAACGGTTCGTCCGATGGCAGCGGCGCAAGATCATAAGCCTATTTTTGATGGTGACAAAGGGCCGAATACCGGGGGGATGGGCACGTATTCCCCATTACCGCATATAGCGGATTCGATTATCGAGGAAGCCATTGAGACCATCATTAAGCCGACGGCAAAAGCGATGGTGGCTGAAGGTCGTCCGTTCCGGGGCGTTTTATTCGCGGGATTGATGATTTCGCCGGACGGCAGGCCGAAGACGATTGAGTTTAACGCACGCTTCGGTGATCCGGAAACGCAGGTTGTACTGCCACGGCTAAAATCTGATCTGCTTGATATTTTCCTGGCTGCTGTGAATGGCACGCTGGATCAGGTAGAGATTGAGTGGAAGGATGAAGCGGCGGTATGTGTGGTGTTGGCTTCCGGGGGCTATCCGGGATCGTACGCCAAAGGTGTTCCAATCCATGGACTGGATCAGGCGAATGAAGCTATCGTGTTTCATGCCGGTACAGGCATCAATGAACAGGGCGAGTGGGTCACAAACGGCGGACGTGTGTTGGGCGTGGTCGGCTTGGGACGTGATATTGCCGAAGCGCGGGGCAAGGCGTATGAACAGGCGGCACGTATTACCTTTGAAGGCAAGCAAAACCGTACGGATATTGCGGCAAAAGCACTGCTATAGAAGCGTTTTTACAAGATAGAGAGGACCTCTTTGGAGGTTCTCTTTTTTTCGTTTGACAAAAGTATACTTATCCTATAGGATTAAAAAATATAAAACTGACTGACTGATCAATCGGGAGGAGGAAACCCATGCAGCCACGGAAGGCGAAGCAGTCCAAGACAACCGCGAATGAACCATTGGTTGATCACGCGGGAGAAGAAACAGCCGAAACCGATCGCAGAACGCAGCTTCTTCACATTGCGTTGAAGCGATTCGCCGAGCAAGGGTACCATCAAACGAAGATTTCAGATATCGTGGTGGAGGCTGGAGTGGCCCAAGGCACGTTTTATTGGCATTTTAAAAGTAAAGAAGCGCTGGCACTGGAGATTATCGCTACAGGCCGCGAACAACTGCTGGCAGCGATAGGACAAGGATACCGCCGTGATGCAGGCACGCTGGCTGATATGGTTAAAGCATCCGAAGCGCTGTTTGTCCGTCTGTTTGATTTCGCATTGGAGAACCGCTATCTCATGGGATTACTCCTGATCGGCAGCGGTGTTGATGAACCGGTACGACAGAGCATTCGGGAGACGAGAATCGCGATGGAACTGGCCTTTCGACGCAATATGGAGCGAGCGATAGAGCTGAACATGCTACCCGCCGGATTGGATGTCGAACTACGGGCAGCGCTGCTCATGAGCATGATCGAAGGTGTTATTACACGCTGGCTATTCCGTTCCGAGGGAACATATGACAACATTACGCAGGTAACGGCTAAACGATTAGCGGCAGAAGCGGCTAATTTTGAATTTTACGGGCTGTTGGGTCAAGGCTAGGCGTGTGGGAGTCCACATCGCATGAATTGGCAGTAAGAGGCGAATAATAGAGCCAAAATACACATATGTACTCAATCATTTACATCCAGACAGGAGAGAACGATTCATGAAAACACGTAAAAGAGGGTTCCTGGTAACTACACTGATGGCTTTGGCCATGTTCAGTCTGGTGCTGAGCGCTTGCGGTACAAAGCCAGAAGCTGCCAACAGCAGCAACGGAGCGGGCAGCAGCAATGAGGCGGCAGCGGGCAATCAGCTCGAAGCGATCAAGAAGGCTGGTGTGATCAAGGTTGGAATGATGGGTACGTACCAGCCGTACAATTTTTTGAACGATAAAAAGGAATTGGACGGGTTTGATGTTGATATCGCGAATGAATTAGCGAAGCGTATCGGGGTCAAAGCGGAGTTCACGGCACAAGAATTTTCGGGACTTATTCCAAGTCTGCAAAAGAAGAAATTCGATGCGGTAATTAGCCAAGTGACGATTACGCCAGATCGTGAAAAGGTCATTGATTTCACAGAGCCGTATATCACAAACAATGTAAATATTATCGTAAACAACAAAACAAACGATATTACCAAGCTGGAGGATTTTAAAGGCAAAACGATTGGTGTCGGCTTGGGAACGAATGATGAGTCCTATCTGCGTAACGAAGTGCTGCCGAAGGTCGGCGATTTTGAGATTAAAACGTATGATGATGTCATTACTTCCTTGAAGGATTTGAACTCTGGTCGCATTGACGCAACAATCAACAATCTGTATGCGCTCAAGCCCATTGTTGATAAAAATGGCTTCCAGATTAAGGCGGTAGGCGAGCCAATTAAATCCGACCAAGCGGGTGTGGCTATTAACAAGGATACTCCTGAGCTTAAAGCAGCCTTGAACAAGGCTCTGAAAGAAATGAAGGAAGACGGCACCTATAAAACGATTTTCAAAAAATGGTTCGGCGAGGAGCCGAAAGAATAACGTAAGCCTGTTACAGGCGTCTGGCTCCGGTCTGGCTTTCATGCTGACATGGGGCCACTCGTCTGAAAGAAGGGAATATAACCGATGCTTGAATTAATGTGGGAGAACGTCCCTTTTTTATTGAAGGGCGCTTATTATACGCTGTATATCACGATTGTTTCCATGCTATTTGGCCTTATGATCGGCTTGGTGGTGGCAGTCGCCCGGTTAAAGGGAAATCGTCCGGTTCGTTGGCTGGCGCGCAGTTATGTATCTATCATTCGGGGAACGCCGGTTTTGGTGCAGATTGCGGTCATTTACTATGGACTGGATGATTACGGAATATCGTTCGGCTCGCTGACGGCTGCCTGTCTTGCACTGAGTATCAATACAGGGGCATATTTATCAGAGACGTTCCGTGGGGCTATTTTAGCGGTGCCAAAGGGTCAAACCGAGGCGGCCTATGCAACCGGAATGTCACCGGGTCAAACGATGTGGCGCATCATTCTTCCGCAGGCCGTGCGAATTGCGATTCCGCCGATGGGCAATACATTTGTCGGTATGCTTAAGGAAACGTCGCTCGTTTCGGTGATTGGGGTAAGTGAGCTGATGCGTCAGGCACAGCTTTTACAGGCACAGTATCTGCACTATATGCCGTTTTTGCTCGAAATTGGCATCATGTACTGGATCATGAGCATTGGGTTCTCCGCTATACTGGAGCGGGTGGAAAAGCGTCTGGCCCGAGCTTATTAAGGTGGAGATGATAGAGGATGATAACAACAAGCGGTTTGGGTAAACGCTTCGGTCAGGTGGAAGTGTTAAAAAGCATTGATTTTCAGGTGGCCGCGCGTGAAATCGTCGTGTTGCTCGGCCCGAGTGGTTCGGGTAAAAGCACCTTGCTGCGCTGCCTGAACGGTCTGGAGGAATTGTCTTCCGGCAAGTTTGAGGTGAACGGGATCGAGGTAAATGCTACGGCTCCTCTCCGTACCCGGCAAGCTGCCATTCGTGATATTCGCAGGCAGACGGGGATGGTATTTCAGCAATTCAATCTGTATCCGCACAAAACAGCAATCGGCAATGTCATTGAAGGGCTGCTGACAGTGAAAAAAATGCCGCGCGACAAGGCCATGTCCATCGGACAGCGGTTGCTGGAGCGTGTGGGTTTGTCGGATAAGCAGGATGCTCATCCTGCGCGTTTGTCCGGTGGACAGCAGCAGCGGGTAGCGATTGCGCGTGCGCTGGCGATGGACCCGGCAATCATGCTGTTCGACGAGCCGACATCAGCGCTCGATCCCGAGCTGGTAGGGGAGGTGCTGGGCGTTATGCGGGAGCTGGCCCAGGACGGCATGACGATGGTCGTCGTCACCCATGAAATGAAATTTGCCCGCGAGGTGGCGGACAAGGTTGTATTTATGGCGGACGGTGTGATTTTGGAGGAGGCTGCGCCACAGGCATTTTTCGAGGCTCCCCAGCATGAGAGAACACAGAAATTTTTGCGTCAAATCAGTGAGTTTTGAAGCGAGAATAAGAACAGATTATAGATTATTAAGATGAAAAGAGGCCTTTGAACATGAAAGTATCTACAACTTGGCACGGCAAACGCGCGTTTACTTCGGAGGGACCGTCCGGTTATTCTGTTGGGATGGATGCTACGGCAGCTTATGGCGGCGACGGCAAAGGCATGACACCGATGGAACTGCTGCTGGCGGGTCTGGCGGGATGTATTGGCATTGATATTACGATGATTCTGGATCGCTTCCTGTCGGACATTACCCGTATTGATATTGACGCAGAAGGTACGCGTAAGGAAGAAATGCCGAAGGGTTTTACAGCGATTGATCTGACGTTCCATGTAGATGGCGATGTTCCGGATTACCGCGTGTGGAAAGCGATTCAGATGGGTAAGGAAAAATATTGTGCCGTATCCGATTCCTTAAAAGCGGAGATTCGCATGCACCTGATCCTAAACGGAACAGAAGTACCACATCCAGCGTAAGGGTGGAAGGTTAGTAAGGAGAGTCAACCTGTGTTATATGCAGGGAGGCTCTCCTTTTTGAATTTATTTTCAAATATTACATGTAATGAAACTTTTTGTGCTTTGTTTTCGTTTACAATAGAAACTGAAGTATAAAAATGGGAAAATAAACCTGTATGCTGAGTGCATACGGGGGGAGGTATATAGTGAAACGAAAGCAGCTTGTGATCATAGCGGTGGGCTTGGCTGCGGTACTCATCGTGATTGGTATGGCTGTGGGATTGCCATCATCGAAGCAGGACAGAATGGCTAATACCCCGGATACTATTCGGCCCGCAACTGCCATTGCAGCTGTCGCTAAGGAGGAAAGGATTGAGCAGGATAGCGCCCATCGCATGCTGCGCTTTTTAGAGGAACATCCAGAGAAAGCATCCATTACGATTCTGAGGGATGGGAAGAAGCTGGCAGGTCGTGAGGAACACCGGATGATGCCCTTGGCGAGTACGGTCAAGACGGTGATTGCGGTGGAATATGTTAAGCAGGCGGCGGCAGGTACAATCAACCCGGATGAACGGATCAAGCTGACTGCGCTGGAGCGATTCTATCTACCGCGTCTGAATGGTGGCGCACATCCGGCATGGTTGAGGGAGATGGAAGCCAAAGGACAGTTGAAGAACGGAACCGTGTCTATGCGCGAAGTCGCTAAAGGGATGATTCTGTTTAGCTCCAATGCCAATACCGAGTATTTAATGGACAGACTGGGCTTGGAACAGATTAACCAAACGAAATCTGACCTGGGACTCCAGGATCATGATCCGATTTATCCATTTGTATCTTCCATTCTGATTCCTTATGAATGGATGAGAGAGACCCAGGGACGGGCATGGGATGGTGCAAAGTATAGCAATTCTGCCAAAGCAGCCGTTCAAGCGATGTCAGATGCGGAGTTCCGCCAACATGCCCAGATGATCCATAACAAGCTGGCTCGTGATACGAGCGGTTCTTATAAGAGAAATGCCGCTATCGCGACATGGTATGATCGGGAATTTGATCGAATGAATACGGAACGTTTTATAGCTTCGACGACGGCGGATTATGCGTCCTTGATGAGTAAGCTGAATAGCCGTCAAGGCTTTACTAAAGCCGAGCAAAAATTATTGTCTGAGGTCATGGAGCAGCTGACGGATCATCCGGAAAATCAGGTATGGCTACAACATTCCGGACAAAAGGGCGGATCTACTGAATATGTCCTCACCCTGGCCATGTATGCGACGGACAAGGAAGGACATTCGACGGAGATGGCGGTCTTCTTTAACGACCTGGACCCGTTCACGAATGCCTCCTTGCAAAATATGATGAATGAATTTAAAGAACGGCTATTGCGTGATGAATCGTTCAGAAAAGAAATCAATCAGCGCATTGGTGTACAGGTGGAAATGTAACCCCTACCCGTTGCCTTTTTGCTTGCGTTCCCGTAACAGAAATACAGAAAATACGGTGCGCCAATAATGGCTGTCACGATGCCTGCGGGAATTTCATACAGGGCAGAGGTGAGCATATATCGAAAGGATGATCCCAACAGCCCGGTGACCACCAGCACTAAAAGGGATATGAAAAGGATTAGTTTTGTCTGAAAACGCACGTGCATTCACCGCCGTCGAGCAAGATATAGGAGGGGCCGATCGCCTGATTTTCTCTCCAACACATCCATTTTACTGTATTACAGGAACGCCCGCACTTTTAATCTGTTGAATGAATGGTCTATAATAGAAATAGTTACATAATGTGAGGAGGAAAATATCATGATTATTATTCATGCTGATATGAAAGTTTTACCTGAAAAAAGAGAGGCTTTTCTGCAACAAACCCAAGGATTAATCAGCGCTTCACAAGCCGAAGAAGGTAATGTACGCTACACGCTGATGCAGGATCTGAATGACGCCAACGCTTTTACCATGGTTGAAGAGTGGAAGGATGCTGCTGCTGTAGATTTCCATAACAAGTCTGCCCATTTCCAGGCATTTGTTGCCGCAGCTAAAGAATTGCTGGCCGCTCCGCTTCAAGTCAATGCTTTTCAGGATGCAACCAAGCTGTAATTAGCCCGTTTTCTAAATCATAATCAGGAACAGGAGGAGATAGACATGGGGAACATTGCGGATACAACTGTACTGAATAATGGAGTTCAGATGCCTTGGCTGGGTTTTGGTACGTACAAGGCGGAAGGCAATGAGGTCTACGAAGCAGTTAAAACGGCTATCGAGGTGGGCTATCGTCACATTGATACGGCGGCGATCTACGGCAATGAGGAACTGGTTGGACAAGCTATTCGTGACAGCGGGGCGGACAGAGAAAAACTGTTCATTACTACCAAGCTGTGGAATGAAGATCAGGGCTTTGATTCAACACTGCGTGCCTTCGAGGAAAGCCGCAAGCGACTGGGTCTGGACATCATTGATCTGTATCTCATTCATTGGCCTGGCAAGGACAAGTACAAAGAAACCTGGAAGGCATTTGAGCGGCTGTATGAAGAAGGAAGCGTACGCGCCATCGGAGTAAGCAACTTCCAAGTTCACCACCTCGAAAACCTCCTGAAAGACAGCAATATCGCACCTGCAATCAACCAAGTGGAGCTTCACCCGCGTCTGACACAGCAAGAGCTGCATCAATACTGCCGGGAGCACCAGATTCAGCTTGAATCCTGGAGTCCACTGATGAAGGGTAAATTGACCGAGCAAGCGGATATCGTTGAGATTGCTGCAAAATACGGCAAAACCTCGTCGCAGGTTATTTTGCGCTGGCATCTGGATCGGGGTATCGTGACGATTCCCAAATCTGTAACCGCGCATCGTATCCGCGAAAATGCCGACTTGTTCGATTTTGAACTGACGGCAGAGGATATTAACCGAATCAACGCACTTCATCTTGATGAGCGTGTGGGCACTCATCCCGATAAGCTGTTGTTCTAGTTTTAGAATGAAAAAGAACCTTCAATTCCACGTGCATCGTGGTTTTGGAGGTTATTTTTTTATTTATGCGCTGGGATTGTCTCATACGCTTTTGTCCGTCTGGACAGAGTTACTTCGTCCTGCATCCCTACTTTTGATTTAATTTGCGATAAAGGAGGAAGGAGTAGAGGATGGGGGCGACGACGGATATACCCAGCCCAGTGAGAAAAATGACCGTTCCCGCCACTCCACCGACCCATGCCGCCACCAAACCCGAAGCACCACCAAGCATCATCATAGGGCCGCCGAAACGGTGCGTTTTACGCCATACCTCCGGGTTCTTCAGCGTCCATGGTGTGCGGATGCCGAAGAAAAAGTTAGGCTGTACCTGAGTCAAATAATTACCCAGCACCAGCAGCATCAGGCCCAGCACTCCATAAATGATTGTAACCATCTGCAACCGATAATTCAGGTTATACAGCAGCATTCCCCAACCGGCTATAGCGAGAATGAGCGAAGTGCCTACACGCGTAACCTCATAGGCTTTAGCAAATTTCTCGAAATTTGCTCTGTTAGGGTCCATGTAGCGGGATAGCCGAAGGAGCAAAGGCACCAGCCCCAACAGCACCAGCATGAGAATAGAACTGTTTTTACTCATATACCCGTCTGCTGTATTGTCAAAGCTAAAATGAGAGGCCAGCACATCGGGAAGCCGGTTATACAGCAGTAAAGCGCCTATAGCAGGTGATAAGGCAATCAAAGTCGTTAAAACATCCATAAAGCTCCATCTCACAGGTGATTTCATTCAGATTCCTCCGTATCCTTGATGTCATTCGCATTTTGTTTCGCAGGGGCATCGGAGTGGGCAATGCTGAACATCCAACTGATGACATCCGCGACAACCGTCGTATGCAGGGTGTAAATAATGTTTTGCCCTTGTCGCTCATCCAGCACCAGCCCGGCCTGCTTCAAGATATTCAGATGGTGGGATATGCTGGGCTTGCTGATTTGAAAATGCTCAGCCACTTCGCCTGCGCTCATGCTTTTCTCTTTCAATAGCTGTAATATTTTACGCCGGGTCGGATCAGCTAAAGCTTTGAAGGCATCATTCAAAATCCATTTCCTCCTTTAGATATTTAGATAATATTCTAAATATCTAAAGAAATAGTAAAATAGAGCTATGATACTTGTCAACGGATAAATACATCATTTTAGAAAAAGGTTTAGAGCAGGTTTGCTGATTTTGATTGTAAAAGGTCGGGAAGTTCGCTATAATTCATTTATATCAAAAATAAGAATCTTAATTTAAAATAAAAAATTAGAGGAGGATATATATGAAACACGTATTCCGTAAAGGAAGTCATCCGCAGGCCCCGGTTATTTTGCTGTTGCACGGGACAGGAGGGAACGAACAAGACCTGATCCCTTTGGCTGATTTGGTAGCGCCGGGAGCGTCTGTGTTAGGCGTAAGGGGAAATGTGTTGGAGAATGGGATGCCGCGTTTCTTCCGTCGTTTGGCAGAGGGGGTGTTCGACATCGAGGATCTCGTATTCCGTACCAAGGAACTGAGTGAATTTGTGGATACGGCTGCGGAGCAATACGATTTTGACCGCAACAACGTTGTGGCTCTTGGCTATTCCAATGGGGCGAACATAGCGGCCAGCATGCTCTTTCACGATGCCAAGACGCTGCGTGGAGCTATTTTGCACCATGCGATGGTGCCGCTGCGTGGATTGAATCTGCCAGACTTGAATGGTGTTCCTGTCTTCCTGTCATCCGGTGAAAATGACCCGATTGTTCCGGTTGCGGAATCCCGTGAGCTGCAAACCTTGCTGGAAGGCGCAGGCGCGCAGGTAGATGCACATTGGGAACGCAATGGTCACCAATTGACCCGTACCGAGGCCGAAGCCGCAGGCAAGTGGTTTGCAGAGCATTTTAATGCATAAAATGATCCGATAACGATCAAGCTAAGGATTAGCGCTCCAGTGAGCGATCCCATTATTAGGAGGAGACAAACGAAATGGCAAAACCAGATAATCGAGCAGATAATGTTGAACATTTGCAACAAAGTATTCAGAATACACAGCAGAACTTGTATGAAGCTGAAGGGTATCTGAATGAATTTTCCTCTGAAATCAGTGACGAGGAGCGTAAGCAAATCGAAGAAAAAAATAACCGCCGTAAAGAAAGTATTAGATCGTTTCGTGAGGAAGTTAAGGACGAGGCAGCACATTCCCAAGAATAGGTAGAAGGGCGCGACCCACTCCGAATTTTAATTGGAGCCGGGTCGCTTTTTTATGCAAAAATCATCATATCCCCATTCAATTCAATTTCCCCCTATAATGCAATGTAGACGCTAGTTTTGCGCTAAAAATGTATTTTTTATAAATAATGTTCTTGTAAACTAATTTGGCTTGATGTTAAATAAGAAAGAAAGCGCAATCATTTTAAGGAATCATCTTTTCATCATGCGAAGGGGGAAGGATATGCTGCTGCGAAGAAAAAGCATGGCGTTGATGCTCATGGCGGTGGTTCTGCTGGCTGGACTGCTGCAAGGCTGTTCTTTCAAGGCCGACGAAAAGGATGGGCCGGGAACTGAACTGGTATTGTGGACGTTTAATGAACTGCATGAGAAGTTTTTTCTGCAAATGGCCGACCAATGGAACCAACTGCACCCTGATGAACCGATTATTTTGAAAGCGAATACATTTCCATATGATAACCACCACAGCAAGCTGTCGATTGCGTTGCAATCAGGGGTAGGGGCACCGGATATTGCGGATATCGAGGTGAACAAGATCGGTAATTTCCTCAAAGGGATACCGCAACTGGTTCCGCTCAATCCGGTGATTGACCCGGAGATGAAAAACATTGTGCCTTCCAGAGTACAGATTTACGGTAAGGACGGGAAGTATTACGGTATTGATTTTCATGTCGGAGCCGAAGTGATGTATTACAATAAAGAAATTTTGGATCAGGCGGGGGTAAACCCGGATTCTATTGTGACATGGGCAGATTATGCTGCGGCGGGTAAGCAAGTGCTGGCGAAGACGGGCAAGCCGATGGCGACCGTAGAAACGAATGACCTGTGGAATTACTGGCCGATGATCTCCCAGCAAAAATCGGATTTCCTGGATGACAAGGGTGAACTGACGCTGGATAACGAAACGAATATTAAAACACTTGAATTTCTCCAGCAGATGGTGAAGGACAAAATCGCCATTCCTGCTCCGGGCGGTGGACACCATATGGAGGAATACTACGGGTTTATGAACAAAGGCGGAGCCGCTTCGGTGTGGATGCCGATGTGGTATATGGGACGTTTTACGGATTACATGCCTGACCTAAAAGGGAAAATCATCATCCGACCGTTGCCAGCGTGGGAAAAAGGCGGCTCTCGTTCAGCGGGGATGGGCGGAACCGGTACGGTGGTCACGAACCAATCGAAGCACCAGGATCTGGCGATGCGTTTTCTGGCTTTTGCCAAGCTGTCCAAGCAAGGGAATGTAGAGATATGGAAGCAGCTCGGCTTTGATCCGATCCGCAGTGAAGTATGGACGTTGCCGGAAGTCAAAGCGAAGAATAAGTTTACGGATTATTTCGGAACGAATATTTTTGATACGCTCATTGAGGTAAAAGATGAGATCAATGCGGTGCATATCGGACCGAAAACGCCTGATATCGCCAGTGCAGTACGCAATAAAATACTTTACCGAACACTGCTGAATGGCGAAGATCCGGCCACGGTGCTGCATGAGCTGGCAGATGAATTGAGATAGACGCTAATAGGAAAGGGAGTGAGATTCATGGCAACGCCCGTTCATACGAACGCAAATGTACCGACAGGTCAGCCGCCGAAGCCTCAGCGTCCGACCAGAAGCCGATGGAGCCGCTTTATTCATTCCAGCCGCACGGCGCCGTATGTGTTTGTCCTTCCGTTTCTACTGTCTTTTGCGCTGTTTTTTGCGTACCCGGTCATCTCGACAGTCATTATGAGCTTTCAGGAAGTGCTGCCTGGCATAACGACTTATGTCGGACTGGAAAATTATAAAGATTTGATCAATCCCACGTTTGGAAAAGCGATTCTGAACAGCGTCCTGTATACCTTGCTTACGCTGGTGGTGCTGATTCCGCTGCCGCTGGTGCTGGCGGTCCTGTTGAATTCGCCTAAAATGCCAGGCAGAGGTCTGTTTCGCTCGGTGATGTTTATACCTGCACTGACCTCGGTCGTGGTGGCGGGGACGATTTTCCGACTCATGTTCGGAGAACTGGACGGTTCGCTGATGAATTCCTTGCTTGGTGTGTTCGGCCTGGAGCCGTACAAATGGCTGATGAACGCCAACACCGGATTTTTAGCGTTGATCGTACTGGCCTTGTGGAGATGGCTGGGTGTAAATATGCTGTATTACATGTCGGGACTGCAAAACATTCCCCCCGAGCTGTACGAAGCCGCGCAGATTGATGGAGCCAGCCGCTTTGATTCCTTTTGGCGGATTACGATTCCGATGCTGAAACCGGTGACGATCTACGTATTTACGATTAGTATCTATGCAGGGTTGTCGATGTTCACGGAGAGCTACATGCTGTGGAACGGGAACAACTCTCCGAATGATATCGGCTTAACAATTGTCGGTTATCTGTACCGTCAAGGTCTGGAGCAAAACAGTATGGGCTTCGGAGCCGCAGTGGGTATTGTATTGCTCGTATTTACGCTGCTGCTGAACCTGGTCCAGCTCAAATTTTTTGGCTTGTTTCGGAAGGAGGACTAAGCGATGGTTCAGAAGCAAAAAGGCGCGTTATCCGCACTGCTCGTTGTTCTGTTCATCCTGTTTGCCGGGTTTGCCCTGTTTCCGCTATTTGCCGTGACGCTGGCCTCGTTCAAGCCATCGACGGAGCTGCTGCGGTACGGCTTGAATCTCAAGCTGGAGTGGAGCATCATGTCCTTGAAAAATTACGCATTCATCTTTCAGGGGACGACGGATTATTTTCAATGGTACTGGAACAGTATTGTCATAACCGTTTTATTCACGGTGCTATGTCTGATATTGTCCGCCATGGTGGGCTATGGACTGGAAATGTATCGTTTCAAACTGAAAAATGTGATTTTTACGCTCGTACTGGTCGTGATGATGATTCCAGTAGAAATTATTATGCTTCCACTCTATAAGCTGATGATCGGCATGAAGCTGATCAACACGGTATGGGGCGTCATTCTGCCATTTGTGGTCGCGCCGATTCCGATCTTTTTCTTCCGTCAATATTTGAGCGGGGTACCGAAGGATTTTATGGATGCTGCACGGGTTGACGGCTGTTCAGAGTATGGCATTTTCGTGCGGATTATGATGCCTCTGATGGCGCCCGCGTTCGCAGCGATGGCTATTTTGCAGGCTATGAATAGCTGGAATAACTTCCTGTGGCCGATGATCGTACTGCGTACCAACGACATGCTGACGCTACCGATTGGTCTGTCCAGTCTGTTGACGCCGTATGGTAATAATTATGATGTGCTAATCGCCGGGTCGGTGCTGGCTATTTTGCCAATTCTCGTCGTGTTTCTGTTCTTCCAGCGTTACTTTATTGAGGGAATGACCGCAGGCGGGGTAAAAGGATAATCGTTGCGGTAATATGAATTGAGAGATTGAATAAAAGAAGCGTGTAACATCAGGAAAAGCAGGTCGGGATTCACCCCGGTCTGCTTTTTTTTGAATATAATTGATTTTCATTCTCATTTTCATGCTCTATGACCTGCACAAGCTATAGGTAAACGTGGTATGATATTTGAAAGATTTCAAATACAGACATATTCAGGCGGAGCGTGGAGAACCTATGGAACCAACAGAAACCCAGAAAACCGATCCGGCCCCGATGACGTCAACCGTCAGCATGGAGGATATTGTACGGGCGCATCATATGCTGCGTGAGGTCATTGTACGTACACCTTTGCAGCGGGATGCCGTCCTGTCGGCCAAATATAACTGTAACGTGTATCTGAAAAGAGAGGATCTCCAGGTCGTGCGGTCCTTTAAAATCCGTGGAGCCTACAACATGATTCGCAGCCTGACTCCCGAGCAGATGGAAAAGGGCATCGTGTGTGCGAGTGCGGGGAATCATGCGCAAGGTGTGGCTTTTTCATGTAATGCGCTGGGCATTCACGGAAAAATATTCATGCCGAGCACAACACCTAATCAGAAGGTGAAGCAGGTTCGTCGCTTTGGCGGCAACAGTGTGGAGGTCATTTTGACCGGGGATACGTTCGACGATGCTTATGATGAGGCCATAAAGGTGTGCAGCGAGCAGGAGATGACCTTTATTCATCCGTTTGATCAGTCGAAAATTATAGCAGGCAACGGTACGATTGCGATGGAAGTGATGGAAAGTTTGGATTCGCCAGCAGATTATGTGTTCGTGACCATTGGCGGTGGCGGTTTGGCGGCAGGCGTAGGCACGTATTTCAAAACGGTCAGTCCGTCCACCAAGGTAATTGGCGTAGAGCCGCTTGGTGCGGCGTCAATGACGGAAGCGATGCGTTTGAACAAGGTGGTTACGCTGGAGCAAATAGACAAGTTCGTTGACGGAGCTGCTGTTAAGCGTGTCGGTCAGTTAACGTATGACATTTGTACACGTACCCTGGACGATATTGTGAAGGTGCCGGAAGGTAAGGCGTGTACTGCGATTTTGGAATTGTATAATGAAAATGCGATTGTAGTGGAGCCTGCGGGTGCGTTGCCTGTAGCAGCATTGGATATGTATCGTGAACAGATTCAGGGCAAAACGGTTGTCTGCATCGTCAGTGGTGGCAACAACGATATTGACCGTATGCAGGAGATTAAGGAACGGTCCCTGATTTACGAAGGACTGAAGCATTATTTTATGGTAAAGTTCCCGCAAAGAGCAGGAGCGCTGCGTGAGTTTCTTCAGGATGTGCTTGGACCGGACGATGACATCACAAGGTTTGAGTATACGAAAAAGAACGACAAGGAGAACGGCCCGGCGCTGGTCGGCATTGAGCTGTTTCACAAGGAAGACTACCTTCCTTTGATTGAACGAATGAACCGCAAGGGGCTCGAATATACGGAACTGAACAAAAACGAAAATCTGTTTAACATGCTGATTTAACAAGGGAGGAGCCTAGGGGCTCCTTTTTTGTATCCGGATTTTGCAAAATTCGATTCCAGTCGCTCCAGGGTACATAACGTTATGCGTAGTTTATGAATTTCTTTTTATTTGAAATAAAGCGTTTACAAAAATGAAGTTGATAGGTTAATATATATGTAACTTCATAAGTATAAACACTAATGTAATAGTGTATTACCTGATTCTCATCATATAAAACGAATTTGGAGGTGCGTAAGAGTGTTGAAATCCTGGAAAAAATCAGTACGGGGTAAATTGGCTCGAACGGCGTTTGCTGCCGTAACCTCGGCTGCATTATTGCTATCAGTGGTTCCGTCGGCATCGGCAGAGCATTGGGCGTTAACTGGCGATGTGGCGGTACATGATCCGTCCATTACGAAGGAAGGCAATGCATGGTATATTTTCTCAACAGGGCAGGGGATACAGGTTCAAAGGTCGGATGATGGACGTAATTTTTATAGATTACCACAAATATTCCTGTCGCCGCCATCATGGTGGAAATCGTATGTACCTAATCAAACCCCGAACGATGTGTGGGCGCCGGATGCTCAAAAGTACAATGGACGAGTATGGGTTTACTACTCCATTTCTACTTTCGGATCCCGCACTTCGGCCATCGGATTGACTTCTGCAACGAGCATAGGAGCCGGAAGCTGGAGAGATGATGGACTGGTGCTGCGTACGACACAATCTGATGATTACAATGCCATTGATCCGAATCTGGTCATTGACGCTTCCGGTAACCCGTGGCTTTCCTTCGGCTCATGGAATTCAGGCTTGAAAGTGACTCGTCTGGATAAAAATACGATGAAGCCTACGGGGCAGATTTATTCCATCGCGAAGCGTACCGCTGGCGGTCTGGAAGCTCCACATGTTACATACCGAGACGGTTATTATTATCTGTTCGCTTCCATTGATAACTGCTGCCAGGGTGTAAACAGCAATTACAAAATTATTTACGGTCGCTCCACCAGTATTACTGGACCGTATGTGGACAAGAGTGGTAAAAAACTGATGGATGGCGGCGGAACCGTATTGGATGCGGGGAATGACCGTTGGAAGGGACCGGGCGGTCAGTCCATTTATAACAATAGCGTGATTGCGCGTCATGCTTATGATGCGACTGATAACGGAAATCCAAAGCTGCTGATTAGTGATCTGAAATGGGACTCCGCAGGTTGGCCTACGTACTAAAAAATGTGGGCTACATGGAGTCATCCATATAGCGATCTCACCTAGGTATATCCAAAAACTGTTCCTCCATAGGGGGAGCAGTTTTTGGCTTGCAATGTCATAGAAACATGCTATTATGAATCAAGTTGATAATAATTATCATTATCGCCATCGTCATGAGCGTTATGGTGGTTTCAGGTATGGAGGGAGTGACCTCACGAATGCAGTTTAAAGGCAGAGCAGATAAACATGCGGCTCGGACAGAAGGCACAGCTCCCGAAGTAGCCTTGGTAGCCCGTCCTTTACTCCGGGCGGGCCGGATTCGGCAGGCGCTGCTATTCATAGGTGCTGCTGTGTTGCTGGCCTTGGCCATGTTTGCCGCGATTTCTCTTGGAGCCAAGGACTTGACCTTAGGCACGGTATGGGCGGCGGTATTCCACTATGATCGTTCACTGATGACACATCAGATCATTCATGAGCTGAGATTACCGCGTGTGCTGGGGGCGGCTGTTATCGGAGCTGCATTGGCGGTGGCAGGCTCTCTGATTCAGGGTATTACGCGCAACCCGCTGGGAGATACAGGTGTGTTAGGCATTAACGCAGGAGCGATGTTTGTGGTCGCTGTAAGTTTTGCCTTTTTCCCTAATCTTCCTTATGGAACGTTAATCGTATTGTCATTCCTCGGGGCGCTGATGAGCACCTTGCTGGTATTTGGTCTGGGAGCTTCCGCGCCCGGAGGATTGACGCCGATGAGATTGACCGTATCTGGAGCAGTGACGGCTGCTCTGCTAGGCTCTATGACTTCGGGAATTGCGATTTATTTTGATCTGAGTCAGGATTTGGCCTTTTGGTATGCGGGTGGTGTCGCCGGAATCAAATGGTCTCAGCTTGAGATTCTTGCGCCAATTTTGCTGATTGTGATCGCTTGGTCTATGGGGCTGGCACGCTCTATTTCACTGATTTCGATGGGCGATGAGGTGGCACTGAATCTTGGATTAAATCTCAAGCGTATTCGGCTGCTGGGTCTGCTGACCGTGGTGGTACTGGCCGGGTTGTCCGTGTCCGCAGCCGGGGCCATCGGCTTTGTAGGGCTGGTTATTCCGCATATTGCCCGCAAGCTGATCGGTGTGGATTATCGCCAGATCGTACCGCTGTCTGCGTTATTGGGAGCTGTGCTGCTGGTGTTGGCTGATTTGGGAGCGAGAATGGCGAATCCGCCGGAGGAGCTGGCTATTGGTATTATGGTGTCTTTTATCGGGGTGCCTTTTTTCCTCTTTCTCGCCCGTAAGGAAAGGAGGGATTTGTAGTGAGTCGCTCTTTAGGGACCAGGGATGCAAGAAGGTCAAAAGCTTGGCTCGTCTGTTTGGTCTTGGCGGGGATCAGCTTTGTTGTCATTGTTCTGGGTCTGAATACCGGAACGATTCGCATTCCACCGCTACGCGTGCTGGATACTCTATTTGGCGGGGGAAGCGGACGTGATCATACCGTTCTGTTCGAATACCGTCTGCCGCGTATCGTTGTAACGGTACTGGCTGGGGCCGGATTGGGAGCAGCCGGAGCTGTTATGCAGGGCTTGTCGCGGAACGCACTCGCTGACCCGGGGGTGCTGGGGCTTCACGCGGGGGCTGCGTTGGGACTGGTGATGTTCGTCAGTTTCTTTCGCGATCTTGAAGGATCGGCAGCCGTGCTGATCCCCCTGTTTACTTTTGCAGGAGGTGTCGTGGCGGCGGTGCTGATTGTGCTGTTGTCCTATAACCGGAACAGAGGAATCGTGCCTGTGCGTCTGATCCTGTCCGGCATCGGTGTAGCCTCGGGCCTCAGCGCTATAACGCTGTATTGGTCCTTGCGGCTCGATGAGGATACTTACGCGTTCACCGCACGTTGGTTGGCTGGCAGCGTATGGGGCCGGGACTGGATACATGCGGCGGCTTTGCTGCCGTGGATAGTTATTGTGTTGCCCTACGTTCTGTCACAGACGCGCAGCCTGAACAATCTGTCGCTGGGCGACGAGACGGCCGCTGGAATCGGTACGAGTGTGAAGCGTCAGCGTCTGTTGCTGCTGGGTGCAGCCGTGGCCCTATCCAGCGCCAGTGTGTCTATGGCTGGAGGTATTGGCTTCATTGGGCTGATTGCGCCTCATCTGGCTCGCCGTCTGGTTGGGCCAATGTATCAGCATTTGCTGCCAGTGGCCTGCTTTGTCGGAATCGTCATTTTGGTCACCGCGGATACGATTGGACGCTCTGTGTTTCAGCCGAATGCGATTCCGGCGGGTGTGGTGGTTGCTGTGGTAGGGGCTCCGTATTTTTTATTTTTGCTGTCCCGTACGAAATGACAGATGGAATAGGTACATAAACCAACAAGCTGAAGCTTTCTATATAGATCATTTTATATGGAGCTTTTATGACATAGGAGGAATAGTAATGACAAAAAATGGTTCCTATTATTCAGGATTCAAGCGTTCATGGGTGGGCATGGTTCTTATTTTATGTATGGTGGTGCTGTCCGCTTGTGGACAAGCAGCAGACAACAAAGCTGCCGATACGAAAGCAGCGGACAACGGTGAGAAAACGGTCAGCGCGGATTCGCGTATTGCTTCTATGTCCATTCATTTAACGAACAATTTGCTGGCGCTGGGCATTACTCCGGCTGGTTCGGTCATCGGTGGAGATGTTAAGGACTTTTTACCCCATGTAAAAGATCGTCTCCAAAATACCCGCAAGCTGGGCGTTGTCACAGACCCGGATATGGAAGCCGTGCTGGATCTACAACCTGACCATATTTTTCTCGACAAAAAATATTCGGGAGCCGATGTAGCCAAGTATGAAAAAATCGCGCCGACCGAGGTCTTTGATCTGGACGAGGGCACATGGAAGGACCAACTGAAAAAAATAGCTGTTATGGTCAAGCATGAAGCGCAGGCGGACGCTTTCCTGAAAGATTACGATGCCCAACAGGAACGGGTTAAAAAGCTGATCCATCAAAAAATCGGCGACGGAACCGTGATGGCTATTCGTGTTACGGCGAAGGAAGTCCGTGTGATGGGCATGAAGCGCCCGGTAGGACCGCTGTTGTATCAGGATTTGGGCTTGAAGCCAGCCAAGGGTGTGGAAAAGATCAACAAGGCATATCAGGTCGTATCCCAGGAGGTTTTGCCGGATTATGATGCCGATGCGATCTTTGTCATTATCAGTAAAGGCGCGGATGCCCAAAAGGTGTATGCGCAACTGGAAGGAAACGCGGTATGGCAAGGACTCAAAGCAGTGAAGCAGGGCCATGTCTACATGCTGGACGGACAGCCTTGGCTGGACTATTCGGCAATGGGACACAAAATCGCTCTGGATAATGCAGAGCAACTCTTTTCCAAATAAGCTTTAACGTACATCAAAGCCGTATTCCCAATGCACTTATTGCAGGTGGGGAATACGGCTTTTTGGCGAATTGTAAAATATCCAAAAGAGCCGCCACGAACAAAAATCGGGCAGCTCCGAGTACAGATGAGGATTGCGTCTTATGAACGTTTTTTGCGTAAAAAAATCGGCTTGAGACCGATGAAGCCGATGGCGGCAAGGATCAGATTCACCCAGGGTGAAATGCTGAACACGGGCAGTACGCGGCGCAGGGCCAGCCCGGCGACGAGAATCACCACGACTAACACGACATACAGCAAGATGGACTTGAGGTCTATGCGGGGCTTCACGGGCGTATAGTCTTGCTGTGCTTCCTCGCCTTCTTCCGGGCGGTCCATAAAATTCATCAGCGCTTCAACCAGCAGAATGGCTCCTGCGGCGATGATGATCAGGGTGGACAGGTTAACTTTTTCAAAAGGAGCAACATCTCCGCCTGTGAACGTTACAAACCATCCGATGATCGCCTGTGTCAAAAAAAACATGGACAAGGCAATCCATGCAATAAGCGTATAATTTTTGGCTTTATTCATTTCTTCCTCCTGCTTTGCGGGCGTATTCCGGTCTGGCGGAACCACCAATACGTAACAAAAACAGTATACGTGAGTAAGCTGCGGATGGCAAAAGGCTTTATCTGCGCAATGTATATTACCGCTGCAATCTCCTCAAACTGGATAAAGGGTGAGCACGCGGAGCATCCTGAATGTAAATGTGGAGAGGATGTGGCATCATGAAGCTGGATAAGCAGGCGGATTATACGGTTAATAAACGGCTGGAAGCCGCTCCAGTTAGAAACAGCGTGGAGGCGATGCCTGTGAACGTGAGTCATCGGAGCATTCAGGGAACATTCCCGACGTACCGTATTCTGGACGATGCTGAATGGGCTCAGGATACCGAGTTTGCAGGTGATCTGGGCGAAGAGAGCTACCGCAGCTTGTGGCATGAGGATCAGAATAGCGGTGCCTCTTGCAGACTGGAGTGGGAGGGGCGTACGGAGACCCACGAAATGTTCAGGAACAGCTACGAATAGTCTGCTGGATGAAGTTAATTTCCCATCAAGTAATGCAATATGGCGTTCTTCGTTATCGTTGCGGGGAGCGCCATTTGTTCGTTTTTTCTCCGTTATAACTGACAGGTTGACAAGGAAGCAGGGCAATGATAGACTGACTTTACTATAAAACTTATTAAACTTATCGGAATTGAAGTAAATAGATATTTTGCTGAGCATCCATGTTACAATATACGTTTGACATATTCGCTTTAAATCATTAATTACCAATCATTAATCATCACAAGAAGCTTCGCAAGATAGGGTTGCCCATGCAGCATAGCAGGTTGGTGACGGTGAAGCTTGAAACAGGGGGACAATCATGATGGAACGGCAAATTGGAATTCGCTTTGAAAATGAGGAGCTGGCCGCAACGATTCATTATCCAAGCAATCCGAATGAAGGAGACCGTCAGAGACGGGTACCGCTCGTAGTGATATGCCACGGATTTGTGGGCAATCGTATCGGGGTAGATCGTTTATTCGTAAAGACTGCTCGTGAGCTTGCAGAAGGGGGATATTTTGTCCTGCGCTTTGATTTTGCGGGTTGCGGGGAAAGTACGGGTGACTACGGCAAGCAAGGGCTGGAGTCGATGATTAATCAGACACGTACCGTGCTTGATTATGCCGTGAATTGTACAGATATCGACCCGACCAAGGTGACGCTGATCGGTCACAGTCTGGGTGGCGCGGTCGCTCTTCTCACAGCAGTACGGGACAAGAGAGTACAAAATCTGGTGCTTTGGTCTGCGGTCGGCTACCCGTTCAATGACATTGTTAAAATTACGGAGCGGAGCGTGTACGATGAGTCCGTGAAAAGCGGTCAGGCCGACTATTTGGGCTATAAGTTCACACCTTCATATTTTGAGTCGCTTGCCCAGTTCCAGCCGTTTCAGGAGGCCGTCAAGTTTAACGGCGATGTGCTCGTTATTCACGGAACCTCGGATGATATCATTCCTGTGGACTATGCATTCCTGTTCCAAAAGGTATTTTGGATGCGTCCAGAGGGACGCTGTGACAAAGAGATTATTTTTCAGGGAGACCACACCTTCTCTTCCGGTAAAGAGCGGCAGCGGTTGATCGACCGGACGCTGGAATGGCTGGATGAGCAGGAGAATATTCAGCGGGATTGGCAGCACTGGATGATCTGATTTCAGGCTGTAACGGATTGTATTGGAAATTGCGCCTCCACCGGAGTAAAATGGAAGAGTAACACTATACTGGCGTGTGGAGGTTGGCAGCGATGACATTACCCTCAATTTTTGTTGCGCACGGTTCACCGACACTGGCTTTAGAAAACAACGCATACACCAGCTTTCTTGCAGAGCTGGGCGCGAGCCTGCCCCGACCCAAAGGAATAGTCATTTTTTCCGCGCATTGGGATAGTGCTGATCAATGTATCGGCGCGGATGATCAGCATGCAGCGTTGCACGATTTCTATGGCTTTCCTGAACAAATGTACACACTTGATTACCCTGCACCAGGCGATCCGAAGCTGTATGAGGAGATAGAGCATCTGTTCAGTCAGCATAACCTGTTCCACCAGCCGGTTCGGAACCGGGGACTGGATCATGGAGCATGGGTGGTTTTGCGGCATATATATCCTGATGCGCACATCCCGGTCGTCCCGCTCTCCATTGATTCCAGGCGTGCTCCGCAGGAGCAGTATGAGATTGGGCGGATGCTGGCACCGTTGCGTGAACAGGGCATTTTGATCATCGGTAGCGGTGGGTTGGTCCACAACTTGCGAACACTCAAGCAGACGAATGAGCCTGCGGATTGGGCGGTTCAATATGATAACTGGATCGGTCAGCAGCTTCAGGACTGGAATTTGCGTCATTTGTTCCAATATGACAAAAAGGCTCCTTATGCCAAACAGGCGGTTCCCTCTTATGGGATAGAGCATTTTTCACCGCTGTTTTACGCGATGGGGGCTGCGGATGACCAGCGCTCGGCGCAGAAGCTTTTTCAGTCCTATGTCCTAGGCTCACTGAGTCTCAATTGTTGGGCTTTCGGTCAAGAACGTGATACGTAAATGTGAAAAAGAACTTCCGAATCCACATGGCTAGTGGGAATGGAAGTTCTTTTGTGTATATAACGGGAGTTACTGTAGGGTGTGTTCCTGTAAAACTTGATCAGGAAGTGGGTACGTTCTTTTTCAGCCAGTTGGATACCTGTGCAGTATGTTTATCCCCGTTTTGATCCAGTAGTGCCACGAAGGCTTTTAGTTTTTGTACATAAGGACTAGCTGAGCCACTGTTGCGTTGAATTACCAGTTGATATCCTTTTTTGGCGTTAGGATGAATCTTCTTGGTATCGTAATCGAATAATGGCGTATTGTTTGTGCCGTAGAAGGTATAGAAATAGTACAGATCATGCAATTCTTTGACAGCTAGTGTACGGTTGGAATGTGGATATTTGTTTAAAAAGTCTTCCTGTGCCAGCACCCGTCCAGACAACTGCTGATATCCGATATGCAGTGCGGCATCCTTGGTAGCCGCCTGTCCAGATTCCACTGCCATGATGTCAATATAGCTGCATATATCTGCCGTGGTGTGCTTCCCGAACACTTTATATTTTTCATAGTTTATGACAGGATAATACATGCCTTCTGCGGTTTCCAGTTTGTATCCAGCATCTCTGGTTTGGGCCAGTAATTTTTTCAGGTTCGTATCTTTGGTGCGGCTAATTACATTTGTGAACGAATCGCCGGGTTTATAAATAGTATTGATTTTGGTTTGAACAGAAGTTGGGTATAGGGTTTGTGAATAAGAATCCAATTGCTTGGTCTGTGCATTTTCCAGATGAAGCGTCATGATGGTGGCTTGAGAGGCTGGAATGGATTGAATGTGTTTTTGCAAATAAGCGAATGCCTGAGGCAGCTTGCCGGGTTGACGTAGCAGTTGCTCGAAGGTGTTGGAGATATTTTGCACACTTTCCGATTGAGACGTTGTCGTAGTTGATACTGCCGCTTCGGCTTGTGATGGATATCCCAGTCCCATAGTCTGTACTGTGAAAGTTACTGTCGCGAGCATGAGGTAGGCTTTGGTGATTTTTTTCATGATATAACCCTCCATGGCTTTCTTTGATGTAACTGTAGTGTATAGGGGGAATGTATCGTGAGCATTCCGGGTTGTATCCAACTTGTAAACGTTTGGGGAAATGATGAATCGGATATAAAAGAAAGTCAGCAGCATAGGCTGCACAAAAACGAAATATATAAATACAGCAGCATAGGCTGCAAAAAAATGAAACATATAAACAACGGCAGCGTAGCTGCACAAAAACGAAACATATAAACCACGGCAGCATAGCTGCACAAAAACGAAACATATAAACCACGGCAGCATAGCTGCACAAAAAAACAACCATTAGCCCGGAGGGTAACGGTTGTTTTTTTGGGTAGCTTAAGCTATTTTTCGAGCAGGATCTGCTGGAAAGGTATCTTTATTTTTACGGAACAGTCCACGCAGGAAGGGCAGTACCCAACGATCCAAGCCAATCCGTCCAGCGTTTGCGCCAGCAACGACAAGGAAGATTTCAAACAGCAGGTAGATTGCATTGGTGCTTACTGTGCCCGAGAACAGGAACGAGAAGTTCATGACCATTGCCATCAAGGCAGCTAATGTAGTCAGTGTACCAAGAAGCAGGCCAACTCCGACCAGGAACTCACCCAGTGGGATCAGGACGTTAAACAGACCGACATTTGGTAGAGCAAAGGCTTCAAGGAACGATCCCCACCAGCCTTGTACAGCGGGATGTTCTCCGCCTGTTTTAGCAATGGCCCCCGAGATAAATCCGCCAGCATCGAATCCGCCAGTCAGCTTCTCAAGTCCATGGGTCATCCATTCATATCCCAGATAAACCCGTACTACAGTCAGCAGCCACATTGCTACTTTATTTTCACGCAACCAGTTGTTAAACATTCAAACCACTCCTCTTTCTTATCTTATAATGTTGGTTGTATTTCATTTGGTTTGGGATGATCATCTCTGCTACACCCTTATTGTATTAGGTTCAGTTACAGTTATTTGTGATAAAAATCACAAAGTCTGAATATTTTTTAAATTTTAATGTCTTCAGATAAGTATTCTATAGTGATGAGGAGTTTCAATCAAGACAAAAACAGGAAATAACGCTTATAATGAGGAAAATGTCTAACTGGAGGGATGAATTTGTCCGGGCCCATTTTCAATCGAAGCCAATGGTTGCGTGTGATGACCTCGGTTTTGCTATGTATGACCATGATGTCTTGTTCTGCTTTGTCCAAATCGGGTGAATCAGAACCCGCACCTCAACCGCTTAAGCAACAAACACAGCCGGAGGCGCTTGAGCCGCCCAAGGAACCGACTATTTCGGCATTTACAGCTCCGCTTACCGGCCTTCCGGTGGAGCTGCCTGTTCTGGAACGACCGCTTGCGATTATGATTAATAATGCTCCAGCCGCACGGCCTCAGGCGGGACTTAGCGAGGCTGACATGGTATATGAAGTTCTCGCAGAAGGTGGAATTACACGTTTGGTAGCATTTTTCCAAAGTCATGGCGGTGATGTGAAAATAGGCCCGGTCCGCAGCATCCGGCCGTATCTGATTGAGCTGGGCGAAACTTACGGGGCGTTGCCGATACACGCCGGGGGAAGTACAGATGCTTATGCGATTTTACAGCAGCAACGAAAAGAGCATCTGGATGAGATTTCGAATGGGGGAGCTTACTTCTGGAGAAGCAAGGATCGCCGTCCTCCACACAATCTGTACACAGATGTGAACAGACTTCGCCAAGGAAGCGAAAGTAAAGGCTACGCCAAGCAGACGGTGGTTCCGGTATATAACTACCTTAAATCCGGTGAAGCTTCGGTCATGGGAGACGGGGAGGCAGTATCTTTGCAAATCCGCTTTTTGCTTAAAAACTACAAGGTATCTTACACCTACGATCCGTCAGATCAGCAATATAAGCGTTTTGTGAACGAAAAGTCACATGTGGATCAAAACAATAACAAGCAGCTCTCTGCGGCCAATGTCATTGTGATGAGCACCAGGCACCAAACGCTGGATGATGTAGGTCGATTGAGCGTTGAGCTTAAAGGCGGTGGAGAGGCTATGTTGTTTCAACAAGGGAAGTTGATACACGCTGAGTGGCAGCATAAGCCCGGTGATGCTATTCGTTTTATGAAAAATGGAGTTGAAATTCCGTTAGTACCAGGTACATCCTATATACATGTGGTTCCTGCGGACGTTTCGTTGAACGAGCATGTAAGTGTAGAAGCGAAGTGAAATATACTTAATTCACCTTTTGAGGTAGATATTGTCGGATAATGCACTTCCTTGTCGGGTAATGTATACTTAATATTGTGAAATTTGCCTTTACAAACTTTACAAAAACATTGATGAGTGTGATAAGATAGCAAAGGTTGTCTAATGCAGTCGAAACAGGTTGCGGATATTTTCGTAAAGGGGTAATCGTTAATGAGATTGAAGAAAAAGGATATATTCTTCGAGACGTTGGAAAATATGGCAGATACAATCGTGCAAGCAGCCGATTATTTTGCCCAACATACTTCAAATCTTCAAGATGTGGTTCTGTTTACTAATGAAATGAAGAAGTATGAAAATAAGTGTGATGATTACACACACACGATTATTACTGAGCTGAACAAGACCTTCATTACGCCGCTGGAACGCGACGACATCATGGAACTGACAACGACCATGGATGATGTGCTGGACGGTCTGGAAGCGACAGCCTCTCGTTTTTATATGTACAACATTACGGAGCCGGACGAGTATATTGTGCAGTTCGCTGATATTTTGCGTCAGTCGGCTTATGAAATCCAGAAGGCTGTACATTTGCTTTCACAGAAGAAGCTGCTGGCCATCCGTGAATACACCATTCGCCTGAATGATTTGGAAAATCAGGGGGATGAGCTGTTGCGTATTTGCATCAAAAACCTGTTTGCAACTGTAACTGATCCCATTGAACTGATTAAACGCAAAGAATTGTACGAACGCCTAGAAACGACAACGGATTCATGCGAGGATGTTGCAAATATGCTGGAATCCATCATTATGCGTAACTCGTAAGGGAGTCTTTTTACATGGATACAAGTTTACTGGTATTGGGTATTGTTATTTTTCTTGCTCTGGCATTTGATTTTATTAACGGTTTTCATGATACGGCGAACGCTATCGCAACCTCGGTATCTACCCGTGCGTTGACGCCGCGTCGTGCAATTATTATGGCTGCGGTCATGAACTTTCTTGGAGCCATATTGTTTACAGGGGTTGCCAAGACGATTGGTGGCAGTGTCGCTGACCCTACCAAGCTTACGAACGGGATTGATATCGTCATTGCGACGCTGATCGCAGCGATTATCTGGAATCTGCTCACATGGTGGTTCGGTATTCCTTCCTCATCTTCCCACGCATTGATTGGTGCGCTGGCGGGGGCTGTGTATGTAGGAGCCGGATCGGAGAAATTGAACTGGAGTGGCTTCATCGGAATTGTCGAGGGACTTATTTTCTCCCCGCTGATTGCTTTTGTAATCGGTTATATCGTAATGATGATTTTAAAATACATCTTCGCTCGTCGCAGTCCGCATACGGTGAATAAAGGTTTTCGCACGATGCAGGTCATTACGGCAGCGCTTCAATCGTTCACGCACGGTACGAATGATGCTCAGAAGGCAATGGGGATTATCACATTTGCACTTGTTTCGGCGGGTTATCAGGATCATCTGGAAGTGCCGATGTGGGTTAAAATTTCGGCCGCAACAGCAATGGCGCTTGGTACGTCCATTGGGGGCTGGAAGATCATCAAGACGATGGGCACCAAGATTTTTAAAATCGAGCCGATCAATGGCTTCGCCGCTGATATTTCCGGAGCTTCGGTTATTTTCACAGCCACGTTGCTTCATTTACCGGTAAGTACCACTCATGCCATTACTTCGGCTATCTTGGGTGTTGGTTCTGCGAAGCGTTTTTCCGCTGTGCGTTGGTCACTGGCTGGTCGCATTGTCATTACTTGGGTTATTACGATTCCAATTTCTGCCTTATTGTCAGGTTTGATTTTCAAAATTCTTTTTTAGTCATCATTATTTCTCGGAAAATAAGTACACACTGTAGGATACACAATAAGCTTCCGTCCGCTTTTTGCGGCAGGGGCTTATTGGCATTAAAGGGGTAAAAACAGGTCTTTTAAAACCTTACCCGACCAGACAGATCCATGAAACATTATAAAAAAATATCTGACATCAAAGTAGTCAATTTTTGATAACTCCTGTAGAATAAACAAAAAACTTTGAACCGTTCAACTGACTGGAGGAACTTATGCAAAAATCTGGTAAACTAACAGCACTCATGATTTGTCTGTTTTTTGTGGTTGCCCTGGCCGGTAATTTTGGCGTAGTGGCACATGCAGAAAACAAAACAAAATATGATATCGGCACGGATACAACGTTCGCGCCTTTTGAGTTTGAAGATGTAGATGGTAAATTTGTCGGAATCGACATGGATCTGCTGGCTGCTATTGCCAAGGATCAGAATTTTGACTATATCATCAAGCCTCTTGGCTTTAATGCGGCAGTGCAGGCACTTGAAACGAATCAAGTGGACGGCGTTATTGCCGGGATGAGTATTACAGATGAACGTAAGCAAAAATTTGATTTTTCTGAACCGTATTTTGATTCAGGTGTCGTCATGGCGGTCCGTAAGGATAACGATACGATTAAGCGCTATGAGGACCTGAAAGGGCAGCGTGTCGCTGTCAAAACGGGAACAGAAGGGTACACGTTCGCGGAGTCCATTAAGGCCAAATATGGCTTTACTACGGTTCCGTTCGATGATTCCTCTCAAATGTACGATGAGGTTAAGACTGGAAACTCAGTTGCATGTTTTGATGATTATCCGGTGCTGGCATACGGAGTGACACAGAATAATGGACTCAAGCTTGTGACGGATAAGGAAAAAGGTGGTTCTTACGGTTTCGCTGTCAATAAAGGCAAAAACCAGGAACTGGTGGAGAAATTTAATGCAGGGCTTGTGAATCTTCGCAACAGCGGGGAATATGACAAAATCATGTCCAAGTATCTGGGCGAATCCGGTAAAGGTGCGGCACCTGTAGAGCTTGGTCGTTGGGAACTCATTTCCGCTTCTCTGCCTTCGCTGATCAAAGGAATGGGAAATACGCTGCTGTACACGCTTGTATCCCTGCTGGTAGCTTTTGTGCTGGGTCTGGTGTTTGGCTTTATGAAGGTGAGTCACAATAAACTGTTCCGTGGTATTGCAACAGTTTTTGTCGATGTATTCCGTGGTATTCCGCTGATCGTACTTGCTTTCTTTATTTACTTTGGGATTCCGCAGGCACTGGATTTCAAAATGCCGCTCTTTGTTGCAGCCGTACTGACGTTGTCTCTGAACGCGGGAGCTTATGTGACGGAGATCATCCGTGGCGGTATTCAGTCCATTGATCCGGGACAAATGGAAGCGGCTCGTTCGCTTGGCTTGCCATACCGGACGGCTATGCTCAAAATCATTTTGCCGCAGGCTGTGAAAATCATGATCCCGTCGTTTATTAATCAGTTGGTTATTACGTTGAAGGATACGTCAATTTTGTCCGTTATCGGTCTGGTCGAATTGACCCAATCGGGTAAGATCATTATTGCGCGGACGTTCCAATCCTTTGATATTTGGCTGGTGGTTGCGGTGATGTATCTTATCGTCATTACAGTCCTGACCAAAATTTCCAACCGCCTTGAAGGGAGAGTTCGCCGTGGGTAAAATTATCGTCAGGAACCTGAAAAAAAGCTATGGTAGTAACGAGGTGCTGAAAGGCATTGATATGCAAGTGCAGGAAGGCGAGGTTGTCTGCGTAATTGGCCCCTCGGGTTCAGGGAAAAGCACGTTTTTACGTTGCATGAACATGCTGGAGGAAATTACAGCAGGCGAGGTCATCGTGGATGACTACAACTTGAGTGACAAGAGCGTGGACATTAACAAGGTCCGTGAAAATATAGGTATGGTGTTTCAGCATTTCAACCTGTTCCCGCATATGACGGTGCTCAAGAACATTATGTTCGCGCCGACAGAGCTGGGTAAACAGTCCAAGGCAGAGGCACGGGAGACAGCCTTGAAGCTGCTGGAGCGTGTGGGCTTGTCCGATAAGGCAGATGCCTTGCCAGGACAGTTGTCCGGCGGTCAGAAGCAGCGCGTGGCGATTGCACGCGCGCTGGCCATGAACCCGGATATTATGCTGTTTGATGAGCCGACCTCGGCGCTTGACCCTGAAATGGTCGGAGAAGTGCTTGGCGTCATGAATGATCTGGCCCGTGAAGGTATGACGATGATGATCGTGACGCATGAGATGGGTTTTGCACGCGAAGTAAGCGACCGTGTCGTGTTCATGGACGGCGGCTACATCGTGGAGGAAGGAACGCCACAAGAGGTATTCGGTAATCCGCAAAATGAGCGGACGATTAGTTTCTTGGAAAAGGTGTTGTAAGAGGGGCAGGGTTTGTGGATGTAGTCGGGGATGTGCTCGTGTGAGACGCTCCGCGGTCCATTTGATCTTACGATCGCTGTTGCCCCCGGATTTTCTGAATAAGCTCATGGCTGGAGAAATCCGGGCGCAACAGCGATGGGAAGCACCATCCGACCGCGGAGTGGCACTTCGTGGACGTAGGTGGTTGTTCTTTTATGATGTTTATTTTCATAAGTGGAGGGCTTACTTTGAAGATAAGGACTGCTCATCACGAGGATATTCCGGCGTTGGCTTATTTAATGGAGGAGCTTGGTTATCCTACATCAGTTGAAGATATGAAGCAGAGATATGAGCGTATCGCTTCAAATCCTAACTATCATACCCTGGTTGCTGAAATTGAAGGGGAAGTGGTGGGGATGGTTGGGCTACACTATGATATCTTTTATGAAAGAAATGAAGATTATGCGCGTATCGTTGTTTTTGTGATGGATTCGAAGCATCGTAATAAAGGCATCGGCAAGGCGCTAAATCAGGAAGCGGAAGCTTGGGCCAAAGAGAATGGTTTGGTTGCCATTGCTTTGAACAGCGGTAATCGGAGTGAGCGACAGGATGCGCATCAATTTTATCGACGGTTAGGCTATGAAGCAACAAGCACAGGCTTTGTGAAATTAATTGAAGCATAGTTATCATTATAAGTTGAGGATTTTGCAAAATCCTGAAGTTAGCTTCTTATCAGATAGAGAGATGGAACATATCGTTTGAGTTGGATTTATATTTTATAAGGATATCTTGGGGGATTGTGATGGCCCGGAGATATCCTTTTCTTTATTTGGCTGTATGAAGCATGAATATGGGGCTTGAGATTTGTATAACGCTAAATAGCTTATATACAATGTAAATAGAATCAATGACAGTAGTGTTAGGCGAGGGGGACGTACGGTGATACGTACATTGGTTATAGGCCATGATCATCAGGTGACGGTGGGACTGCCACTGGAGCAGATCGTCATGGAGGATTATATATGGATGTGGGTGGATTTTAGCGAGCCTACCGATCATGAATCGGAGCTGCTGACGAGTTATTTTCATTTTCATCCGTTGGCTGTAGAAGATTGTTTGCATGTTCTGCAACGTCCAAAACTGGATTACTACGAGGATGTGCAGTTTCTGGTCGTACATGCGCTGGATGTAGATACATTGGATGCGGAAGAAGTGGATATGTTTATTAGCAGCCGTTTCTTGGTGACATACCATCATCATGAACTGGAGGAGCTGGATCAGGCTTGGGAACGGATTGTCCAGCATGCCAATGAACGCAAAATTTGGTCGCGTGGGCCGCTGGCTGCGGCTTATACGGTGGTGGACAAGCTGGTGGATAACTATTTCCCGAGTTTGTTCATGATTGAGGATGAGCTGGCAGAGCTGGAGGGCCTGGGCGGGCGTGAATCGGTGGAGGACTTGATGAAGCAGGTGTTTGCCCTGCGAGGCAGGCTGCTCAAGCTGCGCCGTACAATTGTGCCGATGCGGGATTTGATGTACAGGGTCCTTAATTCGCAGCATGTGCAGGGTAAAGGGGAGCATATGGCCTATTTTACGGATATTTATGACCATCTGCTGAAGCTGACCGACATGCTGGAGGCCGACCGCGAGATGACAGCCGACCTGAGAGACAGTTATATTTCGCTAAATTCCAACCGTATGAATTCAATCATGAAGACGCTGACCGTCATTACGACTGTTTTTATGCCCTTGACGCTGATTGCGGGTATCTATGGTATGAATTTTTCGTATATGCCCGAGCTGGGCTGGAAATATGGTTATTTTGGAGTGCTGTTTTTTATGTTCATATTAAGTGCAGCGATGGTAATCTGGTTTATGCGTCGGGGCTGGTTCAAATAAAATAACCTACTTTCTTTTGCGTTTGCGCGGACGTTTGCGCGGGGTCGTGGTGCTTTTGCGCTGTGTCTTTTTCCGGCGTGTGCGCGGTGGTGTGTATTCATCCAATTCCTCGGTGAGTTCCGTTGCAGAATTTTTGCTCGCGGATTTTCCGAATGCTGGGAGCGAGCCCATAATCAGCTTCGCCATTGGCGCAAATTGCTGCACACTGGACATGACCTTCTGTACCTTGCCGAAAGTAGCGACAATCCCGTCAATGCCGCCCATACGGTCAATGAAGCCTTTAATTTCGTTGAGATTGGGAAGGTTACCAAGGTTGCCAAGACCGCCGAGCAGTCCTCCTTTGGCTGGGACCGGATCAGGTGTGACCACGGCGGCAGATTCCGTAATACTTGATGGTGCCTCATAAGGCACGATTCCGGAGGAATCGACTTGCGGAACATCGCTGTACGTGTCGAGTCCCGGATATGAAGATGAATTATACGGATCGGAAAGGGAACGCTGTGGCGGCCTCCGATGATAGTAGTTTCCAGGCATGAGATCACATTCCTTTGTAGGTTGATACTCTACTGTATGTTACAAACGCACAGTGGGTTTAGGCGCGTGTCCCGAAATCAGGTATAAAAGCGGATTTGGGCTGTAGCACAGTACGATCCTGCTAAAAAAATAATGCTGTTCTGTGATGCGTGAAATCGTTAACGCTTGAAAAACCAACTATTCCTCGGGTACAATGAGGATAGATCGTAACCTTGGGAGATGATAATCCATGCAGCTCAAAAAGCTTAATGATAAAAGTATTGATCAATTGTTCGAAGCCATCCTAACTCTAAAAAATTTGGAAGAGTGCTATGTATTCTTCGATGATTTGTGCACGATTAATGAAATTCAGTCCCTCTCTCAACGTTTGGAAGTTGCCCGTATGTTGGGTAAAGGTAGTACGTATAATCAGATTGAAGCAGAGACGGGTGCTAGCACAGCTACGATTTCACGTGTTAAACGTTGCCTGAACTACGGTAATGACGGGTATAAATTGACACTTGAGCGTCTGGGGCGCTAATGCGAAGCCCTGGGGTACTGGTCATTAGCCATGGCTCAAGGGAGTCGTATTGGGTGGAACAGGTGGATCAGGCGGCCGCAAAGCTTCATTTGCCGAAGGACATGCCGTTAGAGGTTGCATTTTTGGAAACGGTTAAAGGAAGATTGATCCAGGATGGTATTGACCGTTTGGAAGCTCTAGGTGTGACAGATTTGCTGGTTGTGCCCTTATTTATGTCGTCGGGCAGCACACATGTAGATGAGATCAGTTATGCGCTGGGAGTCAAGGATACGCCAGACAAGGAAACGGATTTGAAGCCTTTTCGGATCAAGGCGTGTGTGCATTTTGGTAGTCCGCTGGATGACGGAGAAGATGTGGCTCACATGGTTTGGGACAAGGTTAGCCCATTGTCGGTCAACCCTGCGAGAGAGATTATTTTGCTCGTGGGACATGGCAGTGTGCATGATGGTTTTTTTCAGCGCTGGGAGCGAGGGATTTCTTCGTTAGCCCGTACGGTGCAAAGGGTGAGTAGTATCGCTACGGACTACGCCTTGCTGAATCCTGAGAGTGTATATGATAAGGCAGCGTACTGGAAGCAGGAGCGGGGTCATGATGTTATTGTGGCGCCGCTTTTTTTAAGCTCGGGATATTTTACAAGTCATATCATTCCTGGACGATTACAGGGGCTTGAATACCGTTATTCGGGAGATCCTCTGCTGCCGCATCCCCTGCTCACAAGCTGGATGAACGGGCAAATTTGTGAACTGCTGCAAAGAATGCAGAAGCAAGATTGAGCAACAGGGCGCTTGGTTCAGCTACAACTTTATCATAGCCTGAAATTTCCGTATTTAGGTAAGCGTAGGCTTCTTTTATTGTAAAAGAGGCCTTTTTCCAGTATGATGATATTTTGTATAGAGTGAATGTGATGAATGAGAATATAAACATAAATATCATTAAATATACGGGTGGCGTAACGGGAATGAAAAGTGCTAGATTAATCTATAATCCGACCTCCGGACGCGAGGAAATGAAGCGTCGCCTTGCGGACATTTTGCAGCGTCTGGATGAAGGTGGTATTGAAGCCTCTTGCCATGCAACGACGGGAGAAGGGGATGCAACTCGTGAGACGATGGATGCCATTGAGCGCGGGTATGATATGATCATCGCCGCAGGTGGGGATGGTACATTGTACGAAGTTATTAACGGAATGGCTGAAAGGGAAAACCGTCCGCCCTTGGGCGTGTTCCCGTTAGGTACGACGAATGATTTTGCCAGGGCCTTGGGCATTCCCAAGCAATGGGAGGACTATTGCGATCTGGTCATTCGTCAAAATGCGAAGCCGCTGGATATCGGAAAAGCTAATGACCGCTATTTTATTAACATCGCGGGTGGCGGTACTTTGACCGAGCTTACGTATGAAGTTCCCAGTAAGCTGAAAACGATGATTGGACAGTTGGCTTATTATTTTAAGGGTGTGGAGAAAATGGTCAGCCTTGCCCCGCAAGAACTGATTATCAAGGCATCGGGTCAGGAAGTGATACACGACGAGTTCATGCTTTTCCTGATTGCTAATACGAACTCGGTGGGCGGATTTGAAAAGCTGGCGCCCGGTGCGACCATTGATGATGGGCTGCTCGACGTGATCGCTGTGCGCAAATGTAATCTGGCGGAAATGATTCGGTTGGTGACACTCGCGCTGCGCGGTGAGCACTTGCAGGACAAGAAAATCGTTTATTTTAAAACGGATTACATGGAAGTAACCTCGCCCGGCTATGTCCAGCTTAATCTGGATGGCGAACTGGGTGGTACCCTGCCAGCGACTTTCCGCAATTTGCCGCAGCATTTGAATGTTTTTCGGTAAAATGACGGTGAGTGTTCTCACTTCTCATCGCAGTACAGTATATGGAATGTAGAGTTGGAAGTTATTTTTCGTTGTGACGATATCGGTTCTTGCCGTTCTCCGTGGGGAGTAACGGCATTTTCGAGTTCACGGTACTGGCGTTAATGAGTGGAGCGATGGCCGCGTGATTATATATGAGGCTGTATGCCGATCATGAGCATGAACAGGTTTGAAAAGATTATCAGAAAGAAGTGACATCTATAATGACGAGTAACCATAGCGGACGTGGAAAAAGCCGCCGGAATGCAGCAGCTCCCATTCAAGGGAAGCCGCAGAAAAAGACCGTGCCGATGAACAGTGAAAGAGGACAGGGACAGCTTCGAGCTGGAACAGGAAATGGAAGTGCGAGTGGAAGTGAGCAGGAAAGGGAACGGAAGACATCGGAAAAGGGACGTGGATCGCATCGCGCCTCCCGTGGTGGACGAAGTCAGGATGCATCCAATCGTAACCGAGTTAGTGCAGAGCGTACCGATCTGCCAGTGCAAAAAAACGATGAAGCCGTGATGGACATCATCGGCATGAACCATGACGGCGAAGGCGTGGGGCGTGTTGAGGGCTTTACACTGTTCGTTCCAGGCGCGTTGCCGGGTGAAAAGGTACGGATAAAGGTGCTGAAAACGAAAAAGCAGTACGGCTATGCCAAGCTGCTGGATATCGTGCAGGCAAGCCCCGACCGGATTGCAGCTCCCTGCGCCATCTACGATCAGTGTGGCGGCTGTCAGATTCAGCATATGAGCTACGAAGCGCAGCTGGGCTGGAAACGCCAGTATGTCGTGGACGTGCTGGAGCGTATCGGGAAGCTGAAGGTGGAGGGAAATGAAGGTTCCATCGCAGGTGAACAAGCTACTTTGAAGGTACTTCCTACGCTGGGCATGAACGAGCCGTGGCGGTACCGTAACAAAGCCCAAGTGCCGATCGGCGTCACCGAAGGCGGACTTGTCGGCGGCTTCTACGCACGTGGTAGTCATCGTATCGTGGATATGGACACCTGTCTCATACAGGACGAGCGTAACGACGAGGTTGTCGCGCGTGTCAAAGAGATTGGACGGACGCTGGGCATCAGCGCATACAATGAAGAAACTGGACGCGGGCTGCTGCGCCATGTCGTCGTAAAGACTGCTTTTCGTACAGGTGAAATGATGCTGGTCCTTGTCACGAATGGACGAGATATCCCGCACGCAGATGCCTGGATCGGTAGTATTCGTGAGCATATCCCACACGTGGCAAGCATTTGCCAGAACGTGAATACCAAGCGAACGAATGTTATTTTTGGCGACGAAACCCGTGTACTATGGGGCCGTGACGTGATCTATGATTACATCGGAAACGTCCAATTTGCTATTTCCGCGAGGTCCTTTTATCAGGTGAACCCCGTTCAAACCGAAGTGTTGTATAGCAAAACCGTCGAATATGCCGGACTCACGGGTAAAGAAACGGTGATCGACGCATACTGCGGTATCGGCACCATTTCCTTGTTCCTCGCTCAACATGCGGATCAGGTATACGGAGTGGAGATCGTCAAAGAAGCTATTGAGGATGCACGGAGTAATGCGCTGTTGAACAATATGCGCAATGTGAAGTTTGAGGTAGGCGCGTCCGAAGACGTCATCCCCGCATGGAAAGAGCAAGGCATCACAGCCGACGTCATCGTCGTCGATCCACCCCGCAAGGGCTGCGATCCTCGCCTGCTCGAAACCATTCTGGAGATGAAGCCAGAGCGCGTGGTCTATGTATCCTGCAATCCGAGTACGCTGGCACGGGATTTAAGGATACTGGAGGATGGCGGGTACCGCACACTGGAAGTGCAGCCCGTGGATATGTTTCCGCATACGGTGCATGTGGAGAGCATTGCGAGGATTGAAAGGCTGAAAGATTGATGAATAAGGGATGCTGGCGATTCGCAAAGCTAATCATTTAGTGCGATCCTTGAGAAGATAAAAAAGATATTTATAAATTATTGAGGTTTAATGAAAGATGAGGATTCATCTTATGCCAAAAAACGATAATATGCTGGCCATTCTATGGATGCTGAATTCAGGCGTAAAAATGACTGCAAAACAAATATCCGAAAAGTTAGAAATAAATATAAGGACAGTTTATCGGTATATTGATGCACTATGTGCCAGTGGAGTGCCTATAATATCCGACACAGGTCATAATGGCGGGTATAGCTTGCTGAATAATTTTATCAGAGCACCTCTGCTATTTGATATTGAGGAAAAAAAGGCACTCCTTCATGCTGCTGTTTTTGCAAAAGAAGCCGGATACCCTTTGAGTGAGGCGTTAGGCAATGCGACATCAAAATTGAAAATGTATTCGAATCAGGAGCAGGAAAGTATACTTAGCCGTCATTTAGCCGGATTTGAAGTTATAAACCGCATGGGAGACCCTTCTGTTCAGCCGGTATTGGCGGAATTGGAGCAGGCTGTAGCAAACGAATTCTCTGTAGAAATTGATTATCGCACAAGCCATGAAGAACAACCCAAGAATAGGGTGATAGACCCCTATGGAATGGTCTACTGGAACAATAAATGGTATACTGTTGCATTTTGCCACCTAAGGAATGAGATCCGTAGCTTTCGGGCAGATCGAATTCTACAAATCAAGCGTACTCAAATAATATTTAAGCGTCCCGAAGCTTTTTCGGCCCGTGAATTTTTTATGCAAAATCTGTTACCTGATTTAGTGGGCAAGGACGGGTTAATTTCTTTAATTATCGGAGGCAGGTCAGAGGCATTGGATGACTTATGCCTGCATTGGTTTTTGGGGCATCATCTGAAAGAGCGGACATCAAATCAAGCAATCTTTTTACTTGAAGAAAAATCAATTCATATATATGTCCCTTATTTTCTCCTATCCTACGGGACATCCATTCAAGTAATCGAACCACAGAGTTTGAAGGAAAAACTTGTTGCTGTTGCGTCGGAGTTAATGGAATATTATCAACTTTAATAGCTTCACTGACAGCAGATGTCAGTGAAGCTATTTTATAATGATGATAATCATTGATTACCGATGGATGGTTGGTATCACTTGATGAATTGTAAAATAAGGAGAACGTGCAAATGAATAATACGGTATACCTTTATGTGTTTGACACAATGTCAGATTGGGAAATAGGTTACTTAACTGCCGAACTGAACTCGGGAAGATATTATAAGAAGGGGCTGGCCCCATCAAAAATAGTTACCGTGGGAATTGAAAAGACTCCTGTAACTACAATGGGCGGATTGAAAATACTGCCTGACATCAAACTGGATGAGTGCAGCATTGAAAGCACAGATACATTGATTTTACCCGGTGGAGATACATGGACAGAAACAATTCACCAACCCATCTTAAAAATCGCTGAGAGGTGTTTAAAGGAAGGTATATTGGTTGCAGCGATTTGTGGTGCTACAATGGGACTTGCCCAGACAGGATTGCTGAATTCACGTTGGCATACAAGCAATGATCTGGAATACCTTAAAATGATCTGTCCCACTTACACGGGCGAAAAGTATTACAAAATGGAGTCTGTTGTAACTGATGGAAAACTGATCACTGCATCTGGAATAGCTCCGTTGGAATTTTCTGTACACGTCTTGAAAGCTCTGGGTGTGTTTTCTTCAAAAACATTAGATGCCTGGTATAGTCTTAATAAGACTCATGAATCCAAGTATTTCTATGAGTTGATGAATTCAATCCAATGAAGGTATAAGCATAAAATTGATATGTTATGATCATTTAAAGGAGGAGTAAAAATGACTGAAAGCAGAGAATATATGGGAGTGTCAGGTAAATATACAAAGAATGGAACACCCAACGGCTTTACATCTATTACCCCATTTATAACAGTGAAGAATCCTTCTGAGGCAATAGAGTTCTATAAAACTGTTTTCAATGCAAGGGTTAAGGATATTACTGAATATCCTGATGGAAATGGCAATAAAATAATTGTTCATGCGGAATTAGATTTTGGAAATGGTTTTTTGCAGCTGGGAGCAGCGAATCCGGCATATAAATTGGCCTTGCCGCCAGATGAGGACAATGCGTGTTATTCTTTAGGAATTTACGTAATTAATGTTGATCAGGTACTTGAAAATGCGGTAGCAAGAGGAGCAAAAGTAAGGGAACCGGTTGCAAACTTTGTTTCAGGTGATCGATTCGCAAGTATATTGGATCCTTTTGGAGTAAGATGGTCTATTATGACTAGGATTGAGGATTTGTCAGAAGAAGAAAGTAGTCGGAGGGTTGCTGAATGGGCCAAAAGCTTTAGTGGAGAATAAATGCAATAACTGTCTTGATAAAAAGTGTTAAATTTTGAGGTTGAAAAAGCAACCCTTCGAAAATATACCGTGTCGCCAAGGGGCTACCAGCTTTATAGGGCATCATGATCACCGCCACAAGGCATGTGGAGAGCATCGCACGCTTGGTATATAAGGGTGTAGAGTGAGTAGAGGGGTTCGTTGGGGACGAAATGAGGACGTGAGCTATTCACGTCTTCTTTTTTATGTCTATTAATGAATGGTTATATGAATCTCCTCTTTTCATGCTGAATATATTTTTCAACCCACTAATAATAAACGAACATATGTTTTCATAAAAGCTTGTGCTACTCCAACTAAAAATGCAGATGGATAGATGAAGTTTTGTATGAATTCTGGTGATACAAAGCAAGAAAGCCTGACCAATCAACAGCTCAATTTAACTTTCCACGTAAGTTTGTAAATAAAGAAGATGGTTCGAGATATGAAGAAGACCTGCAAGTATGTTATATTTAACAAACGGCAATCATGATGAACATCAAATGGAGTGATTTTTTAGTAAAGTCACAGGGTTGAAGAACAGGTGAACAAAGCGTTCTGATGGTGGAACCGTTATAGGATCGAATATAGATTGAGTCAGATATAGAAAAGGATGAGATTATTTTGGAAAACAACGAAACTCAACAGGAATTTACAGAAGTATATGAGCAGCTTAAAGTAGCCGTAAACCGAACCTCCGATTGGAAAGCGCGTCTAGCTGCGGTGAATGATTTGAGTGCATGGAAGAACCAACAGACGATTGACGTGCTAACACATCGATTGAATAATGATACGGTATATGCCGTTCAGGAAGCCGCTTACCGCAAACTTCAGGAATGGGGCGAGAATGTACAGCCGCCTGTGCGCAAAGAGGGTGAGCTTGTTAAGGGCTTGACAAAGATCCTGGTGCGGATTAAAAAAAGCCTGCCAGCCGACCATACCTATAACGATTTTCGCGAGAAGTTGCACAAGATGAGAGTCGATATTTTTGACATCTATGAAGGTGACAAGGGTGCTGAGTTTGATCAGTGGCTGGAGCAAAAATGGGCTTCGTTATCCACAAGATAATGTCGGAATCCTACAACTGAATGTATTTTAAGGATTGTTACTGGTAATGCAGACAAAACCTTAACAGGGATAAGGGGTTATCTTTGTTAAGGTTTTTTTACTTATAATATTGGGAGTTGGTATGTTTGTATCTTTTCCTCGTTTGTGTGATTTTTAATGTGTTACATCTTATTTAATTGCCGAATTTCTTTGAAATATGGGTCACATTCATTGAAATATTGGTCACATTCATTGGAGAATTGAATGTATTCCGACTCGGTATTAGATAATTTATGGTTATTATATTTCTTCAAAATAAAATGAACTGAGGATGTATATAAATGATAAAGTTTATGGTCGATGAAATGCTGAAAGACAGGGAAATGACGATGTATGCTTTGGCAAAAAAATCAGGGATACGCCCCAATACGATAAGTCAGTGGGTGTCTGACGGTGGGGCAGACGTTAAATCCATTACGTTGGATACACTTGACCGTATTTGTGCTGCGCTGGATTGCCAGCCTGGAGAATTGCTCAAGTATGTGAAAGATACAAACCAATAAAATTTCTATTCTATAACGTTAAAGGAATACTTTTTGAGCAAGCTATGAAATACATATCAGAAATGCAAAGAAAGCAACTAAGAATTATCTGTAGATAAATTGTAGGAAAATGATCATTTTTGATGGTGCAATAGTGAAGTTTGTCGTTGATAAACACGTTTCCTTAAAATATATTAGCTCTAAGCGTGGTCATAGTGAATAAACTGTTGCAACGACAAATTTGCTCCTCTATTTTTTACCATTATTCTTTAACCATTGGTTAATTAACAAGTGTTGATTTTCCGTTTTTTTTGTCATACAATTCTTTCATTGCTACAGGGTCGGACTCAGGAACAGCAAGGCTTGATTCATATTTGGACGTGATTTCCTTGTACGCACTCGGATGATGAAGTATCTCTATATTGGAAAATCAGCATCACGGCAGCCTGATATCTCGATATCCTTTTTGGGATAGGGGCTGTTTTCCATATCTTTCAGTTTGATGATGAACATATACGAAGGGGAGCGTTTTTTTGGAATCGAAACAATTAACGAGAGGGCTAAAGCCACGGCATGTTGAGCTGATTGCGCTTGGAGGCACCATTGGCGTTGGCTTGTTTATGGGGTCAGCAAGTACGATAAAATGGGCGGGGCCTTCTGTGCTGTTGGCCTATCTCTTAGCCGGGATTATTATGTTTTTTGTCATGCGGATGATGGGAGAAATGCTGATTCTCGAACCGGTGACAGGCTCATTCGCTACTTTTGCACATAAATATATTAGCCCTTTGGCCGGTTTTTTGACCGCTTGGAGCTATTGGTTTTTATGGGTTACTGTAGGGATGGCGGAGGTTACTGCGATTGGAGTGTACGTGGGCTATTGGTTCCCTGACATTCCGCAATGGCTGCCAGCCTTGGCAGGTGTAATCATTATTGCGTTAGCTAATTTGGCGGCTGTGAAATTTTATGGAGAATTTGAATTTTGGTTTGCCATGATTAAGATTGTCGCCATTATCTTTATGCTGATTATTGGCACGGGTATGATCTTCTTTGGCTTGGGGAACGGCGGGCAACCGATTGGTCTCTCCAATCTGTACAGCCATGGCGGTTTTTTTGCAGGTGGTTTGAAAGGATTTTTATTCGCGCTCTGTATTGTAACGGCCGCTTATCAAGGTATAGAGATGGTGGGCATTACGGCGGGTGAAGCAGAAAATCCGAAAATGACGCTGCGGAAAGCTATTAAAAATATCATCTGGCGTATTCTAATTTTTTACGTGGGTGCGATCTTTGTTATTGTTACGATCTATCCTTGGAACCAAATTGGCGAGATCGGCAGTCCTTTCGTTCTAACCTTTGCCAAAGTTGGGATTGTGGCCGCTGCGGGTATCATCAATTTCGTTGTTCTCACAGCCGCGATGTCAGGTTGTAACAGCGGGATTTACAGTGCGGGAAGAATGCTATATACATTGTCTAAAAACGGACAAGCCCCCAAGTTCTTTGGGAAAGTTTCCGAAAGCGGGGTTCCCAGAAATAGTATTATTGCGACCATTTCCTTACTGCTGGTGGGAGTGCTGTTTAATTACTTAATCCCTGATTCCAAGCTGTTCCTGTATATTTATAGCGCCAGTGTTCTTCCAGGCATGGTACCGTGGTTTGCAATGGCAATCAGCCAATTTAAATTCAGGAAAAAGTGGAAGAACGAAATGGGAAATCATCCCTTCAAGTCTCGTTTTTTCCCGATCAGTAACTACATCACCATTATCTTCTTGTCCCTGGTGATCGTTGGAATGTGGTTCAATCCAGACACGCGCACGTCATTGATCGTCGGAGCATCATTCATGGCGATCGTCATTGTCGGCTATTTTGTCTTTGGCATAGGAAAGCGGCAGAGAATTGAAGAATTAGATAAGAAATAAAAGGCTGCTAAAATGCAGAGATCACGACCGAGCGAGATTCAGGTTACGTCCTGAGTTCGCTCGGTTTTTCTTTTGCCAAGGTAAAAGCAGCTTACTTCGGAAACGGAAAAACGGCTCAAGCTTTAACCCTATACCAATACGTATAAACTTCCGAGTATCCCAGTTTGGCATAAAGCCGTTGTGCAGGTTTATTATCGGCTACAACGGCTAAATAGCTGTGTCTGGCCCCATGCTCTTGTCCCCATTTGAGCAAATGTAATATCATTTGTTCCCCGAAGCCCTGATTTCTGTAATTTAAATCGGTCACAATATCGTATAAACCTAGATACTCTCTTTCGATAATTCCAAGACCGCAAGCAATAACTTGATTGTTGTCATAAAGCGAGATAAACCCTTTCTTCGTTATGATATTAGATAACATGCGTTCCATGATGCCCTTATGATGATCTTTCACATGATTGAGTCTGCAAAAATGCTCTAACCATTCTTCATTCATATGTTCATCTATTTTCACCGAATTTAGTTGGGGGCTGCTTAGGTTATCCAGCTTTAAGGTTTGAACACTTGTTGGGTCCATGAGGGAATAGCCCTTTTCCTCTAAAATGCGATCTAAATGCTCAGGATGGATAAAGGGAGTGATTTTATAGGTTGCGGGCAAGTTACGATTGAAATATAAGCTCTCACACTCTTCAATTTTATGATCGAGGTCAAAGGTTGAATAATGAATCGGGTTAATCGAGTTGGCACGTTTGGTATAACCATCTGCAAAGCGCAAAACCCATCCATCGTAAAGCAAAGTGGACAGGGGCTGCCAGTTGTTCAAGGATAGCTCTTCAATCATTTTAAGGTTCATAGGTATCCTCCATACAAATGAATAAGCTTCCTCGCTGTAGTGAATGCCTATTGTCTGTTGAATAGAGGATTTGTCGATACTGCCTAGTAAATAACTTTAATAGGTGGTAATGACGATGTGGACCTCATTAAGTAGTAAAGATAACACGATTGCCGAAATGTTTAAGTTCGCTTTGGAGCTTGAAGAACCCTGGGAATTGACACATATTGAATATGACGACAAAGACGGAGCCTGGCATCTTTTCATTGACTTCGAGAGAGGAGCCCTGTTTGCCTGTCCATCGTGTGGGACTACCTGCAAAGCCTATGATGCGGAGAAGAAGCAATGGCGCCATCTGGATTTTTGGAACTGGAAAACCTATATGCATGCCCGTGTCCCTCGAACCAACTGCACGAACTGCAACAAGGTAATCCTTGTCCCTGTCAAGTGGTCACGACCCATGTCACACTTTACCCTGCAATTCGACGCTTGGGCCATGCGTCTCATGGCTGAGATGCCGGTGAGTGCAGCCGCTAGAGAGCTCCGGGAACACGATACGCGGATGTGGCGAATTTTTCATCACTATGTTCATGTAGCCATGAATGAACTGAATCTGACTGGAGTGAAGCGAATTGCTGTAGACGAAACATCGTCACGCCGGGGCCACCGCTATATTACCTTATTTGTAGATGTAGATACCAAAACGGTACTGTTTGCAACGGAAAGAGCAAGGATACGCTAGAGAAATTTAAGCAACATCTGATTCATAAAGGGGCTACAGCCACACAGATTCAAGAAATCTGCTGTGATATGTCGCCCGCCTTCATCCGAGGTATTCAGGAACAGTTCCCTACGGCTGAAATTACCTTTGATAAATTTCACGTCATGAAAATGGTGAATGAAGCCGTTGACGACGTTCGCAGAGAGGAACAAAAGCCGCTCCTGAACTAAAACACAGCAGATATCTCTGGCTAAAAAACGCATCCGCTTTAAAGGAAAAACAGAAAGTGGAGTTGAGTAAGCTAAAGGACGGACATTTTCAAACCGGGACAGCTTATCGCTTAAAGCTATCTCTGCAGGAATTCTGGACACAACCTCATATTTTATCGGACATCTATTTACGGGAATGGCTGGGTTGGGCCAGACGCTCCCAACTGAAACCTATTATGGAACTATCTAAAACCTTGAAGCGACATGAGGAAGGCATGTTACGATGGTTTCACAGCCGGATGACGAACGGCTTCCTGGAAGGTATAAATGGGCTGATCCAAGCTGCTAAGAGAAAGGCACGGGGCTACCGTAATGTCCAAAACTTGATCGTAATGGTGTACATGACGGCGAATAAGCTTAGACTTCCAACGCTCGCAGCTCGTCGAGGGTAGTTCCCCTCCCCTTTTATACCAAGGGGTTAGAAGTCTATTAAAATGGTCCAACCTATGTTTCTACTCTAGCTGGCTTTACCCATCCAATAGAGCGAAGAGCAATGAATAATAATACATAATAACGAATAATAAACCAAAGAGAAGTAGAAAGAAAGTACTAATTTTGTTTAGGTCTAGCCAATATACAAAGGACATAAATTATCTATACTTTCTTCTAAATTTTAACTGTTAGTAGGATGATTGAAAAGATATACTGGTAATAATGATTTGAATTAACTTGGAGAAAAGAGGTTGAGGGCATGTTGTTGAAAAAATGGCCATTATTCTTGATAATAGGTATTCTCATGGTGGCATCTGTGGGCTGGAACGGTGGAGTAACTTATGCAGATGCTTATTACGAATACGCTTGGGATAAGTACAAGGGCACGGAGATCAAGACCTACAGATTGACTCCAGTATCTGGAAGAGCAGGAGAAATGGATCAGAAAAAGTTTTTTGACGCTATCAGCAAAACCCCAAATGTGTATGGGAATTTCAGCGGCTATAAAACAGGTAAAACAACAGGAGTTGTAACCAAGAGTGTAACGGATAGCGTTTATAAATTTACGGTTATTGATTTTATTCGCGATCAGGAGCCAGAGGTTGTAGAGTATATAAATCCCAGAGGTGGAATTCCTCATAGATGGAATGGAACTAGTGATATTCGAATTTTTTTGAGAGGGTCAGAAGCGACTTCTTTGGCGGAGCTATTTTATGAGGGAACACCAAGTGAAGGACGATATCATTTTAATGCTGACGATGTCTATTTAGTTACTTTCTGGTCCAGTACAGTAAGACCTATCAGTGGGATGTCTGCCGAAGCGCTAATCGAGGAAGGAACCCCTACGTTTATAAATCGAGAGCTTGTAAGTCAAATAAAAGACAAAGATCCTGCTGCTTATCCGCAAAATGGAACTTTAAATGGTTATTATTATGTTTATAAGGGTTCTGAGTTTATAGAAGAATAAAAGAGCAAACGGGATTTAAATAGTAGACTCTACATGATAACGAGATAACATTGTATTCTCCATGCCAAATGCGGATACATGATGTTATCTCTTGTTTTATTTGTATGCGTAATCGAAATAACAGCCGGATAAGGCTATACATTTAATTACCAATGAAAACCATTGTTAAGTGATTGGGATATACGGCTTTAAAAGTATATAAATTAGCATGAGAACAGAATTGCTAGAACTACTTTTTTTACTGGCCTTATTCAATCCTGGGGTGATTATTCCGATAACTTAAGTATATACAGTTTGGTGTTAATAGAAAAAAATGAAAATCCGTTTGAAAACAAAAGGGGTTATTTTCAAAGTTGAAACAAAGGGACAGGTGAAAGTGATCCAATGCTATCTCGTAGAGGAGGTGTAATGATTTAAAATAATGAGATGTGAAAAAAAGTTAAAACGAATTAGGCAATACATGGCTGGTTTACTGGCTGTTTGGTTGTTCTGTATACATACTGTGCCTGTTTTTGCAGATAGGGCCTTTAACGATATTGAACATTCCTACGCAGCGGATGCGATTGAGGCCATGGCTGCTCAAGGTTATGTTACGGGTTATCAGGATGGTAGCTTTCGGCCTATACATTTTATTTTGCGGCAGGAATGGGCTAGCATTTTCGCTAAAACCTTAAAACGCACATCGAATGACAAAGACGTTATTTCTTTTCGTGATGTGTCTCCCTGGGCTTTCCCTTATGTTCAGACCTTGCAGAAAGAGAATATTACCAAAGGAATTAGTGATCAATTATTCGGTGCCAAGCACAATTTGACTCGTCAGGATATGGCCGTTTGGTATGCCCGGTATTTTGGTGTTTCTGAAGATACCCGTTCTTCCGGTATATCCAGTTTTGTGGATCAGTCTGATATATCAGACTATGCACAAACGAGCGTGTGGCTGATGGAGCGATTAGAGCTGATAGAGGGGGATACGAATCATTATTTCCATCCCAAAAAATTTGTGACACGACAGGATGCTACGTTGGTTGCTTATCGGGTATGGCTAGGTGGTGACGATCTGAGAGAGCGTGCCAAGCGTTTGCTGGAATCATTAAGAAACGGAGCTGTAACGACGAATCAGTCGCCTAGCCAGCCGGAACCGGAGAAAACAGTGGTCGACTTGGCACCGGAGGTTAATAACCAACCTGTGAATCCGGAAATTGATGAGCCTAAAAGACACAGCTCAAGGCCCGATCGTCCGGTAACACCAATAGAGCCGATACCGCCCGTGACACCACCAGTGACGCCGCCCGTGACACCACCAGTGACGCCGCCGGTGACGCCGCCCGTGACACCACCAGTGACGCCG
>NZ_JTHP01000032.1 GCF_000943545.1 Paenibacillus terrae
TTTGACCCATTTCCCCGGTATAATAGAGTTCATATGCATTGATAGTTACATAGAAAAGCATGTCCCAAAACACTGAAAAGATGGTAGTCATTCGTTGGAATATGATCGTTCTATGGAAAAAGAGTTTGTAAGAAAACAAAGAAATGGAGGTTGTAAAAAATGTCTTTTATTCACATTATTGGATCACTGGCGATGGGTTTTTATTTATTGCTCCCCTTCGTGGTTGGCAAAATCGACAAATTGGCTCCTAGCGTACAGGAAGGAACGATATCGGCTGTTCAGCTATTGAACCGTTTGGCTCAATTCGCACTTATCCTTGTGCTTGTTAGCGGTATCTATATGATTTTTGCCTGGGGTCCATATTCCGTAGCATGGATCGTGGTCGTTTTGTTGTTGTTTCTCGCCATTTCTGGTATCGCTGGGGCCATGGGTAAGCCGTTACGGCTGGCGCTGGAAGCGATTCGTAACCAACAACCTATTACGCAATACGCTGGCAAAATGCGAATGTTCAGTACGCTGCTTGCCGTCTTCATGATCTTGATTACGTTTTTAATGATATATAGCGATATTATTTAATTAAGCATTTGGCGAGCGCCTGTAATCGAATGATGATAAATGCTAAATTGAAAAAAGCGGTCTGTGCTGAATAAGCATAGGCCGTTTTTTTGTGCGCTCAAATAACTACATTTTTCTTTTTTCGTTTAACGGATAACTTTGTGTGGTAAATCAGGAGTAGAGCGGATGCAAATGTTGCATCCTAAAAAATATCTGATTTTGAAGGGAGAATGTACAATGCCTAAAAGTAACCAACCTCAGCAAACCTTGCCCCCACAGCATCAGGACCAGCAACCGGGGATAGAGTCCAAAATGTCGCCTGCACCCCAGTTTGAAAAACCAACTTACAAAGCCGCTGGCAAGCTAACAGGTAAAGTTGCACTTATTACTGGTGGAGACAGTGGAATTGGACGGGCTGTAGCTGTCACGTACGCAAAGGAAGGTGCTGACGTAGCTATCGTCTATCTGAACGAGCATAAGGATGCTGAGGAGACAAAGCACCAGGTAGAGCAGGAGGGCCGCAAATGCGTACTGATTCCAGGCGATATCGGAGATGACCAATTTGCCAAAAAAGCAGTTCAACAGACGGTTAACGAGCTGGGCAAGCTGGACATAGTCGTGAACAATGCCGCAGAGCAGCATCCACAGCAGAAGCTGGAGGATATCACGAAAGAGCAGCTGGAGCGTACATTCCGTACGAATATTTTTGGTATGTTCTTCCTGACGCAAGCGGCATTGCCTCATTTGAAGAAAGGCAGCGCCATTGTGAATACCACGTCGATTACGGCCTATGCCGGGAACAAGACACTCATTGATTATTCATCCACCAAAGGGGCGATTACTTCATTCACCCGTTCCCTTTCGCTCAATTTGGTCGATCAAGGCATTCGGGTAAATGCTGTAGCACCGGGTCCGGTCTGGACACCGCTAATCCCTTCGACCTTTGATGCCAAGACCGTCAGTGAGTTCGGAGGCGCACAGCCGATGAAACGTCCCGGTCAGCCGGAAGAATTGGCACCAGCCTATGTGTACCTTGCTTCGGATGATTCATCTTATGTAAGCGGGCAGGTTATTCATATCAACGGCGGTGAAGTCGTCAACGGATAAGAGAGAGGTTGGGGCAACGTGTGCCCTGACCTTTTTTCCTTTTTAACAGTGGAACAAAAGGCAGGTAGCCTGTAGAATGGGACTTAACTTATATAAAGGATGGGCATATTTATGAAGTCGTTTCGTTTCAGGCTTACCTTGATTATGCTGATTCTGATCGGCGTATCTGTCCTTGCTGCTGGAATCACCATGGGACAAATCTTTAAAAACTCGAACATGAAGGTGCTTGAGGAAAATATGGGGCGTGAGATCGACCTGCTTCGTGCTACATTTCCTTTTGTCAGCGCAGACGCTCTTTCCAGTACCGATTACGTCTCCTACTATTCGGAAAAGGCAAAGGAAATTGCACGTCTGACGGACTCACGGGTGACCTTCATTCGCAAGGATGGAACGGTTGTTGGCGATTCACTAAGCGATCCGCGAAAGATGGAGAACCATGCATCACGTGAAGAAATCCGGGAAGCCGCGTCAGAAGGAATCGGACGGACGATACGCTACAGTGAAACTTTGCAGCGGAATATGCTGTACGTGGCAGAGCCTGTCATATCCGACAAGGGGTTCGACGGATATATTCGTTTGTCCATGAATCTGAAAGCAGTAGAGGAAGGTGTGCAGCGTGGCTGGACGGCAATTGGCATTGGTCTGGTCTTGTTGTTCCTTGCTGCTGGATTGGTCAGTTACCGTATCGCGCGTGGCCTAACCTCACCTATTGAGCATATTACAGGCGTAGCCAATCGTATTTCCGGGCTGGATTATGACGCAAGAGTTGGCGTACAGCGCCGGGATGAGGTAGGGCAGTTGGGGGAAGCCATTAACCGTATGGCAGACAGCCTGCAAAACCAAATGAAAACGATACGTGATAATGAGGATTTGCTTCAGAGCGTCATGAGCAATATGACCGGAGGGATTCTCATGATTGATGCCGGGGAGCGGATTGCGCTTGTGAACCGCGAGTCTGAGCGGATGCTCGGTGTCACTAGCAAACGGGTGACGGACAAGCCGTATCATGAGCTGAAAAAGCACTACGAGCTGACGAAGCTGATCGAGGGCAGTATACAGAGCCGCGAAAGACTGCATGGTGAGGTCCATCTGTATAATCCCGAGGAACGGCTGATTTTGCTCGATGGTGTGCCGATGTATGAAGATGAAGGCAGATATCGCGGCATGCTGTTCCTTTTGCAGGATATTACAGCTATTCGGCGGCTGGAAAATATGCGGAGCGAATTTGTGGCGAATGTTTCCCATGAGCTAAAAACGCCGATTGCCGCAGTCAAGGGCTTTGCTGAAACGTTGCTCGGTGGCGGGGTTAAGGATGAGGAAACATCCCGTTCCTTTTTGCAAATTATTTATGATGAAAGCGAACGGCTGAATCGGCTGATCGGCGACATTCTGGAGCTGTCCAAAATTGAATCCAAGCGTTCTCCGCTGGATTGCTCTCCGGTTCATGTATCCTCGTTTATAGAATCATTGCTGGAAAAATTGAATAATGTAGCTGCTAAAAAAAGAATTACACTGCATATGGATGTCCCGGATGAACTGTTTATGGAGGCGGATGAAGATAAGCTCCAGCAGATTTTTGTAAACCTTCTGTCTAATGGCATTAACTACACACTCGACGGTGGCAAGGTGAAAATCAAGGTTGTAACGGTACAGCGGGAGAATGACACGGAGAAGGTCGTATTTACGGTTAGCGATACGGGCATCGGGATTCCAAAGAAGGACCTGCCACGCATCTTTGAGCGCTTTTACCGGGTAGACAAAGGTCGTTCGCGCAACTCGGGTGGAACAGGTCTGGGATTGTCCATCGTCAAGCATTTGGTGGACCTGCATCATGGGATGCTTTCCGTAGAAAGTGAGCTTGGTTTGGGCACGACATTTACGATTGAATTGCCGTTGTTGCAACAGGAAGAATGAACTAGATCGATTTTTACATTCTGTTAACAATGCCGTGATAAAATATACGGGTGTCGCATGAGTATGGAAAAGATTTTGGAATTTTGACCAATGCGCCTTTAAAAGGTAAACAGGAGATGAATTTATTTATGGGACAACGCTTGCTGGTTATTGAGGATGAACCAACGCTTGCCAGATTGCTATCCTACAATTTGATACAAGAGGGTTATGAAGTAGATACGGAGGATCACGGCAGTGCAGGGTTTGAAAAAGCCTCCAGAGAGTCCTACGATTTGATTCTGCTGGATTTGATGCTGCCCGGTATGAACGGACTGGATATTCTGAGCAGACTTCGCCATCAGGGACTAACGACTCCGATCATTATTTTAACAGCCAAAAACGGCGAAGCCGAGGTTGTCCAAGGATTGAAATCAGGAGCGGACGATTACATCACGAAGCCTTTCGGTGTTTCTGAGCTGCTGGCCCGCGTAACGGCTGTGCTGCGAAGAACTTCCGGTGGGGATGAAGGGGTGCTGTCCGATCAGAAAGACGGCTCCAAGATTCAATTAGGCGAGCTGGAGATTTATCCTGAAAAATATGAAGTCATTCTCGGAGGACAATCTATCAGCTTAAGGCCGAAGGAATTTGAGGTGCTTCTCTACTTGTCCCGTAAGCCGGGCGTGGTATTGACTCGCGACGATCTGATGAACGCGGTTTGGGGCTTCGACTACATTGGCGGTCAACGGACGGTGGATGTGCATGTTAGCTCATTGCGCAAGAAGCTGGAGCTGGATCCCGATTCGGTTCATATTGATTCGATTCGCGGAGTCGGATACAAACTGGTTGTTAATAAAAAAAGAAGCGCTTCTCATTTACTATAAATGAGGAGCGTTTTTCTTTATGTTCGATTTTTGTATGCGACGATTTTTGTGTCCATTTCGTGATTTTACATTTCGTTAACATAAACAAACGTTACAATCAACAAATGACCGATATGATGTTCCCGTCACTTCAAGTAGTTAAAAAAGGGGACTTCAGAACGATGATAACGGAACCAAAGACCCAGCCGAGTTCCACTGCCGTGATTGAACGTGAATCTAACAAGCCAATTACTACCTACGTGCCTTGCCGGGAGGTTCCGATCATTGGTACGGATATGTCTTGTAAAGAGCTATTAGCACTAATGAAAACGCAGGAAGACATTCCTTGTGTCATTGTCGTTGATAAAAATGGCCTTCCGTTGGGCATTATTATGAGAGATGCGTATAACCGCCATTTTACGGGCAGGTTTGCTGCGGCTCTGTTTTATGACAAGCCTGCTGCGATATTTGCCGACCCCGATACATTAATTGTGGATCTGGAAAGCCCGGCATCGGACATTGTAGAGCAGGCGATGCTGCGCCAAGATCAACGATTTTACGATTGTTTGTTAATTAAGGAGGGGACGAGGTTACTTGGCGTGCTAACGATTCGTGATATCCTGACGGTTGTACAGCGAATGCAAAGAGAAGCGGACGAGCATCGGGGTAAGGTGGTTCGGCATAGCTATGATGGTGCCCATCGGATTCAGACAACTGTGCTGGATGCCGCTAAAGAGGCCGGTGACAGTGTGCGTCTAACCCGCTCGATGAGTGAATTATCACGCCGTGGCAAAATAGAACTGGAAGATGTTCTGCTCTCCTATCGTGCAGTCACAGAGCAAATGAAGCGCCAGCATGAGCAGATTACAGCGCTTACCCAATCGCTGAATGACATTGCAGGCATGGCTTCCTCCATCCGCGCACTCGCGGATCAAAGTGGACTGCTGGCGATCAACGCTTCAATTGAAGCAGCACATGCCGGCGAACACGGGCGTGGCTTCCAGATCGTGTCTCAGGAGGTGCGGAATATGTCACTTCAGACGAAGGTCTTTTCCGCACAGATTACAAGCTTGCTTACAGATATTGAACAAATGCTGCGTGACACTGCCGATCTGACGGATACGAGCATACAGCAGATTAATAGCGGCTCCCGGTATATATCCGCTGGAACCCAAACGTTTACCCAACTGTTACAGGCCGTTGCTGAAATTGAGACCAAAAACAACGAAATGTCCCGTTCCGCAGAGGAAGCGGCTTTGAATGCAGCCGGGATTGCACAGGAGCTGGAGCTTATGCTGAATTCCTGATCATTTTACATACCGTTAACAAATCCACCACACTGAATTTACACACAGCTTATATAATCTTCATATTGTGCAAATCAGGTGCAATGCTTGAGGACCATAACTGCAACACGAAGGAGATCATAAATCAATGAATGATTCCGTTATTCGGATTGATAAGCTGAACTTGTATTATGAAAATTTTCAAGCGCTGAAACATATAAACCTGGATATTCCTGAAAAAACGGTAACAGCCTTCATCGGACCGTCCGGCTGCGGTAAATCTACCTTGCTGCGTACGCTGAATCGGATGAACGATATGATCCCAGGAACGCGTATTGAAGGAACGGTGAGTATCGCAGGTCAGGATATATATGGCGATACGATGGAAGTAGAAGCCCTGCGCAAGCAGGTGGGAATGGTTTTTCAACAGCCTAATCCGTTTCCTAAATCTATTTATGATAACGTGGCATACGGTCCGCGTCTGCATGGAATCCGGCAAAAGGACAAGCTGGACGAACTTGTTGAGCAAAGCTTGCGGCAGGCGGCACTCTGGGAAGAGGTTAAGGACTTTCTCAAGCGTTCAGCCCTGAGCTTGTCCGGTGGACAGCAGCAGCGTCTGTGTATTGCCCGGGCGCTTGCTGTGCAGCCGGATATTCTGCTCATGGATGAGGCAACGTCAGCCCTGGACCCGATCTCCACGATGAAGATTGAAGAACTGGTTCAAGAGCTGCGCGACAGGTATACGATTGTTATGGTGACGCATAACATGCATCAGGCGGCTCGTGTGTCCGGTCGGACTGCGTTTTTCTTGAACGGTGTCGTGGTAGAGGCGGCGGATACAGAGACGATGTTTTCCACGCCGCAGGATTCCCGTACGGAAGATTATATTTCCGGCCGATTCGGCTAAAGCCAACCAGATAGTAATGCCAGGAGGGGTGACTTCGAAATGATACGCAGAAAAGGTTTTGATGAAGGATTAGATGAGCTGAGAGCCGTACTGCGCGAAATGGGTGCACATGTATCGAAGGCACTCGATCAGGCCATTGAATGTTTGCAGACCAATAATACGGAATTGGCCCAGCAGGTGGTCAAAAATGATGCATCCCTCAATGCGCTGGAAGAGAACATTCTCGATATGGGCTCCAAGCTCATTATTACCCAGCAGCCGGTAGCCAAGGATTTACGCCGGATCATTGTTGCTTTTAAAATTTCCAGTGATCTGGAAAGGATGGGGGATTTGGCACTCGATATTGCCAAGGTCACGCTGCGTCTGGAAGGGCAGCAGGTCATCAAGCCGTTGGTGGATATTCCGCAGATGGCTTCGATCGTCAAAGAAATGATTGACGACGCAATTACATCCTATCTGGATGAAAATACAGATTTGGCTTATAAAATGGCCAAAGAGGATGATCGTGTAGATTCCATGTATAGCCATATGATCAGCAATCTGTATGTGTTTATGGTAGAAAAGCCTGAGGAAGCTCCACAAGGCATGCTGCAACTGCTCGTCGGACGATATATTGAACGGATTGGTGACCATGCGACGAATATCGGTGAAAGCACTGTATATCTCGTGACAGGGGAGCGACCAGATTTGAACCAGTAGGGCTTTTTAGGTATATAGCGGTTGTTTCTGACCCAGACTTGTCTTTGTGCAAAAGGCGAATCTGGCTAGGAAACAGCCGTTTTTTTCTGAAAAAGGAGCCTTTATGTTAAGATAGGAAAAGGAATGCGTAAAGCGAAAGAACCTTTCGATGCATTGATGAACTTGCGAGGTGCTAAATGGATAAACTTATGCTTATAGATGGCAACAGTATCATTTACCGGGCGTTTTTCGCTATACCGCCGTTAACGAATTCGAGCGGACAGCAGACGAACGCGGTGTACGGATTTACAACGATGTTGCTGCGGCTTTTGGAGGAGCACAAGCCGACACATATACTGGTTGCCTTTGATGCCGGAAAAATAACGTTCCGCCATACAGGATACGAGGATTACAAGGGTGGACGGGAGAAAACGCCGCCGGAGCTGTCCCAACAATTCCCGCTGCTGAAAGAGCTGTTGACCGCCTTCGGCATTGCCCAGTTTGAGCTGGATGGCTATGAGGCGGACGATATCATTGGAACCCTGTCTAAAACTGCGGACGAAGCTGGTTTTAACGTGCTGGTGGTTACTGGAGATAAGGATATGCTTCAGTTGGCTTCGGACAACGTCACTGTCGGCTTAACCCGCAAAGGGGTTACCGAGGTGGAGACATACGGACCTGAACAGATTCAGGAGCGTTACGGCTTGAAGCCGTTGCAAATTATCGACCTCAAGGGTCTGATGGGCGATACGTCGGACAACATTCCCGGGATTCCGGGTGTGGGGGAAAAGACAGCGCTCAAGCTGCTGCACCAGTATGGATCGGTCGAAGAGGTGCTGGCGCATACAGATGAGCTGAAAGGCAAAATGAAAGAGCGCGTTGAAACGCATGCAGATGATGCACGGATGAGCAAGGATTTGGCGACCATCTATCGGGATGTAACGCTGGACAAGCAACTGGAGGATGTCGTCTTCGGTGGGCTGCAAGCTGAAACGGCGGGACCTGCGCTGGCGAAGCTGGAGTTCAAGTCCTTGCTGGAGCGTTTATCCTTTTCGGGTGAGGTTGGCAGTGCTGGAATAGACGTAGAGGAAGCTGCGGCTGACGTGACCGTATTGGACGAACAGCGGATTAGCGAGCTGGTAAATGTACTAGATACCGTCGATCTGCTACATGTAGAGACCCATGGCGATAATCCGCATCATGCTGAAATTGTGGGTCTGGTCTTTGGCGGAGCGGGGCGACAGTTTTTTATGACCTTGGATGTACTGCAAACTGATGCAGCCAAGCCTGTCCGTGAATGGCTCGCCGATGCTGGGCGCAAAAAGCGGGGGCATGATTTGCACCGTACGGATTTAGCCTTGCATTGGCACGGGATTGAATTTGCCGGGGCGGAGTTCGATGTACAGTTGGCCGGATATTTGCTGGACCCGACGGATGCAAACCAGTCGCTGAGCGGATTGGCAGCCAAGCATGGCTTGTCCTCGATTCGTCCGGACGATGAAGTCTTCGGCAAAGGCGCTAAATATAAAGTACCTGATGTGGATGTGCTGTCCGATCATGTGGCGCGCAAGGCGGCGGTGATTGAAGCGCTGGTGCCTGTACAGCAGGCCGAGCTGGAAAAAACGGAAATGCACAAGCTCTTCCATGAGCTGGAGATGCCGTTGTCTCGCATTTTGGCGGATATGGAGAAGCAGGGCATTTTGGTGAATGTGGAAGAACTGCGCGCTTTGGGTAAAGAATTTGAAGCCCAGATTGAAACGCTGGTGCGCGAGATTTACATCATTGCAGGTGTAGAGTTCAATCTGAATTCGCCCAAGCAGCTAGGTGAAATTTTGTTCGATAAGCTGGGCCTTCCTGTTATCAAAAAGACGAAAACCGGGTACTCCACCGATGCCGAGGTACTGGAAAAGCTCGCTCCATATCATGATATTGTGCAAAACATTTTGCAGTACCGTACGATTGCGAAACTCCAATCCACGTATGTGGAAGGATTACTTAAGGAAATTTCGGATAAAACGGGCAAGTTGCATACGTATTTCCGGCAGACGGTTGCAGCAACCGGACGATTGAGCAGCCAATTCCCAAATTTGCAAAATATTCCGATTCGTCTGGAAGAGGGACGTAAAATCCGTAAGGTATTTGTGCCGTCCGAGCCGGGCTGGTCTATTCTCGCGGCGGACTATTCGCAGATCGAGCTGCGAGTGCTGGCTGATATTTCGGATGATGAGCGCTTGAAGGAAGCCTTTGTCCACGATATGGACATTCATACGAAGACCGCGTCCGATGTGTTCGGCATCCCTGCGGAAGACGTAGATTCTAACATGCGCCGTTCTGCCAAGGCGGTTAACTTCGGGATTGTCTACGGGATCAGTGATTACGGTTTATCGCAAAATCTGAATATTACGCGCAAGGAAGCGGCTCGCTTTATTGACCAATATTTTGACGTGTTCCAGGGCGTTCGTCGTTACATGGATGATATTGTGAAGGATGCGAAGCGGGACGGATACGTAAAAACGCTGCTGGAACGCAGACGTTATTTGCCGGAGATTAACGCCAGCAACTTCAACCTGCGTTCGTTCGCGGAGCGTACCGCCATGAATACGCCGATTCAGGGTACCGCAGCCGATATTATCAAGCTGGCGATGGTACAGATGGACGCTTCGCTTCGCGACCGTAATCTTCGCAGTCGTATGCTGCTTCAAGTACATGATGAGCTTGTTTTCGAAGTTCCGCCGGAGGAAATGGAAACGATGAAAGAGCTTGTCCCGGCTACGATGGAAGCGGCGCTGAAGCTGTCTGTACCGCTCAAAGCGGAAGTTAGCTATGGAAGTAATTGGTATGAAGCGAAATAAGTTATTTCAACGAGTAGATAGTCCCAATTTAACGCTGCTTCCGTTATAATATAGGGTGAGGTGAAGACATCATGCCGGAATTACCGGAAGTAGAAACGATTAAACGAACGTTAAACGAGCTTATCGTCGATAAACATATAGATCATGTGACCGTGAATCTGCCGCGCATTATTCAGCGGCCTGATGATATACACGCTTTTTCTATGGAATTGGCTGATCATCGCATTACAGGAGTGGAGAGACGCGGGAAGTTTTTGCGGATTCTGCTGGACGGGCTGGTGCTCGTTTCCCATCTCAGAATGGAAGGACGGTATGGCCTCTATTCGCAAAATGATCCTGTGGAAAAGCATACTCACGTTATCTTTCATTTTACGGATGGTACGGAATTACGCTATCAGGATGTTCGCCAATTCGGCACGATGCATTTATTTGCAGAAGGACAGGATTTGCTGGAAAAGCCGCTGAACAAGCTCGGTTTGGAGCCGATGGACGAGTCCTTTACACCGGAGGCACTTCGCGCCGCTGTGGGGACCCGTTCGACTTCGATCAAGGCTGCGCTGTTAAACCAGTCATATGTCGTGGGCATCGGGAATATTTATGTGGATGAATCATTGTTTAAGGCGGGGATACATCCGGCACAGCTGGCCAAAAGCTTGGATGACAACCAATTTCGTGTGCTGCATGAAGCAATTATCTCTACATTGAGCGCGTCGATTTTGGTCGGAGGCTCGTCCATCAAATCATTCGTCAACGGTCAAGGCCAATCGGGCGACTTCCAGCATCAATTGCAAATCTATGGACGTAGCGTTAAGCCTTGTGTTAACTGTGGTACATTGATCGAAAAATCCGTCGTAGCCGGACGTGGTACACATCATTGCCCGGTCTGCCAACCTCTGCGTTAAACAGGTACAGTCACCCAAAGCCCATTCCTCTCATATATTGATTCCAAGTACCAATACTGCGAAGGGTTCCGGCTGCTTTAGGGCCCTTCCTTCGCAATGGGAGGGAATTGGAGTGGCTAATCATTGGGGAGCCCTGCTGCTGTTGGCATTTGCACTAAGTCTGGACAGTTTTGGAGTCGGTGTTACGTATGGGCTGCGCAAAATGAAAATTCCACTGCTATCCATTGTCATCATTTCAGTATGCTCAGGTTTGGTCATCGGCATATCCATGCAGCTAGGCGCATTGTTGTCCCAGGTTCTGTCTCCTGTATATACGACGGTTTTTGGCGCTGTCATTCTGATTGGGATTGGCTGCCACTCTTTGTATCAGTCCCTGCATCGCAAGGAAGATTTGATTGATGATCATGATCCTGTGAGCAGAAATGTTCTGGAGGGTGAGAAATCTTTAGAAGTGCAAGAGGAACGGACCGTATTTTCTTTGGAATTGCGCAAATGGGGTCTCGTTATTCGGATTCTCCGAAGTCCGTCTGCTGCAGATATGGACCGTTCAGGCAGTATATCCGCTACGGAGGCGATTTGGTTAGGTATCGCTTTATCGGTAGATGCGTTCGGTGCAGGATTGGGAGCAGCTATGCTGGGCTTCCAGCCACTCGCTACCGCGCTGGCTATTGCATTATTCAGCGGGACATTTTTGATTGCTGGTATGAAAGCAGGTTTCTGTCTGTCGGCATTCCGATTTATGAAGGCGCTGGGTGTGTTACCGGCATTATTATTGATTATGATGGGCATATTGAAGCTGTTATGAGGTGAAAGAGCATGAATATCGGATTAACCGGAGGTATTGCTACCGGTAAAAGCACCGTGTCGGCTCTACTGGTCGCCAAGGGTGCGCTGCTGATCGACGCAGATGCCATTGCCCGGGAAGTGATGCTTCCGGGGCACCCGGTGCTGACGGCGGTCATACAGCATTTTGGACAAGCTGTGATGAACAGTGATGGGACTCTGCACCGCAAAAAGCTGAGCGAGATTGTATTTGGAGACCCTGTCCTGAGGCAGGCGCTTAACGATATTACACATCCTGCGATTCGTGAGGAAATGCGTATGCGTATGGAATCTTACGAGCGGGAACATCCGGACAAGCTTGTTTTGGCGGATATCCCGTTACTGTATGAGTCCGGGCTGGAGAGCTTGTACGATGAAATTATGGTGGTATACGTACCACGCGATGTGCAGCTCCAGCGTCTGATGCTCAGAGATGGATTGACCGAGGAACAAGCCGGACTTCGGTTATCCGCGCAAATGGATATTGAACAAAAAAGAAGCCTGGCCGATATCGTCATCGACAATAGTGGAACACAGGCTGAAACAAAACAGCAAATTGATCAATTCTGGCAGCGAAAGGGACTGGCATGAATATTTTGCGCAAAAAAAGAGTCCTGCTGACTTTGTTTGTTGGGTTTGTCTTGATTCTGTTTTTTAATTCAAACTGGATGTCGTGGTTCTATCCGATTCAATATAAGGATGAGATCCGGCAATACTCGCAGACGTATGAAGTGGACCCGTTTTTGGTGGCGTCCATTATCCGTGTTGAGACGAACTTTAAGACCAGCAAGCAGTCGCACAAGGGTGCACTGGGACTCATGCAAATCATGCCCGATACGGCGAATTGGATTATGGACAGCGCCCAGATCCAAAAGGTTCCGCTGGATAGCGTCAAGCACGAGCCAGGCACCAACATTGAGCTGGGAACCTGGTATGTGCATAACCTGTCGGTGAAATTTAAGGATAATCCGGTAGCTATCGTTGCGGCTTACAACGCAGGCCCCGGTAAAGTGCAGGAGTGGCTGGATAAGGGCGTATGGGATGGGAAAGAACAATCCATCAAGCAAATCCCCTTTGGCGAGACACGACATTATGTACAGCGGGTTATTTACTACTACAGGCAATACACAAAAATTTATAATCAGTTTTAACGGATGGCGAGGCTACATGCAAATATGTCATGACAGAATGAGTCTGATGGCATTAAAATGAAAAAAGCGCAGGACAGACTGTTTTTAGCAGTCCGTCCATACACTTTCCTTGTTGCTTCTGCGTTATTACTGCGATTATTGGTATTGACCTGCCAATTGTTGTTCGGCGATCGTTACGAGGCGTTTTGTGATATAGCCCCCGATCGAACCGTTCTCATAGGAAGTCATGTTACCTTGGTATCCATCTTGAGGAATGCTGATACCCAGCTCTTGAGCGATTTCAAATTTCATTTGCTCCAGAGCGCCGGAGGCTTTGTTGACTACCAGGTTGTTGGAGTTGCCATTGTTTCCTTGTGCCATTGTTGTTCACCTCCTCGCGACGTGGTAAACATATTATGAACCGTTTTGACAAAATTATTACGAAAAAAGTATAGAGAATTTATTGGAAAAAGAAAGTGGTGAATTTATGAAATGTCCTTACTGTGCCTACAATGGAACAAAGGTGCTGGACTCGCGGCCAGCGAATGACAACAAGTCCATCCGCCGCCGCCGCGAATGCGAGCAATGTGCTAGGCGTTTTACCACCTTTGAAATGGTGGAGGAGACTCCACTGATGGTCATTAAAAAGGATGGCAGCCGTGAAGAATTCAGCCGTGATAAAATGCTGCGCGGTCTCATTCGGGCCTGCGAGAAGCGTCCCGTATCTGTCGAGCAACTGGATATGATCGTATCCCAGGTGGAAAACGCTATCCGCAACACAGCCGCTACTGAGGTGGACAGCCAGCAGATCGGCGAACTGGTCATGGAACAGCTCTATCCTGTTGATGAGGTTGCCTACGTGCGCTTTGCGTCCGTCTATCGGCAGTTCAAAGACATCAACATGTTTATGAAGGAACTGAAAACACTGTTATCCAAAGACACAGCCAGCGACTGATCGCTGGCTGTGTCTTGGTTGATGGCGGAAGGGTAATAATTTTTTTATTAAAGTATTGACACAGGGATGAAAATTTTATATGATATAGAAGTCGCTTGAAACGTTTTTAATTACATATAATGGGGCCTTAGCTCAGCTGGGAGAGCGCATCGCTGGCAGCGATGAGGTCAGGGGTTCGATCCCCCTAGGCTCCACCAATTTTATATTATGGACTCTTAGCTCAGTTGGTAGAGCAGTTGACTCTTAATCAATTGGTCCAGGGTTCGAGTCCCTGAGAGTCCATCCTTTAGAAAAACGGCAGAGATGCCGTTTTTTTATTTTGAATTTAGCTTTGTTTTCCTTCGTGGTCACACGTTTGGTCACAGAAGGCCCTACTTTCTTGATGAAAAATAAACGCCATGTTCTCTTTAATGAGGACACGACGTTTATTTTAGTTTTACTCCATGCTTTTAAGAAAGGCAGTCATCAACCTATGAACTTGTTACTTGTGATCAAATCCGTTAAAGTCCCTGAGCATTCCGATAAAATTTTCAAGTTGTTCATCGTCCCATCTTGAAATGTGTTCGTAAAATACAAATTCTTTCTCTTTTAGAGCATCAATCGTCTTTTGGCGCCCAAGCTCAGTGAGGGATAGAAGTATTCCTCGACGATCATCAGGAGAGGCCTCCCTTTTCACATAACCTAAAAGCTCAAGTTGTTTGACAAGACGGCTAACCGAACTGCGATCCATAGCTGTTGATTCCGCCAGCATAGTGGCGCTTGTTGGGCCATACGAGTAAAGCCAACGGATAATATGGAAACCCGCAGGTTGTATTGAAGGATCGAAACGTGCTGCAGTTTTGACATTTAGCGCATGTGAGGCGCTTATGAGGGCATTGATTTGCTCGCCGAGCCCCAGTTCCAATTGGCCTCTCGGCGTATTTTTGTGTCGATCATCATTCATCCTATTTCACCTAACCTTAATTGATAAAGTAAATCATTCAAGTCAATTAATTGACATATATCAACCAAAATAATATAGTTGATTTATATCAAGTATATGACTGCGTCAGCTGCATGTCAAAACTTGAGACGGGTCTAACGGAGTAAAGCAATGAACGGCCAATTACATTGACATTGACAATGACTATTCAGCACAAAGGAGAATCACCATGATGGCTAATCCGATTGTTGTAATAACTGGTGGAACGAGTGGTCTGGGGCAACTCGTTGCGATTGAATTGGCTAAACGTGGTACTCATCTTGTCATGACAGCCAGGAGCAAGGATCGCGCTGAAGCTACTAAAAAAATTATAAAAGATATGATTCCCTCAACAAAAGTAGACTTTTTTTTCGGGGACCTATCCTTAATGAAAGATGTCAGACGTATGGGGAACGAGATTTCAACTGCATACCCCAAAATAGATGTGCTTTTGAATAATGCAGGACTGCATGCATTCGAACAACGGGTAACCTCCGAGGGATTTGCAGAAATGATAGCTGTGAATTATTTAGCACCGTGGTTATTGACACACGCCTTACAGCATTCCTTGAAAAATGCAGGAAGCGCTAGAATTGTAAATGTTGCTTCTGAGGCTTCACGCAATCATGGCGAGCTTAAGCTCCCTGAGGATTTGACCAATATAGCTCCTTTTACTTCCAGAGGCTCATCTGCAATATATGGGAAAACCAAGCTGTATAACATTATGTTTACTGGTGAACTGGCACGTCAATGGACTGGAACGGGAATCAGTGTTAACGCTCTGAATCCAGGGTTTAATGTTACAGGTCTCGGACGTGAGCTCTGGTTTGCATCAATGCTTGAGCGTTTTTTGAATTTTTTTCATATTGGTGATCCACGCAGAGGAGCTGATATTATGACTCGTTTAATTGTGGATCCACAGTACCAGGCAGTTACAGGAGGGTATTTTAATGTCGGAACCGGACATTCAATTGTACCTGTAGACCCCGGTGGAGATATTGCTATGCAAAATAAACTGTGGAATTGTACGAAAGAATTACTACAACAAAGAGGTCTTCTTAACTATATGACCTGATTTTATGGATTACAGCGGTAAACTTAGGACTGTTTTGTAAAAATCTAAGGTGGGGTTCACGTCAATTGAATCCATAAAGCTAACTAACGAGGGGCCTAAAAAATAGGAGAATAGGCGTAGCATGAAAAAGGTTTGATCATTTATAGTATAGATATCGTTTTTATGCTATATAATTGGACTTTTTCGCTTAATACGATGCAGAGGACTGAAAGACGTTCCTCAATATTTTGTAATGGAGGCTTTGCTTGTGGATAACGTTTTCTCGGAGTGGGCAGAGTCCCATTTTCCTTTATATACTGCTGACAGTATCCATTCGCTGTACAGCACCTCGAATTTTCCGATGTATAAGATTCATGAGAGTGTAACCGTACTGATTGCGATTGCCAGCGGCAAAGGTATTCTCAGGATTAATGATCAAATGTACGAGCTCATGGAAGGGAGCATCATTCTTCTCCCGGCCCATAGCCATGCCGCTTTAATTACGAATCTCCAGCAACCACTTCATGCTTATAAGCTTTTAATCCGTACGCGAGAGCAGGCAAATCCTCTACCCACAGGTGTAATGATGCGGAAAAGCGAGGTGGCCTCAAATGCTAATATTCAGTTTTTCCCTTATGAACCTGCGATTGTGGCCCATGTGGAGGAGCTGTATATCCATCGTTTACCTGCTAGTGAAGCCCGTCATGTGCAGAATCAAATTATATTTCACCAAATCATTCTTCTACTGTTGAAACAGCAGGAGGCCAAGTATGCTGCCAGTGAGCAGCCGTCGATGGAACACAGTATTACTTATTTGGAAAACAACTATAGCGAAAAAATAACGCGTGAGCAATTGGCCTCGATTGCAGGCGTAAGCCGATCACATTATTCTATCCAGTTTAAGCAGTTTACCGGTTTTTCCCCGAACGAATATTTGTCGCGGCTGCGCGTTCACCGAGCCAAAGAGCTGTTAATTAGCGGATCAGGCACGCTCCGGGAAATTGCGATGAAGGTAGGTTACAAGGATGAATTTTATCTAAGCCGTCGTTTTAAGCAGCATACAGGAGCATCACCTTCAAGCTACAACCGCGGATCATCCCAGCGTGTGGCTGTATTGCTCATACCTTACGCCAGCCATCTGTTGCTGCTTGGGTTGGAACCTGCTGTCACCATTTCGGAAAGCAGCGAATATGTGAAGACGAATGGTCTGGAGCCGCCGCAAACGATGAAGTTTATAAGCACGAACTGTTCTGCTGAACAGGTGAACTCGGTATTGCTCGATACCAACATTGAGCTGATCATTGCAGCCAAACAGCATTTGCACCAATATGGGTTGAATCCTGAGCATTTGCGAGTTGTAGCGCCTATCGTGGAAATTTCATGGATGGAAATGGGATGGAAAGAGCATCTGCGTCGTATTGCACATGCTGTTCAGCGGAGCGATCGGGCAGAGCAGTGGTTGGCTGTTTTTGAAAAGGAAGAACAGGCAGCCCGTTCACTGGTGCAGCAATGCGGAGTCGCTAATGAAATCATAACGATTTTGGTGATTAAGCCGGATAAGCTGCTCGTTTACGGAGCGAGAAATGTCGGATATATTATCTATCAATCGCTTGGACTACGGCCTCCTGAATTGATCGGGCAGGAGATGAAGAAGCTAGGGGATCAATTTCATTCCATTCCCATTGAGATATCCCAACTCGCAGCTTATGCAGGGTCTCAATTATTGGTTGCAGTGTTTCCGGATGAGAAGGGCTCCACCGCACATAGTGAAATGATATTCAAGTCCTCCTATTGGAACAGCCTTCCCGCTGTACAGCGGAATAATGTACGTCTGCTTGACCTGGATGAATGGTTGCCCTACAATCCGGTTTCTATTCGTTTACAGCTTCAACGCGCGGTAGCTTTATTTACAAGTAACCAATAGTCCAAGTCATTTTCCAAACAAAAAGGCATGGTTCGGCGCATAGTGGTTCCATATAATTAGTTCATACAAATGAGAATGAATTTCATAATCAATGAAAAGAGTACTAAGTTCAAGATTAGTATCTTATCTACGATATGATGATTCATTGAACATAGCGTTTTGAAAGGGAGAGAGTTATTTTATGAGAAAGCTTTTTATTCCGCTGGTACTTTTACTTGTGGTTGTATTGAGTGCTTGTGGCGGAAATCAGGCGAACAATGCCGAGAATGGTAAAAGTTCGTCCTCTGAGGCTACTTCGGACTCGAAATCGAAATCTACCACATTTGTCTATCAATCCGAGAATGGCCCCGTGGAGGTTCCGACCCATCCGCAACGCGTCGTTGTGCTTACCAGGTTCTTGACGGGTAACGTGATGGCGCTCGGTGTGCCTCTAGTCGGCGTGGACGAAATGTCCAAGACCAACCCGAATTTTGAAGAGAAGCTGAAAGGCGCAGAGGCGGTTACGGACGAAAGTCTGGAGAAGATCATCGAGTTGAATCCGGATCTTATTATCGGGCTTTCAGATATTAAGAACGTCGATAAATTTAAGCAAATTGCTCCTACTGTCACTTATACATATGGCAAGGTGGATTTCTTAACCCAGCAACGTGAAATCGGAAAATTGTTGAATAAAGAAAAAGAAGCACAAGCCTGGATCGATGATTTTACAGCCCGTGCCCAAAAAGCCGGAAAAGAAATCAAGGCGAAGATCGGTGCCAACGCGACGGTTTCGGTCATCGAGACATTCAATAAGCAGCTCTATGTCTATGGCGATAACTTTGGACGAGGAACAGAAATTCTCTATCAGGAGTTCGGACTCGCCATGCCGAAGAAAGTCAAGGAGGCGACCCAGAAAGAAGGTTATTTTGCCTTATCGTCTGAGGTTATGAAAGATTACCTGGGTGACTATGTCATTTTCAGTAAAAACGCGGATGAGGACAATTCGTTCCAGAATACCGAAACGTACAAGAATATTCCCGCGGTCAAGAATCAACATGTCTTCGAGACTAACGCGAAGGCGTTCTACTTTAACGATCCACTGAGCATGGAATACCAATTGAAATTTTTTATTCAACACTTTCTTGGTCAGTAGGGGTTGATCCCTATTTCGGGACCGCAACGCTTAGGGTCGTCTACGATTGAAATCATGGCAACGATTCGTCTTTCGTTGTGAATCATTTTTATTCGATGCGAAGGAACTGGTTATTTAACAGTTTCTTCGCATATTTCATTAAAGAAGAGATGAGAGTCCGATGAAGATTAAACAACATGCTTTTCCCTTTGCATATAAGCTTCTTGGCAGCGTGCTGGCGCTCATTTTGTGTTTCATTATTTCAATGGTATTTGGTGCAGCGGAAACAACGCTCCACGACCTGTGGCTTGCTCTCACCTCGGGTACCAAGGATGACAAAATTCTCATCCTGCGCGAGATTCGGCTGCCCCGCGAGTTGGCGGCGATGCTGGTCGGTGCCGCTTTTGCCGTATCCGGAGCGATTATGCAGGGAGTTACCCGCAATCCATTGGCCGATCCGGGCTTGCTGGGCCTGACTTCCGGCGCTAATATGGCGCTCGCGTTGGCTTTCGTATTCTTCCCGGGGATCAACTACTTCGGCATTATGGTGGCCTGCTTTCTCGGTGCTGCTCTGGGCGCAGTTTTGGTCATCGTCCTTGGCTCAATGCGCCGAGGCAACCTGTCCCCGATCCGAGTCGTTCTGGCGGGAGCGGCTGTATCCGCGTTTCTGTATGCCATCTCGGATGGCGTCAGCATCGCATTTAAGATTTCAAAGGATGTATCCATGTGGACCGCCGGGGGTCTGATCGGAACGACGTGGGGACAAATACAGGCCATTGCACCAGTCATCCTTCTCGGCATTATGGTAGCTCTGATGCTTTCCAACCAACTGAGTATTCTCAGACTGAGTGACGAAGTGGCGGCAGGATTGGGCCAAAATCTGGTATGGATCAAATCCATCCTGTTTGTCCTTGTCATTGTGATTACGGGCGCATCGGTTGCGCTTGTCGGAAACATGGCATTCGTGGGTCTAATGATTCCTCATATCGTCCGCAAGATGGTTGGCACCGATTATCGGTATATCCTGCCTTTTTCGACTTTTGCGGGAGCTACGTTCATGCTGCTCGCAGATACGCTGGGCCGCACGATTAATGCACCTTACGAGACGCCAGTGGCAGCCATCGTGGCGATGCTAGGCTTGCCCTTCTTTCTGCTCGTTGTGCGTAGAGGAGGTAAAGCTTTCTTATGATCCTATCCGCTCTTGTTCGAAAACAACGCCTGATCCTGCTCGTCAGTTTAGGGCTAATCATTCTAACAGCTACAGCAGGCATGGCGTGGGGGTATTCCTCTTTATCGTTTGACAGGCTGATCCCTGTTTTGTTCGGTCAAGGTACCTTCAAAGAAGAATTTGTTCTGTTCTCCGTCCGGCTGCCAAGGATTTTTATTACGTTGCTATCGGGTATGGCGCTTGCGTTATCCGGCTCTATACTGCAAAGTATCACCCGTAACGACTTGGCCGACCCAGGCATCATCGGCATTAATTCTGGGGCAGGCGTAGCGATTGCGTGCTTCTTTCTGTACTTCCCGATCGATGTCGGATCGTTCATCTATGTTCTGCCGCTTGTCGCTTTTATTGGCGCATTGGTAACAGCAGCTTTGATCTATGTTTTCTCGTATAGCCGAACGAGCGGACTTGATCCCATCCGGCTGGTGTTGGTCGGGGTTGGTTTCTCCCTTGCGTTGTCGGGGATTATGATCGTAATCATCTCCTCGGCTGAACGCTCGAAGGTCGATTTTATCGCGAAATGGATTGCGGGCAATATATGGGGCACGGACTGGCCGTTCATTTGGGCGCTGCTTCCCTGGCTGATCCTGCTTATCCCTTTTACCTTGTACAAGTCTCAACGGCTCAATCTTCTTGCTTTGAGCGAGCCGTCGGCGATTGGCGTCGGTCTGAAGCTTGAACGGGAACGCCTCGTTCTCATTCTGACGGCGGTCGCTGCGGCTGCATCTGCGGTATCTGTCACGGGTGGTATCGCGTTTATCGGGTTGATGGCCCCGCACATGGCCAAGGCCTTGGTCGGGCCACGCAATCAGTTGTTCATTCCCGTCGCCGTTTTACTCGGTGGATGGCTGCTGTTAACCGCGGACACAGTCGGTCGCAATCTCACAGATCCCGACGGTATTCCCGCAGGCATCATGGTGTCGTTAATCGGTGTGCCTTATTTTGCTTATTTACTGCTTAGGAAGTAGCTCCGACACGAAGTCGGGTAGGTTAATTCAGGTAGTCCAGAGCTAGAGAGCTAGAGTCCCGCATTATCAATCCTTAAAAAACGGCAGAGATGTCGTTTTTTATTAGTTTATACGAATTGGTTACTGCCAGCATTACAGCGAGGTACTAAAATACTTTTAACGCTGGCTGACATAATCGGCGAGGATTTTCAAGTACTCATCATTTACCAATTTTCTGGGGGCAAATACGGCTGTTAAAAAAGTTAGAGATTTTGAATGCGCGACTTTTTCATTCATCATGGAATGGTCGGCTTCAGGTAAACGGATGACGGACAGCAGCTCTGAAGGCACCTTCTGTCGATATACTCGTTCAGTATCTTTTACATCAACGTTAATATCTTTTCCAGCCAGAACCAAGAGTACAGGAGAATTAAAGTAGCCTAATTCTTCGGTGGAATCAGACCGGAAATTTTTGCCTATAAAGCTCCATCTTTCTTTGGAAATCAAATTGTCTGGGTTGGCTATTTTCAGGTATTCTTCATAAGAAGCTTGTTTTTGTAGTAATTGCAAAATCTGTTGATTGTAGTCCAATCTCTTTGTAATTTCTTGCGGAGTAGCCCCTTCCTGTTCCATCTCTTTTCTGGTGTTAAATTGCCCTTGTGTAATCCAGATCACGGCGGGCGATACAAGGATGCTGAAAGCAATATTGTGCTCCTTTTTAACGATCTTCGGAATGACCCATCCTGCTTGACTGGCTCCCCATAGGCCGATTTTTTGCTTATCGATCATTGGTAAGGTTCTCGCCCAGTCTATTGCATATCGGATCTCCTGTGCCCGGTCCTCCATGCTTTGATCCTGCCAATTTCCAGGAGCGCCATTAATACCGGGCTTATTCAAGGATAAGGAGGCGTAACCCTTGGAAGCGAACCTTTCCCACAGTGGTTTGTATCCATCATCATATGTGTCATTGATAGGACCATCCCCATGGACAAAAACAACCAGTCCAATCTTTCCCGAGTGGTCCTTAGGCAAAGCTAATGTACCCGTTAATACCCCTTTAGGAGTCGTAATTTGTATTTTTTCTTCCGTCATCTTGTAGGAATTTTGATATAGAATAATCAATATTAAGGCAACAGCTAGACCTGACGCAATACCAAGGGTAAGCTTGGATGTTTTTTTCAACGGTGTTCTCTCCTCGAATGCAGTTTAGTTTCTTTCCAAGTCATCAGATGCCATACAGGCTCCTTGAACCAAAAATGCCGCAACCCATTGCATTTGGATTGTTCTACTTCAAACGCTAGTTTCTGATACAAACGGATGGCCCCTTGGTTCTTATGCGCTACATGAAGCGTCAACACATGAAAACCGGATTCAACCGTAAATTGCTGTGCGAAAGCTAGAAAACGTCGTCCTATTCCCTGATTACGATGACTTGAGTGAATCGCCAAATGATCAATATAGCACTCATCTGCGGCAGGCTTATATTCCAGCACATGCATACCTGTCAAAAATTTAAATACATTGAAGCAGCCAAACTGTTTTATGAGCGGAGCCCAAGAAATGGGTTTTGTTTTAGGGAGCGAAGAGGAAGGTGCTTTCCATTTGAGGGAGAGAACACCGACAACTTCTTGGTTCTTTTTAACTACAAATTGCTTCATAGTTGAAGGATTAGGGTCTTGAACCCAGACCTTCATGAGTAACTGCTGTATATCCTGATCCTCCAGTGTAACAAGAGCTTGAAATTTAGTTTTAAATGATTCCACCAAGAGCTTACATACAGCTTCATAATCTTGCTTTTGATAAGCAACAATGTCAATTGATTCTGGACTCATGTAACGGCCTCCCGCACTCTAAGAAGTTTATTTTACTTTTACTTGAATCTCATATTGCAGCTTGTTGTTGTCGAACATGGATAGGTAGGATTTTTCTACTAGAATAATCTTGCTTTGGCACTTATATTGGTGCTGAGTGACATAGCGCTCTAATTGTTGGATTTCATACTCAATCTCGTCGTCTTCAGTGACGGAAAAATGCTTATAAAGATAGCTGCCTTCTTCCAGCATATAGTCAGCTGTATCTGTCATATCTGTCGTTTCATAACATAGCTTCACTTGTCCAGAGTCAGATAGATAATGCAGATCATTTTCAAATAACTGAGGTGGAGCGGGTCGTTGTTCGAATAAATCTCTGGCAGTGAGCTCTTGATCTCTCTCAAATGCAAACCACAGCTTTAAATGTCGGGGACCTAGCAGCCTAATCTGATACTCATTGTCCTGATGAGTGAGGTTATGATGTTCTTTTAGCACTTTGTGAATAAACTGTTCGAGCAACTTCAAATTAGTTATTTCATCCTGTACCCTCTGCAGCGAATCCTCTAAAAGCTGGTTGTAATCATCGGCAGCGTAGGAAGTCATGCATTCTTCAATCTGACCCACAGAGACATTTAATTTACGTAGCAATAAAATATGGGAAAGCTGATAAATTTCATGAAGCCCGTACATTCGATATTGATTTTTTTCTGTGTATGACGGATACAGGATCCCCTTTTCTTCAAAATATCGCAGTTGATGTACAGATACATTCATAAGCTGTGAAAGCTGGCTGATCGTAATGTGTTCTTTCAATGACAAGACTCCTTATGGTGTAGTTGAATAACTTCACTATAAACCTTAGGTCAGACCTAAGGTCAATAGCAAATTGACGACAGCAAAGGATGAGCAAATGAACGAACATAAATGATTTACCTGTCAGTGATAACCCGTTATAATTATAAGATTAGTGAGCATAAACAAGATGCTTAGGATGAAGGTTAGAATGGGGAAATCATGTTGAAGACTTTCAAAAAGGTATATATTGAAATTACAAGTATCTGTAATCTCGCTTGCAGCTTTTGCCCTCAGACGCAGCGTGTTAAAAAATTTATTGATCCGGAAATTTTTCGCGACGTTCTTGATCAGGTCAAGCCGCATACGGATTTCATTTATTTGCATGTAAAAGGAGAGCCGTTGCTCCATCCGAAGATTGATCTTTTGCTGGAGAGCGCTCATGAAAAAGGATTGAAGGTGAATATTACCACCAACGGCACTTTGCTGCCCAAAACCGGACATAAGCTGTTGGGCCAACCCGCGCTACGTCAGATGAATTTTTCGCTTCACAGCTTTGACGGGCATGAAGGCTCGGTAGATCGGGAAGGGTATTTGGGCAATATTTTTACGTTTGTAAGGGAAGCTGTGAAGCATAATGTCATTATTTCGTTCCGTCTCTGGAACCTGACTCAAGATAATTTGACTAATGTGCAGCGTCAGCGCAACCGGGAGACACTTGAGCGACTGGAGCAGGAGTTTGGGCTGGACTACCGGATTGAGGAAAAGGTTATACCTGGGAGTGGGATTAAAATTGCCCCCAACGTTTATTTGAATCAGGATCACGAATTTGAATGGCCTAGCCTGAGTGCCCCGGAGGATGATGGCAAAGGCTTTTGCCATGCGCTTCGCAGCCAGGCGGCGGTATTGGTGGATGGAACAGTTGTCCCTTGCTGTCTTGATGGGGAAGGCGTCATTAATTTAGGTAACGTGCATGAGCAATCTTTTTCCGACATTGTTGAAGGGGAGCGCGCAAATCGCTTGTACTTCGGGTTCTCCAAAAGAGAAGCGGTGGAAGAGCTGTGCCGCAAATGCGGGTACCGTAAACGATTTGGAACATAACTGAGATTTGGCAGGTGGAGACTTCGAATCTATGACAAATCGCTATCCCCGTTTTGAGCTTAGGCTCATAGGAAAAAGCCGCTAAATACCAAGGATTGATTGGTGTTTAGCGGCTTTTTTGCGTACGTGAAACATGTTCACATTCAACTGTTAGCCAGCGCTTTGGCGTGCTGTTTGCCTGCCGAGAGAAGGCTGTCACTCAGTTCAGGATCATTAACAGAACGTGCAAGCACAAGAGAACCGACCATACTGCTGAACAACGCGCTACCTTTGGACAGATCCATTCCCGCCAGATTGGAGATAAACGTAATCATACGTTTCAGCTCCTGCGTGAATATCTGCCGGATTTCTTCGGAAGAACGGGCTATGTCTACGGAAAGAGCAGGAATAATACAGCCCATTTCTGTTCGATCACGGTGATGGGTGCTTAAATAGTAGTCGATGATAACATTAATGTTGGGATCTTGCTCTTCTTGGTCAACAGCCTTCTGAAGAAGTGCGAGGGTATCACTGACAGCATAGCGACAGGCTTCGGCGACTAGCTCTTCTTTGTTGTCAAAGTGTGAATAGAACCCGCCGTGAGTTAATCCGGCCCCTTTCATAATAAAGGGCACACTTACATCGTGGATACCGTTGGCGCGAAAAGCCTGGGCAGCACTTTCAACGATCTTACTCCGTACTTTCATCTTATGGCCTTTTGGATAAGGCATTGTAATCACTCCACGGCTTCATAATGCTAACTTCAAAATATTATAATCATCATAATAAAACGTGTCAATTGGTCTTCTTGCAACGACAACTTCAGCATGGCTGATCACGACTATTGACGTATACAAAATATGATGACTATAATATATTATGATCATCATATTTAAATCGGGCAATTATAAAGGGAGGCATCAGGTTATGAGCAAGCTTGAATCTGTAGATACACTGGTCATTGGATCAGGTCCGGGAGGTTATGTGGCGGCAGAGCGTTCTTCTCAGCTTGGAATGAAGACAGCGATTGTCGAACGCAGTCAGCTAGGTGGAGTCTGCACACATGTGGGCTGCATTCCATCCAAAGCTTTGATTGCCGAAGCACACCGCTATGAGGTACTCAGGCAGTTAAATCAGGCAGATGCAGCAGCGTCATTCGTGAATGCTCAAGCTTTCAAACAGGGGATTGTAAATAAGCAGGCAGGCGGAGTCGGCTATTTAATGAAAACGGGAGGTGTGAGTATTCTGGAAGGGGAGGCAAGCTTGGTTGACGAGCATACAGCCATTATCAAGCAAAATGGAGCGGAACAAACCATTTCCTTTAAGTATGCCATATTGGCAACTGGTTCCCGTCCAATCGAGCTGAGGGCCTTTCCGTTCGGCGGACGTATTTTGTCCTCTACAGAGGCGCTTTCGCTCCCAGAGGCTCCGACCAGTCTGGTCGTGATAGGCGGTGGATATATCGGCGTCGAGCTTGGACAGATGTATGCCAAATTTGGAACAAAGGTAACGATTCTGGAGGGAGGGGCGCGGATACTACCGGGATTTGAAGCGGATCTTGTGGCCCCTGTTGTCAAGCAGTTGAAAACAGATGGTGTAAACATCGTAACCGGGGCGACAGCCGAAAACGTCGTGCAGAATGCGGATACCATTACGCTGCATTATTCAAAAGATCAGGAGCAGCATCATGTTACCGCAGAGTTTGTATTAGTTACTGTAGGCAGAAAACCCAATACAGATGGAAGGTTAGGACTGGAGCACATTGGCTTGCCAGTGACGAGCAGAGGGCTGATCGAGACAGACGAGCAGTGTAGAACGGCTATTCCACATATTTTTGCCATTGGAGATATTACCGCGGGTCCAGCGCTTGCCCATAAAGCTTCCTATGAAGCGAAGATTGCGGCAGAAGCGATTGCAGGCCAAGCTGCTAAAGTGGATTATAAAGCCATACCGCTGGTTGTCTTTTCTGAACCGGAGCTGGCTAGTGTTGGCCTAAGTGAAACAGAAGCCAAGGAAAAAGCCTTACCGATTATCATTGGCAGAGCTTCTTTTTCGATTAACGGCAGAGCATTGGCACTAAGGGCAGCAGAGGGGTATATCAAAATCGTAGCAAAGCAGGACTCGGGAATCCTACTGGGGGCGCAAATTGTGGGTGTCGAAGCGTCAACACTCATTTCGGAGCTTGCTCTAGCCATCGAGATGGGCGCAACCGTAGAAGACTTGGCTCTAACCATTCATCCCCATCCTACATTGGGAGAAGTAATTATGGAGGCTGCGGAGAACGCGGTCAGAAAAATGGATAGTACAAAGTAGAGGCTCCGTACAAATCACTTCATTGCCTGTGAGAATGATTATCAACTATAATGGGTTATAGTTTGAATCTGAATGCGATCAGGTACGTGGATGGTTTGGATCGGGGGCTGGACAAAAGCAATGAAATTAAATGATCACATTTTGCTCTGGAATCATGTTTTTATACAAGTGATGGATGTTCGTCATAAGAAAATGGGTAAAGGGGAGGAGTTGCGAACCTATAGACTTCCGGCCAGTGCGTTCTTGTATACTCTGCGCGGAAGTGCGCGAGTGCGGCTGGACGACAGCATTCATAGGGTGGGGCGTTTCCATGTGCTGCATGGGGGAAAAGGGATGTGCCTGAGTATCATCACGGAAGATGTGCTTGAATATTACATCATTCTGTACAAGGCAACGTTGGCCCTGCCCAGTCGCAAGGAGATTGCACAATTGTTGGAAAAGGAGAATCCCTTTCAGAATCAGTATGCTTTCTCACCTCATTATCCGCTGCCTTTGTATGATACAGTGAAGCTGTTGGAGCAAGAATGGCGTGAGGCTTCCGAACTTGGTAAACTGCATGTCAAAGCCTTATTTCATCAATTTGTATATGAGCTGTTGCAGCAGTTGTATCGACAAGGCATTGAACCCCTTAAGCCCGACCTGGTAGCGCAGGCTGTAGCTTATATTCGTGAGCACTCTAGCCGATCTTTGACGCTTGAGTCCATTGCAGAGGAACTGGAGTGCAGCGCTGGGCATCTATCGAGGCTGTTCAAGAATAAAATACACACCAGTCCGATTCATTACTTGGGTGAGGTACGGACAGATCGAGCAGTTCAGCTTTTAATGCAGACGGATGCCACTTTACAAGAAATTGCGGAGAGTGTGGGGTATCCGGATGCTCATTCATTAAGCCGCAGCTTCAAGAAATACAAGGGATTATCTCCCGTACGATTCAAAAAGGAGCGGCAACATCATTTCGGGAACCAAGATCAGGATATGCCCCAAACGATGCTAAAATATGCCCTTCAGCAGGCACCTTTCACACGTTATACTGATATTGATTATCAATATCGGTATAACGTGGAGGGAGATTTATTTATGCACGGAAGAGTCAAAATAACGGCCATGATGATTATGCTGTGTTTATCATTGATGCTGGGAGCTTGTTCCGCTCCTACAAATACAAATGGAAGCTCGCAAATAGAGGCTAATCCTACAACGACATCATCCAATGAGGATGGACAAGCAACGGTACAAGCAAAAACAAGAATAGTATCGACACTAAAAGGAGATGTAGAAGTACCTGCAAACCCGAAACGAGTTGCATCTGATCAGTATATGGGTCATCTTTTGAAACTGGGAATTATTCCGGTAGGAGTCAGAAGCTTTATGCTGAATGAGGCTTGGATTAATAAATCGGGATATCCAAAAGAGAAGTTGGCCGGAATCAAGGATCTCGGCGAATTCCCTATGAATCTGGAGAAACTGACGGTTCTGCAACCGGATTTAATTATAGGTTCGATAGAAAAAAACATCGACAGCTACCAAAAGGTTGGAACAACTGTGTTCCTGCCATATTGGGAGGGCGAATCTACAGCGGGGCCGCTGGATAAATTCCGCAGAATCAGTGAAATCTTTGGCAAGCAGAAAGAAGCGGAGCAGTGGATCACTGAATATGAGAAGAAAGTCGCAGAGGCCAGAAAGAAAATTGACGGTATCGTTAAAGATGGTGAGACGGTTTCCATCGTGCAGGTCGCGAACAAATCAGTATATGTTTTAGCGGCAGAAGGCGGAAATTACGGAAGTCCAACCATTTATCAGATGCTAAAGCTGCCACCTACGAAGAAAGCATTGAACATGAAAGAAGGATTCGAAAGTATTTCGCTTGAGGTTTTGCCTGAGTACACAGGGGATCATATCTTTGTATATGGTTCTGAAGATGAAGGGGCCAATCAAGTTCTAAATAGTGAGCTGTGGAAAGGCCTTCCGGCTGTAAAAAAAGGACAGGTTTATATGTATGGCTCATTCAGCGAAAAGGGCGATGAGTTTGTCATGGAAGATCCTTATTCGCTGGAGCTTCAACTCGACACTATCGTGAATATCCTATTAGCCCACAAAAAATAAAGTTTTATATAACTTTAAAAAATCGGCCCTTGGCCTGATTCGTGCAGAACGTGTAACATACATTTCCGATAAATCATTTGGTTCAAAGAAAAATAAACCGCTAAATACGAGGGGAAACCCTGTGTTTGGCGGTTTTTTATGGTTATTTTATGATAAGTCAGCTCAGTCGCATATAGTAGTTGTCACTTTAACGTTGTTGATAGCGGTTGAGGAGGCGCTAGAGTTGAAATTGATCACCTCAATGACTACCGTTGTGCCGACAATCAAGCTAGTATTTATGATTCACCACAATTCAATGCTTTTGGGCTTGTTGTATGGATGAAGCAAAAAAACAATGAGTTTCCTCACATAAAACGACATATTCCGACACCTGAATGCCATATTCTAGCAAGTGTTGATAGGCTATAATCGTAGCAGTGACAACTGATTGTCACTAAAATTTATTAGAGTCAGGATCGGTGGTTCAAATAATGAAGCTGGCAACAAAATTAACTTGGATGATGCTCGTCATGTTGTTTCTCGTAGGATCCTCCATTGGATACTTCGGATATCGTACCGCTTACCATCAAGTGGATGAAGCTGCAGGGATCGAGCTGGTGGGCTGCGCCAATATTACGACTGGCCTTATAGATCCTAAGGATATATCAGCTCTGGTCAGTGGAGATAAGAGCAAACTTGCTGCCGTTGAAGACCGGATAGGCTGGATCGTGGCACATAAGCCTATTTTTAAAGAGGCTTTCATTCTCTCTCTGGATGGAAAAATTCTCGCCGCCGATGCCAACTTCAAGCAAAGAGGCTATCAAGCTGGCGATTCCTTCTACTTCACGGACGAAGACAAGGAAATGATAACTACTATGAAGCATTCCGCATACTCCAAGGTTTATACATATGAAGGAACCTCGCTCAAAACCGGATATGGCCCCATTTATCAGGACCATGATCCCACCAAGCCCATTGTTGCACTGATGGCTATCAATTTTGACGGCTCGTTAATTCAGGAACGGACGTTGGATATTATTGTTCAGCCCTTCATTATTGGCGGCTCCATCTTCATCGTGGCTATCCTTGTCGCTTACCTGTTGATTCGCCGTATGGTAAGTCCGCTTACCAAGCTGTCAACCTCTGTGAACACTATTACAAAAGGCGACCTTACCCATGAACCGCTTCTCTTCAAAAGCAAGGATGAAATCGGGAATCTGGCCCGCGACTTCAACGATATGACAATGAACCTGCGCAACCTGATTACTCAGGTCAATGACACCTCCATGCTGGTCGCATCTTCCTCCCAGGAGCTGTCTGCCAGCGCCCAGGCAACGAACCGTGCCGGAGAGCGCGGTGTGAATGTTACGATTGAGCTGGCCGATGGGGCGCATACCCAACTGCAAAACCTGGAAGGAAGCTATAAAGCCGTTCAGGATATGTCACGCTTCATCAGCGATATTGCCGGCAATGCGGTCATCGCGATGAATAAGGCCGCCGATAATGTTCAGAAAGCGCGTCTTGGCCGGGAATCGATGCATTCCACCACCTCCCAAATGGGAGTTGTGAGCGAAAGCATCGGCGATCTCTCAAGCATTATTGATACGCTTAGCAGTCATTCCAAGGAGATTGAGAACATCGTCGGCACCATTGCCAGCATCGCCGAGGAGACCAACTTGCTGTCGCTGAATGCGGCGATAGAAGCTGCGCGCGCCGGAGAAGAAGGCCGGGGTTTTGCCGTTGTCGCCGGCTCCGTCCGTAAGCTGTCCGAACGTTCGGCCATATCCGCCAGACAAATCACCGAGCTGGTCAGTCTGATTATCCCCCAAATCGACAAGGCGGGAGAAACTATGAAGCGTTCCACGGACGAAATGCTGCAGGGCAAGGAGCTGATCATATCGGCCGGACGCTCCTTCTCTGAGATCGAAGTCTCCGTATCCGATATGTCTGCCCAAAGCGAGCAAATATCAGCCACAGTCCGGGAGCTGGCGCTAATCTGCGAAGGGCTCGTTGAAGCCATTCAGAATATCGTTACGGTCTCTAATCATACGGCTGAAGGGGCGGAGTCCCTGTCCGCCTCTTCGGAGCAACAGCTTGCCGCCATGCAAGAAGTGGAATCCTCCGCAGCGCTCCTCTCCTCACTGGCTGAGAAGCTGCAGGTTTTGGTGGAGAACTTCAAGATTTAGGTTTCGTGCAGAACGCGTATACATTTCCGATAAATCATTTGGTTCATAGAGAAATAAACCGGTAAATACGAGGGGAAACCCTGTGTTTGGCGGTTTTTTATGATGAGTCAGCTCAGTCACTTATGATAGTCGTCACTGTGACGTTGTTGACAGAGGTTGAGGAGGCGCTAGTGTTGAAATTGATCACCTCAATGACTACCGTTACGCCAACAATCAAGCCTGTATTTATGATTAGATTAGCAGTGGAAAGCGTTGTTAACCCGCCTCGCTGCAACGCCCCATTTATAAATATATTATAGTATCCGCTACTGGTGGGAACGATAAGTCCGTTTGCCGCGACTGAAGTACCACTATCATTTGTAAAACTTTGTGCCGGGATGGTGGTCACTCCTCCTAAAATGTTTCCAAGCACCACGGTAGCTGTGTAACGATTGACGATGGGAGTGATATTAATATTCGTTGTGACAGCTATGTTTCCAGAAACGATGCTGTCTGCTTTCAGATAGATTCGGATAATAGACATAGGAATTCCTCCATTACTAATATTCCAGATATATCTCATAGTTTATGTGTATCATCTGGATATGGATTGGATGGGGAAGAGTCTCTAATTACTGCTTTTTTATCAAGCTTCTTGTGGCTCTTGTGACTATTCGCTTCGTTTCTTTTGTATCCGAAGTCTTCAGCCACGCATCACAAACTTGGAGCACCCATTCCGGCTTGGTTTTACTGGCATCATTCAGCCAATTGCCTACCGAGTCCTGAACATATTTGATCGAGTCGGATTGAACAGCTTCCAAAAGTGGAAGTGCCAGCTCTGGGTGTTCTTTCAGTTCAGGAATGTGCTTGGCCCAGACACCTTGTGGCCGGGTCAATTCGATGGCAAAACGACGTATATTAGCATCCTGATCTCGTACCCAATCGTTTAAAAGCACGAGCGATTCCAGCAGTTGCATGGCTACGGGACCTCTTACAGCCATCCAGGCAATTTCACGCACTCCGAAATGGGGGTCCGCTGCAAAGGGGCGAATGCCTGCCAATTTTTGCTCAATACTTAAACGGGGGTCAATCCCGACGATATAGGCAGCCCAACAGCGAATGCTGTCTGAAGGATGGGGGGCCATGACATTAAAGATTCGAGTACGTTCTTGATGTGTTTGTTGCTCGAACAAGTTCAGCCATGCTTGGGCAATCGCAGGGATTATTTTCATGATCTTCTTTTCCTTCAGATGATCCAATTCGGACAGGAAGATATCGGATGATCGCTGCAATCCAAACTTATCAAGTGCATTTTGTAGTAGTAAAGCATGGTCGACAGCTAGCCATTCGGTAAGATTCAACGTCTGAAGCTGTCCTTGCTGTAGCAGGTGAAGCACATCATCAGGAATGTCTGTTCCCTTGCGAGCCGCTTTTCGTTGTAATATCGAATCTGGAATTAGGAATTGTTTTTTAGGATTCATATATTGCCCCCATCAGTGCAGATAGATAAGAATTATTTTTTAATGGTAATTCTAGAGAGAGCGTAGAACTTGTAATACGTCTGCAGGCTGCATTCGTTTTTTATAGTCAGCATCAGCAAATTCTGCACGAATAATACCTTCTGAATCAATTACATATGTAGCGGGTACAGGCAGCTCCCAGGCACTGTCGCCATTAAATGTATCCAGTGAAATGTCTAATGATCTGTAAATTTCATGTGCAAATTCAGGAAGTTTAAATTTAAGATTGTATTTTTCTGCTGTTTGATTATGCAGGTCACTTAAAACATGGAAGCTCAATTCGTTCTTCTGTTGCATGCTCATTGAATGTTCGGGAGTTTGCGGACTCACGGCAATCAGTTGAGCATGGAGCGACGTTATATCATTCATGTACCGTTGGTAGGCTTGGAGCTCCAGATTGCAGAACGGACACCAATGTCCTCTGTAAAAGATAAGAACAACAGGCCCCTTAGCCGTCTCTTCAGACAGTGTTATAGTTCGACCTGTATAGTCGGGTAAGCTAAAATCAGGTGCTCTGGTTCCAATGCCTAGCCCTTGAGTGGTATTCAACTTGCCAATATCCTGGATCGTCTTATCAAATATATCCAGTACTTCTGAAGGAAGCATTTTTTCCATGTCTGCTTTGGCTGCATTCAGTTCTCTTTGTAAATTTTGATTGGCCATTTCATTCACTCCATATCGTATATTTTCTGGTAGGTATACGATACTTCTTTTCTCTGGACTATAGATGTAATGTAGCTTACAACTCCAGCAGCTTTTCGCGATGGATATAAATCGTCTTAAAGCCGGTTTTAATGACCTTCTCTTTTACAAGCTCCTGTAGAGCCGTCGTTACAGCTTCTCGGGTGGCTCCGACCAGATTAGCGATTTCCTGGTGGGATAGCGGGAAATTGATTTTATAATACTCATCTTGACTTTGGAGGGCGAACTGATCGGACAGTTTTATAAGAACATACAAAATTTTATCCTGTAAATTCCCCAAAGCCAGATATTGGGCCAACCGGCTCATGCCCGAGATTCGATCGCTTAACACTTTGATCATGTTCATCATGAATCGGGGATGTTGGATTAAAAAATGCTCAAAACGGTCTTTGTGCATCCGGCAGATATCGCATTCTTCGATGGTTTCTATGTACATATCCCGTGTCCCTAGTGAAATCATATCCATTTCGCCAAATACATTTCCTTCGCTGAGGATATCCAAAGTAAATTGCTTACCGTCCGCATTCAGCTTGTACAGACGGACCTTTCCCTTTTTCACAAAATAAAGTCCCTCGGAAAAGGTATCCGGGGTTTGAATAAATGTATTTTTCGGTAGGGTCGTAATGGAAGTCATTTGATCCATTTCAACTAAATCTTCTAATGAGAGACTATCAAGCAGATTGAATTGGGATAGGTATTGAATGCTATTCATGTGTTCTCCTTATGGTTGCTTTGTGACGTACAGAATCATAATACAATTATAGCTTCTCTAAGGAACTTTGGTCTCCTATTGCTCACTTTTTTATAAAGGAGAAGGTAATGAGCGCTTGGAAATCAGGCGGTTTTATGTTAAAGAGGGGATGGTATAAAATAGAGATATAAATACATATGAAAGGGAATGACTATGATCAAATTAAAAGATATCGGTAACTTTGACATTCTTCCTGAGGTCGCAATGCATATCGTTGAAGGGAATATACCTGCTTTACGCCAAGCGCTAACCGAAGACTGGGATATTGAACAAGGCATCGTACTCAGCAAATATACAACATTAAGTCCCTTGGACATTACGCTCATTTACGGGCACTTGGATGTGTTGAAGCTGCTGGTGGAGCAGGGAGTTCAACTCAATGTGAAAGACAATCCTGCATTCTTGACGGCTGTTCGCTATGGTACAGAAGAGATCGTCCGCTATGTAGTTGCCCATGGTGCCAAGCTGGACGGGAAGAATCAAGTAAAATCCGGGGCCTATGAACAAGCCTACTACGGTAATAAAAAGAATATCCCGCTTATTCATGAGCTTGGGCTGGATATAAAGCAACATGGTGGAGCAACGCTGCGCAACGCGGTTAGTAAGCATGACTTAAAAACGGTAGCTTTCCTTTTGGAGCATGGTGTAGATATTAATTTCAATGCCCCTAATATGGTATATCCTTATCAAGCCACGCCTTTAACCGTAGCGACCAGAGATAATAATTTTGCGATGGTGAAGTATCTGATCGAGCAAGGCGCTGATGTGACGTTGGCAGAAAAAGATGGAGAACGGGCGTATACAATTGCCATATCTAATAAAAACACGGAGATAGCAGAGTATTTAAAGTCTGTGGAGCCTCCAGAGTTTCATAACCTGGAAAATAAACGACATGCCTTAAAAAGCTACAAGCTCCCTAAGGACCTTGTGACCTTCCTAACGAGTGACCAGCTTCGTGTGGATGTACCTGAAAATGATTATGATATTGGCTTTGTTGAATTTTTCTCATTGGTAGATACCGTTGAGATGAAGGTGGGGCGACAAAAGCTGCTGCGTGTTTCTTTAAAAGTAGACAACTACTCGGATATTCTGTTGGTGTGGAATCCGAAGCAAAAGTGTCTGGGTTATTACGACGAGGAGCATCAGGAATATGCGGATGTGTGCAGCTTTGCTGAATTTTTGGCACAGCCCGCAATCTTTCTGGAGAAGATTCTCGAAGGAGAGCTTTTAGATTAGGCGAAAAAAGCAAAAGAGCCATAGCTGCGGGTACCACCGTACTTATGGCTCTTTGCTGTGTTCAGCACGATAAGGGCTTTTTACAGATGCATAAACCGATTTTATGAATAAGAATGGTTGCGGATGAGCTGAATAAGGTTCATGCTGGCCGCAGATAGAGGTTCGTTTTTGCGGGTACAGATAGCGATTGAATTTTGAAGCTGGATGTCTTCGACGTATACCCGGCACAGCTCGCCGCGTTCTACATATTCGCGCACGACCAACGAAGACACAAAGTTCGCACCGTATCCGGCAATAACTGCGGTAATCGCTTCATGCAACCCTGTGAAGTTCAGGGTGATTTGGGGAACTGGAGCATTGTAGGTTCGACATAAGGAAAACAATCGCTCCCGTGTCGAGCTTCCCTTTTCACGCATAACAAAGGGTTCATGCATCATCTCTAATAAAGTGACCTGCTGATTAGCGTAGCGGTGATCCGGTGCGACGACAAACCATAGCTCATCACGAAACAATTCTTCTGTCTCAATCGTATCCGGGTGTTGCTCCGGTAGTCCCCCATAGACGGCAAAGTCCACTTCTATATTTAATAGCTGCTTCAATGCATCATTGGAATTGGTTGTGTTAATCGTCATTTCGACGTGTTCATATTGTTGCTTGAACTTCGCAATCCAGGTCGGAATTAGAAAATGAGCTGGTAAATAAGTAGCAGCCAGCCGGATATGCCCATGGGTTCCATCACGATAATCCTGTGAAAATTGTTCGATTTGCTGTTCAACGGCAAAGAGCCGTTTGGCGAGTAAAGCAAGCTTTTCACCGGCATCGGTCACTTGGAAAAGGTATTGGCTGCGAACCAAAAAGCAGGATTACCTCCGCATGATGTAACACCCAATCAGGGAAAGCTGTTAAATATCTTTGCTCAGATGCAAGGCGCACGACGTGTGCTAGAGATTGGTACTTTGGGAGGATACAGTACGATCTGGCTGGGAAGGGCATTGCCGACGGATGGAAAAATAGTTACGCTGGAAACAAATCTGCTTCATGCTGAAACAGCCCGGTCCAATATAGCGTTGGCTCAGTTGGGTGGGATGGTCGAACTTCGAGAGGGAGAGGCTTTGAAACAGTTAGCACAGATGGAGGAAGAACGCGTAGCCCCCTTTGATCTAATCTTTATTGATGCAGATAAACCGAATAATCCATTGTATCTAGCTTGGGTACTCCGTTTTTCGCATCCTGGCACGGTGATTATTGGCGATAACGTCATCCGTGAAGGAGAAGTCATTCAAGCCTTAAGCACAGACCCTCGTATACAGGGGGTAAGAAAATTTTATGATTTGCTGGCTGAAGAATCGAGGATTACAGCTACAGCCATCAGACGGTAGGGAGTAAAGGCTATGATGGTTTCGTCATCGGAATCGTAAATGGTTAAATGGCCGAAATCTGCTAAGCACAGAGGGGACCGACCCGAGTGTTTAGCTTTTTTGTTGTGGTAAAATAATACTGATGGAAGCATCAGAACGTTTTTGAACGTTTACTGCTGAATTCCTATGTAAGAAGAATGAATTTACATAAAAATGGATGGCTTTTCCTTTCAATGTAAACGCGATCATGATGATTGGAGCAGGAATTCACCATTTTGTAAAAAAATGAAGTTGGAATGAAGCTTTTTGAATTTTTTTGAAGAAAAATGATTGTTTTTTGTGAGGATTATGGTACGATATGAACAGTTGGGGGAATGAAGATGCTGACGGAAGAAAGATACAAGTTAATAATACAGCGCTTACAAGAACGCGGTGTTGTAAAGTTGCAGGAATTGGTCGATCTGTTGGGCGCTTCTGAATCAACGATTCGGCGTGATTTAATTGATCTTGAAGCCCGTCAGTTGCTAAAGCGGATTCATGGCGGGGCTTCCTTGCTGAATCAGAAAAGTCAGGAACCTGGCATGGAAGAAAAAGCATTCAAAAACGTTCAACAGAAAAACGCAGTCGCCCGTATGGCCGCCAAAGAAATTTTGGATGGCGAATGTATTTATCTGGATGCGGGAACAACAACGATGGCGATGATTCCTTACATTGAAGCTAAAGACGTGACGGTCGTGACAAATGGCCTATCCCACGTAGAAGCACTGGTAAGCAAACGAATCAGAAGCTATCTACTGGGAGGGATGATGAAAATTCATACCAAGGCCGTAATCGGGAGTATTGCCCTGCAGAATATGGACAATTTTCGGTTCGACAAGTGCTTTTTAGGAACGAACGGGGTAGATGTGGAAATGGGGTATACAACTCCTGATCCCGAAGAAGCGCTGATTAAACGGCGTGCCCATCAGCTATCAGGCAAAACGTATGTGTTGGCCGATTCCAGCAAGATTGGTGAAGTTACCTTTGCCAAGTTGTTCGAATTGAAGGAAGCTATCCTTATTACAGAATCGGTGCCTGAACGATCACGCCGATCCATTGCTCAGAAAACTAAGATAATCGAGGGATAACGATGATATATACAGTAACGCTGAACCCTTCCATTGATTATATCGTGGAAGTTGACGACTTGAAGCTAGGTGATTTGAACCGGATGAAACGTGATTTGAAACTGCCGGGCGGCAAGGGGATTAATGTATCCCGGATACTGTACCAATTAGGAGCAGACAGCACGGCGATTGGTTTTCTCGGAGGATTCACAGGCAGGTTTATCAACGATACATTGCGCGAAGAATCCATTAAAACTAATTTTGTAATCATCGAAGATGATACTCGGATCAACATTAAGCTCAAGCATGGCGATGAGACGGAAATCAACGGCTTGGGACCTGCTATACATGAGCAAGAGGCAGATGCGCTGGTGCAAAAGCTGTCGAGTCTCCAGAAAAATGACATTGTCGTCTTGTCTGGAAGCATCCCGCCATCACTAGGGGGAGACTTCTATGATCGGTTGATTAGCGTATGCCAGCAGACCGGGGCTGAATTCGTCATCGACACCACAGGTGAAGCGCTGATGAAGGCACTGGTTCATAAGCCGCTGCTCGTCAAGCCGAATCACCATGAGCTGGCTGAGTTGTTTGGCGTTACTATTAACTCCAAGGAGGGGATTGTCACTTACGGCCGTAAGTTACTGGAGGCAGGGGCTAAGAATGTACTGATTTCCATGGCAGGAGAAGGCGCTTTGCTCATTACGGCAAACGAAGTGTACCACGCTAATGTACCGGCAGGAACGGTTAAAAATTCTGTAGGCGCAGGTGATTCTATGATCGCTGGATTTGTGGGTACGCTGGCCCTTCATGGCGACCCGATCGAAGCATTCCGTGCGGGTGTGGCTTCCGGAAGCGCAACTGCGTTCTCCGATGATCTGGCTACAAGAGAGAAAATTGAACACTTACGGCCGCAAGTCACGATTTCAAAATGGTAATCCAGCTACATCATGAGCTTATTATGCGTGTGTCGACACGCTGATCGAGCATAGGAGAGTGTGAAAAATGAGAATAACAGACCTGATGATTAAAGAAACGATGATCATGGACTTGCAGGCAACGACAAAAGATGGGGCGATTGAGGAACTCATCGCTAGTCTCGAAGCCAGCGGACGCATTAATGACCGGGCATTGTTCAAGGAAATGATTTACAAACGCGAAGCAGAATCCAGCACCGGAATCGGCGGCGGCATTGCAATGCCGCATGCCAAGACCAAAGCTGTGAATGAAGCGACTGTCGTTTTTGCAAAAAGCAGTAAAGGTGTAGATTTCGAATCGTTGGATGGAGAGCCAGCGAACGTATTTTTCATGATCGCAGCTCCAGAGGGAGCAGCAAATACGCATCTTCGCACACTGGCGGCACTTTCCCGGTTATTAATTGATACCGATTTCATCGGTAAGCTTATGAATACGCAAACACCGGATGAAGTATCCGAGCTGTTTGATACCAAGCAGGCCGAAGTAGAAGCAGCCAAGCAAGCAAAAGAGGCGAAGAAAGAAGCTGCCAAGGCACAGCAAACGCCAGACGTTATCGTTGGCAACCCGAATTCAGACGAGTTTGTAGTTGCGGTGACCGCTTGCCCTACAGGCATTGCGCACACGTATATGGCTGAAGACGCTCTCATTAAGAAAGCGAAAGAGATGGGCGTAAATATCCGGGTAGAAACGAATGGCTCGGAAGGTGCGCAAAACGTACTGACAGCGGATGAAATTCGTCGTGCCAAAGGTGTAATCGTCGCAGCTGACAAAAAGGTTGAAATGGCCAGATTTGACGGTAAGCCTGTATTGCAAAGACCGGTAAGTGACGGTATTCGTAAATCTGAAGAACTGATCCGCAAAGCGCTAAACGGCGATGCTCCAATTTACCGAAGTGAAGGTAAGGGGAACATGGAGGAGACGAAAGCAGAAAAGGCCAGCGTCGGCAGCAAAATTTACAAGGATCTAATGAACGGTATTTCTCATATGTTGCCGTTTGTTGTAGGCGGCGGGATTTTGCTGGCTATCTCCTTCCTGTTCGAACAGATGGCGGGCGCAGAGAATCCAATCGTCAAGCTGTTACAAACGATTGGTGGCGGAACAGGTGCGTTCCACTTCCTGATTCCGATACTGGCCGGATTTATCGCGATGAGTATTGGGGATCGGCCGGCATTGATGCCAGGTATGGTTGGTGGTCTGATGGCTGTAAACTCTAATGCAGGCTTTCTTGGCGGTCTGGCAGCAGGTTTCATGGCTGGTTATGTGGTTATCTTCCTGCGTAAAGCTTTTGCAGGTCTGCCGAAAACGCTGGATGGTTTAAAACCAATCCTGTTATACCCGGTATTTGGACTCCTAATTACAGGCGCGATTATGTTCTACCTGTTCGATCCGATTTTCGGTGGTATTAATACGTGGCTTGTCAATGTTCTGAACAATTTGGGTACAGGTAATGCAGTGATTCTGGGTCTGATTCTGGGTGGAATGATGTCGATTGACATGGGTGGACCTTTCAACAAAGCGGCTTATGCATTTTCAATCGGTGTCTTTACTTCCAGTGGTAACACGAACGGGGCTATGATGGCTGCTGTTATGGCGGGCGGTATGGTACCTCCGCTGGCGATCGCATTGGCTTCGACGTTCTTCAAAAATAAATTTACTGAGCAAGAGCGCAAGTCTGGTTTGACAAATTATGTACTCGGTTTGTCCTTTATTACGGAAGGAGCAATCCCATTCGCAGCTGCTGACCCTCTGCGCGTCTTAACCTCTTGTATTGTAGGTTCAGCGATTGCCGGTGGTCTGACGCAGTTTTGGAAAATCAATCTTCCAGCTCCACATGGCGGAATTTTTGTAGCGGCTCTCGCCAATCATGCTTTGCTGTTCTTACTTGCAGTGGCGATTGGCTCCGTGATTTCCGCGCTCATTCTGGGACTGTGGAAAAAACCGCTCGAAGCGAAATAAGTGGCGAAATAACCGACATCACTTCCTCTAGTCTCCATAATAGTAAAGCCGCTAAACACTAGGTTTATGAGTGTTTGGCGGCTTTTTCTTTATGCAAAGGTGTCGGCTTGCGTACTAAAACGATTTGCGCCTGGCCTGAGCTATCGCCTACAAAGCTCCTTAACCAGTTGCATAAACAGCTTTCGGGCTGAGGACATATATTGCTGATGCTGGTTGCTCTGTAATAGTCCAATAGGAATATTAGGGTCTGTTAGCTGGAGGGGTAAGGTGACTAAATCATCCGGCAGAGGTAATGACGATAGAACCACTCCAACCGAAGGAATCGTTTTTACAAATGAAGGTATAGACGAGATTTGGCTTACGGTATAAAAAAACGGCATCGACGGAAAGCGGGAAAGCTCTTTTTCCAGCCGGATATGGTACAGGCAGTTCTTCCCTCCAACGATAAGCGGGTACTCATACAGGTCTTCGAGATGAAGCTCGCTTTTTGCAGCGAAGGGATGATCACGGGATACAATAAAGGCGATTTGTTCGTGATACACAGGTTCAAAGTGCAGGGCAGGAACAGAGTGAGGTTCCCCGCAAATTGCAAAATCAAGCGTGTTGTCCATCAAAGCGTTCGAGAGCGTATCCGTGTTTCCAACTGTAAAATGGCACGTCATATTCGGTTTATGCTCCCGAAACTGAAGCAGAACCGCGGGCAGTACGGAAGCCGCCACCGTTTCGATCACACCGATGTGGAGGGTGCCGATTTCCTCCTTTTTCAGAGACTTGGCCTGATCTAATACATAATTCCAATGCTGAATAAGCCCATTTACCTCTTCTGCATACACTTTGCCTGGGGCCGTTAATTCTGCATCCCAACCTCGTTTAAAAAGCTGAAATCCCAGCTCTTTCTCCAGCCTCTGGATTTGGCTTGTGACTGTAGACTGCGCGTAGTTTAATTTGGCGGCAGCCTTTGAGAAGGTTCCTTCTTCAATAATAGTACGAAACGTGGTTAGCTCTTTCAGATCCATGAACACTCATCTCCATCGACAAAAATGAATATATTTATGATTATTTTCAATTATATAGATGAAAATAGATAGAGTACAATTAATTTATCCCAACGGACAGGAGAGATAAACATGCCATTTGTACGCGTAGGTTACATGGAGCAGCAATACACAGAGCAAGAACTGCCCTGCATTAGCCACTGTATTTTGAATGCCTTGATTGAGCATTTTCAGGTACCGGCAAAGGATTATTTTCAGGTTTTTCATGCTCATAAGCAAAGCGAGTTTTATTATAGTCCGGATTATTTGGATATACCCAGAACAGATAAGCTGCTGTATATCCAAATTACGATGGGATCGGGTAGAACTACGGAGCAAAAAAAGAGTTTCTACCAAAGGTTAGCCGAACTCTTATCCACCGAATGTAAGATCAGGCCGGAGGATGTATTTGTAACACTGGTGGAAACGGAATTAGAGGATTGGTCCTTTGGCAACGGACTTGCCCAGATGATTCTGTAGCTGGAAACTGCACATCTGCATACGATCTGCATAACTGCACATCAGGGACGAAGGGAAGTGTTGAATGAATGAAGCATAAATTAATCACGTCGAGTGTGCGGGAAAAGGTTGGTGATTTTGCACCCGCTTTTGTGAGCTATACGGAGGATGTTCTTTTTGGGGATGTATGGAGAAGAAGCGAGCTATCTCTCAGAGAACGGAGTCTCATAACCGTTTCCGCATTGGTAGCGGGTGAGCATGGGGGGCAGCTTCCCTATCATCTGAATTTGGCCAAGGATAACGGATTATCGGAAGAAGAACTGGTCGAGGTAATCACACAGCTTGCTTTTTATGTAGGATGGCCCCGAGCCGCCTCAGCGATTCAAATCGCCAAAGACGTATTTTGCAAAGAAAAAGAGAGTTAAGCATGAACCTAAAAAGGTTTTTTAATCATGATTGTATTGTTATTCTGGTTTGAAAGCGTTATAGTAAAAGTAATTGAATGAAGGGGCAAGTAACCTTCGGGATTGTTACTGGTTAGCAGGCGATACCCAAATAATGACTAATTATTTAGTCGTTATTTGGTTTTTTTTGTTATTACAAACTTTGTCATTACATCAATGAGGTGAGTAGATATATGATCATCCGGCAAATATTTAACAACAATGTTATTCGGGCCGAAAATCAGGTTGGTCATGAATTTGTTGTCATAGGGAATGGTCTGGGCTTTAAAAAGAAAAATGGTCAGAGGGTCGATGAGGAAAAAATAGAAAAAACTTTTGTATTAAAGTCCGATAAAATTCCGCAAAAATTAATTGATCTCATTGGAGAAACATCTGTAGAATATTTAAAGGTGGCGGATGAAATTGTAGGGAACGCGAAAAAGGAAATGGGAGATATTTTTAGTGATAACATTTATATCTCTTTGATTGATCATATTCAATTTGCTATCTCTCGGTACAGGAAATCCGTGGGACTAAAAAATTCACTTTTGTGGCAAATTAAAAAATTTTACAAAAAAGAATTTATGATTGGTATGAATGCACTGGATATGATCCACGCTCAATTTGGTATTCACATGGACGAGCATGAAGCAAGCTTTATTGCCATGCATTTTGTCAATGCAAGGCAAGACGGTCAGGGAATGAAGCAAACGGTTGAGATTACGGAGGTCATTGATGACATTTTCAACATTGTAACCGATTACTATCAGCTGGCATTGGATGAAACTTCATTCAACTATTCCCGGTTTATTACCCATTTACAATACTTTGCTCAAAGAATGCTGAGTAACGAACAAGAGCAACGAGCTTCAGGCGACAACTTCTTGTATGAGCAGGTCAAAGATAAATACACGAAGGCTTTTCAATGTACCCATTTGATTAATCAATACCTGGAAAGCAAGCATGAAAGCGCTATGTCGATTGATGAAAAGGTGTACTTGACGATTCATATACAGCGTGTGACTTCCAGAAACGATATGGCTGGTTCCTAGAAAAAAAAGCTTGCAAACGATTTCTGAGTGATTTATAGTAGGTTCACAACTTAAATATAAGGATTGTTACTGGTTAAGCAGGCGATACCTAAATGAATGGCAGTGATCATTTTCTTTGATTACACAGGCCTTTCGTTTAGGTATTTTTTTGTTTTCAGACAATCTGCCCAGAAGGAGAATGAACATGGACCATAAGAAAATGGGCGATGACATCGTACGCCTCGTTGGAGGAGAAGAAAATATTAACGGGCTTGTGCATTGTGCGACACGGCTCAGATTTGACCTGAAAGATTCAAGAAAAGCCGAAAGAGAAACGCTAGAGAAGCATGAAGGTATCATCACTGTTGTCGAAAGCGGAGGGCAGTTTCAAGTGGTTATCGGGAGCCACGTTGCCTATGTATATACGGAGATCATGAAAAATAGGGATTTTGGATCGGACTCTCCTGCGGCTGGTGAATCAAGCGGAAAGAAGAGATCGGTCATATCTACAATCTTTGAAGTTATTTCCGGCAGTTTCTCCCCGTTGATTCCGGCGATGGCAGGCTCGGGTATGCTGAAAGCACTCCTGACGGTTTTGACCTTGCTGGGATGGATGTCTGCGACAAGTGATACCTATCTGATCCTGTCCGCTGCGGGGAATGCTGTGTTTTACTTCTTGCCGATTTTGCTAGGGATCACGCTTGGTATAAAGCTGAAGGCGAATCCTTATGTAGCCGGTGTCATCGGTGCGGCCCTCATGGAACCCAACTTTACGGGGCTGATGGACAAAGGCTCTGATGTATCGTTTTTAGGAATACCGGTGGTCATGATGAACTACTCAGCCAGTGTTTTCCCGGTTTTCATATCCATCAGCATATATGCGTTGGTGGACAAGTTTTTGAAGAAGATCATTCTTAAGGATTTACAGCTTTTTTTAGTTCCGATGCTGGCTTTAATGATTATGGTTCCGCTATCTGCGATGGCTTTCGGACCTTTCGGTACAGGGGTAGGAGATTGGATTTCTTCAGGTGTGACATGGTTAATCGGTGTAAGTGGCATTTTGTCAGGGATTGTTCTTGGCGGTTTTATGACCTTTATGGTCGTCTTCGGACTTCACTGGGGTTTTACGCCCATCACGATTCAAAATATCGGTGTTGGTGGTGATCCGATTGAGGCGATGGCTGCAGCAGCTGTATTTGCTCAAATTGGTGTCGCATTTGGTATCTTCCTGAAGGCGAAAAAAGATAAAACACTTAGAACTCTTGCGGGTTCCACGAGTATTACAGGATTGCTGGCTGGTGTGACAGAGCCGATTGTGTATGGTCTGGTGCTTCGCTTTAAACGTGTCATTCCCATTGTCATTATCGCAGGGGCTATAGGCGGAGCTATCAATGGACACTTTGGGGTAAAAATGACGGCTTATGTTTTTCATAATATTTTTGCTATTCCAGTGTATACGCCAACCTTGATTTACGTTATCGCCATTGCATGTTCATTTACAGTTGCAACGGTACTGACCCTTTTTTTGGGGTATGAAAGTAAGGTTAAGGGGGGGACCCCGGAAATGGATGAATCCGTGAAAACAGAAGAACCCGTGGCCGTCGACATCAAGAAAGAAACGATATACAGCCCGATCACAGGCAAGACTATACCACTGAGCCAAGTGAATGATTCTGCATTTTCTACAGAGGCCATGGGAAAAGGGTTAGCCATTGAACCGTCTGTCGGTGAGGTCGTAGCGCCGATAGACGGAGTTGTAACCTCGCTGTTCCCCACAGGACACGCGATAGGCTTGACTTCAAATGCGGGTACAGAGATATTGATTCATATCGGAATTAACACGGTTGCGCTGAAAGGGAAGCATTTTAATCCAGTGGTTAAAGAGGGGGACAGTGTCAAACAGGGCGATTTGTTAATCCAATTTGAAAGGGAACAGATTATAGAAGCAGGATACGAAATCGTAACGCCTGTCATCGTCACACTTACTAAAAATAAAGTGGACGTATTCGAGACAAATCAGGAGCAGGTTCAGAAAAACGAAGTATTGTTAACTTTGGTTGTGTGATACAGGAAAGCGTCATCATCACATACATGGATTGCGAACATCAGAAGGATATAACTATAACTGGAGGGACTATATTATGAAGCATAATCAATTGAAGGCATTTCCCGAAGATTTTTTCTGGGGAGGTTCAACTTCCGCTTATCAAGTAGAGGGTGCATGGGACGAAGATGGAAAAGGACCCTCTGTCATTGACATGGCTAATCACGTCGAAGGGGTCACTGATTTTAAGGTAACCAGTGATCATTACCATATGTTCAAAGAAGACGTAGCTTTGATGGCCGAAATGGGCTTTAAAGCGTATCGCTTCTCTATTGCCTGGACACGTATTTATCCACAGGGCGCAGGTGAAGTTAATCAGAAGGGAATCGCGTTTTACAGCTCATTAATTGACGAACTCATTAAATATGGTATTGAACCGATTGTTACTATGTATCATTTTGATCTGCCTTATGCTCTTGAAAAACAAGGCGGATGGTCGAAGAGGGAGACGATTGACGCCTTCGAGCAGTATGCCAAAACATTGTATGAGAACTTTGGAGACAGTGTGAAATATTGGTTAACCATCAATGAGCAAAATATGCTGATTCTCCATCCCGGCTCCATCGGAACTTTAGATACAAGCCTGGAAAATCCGCAAAAGGTACTGTACCAACAAAATCATCATATGTTAGTAGCGCAAGCAAAAGCGATGGTGTTGTGCCATGAGATGCTGCCTGACGCGAAAATCGGACCAGCGCCGAATATTGGGGTCATTTATCCAGCGAGTTCCAAGCCGGAAGATACGCTGGCGGCTGACAACTACGCAGCCATTCGCAACTGGCTCTATCTGGATATGGCGGTATTTGGTCGATACAATCACATTGCCTGGAGCTATTTGGTCGAAAAAGGATATGAGCCTGTCATTGAAGAGGGCGATATGGACATATTAGCGATGGGAAATCCGGACTTTATCGCCTTTAATTATTACACCTCTCAAACCGTAGGAGAAAGCTTGGATGACGGAAATGATTTTTCACATACAGGAGATCAGCATGAGATTGTGGGTGAGCCTGGAGCATACAGAGGCTCGGTGAATCCCAATTTGCAAACGACGGAGTTTGGCTGGGAGATTGATCCGGTCGGTTTTAGATCCACGCTGCGTCAAATTTATTCTCGCTACCAATTGCCTCTCATCGTGACGGAGAATGGTTTGGGCGCTTTTGACAAGCTTGAAGAAGGCGATGTAGTGAATGATCCTTATCGAATTGACTTTTTCAAAAAACATATTGATCAGATTCAACTGGCAATTACAGATGGCGTAGAAGTATTCGGCTTCTGTCCATGGTCTGCGATTGATCTTGTTAGTACCCATCAGGGCTCCAGTAAGCGTTACGGGTTTATCTATGTTGATCGTGAAGAGTTTGATCTCAAAGATTTGCGCCGTATTCGTAAACAAAGCTTCTATTGGTACCAAAAACTGATCACCACGAATGGTGAAGTCCGTTAATTAAAGCAATAATATAAGAGCACCTCCCTGAAATGGATGTTACCATTTTGAGGAGGTGTTATTTTGGGTTTAGGGGGTTCTTGAAACAGCAGTGTTATCATGTGTTATATAATAGAAGAAACACAAACGGAAAGGATATCATGCATTGACCTTACAACAATTAAAATATGTCATCGAGGTTGCCAATCGCGGTTCCATGAATGAGGCGGCAAAGCGGTTGTTTATTTCCCAGCCCAGTCTGTCGAACGCGATTCGGGATCTGGAGGAAGAGATTCATATCACGATTTTTGACCGCACCAATAAAGGTATTTCTTTGTCCAAGGAGGGTGTGGAGTTTCTCGGTTATGCGCGTCAGGTCGTCGAACAGGCGGAGCTGCTGGAAAGTCGCTATCTGGATGCCAAGCCTTCACCGCAGCATTTTTCCGTATCCACGCAGCATTATGCCTTTGCTGTAAATGCATTTGTGAATCTGGTGAATCAATATGGTCAGGATGAGTATGAGCTGGCTTTGCGGGAGACGAAAACCCATGAGATCATACAGGATGTCAAAAGCTTGCGCAGCGAAATTGGAATTTTGTTTCTCAACGAATTTAACGCCAAGGTGATTATTAAGCTGCTAAAAGATGCAAATCTGCAATTTAACAGCCTGTTTATCGCCAAGCCGCATATTTTTATCAGTGCCAAAAATCCGCTATCCCGGCAGTCCATCGTGACCATTGACCAGCTTCATCCTTATCCGTATCTGTCCTTTGAGCAAGGGGAGTACAATTCTTTTCACTTTTCCGAGGAGATTCTGAGCACGCTGTCGCATCCGAAAAGCATTCGTGTCAATGACCGGGCGACCCTTTTCAATCTGCTGATTGGCCTGAACGGGTATACCATTTCTACCGGGGTGATCAGTGCGGATCTGAACGGTAACGAGATTATTTCCGTACCTTTGGAATGTGAGGAGTCTATTAATGTGGGATGGATTTGTCATAAAAATGCTGCGCTCTCCAAGCTGGCTTCCGTCTATGTAGAAGCGCTGCATGAGGCGATAGGCGAGTAAAAAGTTTGTTATAGCTTTAGGCTATAACTAGCTATAGTTTATTGGAGTTACATTATAACTGAAAATGTATGTTATCTTTCTTACAAGAACTTCACTACAGAAGCGAAAAAGGAGATAACCCTAATGAGCAGCATCCTTGACAATGCATCCCAACGAAAAGTGACCCCTTTCAGACATGATATGGTCGGCAGCTTTCTGCGTCCGCAAGCGATCAAAGACGCCAGAATTCAATTTCAAAATAACAAAATTTCTGCGGACGAACTGAGAAAGATTGAAGACAACGAAATTATCAAGCTGGTAGAAAAGCAAAAATCCGTAGGACTTAAAGCTGTGACAGACGGCGAACTCAGACGCTCTTGGTGGCATCTTGATTTTATGTGGGGCCTGGATGGCGTGGAAAAGGTAGAGCTTTCGAACGGTTACCAATTCCAAGGCGTGGAAACAAGAGCGGAAACCGCACGCTTGACTGGTAAAATCGGTCACTCCCGTCACCCTTTCATTGAAGATTTCAAATTCCTGAAGCAAGTAGCGGGTGAGGATGCCATTGCCCGTCAAACCATTCCGGCACCTGCGCAATTCCTGGCCGAGCTGTTGCGTGGAGAAAATAAAGAAACAACCGATACCTATTACAGCAATCTGGATGAGCTGGTGACGGATATCGCCAAAGCTTACAAATCCGTGATTCAAGCATTCTATAATGAGGGCTGCCGCAGCTTGCAATTGGATGATTGCACATGGGGTATGCTCTGCGATAAAAACTATTGGGAAGCCAGACAGCATGCGGGTGAGAATGTGGAAGATACCAAAAAGCTGTTCGCCCGCGTGAATCAGGAAACCGTAAATGATCTTCCAGCCGATTTGGTCGTTACAACCCACGTATGCCGTGGTAACTACCATTCCACCTGGGCATCCTCCGGCGGCTACGAGCCAGTTGCTGAAACCCTGTTCGGCATCGACAACATCGACGGCTACTACCTCGAATTCGATACCGACCGTGCAGGCGATTTCACACCGCTGAAGCATCTGAAAGGCCAGCAGCAGATCGTCCTGGGCCTCGTTTCCTCGAAAATAGGTGAGCTGGAAGATAAGCAGACGGTCATTAACCGCATTAAGGAAGCGACTCAATTCGTCGACATCAACCACATCTGCCTCAGCCCACAATGCGGCTTTGCTTCTACGGAAGAGGGCAATATCTTGACGGAAGAGCAGCAGTGGAAGAAGCTTGCCTTCATTAAAGAGATTGCGGACGAGATTTGGAAGTAAGGGTTTAGGGGAATTGATTGGGTAGGTTCTTTAAACTAAAGATTCCGTTATCATAAAAAACACGCCACATGGGGCGTGTTTTTTTATTTTGGCGTGTGACTTAGCTTCATTTCTTAATTAATATTCCCATAGTTTTATTCCGCTCAGATAGCACATGACTTGGTGTATAATCCTTATTCCCATTTATTTCTTGCGTTTGAGCGCACCCTGTAGAGGGCATACCTGTTTTGTAGAATTATTGCCTTCCCCTCTACAAGTCACACTATTGATTTTACAGGAGCCTCTTGCCTTTCGCATGTAAGTAAAGGATGACATTTCAGTCCAATACACCTGCCAACATCACAACAAAGATTGGATTCAACAGCTATGATATGGCTCATAATTTTCATTTATAATAAGCACAAGGAGGCTCATAAGATGTTTGACCACAAGTCATTGCAATTGCTAACTCAGATGGTTAACTATCCGAAGTTGTCAATTCCGGAGTTGAGACTTCAATTGAATTTATCGCCTCGACAGTTTGAATATACGCTGAATAAATTAAATGACGGACTAATTGAGTTGGATTTACCGAAGATTGAAGTAATTGAAATGGGGTTTAAGATTGACGAAAGAGTTAAGAAACACTGGAAAAATGAGGAATTATCACTTGGTCGCAAGCAACTGGTTTTTCAAGAGAATGAACGACTGTATTTGATTTATTTATACACGTATATCCGGCGGGAGCCGATTTCGATCGTTCATTATCAGTCTTTGCTCCAGGTAAGCAGGAATACGGCCTTGGCAGATGTCAAAAAGCTACGTGCGCTTTGTCAGGGAGAAGGTGTCAAATTAGATTATAACCGAACGGACGGTTTTAAATTGGAGGGAGAAGAGCGTCACAAGCGGCGATTTGCATCGGTATGTATTGGGACACTATCACAGCTGCCGATGGGACGCCCGGGTATCAAGCAGGTGATGGATAGTTGGAAATATGAAGATGCGAGTACAACGATCAAGCAGCAATTAACCGATATGGCTCATGAGTATCAGGTCGTCTTTGTGGGCAACAGGCTGGATCAACTTATTTATGAGCTGTTGTTTCTGCAATTCCGCTATGGGCGTAATGCACTGTTTTTGCCCGTTAAGCAAACAGAGTTAATACAACAACAACCACTCTTTCTGATGGGCAAGAAATTATCCGCTTATTTGTTTAATGAAGCGCATGAGATGGAGATCGTATATCTAACGATTCAATTATTGTCAGCTACGCAGGGCGTGCCCCATATTTATCCCAGTGAAGAGCTGAGTTATGTATCTGACGAAATTATCAGGGAAGTAGAACGCCTGACCCTAGTACCCTTTAAAGAAAAACCTATTTTGCAATCGATCTTGTACAAGCATTTGGTACCGGCTTACTTTAGGATTATGTGTGAAGTGCCTTTATCTAATCCTTTAATTGACACTATCAAAGCAGAACATGATGCCCTGTTCAAACTGGTCAAGCAAGCGTTGAAGCCATTGTCTGATTTTACAGGGGAGTGGATCTCGGATGAAGAGGTTGGATACTTTACCATTTTGTTCGGGGGGCATGTCCGCAGATTAGAACCTGAACCTAAAGTATACCGTGCTACAATTGTATGTCCAAACGGGATCAGTTCCTCCATGATGTTACGGACGCAATTGTGTCAGCTATTTCCGGGCGTGCATTTTACGGAATCACATTCGGTTGCGGAATTAAAACAGATATCTCCGGATAGCTATGACATGATTTTTTCTACTATTTATTTGGAATCATCCAAACCTGTTTACTTGACTCGCCCATTATTAACCGTATTAGAAGAAGATTATTTGCAACAAGCTGTTGCTGCTGATTTTGATCTGCCCGTACCTTCTGCGGTGCCCATAGATGAATTAATGGCTACCATACGGAAACATGCCACGATTAAAAGCGAAAAAGCACTTTATACAGATTTAACAAATCATTTACGACAGATGCGTTCAATTGAAAGGAGTCATTCCCCTATGTTGTCCGAGCTTTTAACTGTAGATAAAATTCGATTCACGGATGCTCCCCTGGATTGGAAGGAAGCGATTCAACTAGCAGCCAAACCATTAGAGGAACAGAACTATATTACACCTGACTACACACAGGCAATGATTAACAGAGTTTTGGAAATCGGTGCTTTTATTCATGTCGGCAAAGGAATTGCTATCCCACATGCTAGGCCGGAACAAGGTGTGCAGAAATTGGGAATGTCGCTGTTGCGAGTGAAAAAACCGGTGTTGTTGCTTGATCAGCCGGAGCATGCGATTGATATGTTTATTTGCCTAGCGGCGATTGACAATAAGTTGCACTTAAAGGCGCTGACGGAATTGACTTCGTTTCTGGTCAACGACGATTCGTTAAACCGTTTGAAAGAAGCTACAACAGCGGACGAAATTATAGCCATGATGCAAAAAAAAGGAGACGATAAAAAATGAAAATTTTAACAGTTTGTGGTTCTGGTCTGGGAACAAGCTTTATGGTGGAAATGAATATTAAGCAGCTATTGAATGAGATGGGCGTAGAGGGTGTGGAAGTAGATCATTCCGATCTGGGTTCCGCTACGCCTGGGAGCGCAGATGTGTTTTTTCTTGCCAGAGACATTGCTGAAGGCGGAGCGAGCCTGGGTGATGTGGTCGTTCTGGAAAACATTATCGATCTCGAGGAATTACGCACAAAACTAACAGCAGTCTTACAAGATAAAAATCTATTGTAAGGAGATTTGGCCCATATGAATAAAGCTTTGAATATACTGATTAACGTTTTGAGTGAGCCGTCTGTGCTAGTTGCGTTGATTGCTTTGGTAGGGTTGCTGGCTCAGCGGAAAAATCTCTCGGATATCCTGAAGGGAACGACCAAAACGTTTGTAGGATTTCTTGTCATCAGCGCAGGCGCAGGTGTTTTGCAGCAAGCTCTTGCACCTTTTGGCGATATGTTTAAAGCAGCGTTTCATGTAAGCGGTATCGTTCCAAATAATGAAGCTATTGTGGCTCTTGCCGTGAGTAAGTATGGTTCCTCCACCGCACTGATTATGTTTTTCGGTATGATTGTGAACCTGCTGATTGCTCGTTTTACACGATTTAAGTACATTTTTTTAACAGGTCATATTACGCTATATATGTCATGTATGATTGCTATCATTTTATCAGTGAGTGGTTTCACATCCGTCTCCCTTATCCTTTTTGGAGCGCTGACTGTAGGTATTTTCATGTCGCTTTCTCCAGCCGTTGTGCAGCCATTTGTCCGTAAATTAACGGGCAATGACAATGTGGCTTTGGGGCATTCTGGCGCGGTCGGCTTTGCTATTGGCGGGCTGGTAGGTATGGCAGTGAAAGGCAAGAAAGACATTGTATCCACTGAACAAATCAATTTCCCTAAAGGACTCGGCTTTCTGCGGGACAGTACGGTCAGTATTGCGTTAACGATGGCGGTCTTCTACATCATTGTAGCCCTTTTTGCAGGTCCGGCTTATGTCGAAAGTCACTTGAGTAACGGGAAAAACTATATTTTATTTGCGCTACTTCAGGCAGGGTTGTTTTCTGCAGGCGTATTTATCATCTTGTCGGGTGTACGTCTGGTCTTGGCTGAAATTGTACCGGCATTTAAAGGGATTTCCTCGAAAATTGTACCGAATTCCAAACCGGCGCTGGATGTCCCTATTGTTTATACCTATGCTCCGAACGCGGTACTGATAGGCTTTTTCTCCAGTTTTGTGGGGGGGATTGTCAGCATGCTCATTCTGGTTTTATCCGGCGGGATTGTTATTTTACCTGGGGTTGTCCCGCACTTCTTCACAGGAGCAGCAGCAGGAGTGTTTGGAAATACCATGGGCGGTGTGCGTGGCGCCATTTTAGGCGCATTTGTGAACGGAGTGCTCATCAGTTTCATGCCAATTCTATTAATACCTGTATTAGGGGATCTCGGGTTAGCCAACGCAACCTTCTCCGATTCCGACTTTGGTGTAGTGGGGCTGTTCTTGAGCGGGCTAAACCAGATGGGTGGAAAAACGATAACGATGATCGGGATCGGTTTGGTGCTGCTCATTATGATTTTGGTAAGCCTGAAAAAGCCGAAAAGCAGTGCGCAATAAACAATACAAATGAACACTATAAAAAAACGAGGATCAGGAAGAGAGGACAAACTTTATGAGATTTAACCAGCAAGACCTTCAAGCCGTTATGGCCATCCGAGCATTATCTTTAGACGCGATTGATGAAGCAAACTCCGGGCATCCCGGATTACCTTTAGGTGCAGCACCTATGGCTTATGCTCTTTGGTCACAGGCATTACTTGTAAATCCCAAAAATTCGCGATGGGAAAATCGGGATCGGTTCGTTCTGTCTGCAGGCCATGGATCCATGCTCCTTTACAGTCTGCTTCACTTATCCGGTTTTGATGTGACGATTGACGATTTGAAGAAATTCCGGCAGCTAGGTTCCCGAACGCCCGGGCATCCAGAAGTCGGACACACCGACGGTGTGGAAGCGACGACGGGACCCTTGGGACAAGGGGTGGCGATGGCTGTTGGCATGGCATTGGCAGAACGGCATTTAGCAGGTTTATATAATAAGGAGTCCTTTCCGATTGTGGATCACTACACGTATTGTTTGTGCGGAGATGGTGATTTAATGGAGGGCGTGGCTAATGAAGCGATCTCTCATGCCGGCCATGAGCAATTGGATAAATTAATCATGCTATACGATTCCAATGACATATCGCTGGATGGAGAACTGAGTCACTCTTTCTCAGAAAATATAAAACAGCGGTTTGAGTCCAGTGGGTGGCAACATATCCTGGTTACAGAGGGTAATGATCTTACCGAGATTACTGCAGCGATTGACTTGGCACGAGAAAATCATACACAACCTACAATTATTGAAGTGAAGACTGTGATCGGGTATGGCTCACCGCATGCCGGTACGCATAAAGTTCATGGTTCACCTCTGGGAGAAGCAGGAACGGCTGCGGCAAAATTGAGCTATCAATGGGAACTACCGGCTTTTACCGTATCAGAGGAAGTATATACCCTTTTTCGTGAAAAAGTAGCAGCTCGTGGTGCCAAAGCCGAGGCTGAATGGCAGGCTCTAATGGTGAATTATACGGAAAGTTATCCAGAACTGGCTAAACAGTTTCATGACAGCTTTACCAATATACTGCCCGTAGATTGGGAAAAACCATTGGCTGATTACGAAGCAAGCTCAAGTAAAGCAGGACGAGATACCGGCAGCGACATCTTGAACTTGATTGCACAGCAGGTCCCTTATTTCTTTGGAGGTTCAGCTGACTTAGCGAGCTCCAATAAGACATTAATTGCAGGAGATGAACGTTTTTCTAAATCAGCCCCAGCAGCACGTAACATTTGGTTTGGTGTACGTGAATTTGCGATGGCAGCTGAAATGAATGGCATAGCACTGCACGGTGGGTTAAAGATTTATGGAGGAACTTTCTTTGTATTTTCCGATTATTTAAAAGCAGCTATACGCTTGGCGGCCATTCAGCAACTTCCGGTGATTTACGTACTAACCCATGACTCCATTATCGTAGGAGAAGATGGACCTACCCATGAGCCGATCGAGCAACTGGCAGGATTGCGTGCGATGCCGAATTTAAATGTAATCCGTCCCGCAGACGGCAATGAAGTGATCGCTGCCTGGCATATGGCGATCTCATCAGTTTCAACACCGACAGCACTTGTCCTTACACGTCAGGCTCTGCCGATCCTTGCAGGCAGCTCTGAAAAGGCGTTGGAAGGTGTGAAAAAAGGCGGATATGTTTTAGCGCCTGCTTCCAAAGAAGTACCAGATTTGCTGTTAATCGCAAGTGGTTCAGAGGTGAAGCTGGCTGTCGAAGCACAGAGTATCTTGGAAAACGAAGGCATTTCAGCATCTGTCGTAAGCTTGCCGAACACATCTGCTTTTGATCAGCAGGACGAAGCTTACAAAGAAAGAGTCTTGCCCAAAGCAATACGTGCCCGCGTCGGCATTGAAATGGGGGCAAGCTTTGGCTGGGAACGCTATATCGGACTGGACGGAAAGATGTTAGCCATTGATCGTTTTGGCGCATCCGGTAAAGGAACTGAAGTTGTAGAAGCCTTTGGCTTTAACGCAGCCAATATCGTTGCTTTAGCGAAAGAGGTACTCGCTGAATTAAGGAAATGATAAGAAATTAGAAACACTGAAAAGGCGCAAACACGCTACTAAGCAGTTACGCAAAAAAAGTCGTTCATTAGATCAATCTGATGAGCGGCTTTTTTGATATGTTTCTACACGATGTAACTGAACCACATATGCGTGCGTGTCATTATTCATTGTTTAAAATCTCTTTAACAATATTTTTCGCTAGCTTAATTTTTTGAGGGTTTGACTTTCTAAGCAATGTTAGTATTTCATTTAGTTCGGCTTCATGCTTTGTAACCTTAATTTCCTCATTTACATAAGCAAAAAGCTGAATCAAATTAACATCCAGTGCATTTGCAATTTTAGCTATATTTAATAAGGATACGTTCTTTTCCCCACGTTCAATCTGCCCTATGTATGAAAAATGAAATCCGCCTTTTTCTCCAAGCGATTCCTGAGACAAGCCCTTTTCTTTTCGTAAAGCACGTATTCTGGCACCCACTAATTTGAGAACTTCTTTATCTTCCATCGTCTACACCTCACTATTCTAAAAGTGTAGACAAGATATCTAAAGGAAAACATTGAATGATGAATACAATAAATATTAATGATATCTATAAGTATTATTTCGGGGTATAATAAGACTAATATTGAAATTCTCTGGAGGAATAGATATGAAAAAAGATCCTTCTACCCTTAACCGAAGTCATGCCCAGTCATCCAGACACGAACAACACTTACATCATTCAATAACCGATTTTTACACCCTAGCCCAATACCACATGAAACTAGCCAAAATCCTGCAAAAGCACAACCAGCTCCAATGCTGCATTATCCTGTGCGACTGGGCTTTGACTTCCATGCTGAAAGCCCTATATATGAAGGAAAACAATACCCTTTGCCCTCCAGATTTCCTGAGCATGAGTGACCTGCTGCACTTATTACATACCGACACCAACCCGGGATTGGATGTTGTTGTTTTTAACGGCACCACTCAATTTCTGTCATCCCAGTTAGAAACCCCGCTCCTTCGAAAGATGAAGAACAAGGATGTGGGCAGACTGCTGCGCAGAACTGACGACATTTTGTGCCAGTTGTCCCCCCGTGTGATTACCGATCCATCCGAAACGTATCAGTCCATTTTCTAAGAAGTCCTATCCTGTCAAAATAAACTCGCTTGCCAAATAAACGTTGCCATTGCGCCCTGTCGTAAACCGTTTTTCTTCATACGATAAGAGTATGCTTTAAAGCAAGGAGGGATTCAGACATGGGTGAAGTTGGTTACGGTGGAGCATGGACATCCACAGGCGCAATTCTGGTATTGTTTATTTTGCTGGTGATTATCACTAAATCTTTTATGATCTAACAGCAGGTTAGCGCCGCTTAAATTCACAAAGCAGCCTTCTTTCACTATATAGTGAGGGAAGGCTTTTTTTGTGTAGAACGGATGCTAACCTAAGCATGTTGTCTGTCCCTGCAAGCATTGCTATACTTTATATACAGGGAAAATTTCCCTTAGCAATGTGACATACATGGATACGCAGAATACGCGAAAAAAACGGAGATTCGTTGACCAAAATCAGGAGGACTACACAATGAACGTAGCGAGCAGTCCATTTTAATTCACGACAGACACGGCGACCCTTTGCGTATTTGATACGGAAGCACTTTAAGCATCGTTTGGACGATGAGCCGGATTGGTGGTCCATAGAAGAGGACGAACTGGGCGAGTTGAACCAGGGGAATGTAGCTTTTTTTAATCTATTTACCTTTCTTTAATACAGTGCAGCGAAGGCAGCAATAGCTTTACAAGTCTGATCCGATTGTAAATACAGGATGAACCCTGTAAAGACCCTGACAAGCTGCTTGAATATGCGGAAACCCTGAACAGGTGGAAACCTGAGCTTATGAAAATGGCAAAGGCCATCCCCACGGCTTTACATATCCGTGAAGACAACCCTTAACCCGTCTATTGATATTTTATAATAATCGCATTGCTGATCTGGCGGCCGGGTGTGGTGAGATAGGAGCCGTTGTAATACAGCCCACTGGAAGCACCGCCATCCAAATTCATGGCCTGATAAGCGCCTGCCTGCTTCATGATTTGAGCAAGCTGTGGAATGGTGGCTCCGCTTGTGGTCAGGAGGATCAGCTTATGATCCCGTGTAATCCCAAGGGCGCTTCTGGCCCCGCCGCCTGTTAATATTTTAGGGTCCTTGAAGCCTTCGGCTTTTATATTCAGGGAAACCTTTCCATTCGTCACTAAACGAGGTCCGGCTTGAAGGGCGCCTTCGACGTTGCTTTGGCTTAAACGCTGCTCAAAGGCAGGACCTGAAACCAGCTCGGCCAAATGGTTAGCATCGTACGTAAAGACGGTTCGTTGGTCGCCAGAGCTTTTTTTCAACAATTTCCCGTGGCTGACCAGATAGCCATAAGGTATTTTGTAGGAGCTTTTGGTATAGGCGTCAAAGTAGGTACCGTTGATGGCTACAACCGCTTGATTGCGTTTGGCGAGACCGCTTAAGTTCTCCACTTTGCCGATGCTATTGCCTGCAAGCGCCACGTCCAGACTCACCTTGGGATGAAGCATGGAGATGGTGACCACCTTAGCGGAGAAGGTGCGTGATCCGACCTTGAAGCTTTTATGAGCCGTCTGGATCGGTGTGGTGCTGCCAGGTAGCTTGCCCGTGAATACCGGAAGCCTGACAGACGTTGTGCCCTGCTTGATATGTACGGATGAGGTTTCCTTTTGCCATGAGACTTGCAGGTTTAGGTGCTGACTGATGAACTGCAAGGGAACGTAGGTGGAACCATTATCGGTAAAAGGAGCCTTTTGCATACGGATTGTTTGATCATTAACTTTAGCCGTAGACTGTCCTGCAAATAAGGTGAGCCGGGTATCGCCTTGGGCAATTTCAATTTTTTTGTCCGTAGCCGTCATGTTGATGGTGATCCCTTCATAGCTGTTCAGGAGGCGGAGAGGGATGAAGGAGTGGTTACTCTGATCCACGTAGACCAGCATGGGCGCTGGTGCAGCAGCGTAGATCGGGGTTACAAGGATTAGCAGGGACAGGATAACAAGTACGGTGATTCTTTTCATGAATAGATCAATCTCCTTATGTAGTCTTGACACTTTACGAGGTGCTTGTACTTATATCGGGTTTTATAAGTTGTAAATGTATGTGCGAGACAGAGCGCTGGATCATCTGGCGTAACCATGAGCCACTGCGCTGGTAATACTAATATTTTGAAAATGAGGATAAAAGCAAAATCTGTTAAGCTGAACTTGGAAGAATGTGTAATGGCATATGATGCAGTTCTGATATAGAAAGGAAAGAGGTGCGGGGACATGGACAAGAAGGCGGATATTCGCACATCCATGAAGGAGTTATTTGCACATATGGATGAAGCTTTTTTTATGGATTTGGTAGAAAATGTACCCTTCGAGATGCGTGACGGCAATGCCGATGAGGATGGCTGGATCAAGTGGAAGCCTCTTCCTTCGCAGATCACAGAGCAGGAGGTTCGGGACATTGAGGAAACCTATCATTTCGAGCTTCCTCCCTTGCTGAGAAGTTTCATCATGTCCTATCATTATGTGTCTTTGCAATTCGATAACGAATTCATTCCTGGAGTCTACTGGAGCGATTGTACCTTTATTGAGTTTCCACGACTGCCTGTGGGCCAAGGCTTGAAGGGATTTCATGATTTGCTCCGCGAATGGTCGCCCTTGCTATCGGCAGGTTATATTCCATTTGCAATTGCTGAGGAAAACGAAGGTCCTGTCTGTTTGAATGCAGGAAGTAGACAAAAAGATGGTGACTATCCGATTGTATGGTTCTATCACCAGGATTTGAAACATCTGGACGAGGACGATTTACGCATCAGGGAAAATCTGATTCCCCATGTACAAGGACTGTTCCCATCTTCTGTCGAGATGTTTAACGTGATGTTTAAGCAGATCAGGCACTAACAATTTCGGAATTGGGACTATATTATGCATCTATCGTATTGACATAAAAAATGAGGAATGTTATAAAAAAAGGTAGGCTGGCACTCGAATGAGGGGAGTGCTAACAGACTTTCGAGTTTGGACGGTTCCCCATGTGCAGCCTTACCTTACATAAGGTTCATATTCGAAAGGAGATATCAGAATGGAGAAAAAACAGTTTCAGGCTGAGTCCAAGCGTCTGCTCGAAATGATGATTAACTCGATTTACACGCAAAAGGAAATTTTTCTAAGAGAGCTGATCTCCAACGCAAGTGATGCGATTGACAAAATTTATTACAAAGCGCTGACGGATGATCAACTGGTCTTTGACAAAGAAAATTACTATATCAAAGTAACAGCCGACAAGGAGAACAGAACGCTCACTCTTCGCGATACCGGGATTGGTATGACGAAGGAAGAGCTGGAAAATAACTTGGGTGTCATTGCTAAAAGCGGCTCGCTGGCGTTCAAAAATGAGAATGAATCCAAGGATGGTCATGACATCATTGGGCAGTTCGGGGTAGGCTTCTATTCGGCATTTATGGTGGCGGATGTCGTTACAGTGACTACAAAGGCACTGGACAGCGATACTGCTTATAAGTGGGAATCCACAGGTGCAGACGGGTATACCATTGAGCCGGCCGAGAAGGATGAAGTCGGTTCTGTGATTGTTTTGAAAATCAAAGAAAACACCGAGGATGAGTCCTACGACGAATATTTGGACGAGTATCGTTTAAAAGCACTGATCAAGAAATACTCCGACTTTATCCGTTATCCGATCAAGATGGATGTTACAGGCAAACGTCTGAAAGAGGGCAGTGACAACGAGTTCGAGGATTACGAGGAAGAACAGCTTATTAACAGCATGGTTCCAATCTGGAGAAAGAACAAAAGCGAGCTGACCGACGAGGATTATCACAATTTTTATGTGGAAAAACGCTATGGCTATGACAAGCCACTTCAGCATATCCACGTCAGCGCGGACGGCGCGGTGGTGTACCAGGCTATTTTGTTCATTCCGGAAAATATCCCGTTTGATTTCTATTCCAAGGAGTATGAAAAAGGGCTGGAGCTGTACGCCAACGGCGTGCTGATTATGGAAAAATCGCCTGACCTGCTGCCGGATTATTTCAGCTTTGTCAAAGGTATGGTGGACTCCGAAAGCTTGTCGTTGAACATTTCCAGAGAGATGTTGCAGCATGACCGCCAGTTGAAGCTGATTGCCAAAAATATCGAAAGCAAAATCAAAGGCCAACTGCTGACCCTGCTCAAAAATGACCGGGAAAAGTATGATCAATTCTACAAATCATTTGGCAGACAATTGAAATTTGGCGTCTACAACGATTATGGAACTCATAAGGAGACGCTTCAGGATCTGCTCATGTTCTACTCTTCTACGGAGAAAAAGCAGGTTACACTGGACGAGTATGTATCGCGTATGCCTGAGGATCAGAAGTATATTTATTATGCTTCCGGAGAGTCCAACGAACGTATTGAGAAGCTGCCGCAGACCGAAATGGTGGCCGACAAGGGCTACGAAATTCTGTACTTCACCGATGATATTGATGAGTTCGCTATTAAAATGCTCATGAGCTACAAGGAGAAAGAATTCAAATCCGTATCCAGTGGCGATCTGGGCATTGAGGCTGACGAGAACGAGAAGGAAACAGAAGCGGAACAAAACGACAACAAAGAGCTGTTCGAGTACATGAAGGGCTTGCTGGAAGGCAAGGTATCCAGTGTTAAAGCCTCCAAGCGCTTGAAGACACATCCGGTGTGTCTGTCCGCTGACGGCGAAGTGACGATTGAAATGGAGAAAATCTTGAACGCCATGCCGAACAACGCCGATGTCAAAGCGAATAAAGTGCTGGAAATCAACGTCAACCATGCGGTGTTCAACTCTCTGAAAGAGGCTTTTGCCGAGGACAAGGAGAAGGTCAATCTCTATACGGCATTGCTGTATAATCAGGCACTGTTGATCGAAGGCTTGCCACTGCAAGACCCGGTTGAATTCACCAACGATATTTGCAAAATTATGGTTTAATAAGCTTTAATGCTGTACAGAGCCGTTCCCGCATCGGGGGCGGCTTTATTCATGATAAACAATCCTACAGTACCAGCCAATCATTTTACCCCCCTCTGAATCTTCTTCATAGGAATTGGCATGGTGGCCTTTTTAATAGAAATAAGATAGTATTAACTCTTTAAGGCTGTTTACTTGGAATGCAAAAAAAACTTCCGGTAAACGTGTACTGACTTCCTTGGAACGCCTTGGGAGGGGCTTTGTGCTCTTTATTTTATGACGTTTTCATGCCTGGATTTGGGATTTGTAAAATTTTTGTGACATAGTGGTGTGAATTTTTACACTGCAAATTATCGTTTTTCTTGATTATTTGGTGGGATGTCTTTATAATCATTTTGTTTGCAAGAATGATTAGCGATTAGCGTATGGAATAAGGAGGTTATTTATTTTGGGAAAAGCATTGATTATTGGCGCCGGTGGCGTGGCCAGCGTTGTGGTGCATAAATGTTGCCAAAACCCAGATGTATTTGAAGAAATTTGTATCGCAAGCAGAACTGTTGAGAAATGCGATGCGCTTAAAGAAAAGCTGGGTGGAGGCCGTACGAAGATACAAACGGCTCAGCTGGATGCTGACAACACCGACATGGTCATTGACCTGATTCGAAACTTTCAACCGGATGTAGTTATCAATGTGGCTCTCCCTTATCAGGATTTGACGATTATGGATGCTTGCCTTGAGACAGGCGTTCATTACGTTGATACGGCGAATTATGAACCGCCGGATACGCCGAAGTTTGAATACAGCTGGCAATGGGCCTACAAAGAAAGATTCGAAAAAGCGGGCATTACAGCTCTGCTGGGCAGCGGTTTTGATCCAGGCGTGACTGGAGTATTTACGGCTTATGCTCAAAAGCATTATTTTGATGAAATTCATACGATTGATATTGTAGATGCGAATGCAGGGGACCACGGATATCCTTTTGCCACTAACTTTAATCCGGAAATTAATATTCGGGAAATTACGGCGAAGGGCCGTTACTTTGAAAATGGAGAGTGGATTGAAACTGAGCCTCTTTCCGAGAAAAAGGTATACGACCTTCCTGAAATCGGACCGAAAAACATATATCTCTTGTACCATGAAGAACTTGAATCTCTTGCAGTAAACATTAAAGGTGTGAAAAAAATCCGTTTCTGGATGACTTTCTCGGACAATTACCTGAATCATTTGAACGTGCTTCAAAACGTAGGCATGACTTCTATCGAGCCTATTGATTACGAAGGACAGCAAATCATTCCATTGCAATTCCTGAAAGCCATTTTGCCAGACCCGGCTTCCCTCGGACCTAGAACCAAGGGTAAAACGAACATTGGATGTATCATCCAAGGCGTTAAAGACGGAAAACCGAAAACGTATTATGTATACAATGTGTGTGATCATGAGGAATGTTATGCAGAGGTTGGCTCCCAAGCCATCTCCTACACAACAGGCGTTCCTGCCATGATCGGCGCAATGCTTATCATTAAAGGCATCTGGAAAAAACCAGGCGTATACAACGTTGAGGAATTTGATCCAGATCCATTCATGGAAGCACTGAATAAACACGGATTGCCATGGCAAGAAAGCTTCACGCCAACGTTGCTTGATTGAGGCCTGCGATGAATATTGATATTAGCGGACTTCCATCACCTTGTTACCTTGTTGACGAAAGACTTCTTGTGAAAAACCTTGAGGTTTTAAATTCTGTTCAAGAGCGAACAGGCTGCAATATTTTGCTTGCTCTTAAGGGATTTTCGATGTTTTCGACATTTCCTCTGGTTGGTAAATATTTAAAAGGTGTAACTTCCAGTTCGCTGTTCGAGGCGAGACTGGGTCGCGAAAAAATGGACAAGGAGGTTCACGTATACGCACCCGCTTATGTTGACAGTGAATTTGACGAGCTACTGGAGTATGTTGACCACGTCGTTTTCAACTCCTTCGATCAATTGAAACGGTTCAAAAGTAAGGTGCAAGGCGTGACTTCCAAAAAGATAGAAATTGGAATTCGGGTCAATCCGGAATATTCGGAAATCGAAACTCCGCTGTATGATCCTTGCTACAACAACTCCAGAATGGGTGTGACCTTGGCTAACTTTAGACCTGAGGATCTGGATGGCGTGGATGGTATTCATTTTCATACGATGTGTGAACAGAATTCCGACACGCTGGAGCGCACCATTAAAGTCGTGGATGAGAAGTTCGGGCCATACATTAAGCAAATGAAATGGCTTAATTTTGGCGGCGGACACCATATTACCAGAGAAGACTATGATCTGGACACGCTGGTACGCTGCATCCAATATTTTCAGGATAAATATGGTGTACAGGTTTACCTGGAGCCGGGCGAAGCTATCGCTTTGAATACCGGTTATCTGGTTGCTACAGTCCTGGATACAATGAAAAACGGAATGGATATTGCGATTCTGGATACTTCGGCTGAGTGTCATATGCCCGATGTGCTGGCTATGCCATATCGCCCGAATATCATTGATGCAGGTAAGCCTGGTGAGTATGCGCACACCTACAGACTCGGTGGCCTTACCTGCCTGGCCGGAGATGTAATTGGAGACTACTCCTTTAAAGAGCCATTGAAGCCGGGAGACAAGCTTGTATTCTGCGACATGGCCCATTACACGATGGTCAAAAACCACATGTTCAACGGAGTCAACCTGCCAGCCATCGCCAGTTACAACGATGAAGAAGGCATTAAGGTAATCCGTCAGTTCTCCTACGAGGACTTTAGCTCGCGTTTGTCGTAAGACTTACACAGGGGTAAAAGAACTGAGTGCACCGAATGGAATGATTGAACTACAAAAGCCTCGCCCCTTGAGATAGGGGCGAGGTTTTTTGGCGTAGTTAGGGATTTTTTTGATTTTTATACGTGCCTTTGTATGTATCCAATACAACAGCAGGCATTAAATAATGATTAACTATTTGGTAAGTTACATAAATTTAATTAGTCTACCTTATAACTTCAGTAGAGATTTTATAGTAAAATACGTTTCCTCCATATTGAAGTCCTGGTACATCGACAGCTAGGTAGTATTCCTTACCTTTTTCAAGATCAGCATTTAAAGAATATTGGGCGTTTTTTGAACGTTTAATTCGTTTACCATTACTATCGTAAAGAGTTAGTTCCATCCAAGAATCAGGGTATTTGTTGCCTTCAATTATAAACTGAACTTCGTTCGATCTAAAAGCCTTAATTTTAAATACATCGTAGGCTTCCCAGCCTCCTTGAACCTCTTTACCAAGGGTTCCGATGACAGCATCACCTATAAAAAAATAGTTAGCTTGTTCAAAACTATCATTTGGCTCCTGTTCATTATATTCAAGTACAGAGGTTAGAGTTGATTCCTTTGCTACTGGTACAGGATTTGCTTCTTCGGCCAAAGCGACACTGGCAGAAGTACTTAACATAAGTGTCAGACCTAATGAAGCTAACAACGTTTTTTTCATGAATAAACTACCTCTCTTTTTGGAATTTATATTCATTTATATGAATATATTAGTAATAGAACTCAGATTAATTGTATACTATTTACCAGTAAATTGGAACAATAAAAAGGAATATTTATCAATAAAATAAATATAATAGAACATTTTGTTACAAAGGTGTATTTTTTCATCCCTCAGAAGTAAAATCTAAGGAAGTTCTGTAGAAAAGGAAATGAAGTATGTACTAACAGCTCAAAATGGAATACATAATCAGAGCTTTTTTTGCTGGAAAATCGGTGAATTTCTTGACTGCAAACATTTATGATATACTCATTGGATTGGAAACCTATTTGAATGTTAAATGTATGAAACATATGGAATGATAGGCAGAGGTGAAATGAACATGTTTGACCCGACGGTTTTTGATAATTTAAAGGTAGGTATGGAAAATGCAGTATACGATCTGGATAGTCTGGATTCACGTATTGAAATCACGCAACGGATCGACCGATTGGAAATGTCCGTGATGTCGCGTGAATTCGCTATACAGTTCAGGCTGACGGAACGACCCGGTGTGACGGCGGAAATTCGCTTAAATGCAGATTTAAATAACTTGGCTGCGGAAATTTTGGAGATCGAAGATCAAATCCCCGGATGTGTGCTGCTGCTCAGCTTCTATATGGAGATTCGTGAGATTGAAACACAGTGCAGCCAGATTGAAGATTTATTGACGCAAATTTGGAAGCCGGATCTTAGGCCGCTCCAAACGCTCAGTTTTGTTTACGGGGAGAAGGCAACTACATACCAAAACAAGATTGAGCTTCGATTTTCTAGACAAATTAATGAAGATCAGATGGAGGATATCCCGGAGCTATTGGAGCATATTTTGCTGACGCTTACGGAATTACACAAGGTATGAAAATTGAATTCAACGATTTGGTCAGATTGAATTGAACTGGAAAGGGAAGTTAGAATTAAAGGAGCAGGGAATATAAAATGAATGAACTTGAATTCTCACAAGTGTATGCGATTATGGAAGCTTCTTTTCCTGAAACGGAATGCAGAATCTTTGCGTCGCAAAAGGCTCTGCTTACTCATTCTTGTTATCGTTTAATCACTGAAAAGGATGAGCAAGGGCATACGATCGCTTTTCTGGCAGGCTGGGAATTTACACATTTTCGGTTTGTAGAGCATATTGCGGTAGATCAGGCTATACGTGGTGGCGGGTTAGGTAAAAAGCTCATGAGCAGATTTATTTCACAGTCCGATAAACTGGTAGTGCTGGAGGTTGAGCCACCTGAGGATGAATGGACTCGGAGAAGAATTGGTTTTTATGAACGCTTGGGATTCCATCTCAACGATTTTGAGTATGTACAGCCTCCTTTGAGGGAAGGACAGGCCGATCTGAGGCTTCAAATTATGAGCTATCCGTATGCGCTGACAGAGCAGGATTTTGCGCCGTTTAGACAAATTTTATATACCGAGGTTTACGGGCTGAAATGAGAGAACATATATATTAGTGTATGTAAAATATAAAAGCTCTGCTTTTACCGTATTTATACGGGAGCAGAGCCTTTGGCTTCATTGAGATAATGTAACTTAATGTTACTTGTGCTTTGTCCAAACCATTACAAATTCCTTTTCACGGGTTTCTGGATCAACGGACTCCTCTTGAATGATAAAGCCATTTTTGGTATAAAAGTTAAATGCCTTCGTGTTGGACTGGTATACTTTCAATTGGATCTGATCATATTGCTTCTTAACCCAATCTAGTAGTAACTTGCCATAGCCTTTTCGTTGGGAACCTACTCGTATAAACAAGGCCGCCAAATATCCATCTATCATGGAAACGAAGCCACCAATAGTGTGATCATCCTGTATAATAACGTAGTTTTGAGCTAGAGGAAGGTATTTGTCTTCCATTTCGCCAACCTGTGATGTCCAATATTGTGGATCAATAAAATGATGGGCATCTATGGAAGCATCCAGCCATATAGCTGATAATTCTTTAAACTCTTCCACATTCCCCGCTCGAATAGACATAGAATGACCTCTTTTCCCAGTATGTAATCTTGTTACGATAGTGTGATGTTTAACATAAAAAAGACCGTCCGTAGACGGTCTTTCTACCCGTGGCGCTTATTTAAAGCTTTGATCCGTATCCCGCGCCTCCGTCATCTCTGAGAATTAGAGAATGGCGGACCGGGTAAGGGACACGTTCAACATCTGATTACTAATGTTGACGCACCTCCTTTCCTGATGCGTTCATATTACCATATATGGTATGAGAAATCCAGTTGTTTTCACATGTTTTCTGGAATTATATATAGAAAATATAATATAAAAATGGCTTGCTTTTATTCTCTATGGGCGATATAATCTTAATTACGGTGATTATATGTACTGGGCATTATTTATGGCCCTGTTAGATAGATAAACATCGGCATGATTACATACTATGCGGTCGTGGCGGAATTGGCAGACGCGCACGGTTCAGGTCCGTGTGGGCTAACCCCCGTGGAGGTTCGAGTCCTCTCGACCGCATCATTAACATAAAAAAA